>NZ_JASCAK010000030.1:0-326292 GCF_029967885.1 Pantoea sp. V106_11
AGTGAAACGCCGTAGCGCCGATGGTAGTGTGGGGTCTCCCCATGCGAGAGTAGGGAACTGCCAGGCATCAAATTGAAGGACCTGCACGTAACCTCGGGCAGTTCACTACTCAGTAGAGTAGGACAAAAGCGAACGCTTTTGAACGCTGCGAAGCAGCGGCCCGAAGGGTGAATCACAGCGTGATTCATAAACTGCCAGGCATCAAACAAGTGAAGAAGCCCTGAACTGACGTTCAGGGCTTTTTTACGTCTGCGATCTGGCAGATAACCCCTCATCTCTGCACCGTTCCGGACCGGACGCATCCCTTTACCGGCGTTTAACGGGCAACGGTGAACCAGCAGCAAGGCACGGGTGCAGTGGCGGAGCGACGTAAAACACAGGCACGTCATCTGGTACGCGGCAGACAGGCTGTTATCAGTAGGCATCTTTGAAAACGCCCTAAAATCGTTACAGATCGCCTGGTTGAGTTGGATAAGATGGGCAGCATTAATTAAAGACAAAAAAGACCAGCTATTTTAAAAACGCGGAATGCGTTTAAAAACAGCCGGTCACGTGCTTTTTAGCGCCGATATTATTTATATAATTCAGCGGTTACGTGGGCATAATTATTGGTGTCTGCACTGATAACTCTAAAATGATCGCCTTGTTGTTTCGCCTGTCTGGCAATTTTAGAGACCGCGCCATCCAGTGTTAATGAGGTGGCAGAGACGGTTTGTGCAAAACAACCGAAAGACATCAATGAAAATGCCACGGCAGCAGCAGCTGACGTTACTTTATTGATTTTCATAATATTACCCCTTTATTTCAGTTGATGAAGGAGTCTGTCTGGCTCCGTTAAAATTAAATTAGCAGAGTATGTGCAGTTTAAAATTAACGCCCTGTGCTCTAATTAATATCAACCTGCTAGCATTATTTTCAGTATGTAAAAGAGAATATCAGCAGGTTAAAACTGTAGGGATTTAATACTGGAATAATATAACTGTACACTGGAATATCTTTCAGCCTGATTGTTTACAGCGCATAGTGAGATGCACTTTCCAGTTATGCCCGCTGACCAGCTCGTAATCTAAAAAACCGTCAAGTCGTCCGCACAGTGATTTATCTGACCTTCGCCTGTACAGCCTGAACACGTTCACAAAGCCCTGTCCACCTGGGCGAAGCTGTATCCCGCTGTCAGCTGTCAACATGATTCCGTTAAAGGCCAGTTCCGCAGCCTTGATGGTTTTAGCGCATCCGTTCTCTTTTTACCTTTCTGGTGTTTCGGTGACGCCGATTCGGAAACAGGATAAAGGAGCACAGCAGCGGTCAGGTATGCGCATCAAGAGGCTACCTTGCGACAGATAATCGCTATATAATCTCTTGCATTACGCTTCGGGGAAACCTTATTGAATACAACATTAAAGCGCCTGATGCTTGCAGGCATAGTGACGCTTACCGCCTTAAACAGTTACGCCAGCCGTGTTGTGACCGATCAAATTGGCCGCACCGTCACGATTCCAGATCGGGTTGATCGTGTGGTCGTGCTTCAGCATCAAACGCTGAATCTCCTGGTGCAGTTAAACGCGACAGATAAAATCGTAGGGATTCTCGCTAACTGGAAGCAGCAGCTAGGGGACAATTACGCGACGCTGGTACCTGAACTGACGCATAAAGCGCTGCTGGGTGATTTGACCCACGTGGATTTGGAAAAGCTGGTTGCGCTGCATCCACAGGTGGTATTTGTCACTAACTATGCGCCAAAAGAGATGATTGACCAAATCTCTGCATTGGGTATTCCGGTCCTGGCAATTTCATTGCGCCATGACGACGCCGGACAGCAGGGTGAGATCAACCCCAATATGCAAAACGAAGATCAGGCGTACGACCTGGGTATAAAAGAGGGGATTACGCTGATTGGGGAAGTCGTCAACAGGCAGCAGCAGGCCAAAGCGTTGATCTCAGCGGCATTCGCCGGTCGTCAGATCGTCACCGACCGTCTCAAAAATATCCCCGAGCAGCAGCGTGTTCGCGCCTATATGGCTAATCCCGATCTGACCACCTACGGAGCGGGTAAATATACCGGCCTGATGATGGCGCATGCCGGTGCCCTTAACGTGGCGGCCTCGTCGATTCAGGGATTCAGGCAGGTCAGCATGGAGCAGGTTGTCGTATGGAACCCACAGGTCATCTTCGTTCAAGACCGCTATCCACAGGTGGTGAAGGAGATTCAACAGAATCCCCTTTGGCGAACCATTGATGCAGTGAAACATCACCGGGTATGGCTGATGCCTGAGTATGCCAAGGCATGGGGCTATCCCATGCCGGAGGCCATAGGGTTAGGCGAACTGTGGATGGCGAAAAAACTCTACCCAGATAAATTCCGCGACATCGATATGCAGCAGCAGGCTAATCGCTGGTATCAACGGTTCTACCGGACGTCATACCATGAGAAATCTACAGATTCTGGCAGCAGGTAGCCTGCGTGACGTGTGGAAGATGCTCATGACCGCCTTCCATGCCGAATCCGGCTTAACAGCAAATACTCAGTATGGGCCGGCCGGTCTGCTGCGTCAGCGCATTGAACAGGGTGAAATATGCGACCTGTTTGTTTCGGCTAACCTACAGCATCCAGAAAAGCTGCGCCAACAAGGCCTGGCAGATCATACCGGCCATTTTACAAATAACAGGCTTTGCCTGACGGCTAAACGTGATTGCGTCATTGAACAGGATGACTGGCTGTCGCTATTACTCCGTGAGGATTTGCGGCTGGGAACCTCAACGCCGCTTTGCGATCCCTCAGGTGATTACACCCTGGAGTTGTTTGACCATATCGAACAGCGCCATCCCGGTTGTGGCGATGCACTCAGGCAAAGAGCGATCGCTATGGTTGGCGGACCAGACAGCTTGCCTGTGCCTGCGGGTGACCTGGCGGCGCAGTGGATTATCAGTGCAGGCCATGCTGAGCTGTTTATCGGCTACGCCAGCTATGCGCCTCGCCTGGCTCGTTTTTCCCAGCTTCGGGTTTTTAACATTCCTTCCACTTACAATGTCCAGGCACGATATGGCTGGGCCACGCTGTCCGCCGCTGCCAAGCCGCTCGCGGCATTCCTGAGTTCCGATACCGCGCAACAAATTTTACGCCAGTACGGTTTTCTGTCCCTCAGCCAGTGACAGAACAGGCTTTCAATTTCTTTTCCGCAGGGGCGCGCTTAGCGAGATGTCACATCTCTGCCCCGCGCCTTGAAACTTTTTCACCTGTTGATATGCAGACTCGACATTTAGCCTTTAACTGGTTATCTTTGGCTGTCTGGATGTCTAAACGTATATATGGTTACTAGAGGTGATTAAGCTATGCCAATCAGGGTTCCCGACGAATTACCGGCAGTGAATTTTTTACGTAACGAAAACGTCTTTGTGATGACGTCGTCACGTGCCAGTGTTCAGGAGATCCGTCCGCTTAAAGTGCTGGTTCTTAATCTCATGCCCAAGAAGATTGAGACGGAAAACCAGTTTCTGCGCTTACTCTCCAACTCACCGCTGCAGATCGATATCCAGCTACTGCGCATCGACAGCCGGGAGTCGCGGAATACACCCAGCGATCATCTCAACAACTTCTACTGCAATTTTAACGATATTCAGCACGATAACTACGATGGCTTAATCGTGACAGGTGCGCCGCTGGGCCTGGTTGAATTTAACGATGTGGCTTACTGGCCTCAGATAAAACAGGTGCTGGAGTGGGCGAAAGATCATGTTACCTCAACGCTGTTTGTCTGTTGGGCCGTCCAGGCGGCATTAAACATTTTATATGGCATTCCTAAACAGACCCGGCAGACTAAACTGGCGGGCGTCTTTGAGCATCAGATACTGCATCCCCATTCCTTACTGACGCGGGGATTCGACGACAATTTCCTCGCTCCCCATTCACGTTACGCTGATTTCCCGACGCAGCTCATCACGGATTATACCGATCTGGAATTATTTGCTGAATCGGAACAAACCGGCGCGTATCTGATGGCGAGCAAAGACAAAAGGCTGGCGTTTGTGACCGGGCATCCGGAGTACGATGCACTGACGCTGGCGGGAGAGTTTCAACGCGACTATGAAGCCGGGCTGAATCCTGAAGTACCCTATAACTATTTCCCACAGGATAATCCGCAGCTTACACCGCGCGCCACCTGGCGTAGCCATGGAAACCTGCTGTTTTCAAACTGGCTGAATTATTACGTCTACCAGATTACGCCGTTTGATCTGCGCCATATGAATCCCACGCTGGAATAATCCTTTTTTAGCGACAACTGAACCGTGTTAGCCGCTGGCAGCACGGTTTTTTTTCGTCTGTAAAACGTGATTGAAAAGTATTACCTGTTAAAAAATAAAATAAATCATTTATTAATCATGATGATAAGTTGTTTTTTTATTAAAAATGGAAATAGTTTTTGATTTTAAAATTAAAATGAATATGCTCTGATCCTGTAGCTCAATAATTACCCTATCTGTGGATCATCCATGTTGATCCGCCTGTAAACAGGAGAGAGCAGACATGACAGACTCGGTTATCAACAGTGAATTACTTTTCAGTAAACCCTTTAGCGATGCGGAAAAGCAGTTGCTTACTCCCGACGCCATCGCTTTTCTGCAGGAACTGGTGACGCGTTTTGCACCCCAGCGTGAGACATTGTTAGCCGCACGTCAGGTCCGGCAAAAAGAGTACGATTCCGGCGGGTTACCTGACTTTGATATGGAAACGATTTCCATAAGAGAGCGAGCGTGGACGATCCGTGGTATTCCGGCCGATTTACAGGATCGTCGCGTTGAGATCACCGGTCCGCCCGATCGCAAAATGGTGATTAACGCCTTGAATGCTAACGTAAAGGTGTTTATGGCCGACTTTGAGGACTCGCTGGCACCTTGCTGGGAAAAACTCATTGACGGACAGCAAACCTTACGGGAAGCCGTGGCGGGAACGCTGCGCTATACCAGCGAGAACGGAAAAATCTATCAGCTACGGGCCGATCCTGCGGTATTGATGTGCCGGGTACGTGGACTGCATCTGTCTGAAAAACATGTTAGCTGGCAGGGCAATGCGATTCCCGGTGGTCTGTTCGATTTTGCTCTCTACTTTTTTCATAACGCGGAAGCCTTACTGGTAAAAGGCAGTGGCCCCTATTTTTATCTGCCTAAAACTGAGAGCTGGCAGGAAGTTGCGTGGTGGCGGGATATCTTTAGCTTTGCCGAGGATCGTTTTGATCTGGCTCGCGGCACCATAAAAGCCACCGTATTGATCGAAACGCTACCGGCGGTATTCCAGATGAACGAGATCCTGTGGAATCTGCGGGATCATATCGTGGGGCTGAACTGCGGCCGCTGGGATTATATTTTCAGCTATATCAAAACGCTGCGCGAACATGCCGATCGGATTCTGCCCGACCGGCAGTCTGTAACCATGGCTCAGCCCTTTCTGGATGCTTACTCACGACTGCTGATCCAAACCTGCCATCGCCGCGGTGCTTTTGCCATGGGCGGCATGTCAGCACTGATACCCAGCAAGGACAGCGCGCGCAATGAATGGGTGCTGCAGCGCGTCACTGAAGATAAACAGCGTGAAGCCAACAACGGACATGACGGTACCTGGATCGCGCATCCCGGTCTGGCAGACACGGCGATGTCAGTCTTCAACCAGGTACTGGGTGAACGCCCCAATCAGCTCAACATTCTGCGGCAGGATGACAGCCCGATAACGGCAGAGCAGCTTCTGGCACCTTGCGAAGGCGACAGAACTGAAGCGGGCATGCGCGCCAATATTCGGGTGGCGTTGCAGTATCTGGAAGCCTGGATTAGCGGCAATGGTTGTGTCCCCATCGATGGCCTGATGGAAGATGCCGCAACTGCAGAAATTGCCCGGACTTCAATCTGGCAATGGATCCGCCATCAGAAATCTCTGCTCGATGGACAGCCGGTCACGGCCGCGCTCTTCCAGCAGCTGCTGAACGATGAGCTGCAAACGCTACAGATGCATCTGGGCGATAAGACATTCAGTTCAGGTCGTTATGAGGAAGCGGCGCGCCTGATGGCGCAGATCACAACCCAGGACGAACTGGTTTCCTTTCTTACTCTGCCAGGCTACCGCCTGCTTCCCTGACTTAAGGAGCCGTTGCCATGACACGTACTCAACATATTCAGCAACTCGAAAAACAGTGGCAGGACGCGCGCTGGCAGGGCATTACCCGCCCGTACAGCGCAGAGGAAGTGATTAACCTGCGGGGCTCTGTTGTGCCGGCCTGTACTCTGGCAGAGCGGGGGGCGGTGAAGCTCTGGTCGCTGCTCAATGGCGACGCCAAAAAAGGCTATATCAACAGTTTGGGAGCATTAACGGGCGGTCAGGCTCTGCAACAGGCAAAGGCCGGTATAGAAGCGATCTACCTGTCTGGCTGGCAGGTCGCTGCCGATGCCAACGTAGCAGGACAAATGTATCCGGATCAGTCGCTTTATCCGGTCAACTCCGTGCCTGAGGTGGTCACCCGTATTAATCAGACATTCCAGCGCGCCGATCAGATTCAGTGGGCTAACGGCACAGAACCTGGGGACAGCCGCTATATCGACTATTTTCTGCCCATTGTCGCCGATGCAGAAGCGGGCTTTGGTGGCGTGCTGAATGCGTTTGAACTGATGAAGTCATTGATCAGCGCAGGCGCGGCGGCCGTGCACTTTGAAGATCAACTGGCGGCGGTGAAGAAATGCGGTCATATGGGCGGTAAGGTGCTGGTGCCAACCCAGGAGGCGATACAGAAGCTGGTGGCGGCGCGTCTGGCTGCCGATGTCATGGGCGTACCCACGATCCTGCTGGCGCGGACCGATGCGGATGCCGCAGACCTGATCACATCTGACTGTGACGAATACGACCGCCCATTTATACGCGGCGACCGCACGGCGGAAGGTTTCTTCCGCACCAACGCCGGCATTGAGCAGGCAATCAGCCGTGGACTGGCTTACGCCCCTTACGCCGATGTCCTTTGGTGTGAAACCTCCACCCCGGATTTGGCCATGGCCCAGCGTTTTGCCGATGCGATTCACGCCCGCTATCCAGGCAAGCTGCTGGCTTACAACTGTTCGCCTTCGTTTAACTGGAAAAAGAATCTGGATGACAAAACCATTGCGGCCTTCCAGCAGGCGCTCAGTGACATGGGCTATCGCTTTCAGTTCATTACGCTGGCGGGCATCCACAGCATGTGGTTCAACATGTTCGATCTTGCGCACGCTTACGCTCAGGGCGAAGGCATGCGCCACTATGTGGAAAAAGTTCAGCAGCCGGAGTTTGCTGCGCGCGAACGGGGTTACAGCTTTTCATCGCATCAGCAGGAGGTCGGAACAGGCTATTTCGATCAGGTGACCAACACGATTCAGGGCGGCAAGTCATCGGTGACGGCCCTGACAGGGTCTACTGAGGAGCATCAGTTTTGAGTTGAGTCTGTGTCTTTCCCGCCCGGCATCTGCGGGCGGGCTTTTTCAGGAGTGAATCATGCCGCCACGCGAATCACTGATTGCTCACACCATTCTGCAGGGTTTTGACGCGCAGTATGGTCGTTTTCTCGACATTACCGCAGGCGCACAACAGCGTTTTGAACAGGCCGAATGGCAGGCGGTACAGCAGGCGATGAAGGCGCGTATTCATCTTTACGATCATCACGTGGCATTAGTCGCCGATCAACTGCGCGTGCTGAACGGGGCGGCACACTGGGACGATGACTTTTGGCTGACGATTAAAAGCCATTACGAAACCCTGTTGCCCGGCTATCCGCGCTACGAAATTGCCGAGAGCTTCTTTAATTCGGTGTACTGCCGGTTGCATGGCCATAATGCACTGCAGCCGAAACGCCTGTTTATTTTCAGCTCTCAGCCAGCCTCAACGCAAACTTCCCCTGCGCGCCCTCTGGCGCGGACCTATCTACCACATCAGGGCTGGCAAGCGCTGTTCCACCAGGTACTGCGCGACCTGCCTTTAACGCTGCCATGGCAGGATCGGGCGCGCGATGAAGCGTGGATTCACCGCCATTTGCGCGAGCAGTTTTCCGCCGCCCAGTTGGCGCAGGGCTGGCTGGACGTTTGTAGTGAGCTGTTTTTTCGCAACAAAACCGCCTGGATTGTCGCCCGGCTGCACCTGCCCGACGGCATATTTCCCTGTCTGTTGCCGATTCAGCGCAGCGATAAGGGCGAACTGTGGATTGATACCTGCCTCACGGACGTCAATGACGCGAGCATCGTGTTTGGCTTTGCCCGCGCTTATTTCATGGTCTATGCGCCGCTGCCGGCGGCGCTGGTGGCCTGGCTCAAGCCTGTATTGCCGGGTAAAACCCTGGCAGAGCGCTATATGGCTATCGGCTGTCAAAAACATGGCAAAACGGAAAGCTATCGGGAATATCTCCAGGCGCTGGCGCAAACCGACGCCGCGTTTGAGATTGCACCGGGTATTCGTGGCATGGTGATGCTGGTGTTCACATTACCGGGCTTTGATCGGGTATTTAAAGTCATCAAAGATCGGTTTGCACCGCAAAAAGAGGTCACCGAAATGCAGGTCAGGGCCTGTTATCAGCAGGTCAAAGAGCACGACCGTGTGGGGCGCATGGCCGATACACAGGCTTTTGAACAGTTTGCGTTGCCGCTCGCGCGTATCGCTCCCGCGCTACTGGAGGAATTTCAACACACGATTGCCGGAAAGATACGTATTGAGGGCGATCGCCTTATCATCAGCCACCTCTGGCTGGAACGTCGGATGCAGCCCCTGAATCTTTACCTGGCGCAGGCCAGTGAAAACCAGCGCCAGCACGCCATTGAAGAGTATGGCAATGCGATCAAACAGCTGGCTGCCGCCAACATCTTTCCCGGCGACATGCTGTTTAAAAACTTTGGCATCACCCGACACGGGCGCGTCGTGTTTTATGATTACGATGAAATCCGCCCTATGCAGGAACTCAATTTTCGTGAGGTTCCTCAGGCGCGATATGAAGAAGATGAGCTCAGTGCGGAGCCCTGGTACAGCGTGGGGCCGGATGACGTATTTCCTGAAACCTTCCGCTATGCATTATGCAGCGAGCCTGCCATAGGCGCGCTACTGCAACAACGGCATCCGGAAATTTTTGAGGCTAGCTGGTGGCGTGCACAACAGCAGCGCATCGCTCAGGGGCATATTGAGGACGTGATCGCCTGGCAGCATGCCCAGCGTTTCTGCATCCGTTACGGTAGCACGTTGACGACGTCGTCACGTGTGCCTGCTACTGCAGGCATTCAGCCGTCCGTTTTTGCCAGCGGCCATGAATCAAACAGATAACCATCGAAATCAAGGTCATCAACATTGGAAAACTCCAGCAGGCGCTGTTTCACGTTTTCAAGATGTTGCCACATCGCCAGCTTTGCAGCGCGTGCGTCCTTCTTGATGAGTGCAGCAAGAATCTGTCGGTGATCGATCAACCATGCTTTACGATAAAGCGTATCGCCCAGGTGACTGTGCAACTGAATCCACATAGGGTTATTTTCACGCCATTGCCATGACTGGCGAAACAGTTCGACCAGCATGCTGTTATGCGTTGCTTCGGCAATGGCAAGATGAAAATGCATGTCACCGCTCTCTGAGTTTTCCAGCGAGCAGCTTGCCAGTTCGCGCTCTTCTAACAGCAGGGCCTGACGCATTTTGACGATATCTTCTCGCGTGGCCTGAAGCGCGGCGAATTCGGCGATATTACTTTCCAGTAGCTGTCGTGCCTGAAGCTGTTCAAACGGGCCGGCATCGTTGCAAAAATGCGTGTTCACTTCTTCAATACGTAATGGATTTTTGTGCTCCACCACATAAATACCAGCACCGCGTCTGACTTCGATTAGCCCTTCAATTTCCAGCATAATCAACGCCTCGCGAACCACGGTGCGGCTGACGTCGAGCATGTCAGCAATTTCACGTTCTGGCGGCAAACGCTGACCCGAGCGGTAAGGCGTCTCCAGAATCAGTTGCCGGATTTTTATACCCACTTGCTGATAGGGCCGCTGCTGAGAGACTGACCTCATAATTATGCTCCCGTCAGATACCGTTCCGGCGAAAACTATATCACCCAACGGGTAAGGTAACAGGGTTTTGCGCACGTTAAGATAAACTGGTTGACCAGATGAAAAGGGGATTTATCCCTTATTTAACAATTAATTGCGGTTTTTATTAAAAGTGACATCATACGATGCCACTTTTGAAACACCTGTGCGACGTAATGGATGCGTCGTTACTTCAACATAAAATCGTATTGCACGCCGGTTTTCACATCCCAGTAATAAAGTTTATCGCCCAGCGCGCTGCCGGGCCGCTTCTCTCTGGCACGGTCAGCAGCCACGTACATATTCAGTCCTTTGAATGGCCCATCGGTAACGTTATACATCACCGCTCCCATGAGTCCGAGCCCGTTAATTTTAGTATTACGCTGCTTGTCTTCGTAACCTCTGGTGATAACTGGCCCCAGCATGACACCGACGTTTTGATTAAAGAAATACTGCCCGCCAAACTGCGCGGATAACATGTTTTCCTTGTTGCGGTCGATGCTCAGAGAGTCGGGATAGCCAATATCGGTGTAGACAATGCGCCCATCGATATCATGGGTCAGTTTGCCCACGGCGCCAAACAATCTTGCCTTATCAAAAGAGTAAGTTAAGCGTCCGGAAATTAAGGCGGTCTCGTGATGGTAACTAAGAGGCTTACTCATCCCTTCTACCTGACCATAAAATCCCATAAGCTCCCACTTCAGTGTATGGTCGTTGGAAAAGGTATGCGTTTTTTCAAAAATGCTCTGCACCTGGGTTGAGACATCTTGCTGATAAGACGCCCCCAACGAATAGCGTGACGACGCATCGTGCCATGATCCCACCAAATAGCCGCGTCCCCGGCGGGGATGGTACTTACCTGTTGCGCTGTCAATCACCCCTTCATCACGCACGCCGGTTGCCGAATCGACATAGTAGAAGGCGCGTTTACGCCACATTGACCAGAATTCCAGGTTTTCTGTTGCCTCAAAACGGGCCAGGACGCCTTCAGAAATCGTCTGTATCGTGCGGGACGAATTATCGGCGATCAGTGGAATGCGGTAGGGGAGACTGCCGTAACCATAGTCGGTACCAAACCGCCCAATGGTTAAGTAGAGATTATCGGCGGGTTTAAGCTTGACCGCGCCGACTGCCACGCCAAAGCTATCGTGCCCATCCAGATAGTAGCGGGTGCTCCAGCCGTCTTTCGCCCCCAGTTTGTATACGTAATAGGCACCCGCGCTGATACCAATAAAGTCAGAATAGTAGCGGGTGTTCACATCAATGAGCCCGCCTTGTACCCAGGCGTAGATATCACGCCCGGTACCTGCACTCGGCTTGTCTGCTCGTCGAAAATCATTCTTTAAACGAATTCTTAAACTGTCTTCATTATCATTAATGGCTGCGGCGTACAGCAGCGAGGGACACAGCAGCAAAGCGATGGCCATGCAGCGAAAAAAACGTGTGTTCATAAAGGAATCCCTGGCGTATTAAGTATTTTCATTACGTTCAGGCGCAGGCAGAACGGGCTGCTATCCGATGGGATCAGCCATGCGTAACGTGCAACCCACTCAAGAACTGGCCTGGTTGAATTAAGGGCGTGCGTTATTATCCTGCTGCCACACCTGTTCATAGTCGTAGCCGGTCAGGGCCTTCACCACGACTTTGGTTTCGGGTGTACAGTCGGCTTTATTCCCGCCGGCCTTAAGGCGATCAATTTCTTTCACCAGAACCCGATGCGTTTCACGGGTCAGTTTAAATTTGAAGGTCATATATAAGCTGATGAGTAATAAACCACCGGAGCCAAAGACCAGCAGACCAGTAATTGCATTCAGCGCACTTTCTGGCTGAATTAACTGCCCTTTGACGAAATGACTGTGCTCCAGTACGGCACCGACTATCATAATTGCGACGGCCACGGTACTTTTGCGCATCAGCGTCATCACGCCAGCAAAGACGCCTTCACGCCGTTGACATGTGACCATTTCATCCACATCAGGAATAAAGCTGTAAATATTCCAGGGAATAAAATAAAGCCCTGCGCGGCCAAAACCTAACAGAACAAATACCAGCGTGGTGAGCCACCAGGAAGACACAGCGCTATGGCCGATATACATCAAAATGAGATAACCGAGTACAGCAAAAATACACAGATAAGAAATACGCATGGCCAGGGCGGGCCTGATATTCAGCTTGTCCAGCATAAACATGAAAAGCAGCGTCGCGGGAATGGATACGGAGGTGGCAATCGAAAGATAGGCTGATGCGTTTGCCGCATCCAGGCTCAGGCCATATACGACGAAATAAACAAACACCGCTATGAAAATATCCAGCGCCGTAAATGATGAAATATAGATAATCAAGTGCTGTCTGAATATTTTTATTTTGAAGGTGGTGGCCAGTTCGATAAACATATTTTTCAGGTGGGATATCAGTCCAATACTTGGCCCGGCGTTAAGTCGCTCAAACTCTTCGGGATTCATGTCTTTCGATTCCCAGGTACAGGACCAGGTAATCAGCACCACAATAAAAAACAGGCATGAAAACAGGATACCGGTGTAGGTGAATGTCAGGGCAGAGTCCTGACCAAAATACTGGATCATAACGCCCGGTACTGAGGCGGTGAGGAAGGTGCCCACCTGAGAAAACGTCAGGCGGATTGCCGCCATACGGGTTCTCTCGCCAAAATCGTTGGTCATCTCTGCCGCCAGGGTTTCCCAGGGCACTAACACCATCGCCACCAGTAACTCTACCGCGAGATAGGTTCCAAGATAGTACCAGTAGCTCATGTCGCTGACCCAGACCAGCGCATAGATAAACATCAGCGGGGCGCTGATGAGCAGAAAGAAGCGGCGTCGGCCAAAACGTTTACCGAGGCGGGTGCTGCCAAACTTATCGGTGATATAGCCCATTATCGGGCTGAGAATAGCGTCAATGATGCGGGCGATAGCAAAAATGGAGCTCGCCTCGAGCATCGAAAGACCACAAAATGTCGTATAGAAAAAAAGCAACCAAGTCCCAATTAGCGCCATGGAGCCACCGCCAAAAATATCGGTAATGCCATAGCCTATTGCGGTGCCCGTGCCCACCTTCCTGCGTGGCGGTATTGTTGTTGTCATCATAATGTTCCCTTGATTAATTCAGCGTAACGGTCAGAAAACATCTTCAGGTTGTTATACGATCGTGAAGATGAAGAGAATTGTTTTTAGTTAATTTGTAATAGGAGAAAACGGTTAAATTGAATCGACGCTTTGTTTAAATAATGTTCCTCCTTTTGTTTTTTATTGTTGGTTGGTTTTAATGTTTAAAATAAGTGGGTTGATTCCCGTTCTGATGTTTAATGTCAAATGAACTTTATTTTGGTTAACCAGTATTGACGGTGGTTAAGTCAACACAGTGAAGGCTATGTTGATTATCTGTCAGTGTATTTTTTGCTTGTAGTGCGAATGCATGGTAATCAGTCTGCTCTTTTAAAAAAAAGAGGTCGATCACAAATCCCCTGGATGTCCATAAGTTAGACTCAAAGTCAACTTTTGGTTGACCAGTTAAATGAATGGGATGTTTTATTATGTGAGAAGGATGTTATTTGATGTGGGTCTTGTTTGGGGTTTTTGTTAAATAAGGTGGTGGGTAATATATAAAATCTATTCTTCTTGTAATGTATAAAAGTAATGAAAATAACGCTTTTTATTTTTTTTGAAATTATTCAAGGAATCGATAATGATTTATTTTACATCAGGACGTGTTCCATCCTCTGCAAAACTTGAAGCCGCTATGGATGCGGTTATCGATCAGGCGATTGATGCACAGCGCATTGTCGGTTGTACGGTGATGGTAGCCCAAGCCGGCGAATTAATGTATCAGCGAGCGGCGGGTCTGGCTGACAGAGAGCAGAAGAAAGGCATGGCGCTGGATGCGATTTTCCGCCTTGCCTCGCTGACCAAACCCATCGTGAGCCTGACGGCAATGCGCCTGATCGAACAAGGGTACATGACTCTGGATGACGACATTACGCGCTGGCTTCCCGATTTCCGTCCCTGCCTGGAAGAGGGGAAACCTGCAACCATCCGGGTGCGACATCTCCTGAGTCACATGTCAGGTTTACGTTACCGTTATTCCGCGCCGGCTGATTCCCTTTATCACACCCTGAACGTGTCTGATGGGATCGACTATCAACCGGGATTATCCATCGAAGAGAATCTACGACGCCTGGCAGGCACTCCGCTGCAGTTTGAACCGGGAAGCGGCTGGCGTTATTCCCTGGGCATTGATGTTTTGGGCGAAATCATGGTGCGGGCGACCGGTAAGCGTCTGCCGGATCTGGTAAGTCATGCGGTCACGGAACCGCTCGGGATGAAAGATACGCTGTTTACCGTCAGGGATGAGGCGCGTTTAACCACGGTGTATACCGATGACAGCCCGGTGCCCACGGCGATAGGCGAGAATCAACGAATACCTTTTGGTGAGGGCGCAGCCATTTTCTGTCCTGACCGTATTCTCAAACCCGATGCCTGGCCGTGCGCCGGCGGGGGAATGGCAGGGACGGCCCCCGATTTCATGCAATTGCTGGAAACGATCCGCCGGCAGGGCGCGCCGCTGATTACGCGCGACAGCTTTGACTATATGACGCAGGAACACGTTGCCGCGAAATATGCCACGCAGGGACCGGGATGGGGATTTGGTGTGGGCTGGGCACTGCTTGCCGATCCCGATGCGGCCGGGTCGCCTCAGTCAGCGGGCACGCTGTCGTGGAGCGGCGCTTACGGCCATACCTGGTTTGTTGATCGCCAAAAAGAACTCTGTGTACTAGCCATGACAAACACGACGCCGGAAGGGGTAAACGGTCAGTTCCCCGTGATGCTGCGCGATGCCGTATATAGCGGTCTTGCGTAATGGATTGTTGGACTGACGGCGGGCGCCCCCTTTTAGGGCGGCGCTGGCCAGTCCACAGGCTGTTTCTTATAAAGGCTGCGGTTGAGAAAGCATGAAGGGCGCGCTGGCGTTATCGGGTGGGGCGGGCGGCATTTCTTTAACGGCCACTGTACGCCAGGGTGACCTGACGGGCTTCGCGGATGACCAGCGCGCCCAGTTCGGTGATGCGGTCGTCCGTCATGCGGGCAATAGGCCCAGAGATGGAAAGCGCCGCAAATGGCTCGCCGTGCTCATCGTAAATGGGGGCCGCCACACAACGCAAACCGAGCGCATGTTCTTCGTCATCGAAAGAAAATCCCCGAGTCCGGATCTGTGCCAGATTGGTTTTCAGACTCTGAGGTGACATCAGCGTATTGGGCGTGTAGTAATGCAGGCCTTTCTGATGCAGCAGAGCGGTGACCTGCTCGTCGCTGAGATGCGCCAGAAAAGCTTTACCTGCGCCCGATGCATGCATTGGCAGTTTGCCGCCGATCGGTGCAGACATGCGCATCAGTTGCGTACACTGTACCTGATCGATAATCACCGCCTGAAAATCGCTGAGGTCCAGCACCGCCAGATTGACCGTTTCACCCGAGTTTTCCATCAGCGTACGTAGCACCGGGTGGACCAGCGCCAGCAGGTTCCGGCTCTGTAAAAAACTGCTGCCAACCACAAACGCATGTGCCCCCATGGTCCAGTAGCCTAAATCGCCCTCCTGGCGCACAAACCCCTGCTGCTGCATAGTGGTCAGCAAGCGATGTGTTGTGGAGTTAGGCAACCCGGCCTGCTGCGCGAGTTCGGTAAGCGCGACGCTGCCATGTGAATTAGCGATCAACTCCAGCAGCGTTAACCCACGGGTCAGTGACTGAACCTGACCGCCTGCGGGCGCTGAGGGGGCAGGGGTGCCACGGGGTTTTTTTCCGCGTTTCGCGGCGACGGGCGTTGCCATTCTGTTTCTCCTTTTCACATAGTGGAAACCATTTTCGTTTTAATCTGCCTGAATGCAAACGCTGACGTGCTGGTCAGACCTGATAATCACTTCCCTGAAAATCTCCGCTAAGGTTACTTTGAGGCATCATGACCTTATGCAAGAATGACTGGCTGGTATTTCACCAGCGCATTGACGTGGATGAGATAACCGTGAGCAATCTAACCGACGCGCTGCATCAGCAACTTGCCCACCGCATTATGGTATTAGATGGTGGAATGGGCACCATGATCCAGAGCTATAAACTGGACGAACACGATTTTCGTGGCAGCCGTTTTGCTGACTGGCCCTGCGATCTCAAAGGCAATAACGATCTGCTGGTGCTAAGTAAACCAGAGGTGATCCGCGAGATCCATGATGCGTATCTGGCCGCCGGCGCGGATATTCTCGAAACCAATACCTTTAATGCCACCCCCATTGCGATGGCGGACTACCAGATGGAAGCCCTGTCGGCAGAGATTAACTTCGCGGCCGCGAAGCTGGCGCGTACCTGCGCAGATGCGTGGACGGCAAAAACGCCAGATAAACCGCGCTATGTCGCGGGCGTACTGGGCCCCACCAACCGCACCTGCTCGATCTCACCCGATGTTAACGATCCGGCGTTCCGTAATATCACCTTCAATCAGTTGGTGGACGCCTATCGTGAGTCCACCCGGGCGCTGGTGGAAGGCGGTTGCCACATCATCATGATTGAAACGGTATTCGATACGCTCAACGCCAAAGCGGCTGTCTTTGCGGTGAAAGCAGAGATGGAAGCCCTTGGCGTGGCGCTGCCGTTGATGATCTCCGGCACCATCACCGATGCTTCAGGCCGCACGCTTTCCGGACAAACTACCGAAGCCTTTTATAATTCGTTGCGCCATGCAGAACCCTTATCCTTTGGTCTGAACTGCGCACTGGGGCCGGATGAACTACGCCAGTATGTCGCTGAACTGTCACGCATCGCCGAAGGCTATGTCACTGCCCATCCCAATGCCGGTTTGCCCAACGCCTTCGGCGAATACGATCTCGATGCAGAGGTGATGGCGCAGCAGATTGGGGAATGGGCCAACGCCGGCTTTCTGAACATTGTTGGCGGCTGCTGCGGCACCACGCCACAGCACATCGCTGCCATGGCGGCGGCCGTGGAAGGCGTTGCGCCACGTCAGCGCCCCAAACTGCCCGTTGCCTGCCGTCTTTCGGGTCTTGAACCGCTGAATATCAGTGCAGAATCGTTATTTGTGAACGTGGGAGAACGCACCAACGTTACCGGCTCTGCCAAATTTAAGCGCCTGATTAAAGAAGATAAATATCATGAGGCGCTGGAAGTCGCGTTACAACAGGTTGAGAGCGGTGCCCAGATTATTGATATCAATATGGATGAGGGAATGCTGGACGCGGAAGCCGCGATGGTGCGTTTCCTCAACCTGATTGCGGGTGAGCCCGATATTGCCCGCGTGCCCATTATGATCGACTCCTCGAAATGGGAGGTTATTGAGAAAGGGCTGCAGTGTATTCAGGGAAAAGGCATCGTCAACTCCGTCTCAATGAAAGAAGGTGAGGCCGTATTTATCCACCATGCCCGCCTTGTCCGCCGCTACGGGGCCGCCATGGTGGTGATGGCCTTCGATGAGGTGGGGCAGGCCGATACGCGTGAGCGGAAGATTGAGATCTGTCGCCGCGCCTACCAGATCCTGACCCAACAGGTGGGGTTTCCGCCTGAGGACATCATTTTCGATCCCAATATTTTTGCCGTTGCGACCGGTATCGACGAACACAACAACTACGCGATGGATTTTATTGGGGCCTGCGAAGACATTAAACGTGAACTGCCCCATGCGATGATCTCGGGCGGCGTATCTAACGTCTCGTTCTCGTTCCGGGGCAACGATCCGGTTCGTGAGGCGATTCACGCGGTGTTTCTCTATTACGCCATCCGTAACGGTATGGATATGGGAATCGTGAACGCCGGGCAGTTGGCCATTTATGACGACCTGTCTGACGAACTGCGTGAGTCCGTTGAGGACGTGATCCTTAACCGGCGCGCCGACGGCACTGAGCGATTACTGGCGCTGGCGGAAAAATACCGCCGCAATAAAAGCGACAGTGCGGATGAAAAGCAGCAGGCTGAATGGCGCGGCTGGGACGTGGTGAAACGGCTGGAATACTCACTGGTCAAAGGCATCACCGAGTTTATTGAACAGGACACGGAAGAAGCCCGTCAACAGGCCGCGCGCCCGATAGACGTGATTGAAGGGCCGCTGATGTCCGGCATGAATGTGGTGGGGGATCTGTTTGGTGAAGGCAAAATGTTCCTGCCGCAGGTCGTGAAATCGGCCCGCGTGATGAAACAGGCCGTCGCCTGGCTTGAACCATACATTCAGGCCAGTAAAGAAGCCGGACGCAGTAACGGTAAGGTGGTGCTGGCAACGGTAAAAGGCGACGTCCACGACATTGGCAAAAACATTGTTGGCGTGGTCCTGCAGTGCAATAACTATGAGATTATCGACCTCGGCGTGATGGTGCCGGGCGAGAAAATCCTCAAGACCGCGCGCGAAGTGAAGGCTGACATCATTGGTCTTTCTGGGCTCATCACGCCGTCGCTGGATGAAATGGTCAACATGGCGAAAGAGATGGAGCGTCAGGGATTTACGCTGCCGCTGTTGATTGGTGGCGCCACCACGTCTAAAGCCCATACCGCCGTGAAAATCGAACAGCACTACAGCGGGCCCACCGTTTACGTGCAAAACGCCTCGCGCACGGTGGGTGTCGTGTCATCCCTGCTATCGGATACGCTCAGGGATGACTTCGTTGCGCGCACCCGCAAAGAATATGAAACCGTGCGTATTCAGCATGCGCGTAAAAAACCGCGCACGCCGCCGGTGTCACTCAGCGCTGCGCGCGACAACGCGACGAAGATTGACTGGGACAGCTATACACCGCCCGTAGCGAAGCACGTCGGTGTCAGGCGCGTCGACGCGGGCATTGACGTGCTGCGCAATTACATCGACTGGACGCCCTTTTTTATGACCTGGTCGCTGGCTGGCAAATACCCGCGCATCCTGGAGGATGAGGTCGTGGGCGATGAAGCGAAACGATTGTTTGCCGATGCTAACGCGATGCTGGATAAGCTGAGTGACGAAAAAGCGCTGACGCCACGCGGCGTGGTCGGCCTGTTCCCGGCTAATCGCGTGGGCGACGATATTCATATCTTTGCGGATGAGCAGCGCGATACGCTGCTGAACATCAGCCATCATCTGCGGCAGCAAACGGAAAAAACCGACTTTGCCAACTACTGTCTGGCCGATTTTGTGGCGCCGAAAAGCAGCGGTAAAGCTGATTATATCGGGGCTTTTGCCGTTACGGGCGGGCTGGAAGAAGATGCGCTGGCCGAGGCTTACGATAAGCAGCAGGACGACTACAACAAGATTATGGTCAAAGCTATTGCGGACCGCTTAGCCGAAGCCTTCGCCGAATATCTGCACGAACAGGTGCGCAAAACGATTTGGGGTTTTGCTCCCGATGAGCACCTCAGTAATGAGGCGCTCATCCGCGAAAATTATCAGGGCATTCGTCCGGCGCCGGGCTATCCGGCCTGTCCGGAACACACTGAGAAAGCCACTATCTGGGCGCTGCTGGATGTGGAAACGCACGCGGGTATGAAACTCACGGAGTCTTTTGCCATGTGGCCGGGCGCCTCGGTATCAGGCTGGTACTTCAGCCACCCTGACAGCCGCTACTTCGCCGTGGCGCAGATTCAGCGCGATCAGGTTGAGGACTATGCGGCGCGTAAGCGCATGTCGGTAAGCGAAGTGGAGCGCTGGCTGGCCCCCAATCTGGGTTACGACGCCGACTAAAAAAACAAGGCAGCCTGATGGCTGCCTCTTTTTTAGTTAAACCGGGCGTCACGGTCCGAGGTCATGTCATACAGCTGGTACTTCCTTCCCAGCATCTGGCCACCATCACGGGTGAGCGGTACCCAGTTAATCTGCGCACGGCCACGGGTTGGCGTAACGGTAAACAGATCCATGGGGATGGAGATATAGAAGCCTTTAGTAAAGTCACCTTCGCCATACTGTTGCGATGATACGTTGGTTTTTGTGGCATAAACGCCAACCATCACGCCACTGTCGAAGCGCTTAGAGAGATCAATCGTGACGCCTTTATCCTTCGCCAGATACTGCCCGACGCTGGCTTTCACTAAGACGTTCTCCATAAACCAGGGGCGCCAGTAGCCGGTAAGGTTGCCGGTAGGCGCTTCGTAACGGGTGAATCTCATCATGTCATCCCAGTCACGCTGGCGCACATAGTTAGCATCCACGCCAACGGCCCAGTTGCTGTCTACCGGACGATAGAGGACTTCGCCGCCTACGCCGCCATACATGGTTTCCAGATAGCCGCCGTAGACCTGGCCATAGAATCCATTACCCAGATAATCCATGTAGTTGGCTTGCAGATCGTTAACGTAAACGTTGTTCTCAACGTAGTCGCGAATGTGCGTACGTACGCGTGGCAGCGTGGAATCCGCAGGTGCGCCGTTGTAGTTAAATTTGTCGTAATTGTTTGCAACGTTAGCAAACAGGCTACCGCCTACCAGCAAGTGATCGGTGAGCCAGTAATCGACGTTGCCCATCACGCCAACCTGGTACAGATAGAAACTTTCCGGGCCGCCCACAGACTGGTTAAGTACCGGCGACAGGCTGTAACTCAGGCGCTCTTTGCGAATAAACATGCCCTGCTCGGTAGGCTCCGGATCAACCGGATCTGTGCGGACCTGTTGTAACGGCTTTTCATGCCCTAATGGATAACCCCCCAGCTCGTTGCGCAGGCTAGCAACGGAGGTTTCTGTCGTGACCTGAGGCATGTTGTAACGCGACTCCGTCACGTTTATGGTCTCAATACCGTCTGGGAGATGATTCATGATGATGCGGTTCGCGCGATCCACACCTTCACGCGTGTCACGGTATTTGGTTTGCTCGCCTGATACGTACAGCGTGCTGCCTTTGGTCTGGATTTTTGGACCAGCCAGGCCTGCGTTGTACTTCAGTTCAGACAGCTGATTACCTGTCACCGTGGTTTCCAGCAGCTTAGGTTGCGGGTTCGGGTTGTACGCAGGTTTCGGACTGTCGATATGATCCTGATGCATATCGTTGAAGTTGGTGCGAATGGTGAAGCCGAACATAAAAGTATTGCCGCGCTCATAGCTGGCATTGATATCGGCCCAGTCAGTGACGCGGTAGATTGCACCGACGTTGACCTTGCTGCGCTGCGGCAGGCGTCCGGCGAAATCATCCTTGTAATCGTTACCTTCGTATTCCACCTTCAGGCGAAGCGGCTGCCAGGGCGTCTGGTATTCTATCCCGCCAAATACCGCCGAAGGGCCGTGGAACATCTGCGAGCCATTGATCGATCCCGCCTGACCGACGCCGGGGCGCTGACAGTAGCTGTCGCTGTAAGAACAGAAGGGGTTTTTCACGGTTCCGCTGTTGCCCAGATAGCCCCAGCCCATACCCAACGTAAAGTCGAACGGCCCCCAGGCTTTGGTGGCGACCAGGTACTCGCTGTCGAACAGGCCGGTGCCGCCCAGATCGCGGGTACCAAACGAGACCTCCGGCAGCCAGTAACCTTCCTGCCACAGGCGCAGCTTCAGGTCGAAAGCTTTATCTTTATAGCTTTGGTTGCCGCTGAAACTTTCCACCGCGCTGTAACGCCGGGTGCGCACATCGGTATAACGCACGGTTGTTTCCAGCCAGGGAAAAAGCTGAAGTGAAGCAGAATAGTAGCGATACTGATCATTATCGCGGAAGTTCAGGCTAAATTCGCCCTCTTTCGCCATACGCGCGGTGGGCACCTGCATCAGGCCCACGCCGCCAAAATCAGACTGCGAAGGCGTTACCGGCGCGGCATACATTTCCGCATGGGCCTGACAGGCGCTTGCCACAGAAACAGCCAACAGGCTGAGAAGATAACGTTTTTTCATCAGTCTGGTATCCGGTGAGTCAGAACAGAAACAAGGCGATCATTCAGGTCTTTAAACGCGCCTGGCAGGCTCCACGACGAGAAGCCCGTCATAATGATGCTGCCGGGTTCGGGTTCAACGTGGCGGTGATTCCAGTAGGCCACAGGCGCTTCCCGCGTCGTGCCGTCCGGCGCAATCACAATCGCGATATTACGTTCTGCTCCAGCCAGGCGGGGGTGCTCGCTCAGGTAATCCCGTACGGATTTCCCTGGCTGCCAGTTCACGGCACCGGCACCCGCGATGGGGCCAAACAACAGGACGCTGGTGCTGGGCTGGGTAAGGTAGAGATCGTAGCTGCCTTCCAGGCGGCGGTTATCCATCGTATGCAGACGGATCCAGTCGGGATCCAGGGAGGTGAACTGCCGCCCGGTCACCCGGATACCGCTTAACTGACGAATAACGGCATCAATGGCCGCAGCCTGCTCTCCGCTACTATCGGCACGCCAGGCGCGCAACTGCGCCAGCGTTTGCTGATACTGCTGCTGCGCGACTGCCGTTGCCCCGCGCTCGGCAATAACGGCGCGTCGCCAGTCAGTCTGTGTCATCAGCGCGGGCTGAGTCACCAGCTGTGCCAGGTTTTCCACCTGGTTAACCTGTACGCTCTGGGTATCGTGGGGGGCATGCACGGTAACCTGACCTGCGGCCTGAGCGGCCAGGGTGGTGAGCAGGCTCATTCCTGCCAACAAGCGTGTTATGTTTTTCATGATTTTGCCGGCTTCAGAATGGTGATATCAACAGGGAATGCATCGGCAGCCAGCATTTGTCGGGACTGCACGACCTGACCGCTACTGTTGTCGATCCAGAACGTGTTTTGCCACTCGCGATCCAGGCTGTCGATATGAAGCTGCTCATGCCAGACGCGGCAGGCAATGCGGTTCCCCGCAATATCCAGCACCTCGTCATCGCCCCGCGTGAAGGTTGAGCTCAGGGTTCCGCTATGGACGTTGCCCTGAACGGTCCACTGAACAATTCGCGTCCAGCTGTCGCCGTTGCTGAGGTGCAGGCCTTTAGCCAGCGGATCCTGCTGTAAATTGCTGACGTCTGTCAGATTGTCAGGCAGGCCCAGCGTTTTGATCAGCCTGCCATGTGCGGTGACCAGCATCGATTGATCGCGAGTGACCCACTTTTGCTGGCCATTTTCGTTATAACCCAGCACGACAAAAATGCGCTGGCCATCATTGATTCGGGCATACAGGCTGGCATAGGGCAGATTATCAATCTGCTGAGGCGTGACGGTGACATCTTCTGGCCCTTCAATGGCCATCATCACGGTCTGTTCGAGTCCTTTTTGCGTTTGTGTACAGGCCTGCAGCAGCAGGCAAACGAGCAGCAGCGGAAGTTGGCGCACAATGTGTCCCTGATAAATGATGCCAAAGTAAAAATAACCACACGAAAGTGTGGTTATGTTTAAAGCTCCCATACCCTTACTCGTTCAGGCCGCCGACGCTGTGGCATCCTGATAGCGACTCATTTACCTGCGCAAACGAATCGTGATATGCGCGTTCGCAGCCTTGCTACAGCCCGAATGAGCAGGGTACCCATCAACGCGTGGTGCCCGTTGTGGTTGTGGTTGTTGTACCAGTATTTGCCCCGTCACCACCGCCAGAAGCGGCAACACCGAGTCCTACTAACGCGCCGAGCACGCCGATACCTACAGCGGTCGTCGTACCTGCGGACATGGTGCCCGCCTGTGCGCCCGCTGCAGCACCAGCTTCTTCCGGCGCGGCAAACGCACTGGAAGAGACGGCTACGTAAAGTAATGCCAGACCGGCAATCATGCGTTTTTTCATAACAACACCTACATTGAGTGAATGAAGGATTGCTATCCGACATTTTTGCACAACAGCATAAACCGTTGACGCAAAGCCGAAGGACAGACCCATTACGGGCGCGTCCAGTATAGGGCAACAAAATACCAGAGTTCAGTAATGTAAAAACCTGTCAGTCTGTGAGGGCGTAAACGGGCTAAATTAAGTAAATTCAGCGTTAACTTATTTTAAAGGCATGGGTTTATGTTGAAAAGCCGGATATTTGTCTGCAAAGACGGAGAAAGCAAAGCGGTTTCTACTTATTTAGTATTCTTTGGTACGGAATAAGAATTATCGGAATTTCCTTAAGCGTGGTTAAATTAAATAACATTATAAAACAACAGGTAAGAATGATCTTCGTGCCGTTTTAGGGCCATTTTTAATAAGATTGTCATGATTTAACCCCGGCTAACTTCGGATTTGCCTCAGCCTATTTTAAGAATTATCCAATCCGTATATCGACTTTTCAGATAAAAAGCGGGTTGCACTCTCCATCATAGAATAAAAAAGGCGACTAAATAGCCGCCTTTTTGTGCCTGGAGAAATTTAACGCCAACGCTTGTAGCGATTAATTAAGGCATTAGTGGAGCTGTCATGACTGGTAATATCACTGTCATTTTCGAGCTCTGGCAGAATACGGTTTGCCAGTTGTTTGCCCAGCTCAACGCCCCACTGATCGAAGGTAAAGATGTTCAGAATGGCACCCTGGGTGAAGATTTTATGTTCATAAAGGGCAATCAGGGCACCCAGGCTAAACGGCGTGATTTCGCGTAACAAAATAGAGTTAGTAGGCCGGTTACCTTCAAACACTTTAAACGGCACAATATGCGCGACCGACTCGGCAGACTTGCCGGCGTCGGTGAACTCTTTCTGAACCACATCACGCGATTTCCCAAAGGCCAGGGCCTCGGTCTGGGCAAAGAAGTTAGACAGCAGTTTAGGATGGTGATCGGCAAGCGCATTGTGGCTCACAGCAGGGGCGATAAAGTCGCACGGGACCAGTTTGGTGCCCTGATGAATCAGCTGGTAGAACGCGTGCTGGCCGTTAGTACCCGGTTCGCCCCAGATAATCGGGCCTGTCTGATAGGTAACAGGCTGGCCTGCACGGTCAACGTATTTACCGTTCGATTCCATATTTCCCTGTTGGAAATAGGCCGCGAAGCGATGCATATATTGGTCGTACGGCAGGATGGCTTCTGTTTCGGCACCGAAGAAGTTGTTGTACCAGATCCCGATCAGCGCCAGCAGCACCGGAAGATTCTGCTCCGCTGGCGTGGTTGAGAAGTGCTTATCCATGGCGTGCGCGCCGCTCAGCAGCTGCTCAAAATTATCGAAGCCAATAGAAAGGATAATTGACAGACCAATTGCTGACCATAGTGAATAGCGACCGCCTACCCAGTCCCAGAATTCGAACATGTTGTCCGTATCAATACCAAATTCGCCTACCGCTTTGGCATTGGTGGAGAGCGCAGCAAAGTGCTTCGCAACGTGCTGTTGATCGCCGGCCGTTTTCAGGAACCAGTCACGCGCACTGTGGGCGTTGGTCATGGTTTCCTGGGTGGTGAAGGTTTTAGAGGCGACCAGGAACAGCGTGGTTTCAGGACTCAGATCTTTTAGCGTTTCGGCAATGTGGGTGCCATCGACGTTAGACACGAAATGCATGTTCAGGTGATTTTTATACGGGCGCAGCGCTTCCGTCACCATGAAGGGACCGAGGTCAGAGCCACCGATACCGATGTTAACAACGTCCGTAATGGGTTTTCCGGTATAGCCTTTCCAGTCACCGCCGATAATGCGTTCGGAAAAGCCTTTCATTTTTTCCAGCACGGCGTTGACTTCAGGCATGACATCTTTGCCATCAACGATAATCGGCGTATTACTGCGGTTACGCAGCGCGACGTGCAGCACGGCGCGATCTTCAGTGCGGTTAATCTTCTCACCCGAGAACATAGACTTAATCGCACCGCTTAAATCGGTCTCTTTTGCCAGTGCCTGAAGCTTATCGAGGGTTTCCTGAGTAATGCGGTTTTTCGAAAAATCCACCAGCATCTGGTCGTCAAAGGTGGCTGAGAATTTAGCAAAACGATCGGCATCCTGGTCAAACAGGTCGGCAATTTTCGCCGTTTTCATCTGTTCATAGTGCTCTTGCAGCGCTTTCCAGGCTGCGGTTTGGGTCGGATTGATATTTTTCATGGCAACACTCTTGTTGATATTAAGAACCGTCATTCCATCGGGGTCGCATCGTACCCGGTTAGCATTTCAGTATGACCACAGTTGCAACTGAAAGGAAAATTTTGTCTGCTCCATAAAGGCACCATGATGAAAACACGCTGTTTTACGGTCAATAATGCGGCAAGATTTCAGCCTGATTCCATGGGGGAAAGGCTGAAAAGTATGGCCTGTTAGCAGACCGCATACCTTGTGCCACATCAGAAAGTGGTGGCGTTGCTGAAGCCATTAAGCACTGTAGTCGCTGCATTAGGGCAAAATTTGTTATCCGGTGCGCTCTGCATGAAAAATTGTCCCACAGCGGTCATTGACAGCAGGGCCAGAAATCGATAAATCTATGCGCGCTACTTGCGCACCCGTGCGCAAGCCAGAAGAGGCGCGTCGCCCAGGCAGTGTGTTGGAGGAACCGTATCCGGCGATAACACATCAGGGGGAGCGACGCCGAGGTGGTAAACACACGGTGTGTTGACTGTCGGCTACAGGGGCTGAATCCTCTGGGTTGTCACCAGAAACGTCCACAGTCGGACGTTTTGCAAGGTGGAGCGCTTCTGGGTGACTCGTCTATTCGATCTTACCCGTTTCTGCTCTTTCCTTGTGCTTAGGCTGAATTACTGTTTCTCACCCGTTAACGGATGAGGGCAACGTACCCTGACACGAGGTCATACAATGTCTCTGAATCTGAATGTAGCGAAATTTGGCGGTACCAGCGTTGCCGATTTCGATGCCATGAACCGTAGCGCCGATGTGGTATTGCAGGACAGCAATACCCGGCTGGTGGTGCTTTCTGCCTCTGCAGGCATCACAAACCTGCTGGTCTCTCTTGCCGAAGGCCAGGAGACATCGCAGCGTGCAGCGCAACTCGATGACATCCGCCGCATTCAATACGCCATCATCGATCGTCTGCAAAATCCGGACGTCATTCGCGACGAAATCGACCGCATCATTGATAACATCGGCATGCTGTCCGATGCGGCCGCGCTGGCCACGTCTAACGCCTTAACCGACGAACTGGTCAGCCACGGCGAACTGATGTCGACCTTGCTGTTCGTTGAGATCCTGCGTGAACGCAAGGTTAATGCAGAATGGTTCGATGTACGCAAAGTCATGCGCACCAATGACCGTTTTGGCCGTGCTGAGCCCGATGTGGCCGTACTGGCTGAACAGGTTAGCGCGCAGCTGCAACCGCGTATTGCGGCGTCACTGGTGGTGACCCAGGGCTTTATCGGCAGCGAAGAAAAAGGGCGCACGACCACGTTAGGTCGCGGCGGCAGTGACTACACGGCTGCCTTGCTGGGTGAAGCGTTAAAAGCCTCGCGCGTGGATATCTGGACGGACGTGCCGGGGATCTACACCACCGATCCGCGCGTGGTGCCTGCGGCAAAACGTATTGATGAGATCACCTTTGAAGAAGCGGCTGAAATGGCCACCTTTGGGGCCAAAGTGCTGCACCCTGCGACGCTGCTGCCTGCGGTGCGTAGCGACATTCCGGTGTTTGTTGGTTCCAGTAAAGATCCTGCCGCGGGCGGTACGCGCGTGTGCAATGAGACGGCGAATCCACCGCTGTTCCGTGCGCTGGCGCTGCGCCGCAAGCAAACCCTGGTCACGCTGCACAGCCTGAATATGCTACACACGCCGGGCTTCCTGTCTGAAGTGTTCAATATTCTGGTGCGTCACAACGTGTCAGTGGATCTGATCACCACGTCGGAAGTCAGCGTGGCGTTAACGCTGGATACCACGGGATCAACCTCAACGGGCGACAATCTGCTGAGCCAGGCGCTGCTGACGGAGCTGTCGTCACTCTGTCGGGTGGAAGTGGAAGAAAACCTGGCGCTGGTGGCCATTATCGGCAACGAATTGTCGAAAGCCTGCGGCGTAGGGAAAGAGGTCTTCGGCGTGCTCGAACCTTTTAACCTGCGGATGATCTGCTACGGTGCCAGCAGCTACAATCTCTGTTTCCTTGTGCCGGGCAATGATGCTGAAAGCGTAGTGCGTACACTGCATCACAATTTGTTTGAATAAGCGCTCAGCCGCCACTGGGTTAAAGCCGGGCTCTGTCCGGCTTTTTCACGACAGGCCGCCAGGCGGCACAGCGTGCTTTCACAGTAGTCCCTCACTCGCTCATAAGGATATCTGATTATGCTTGCCACCTTAACTCGTCTGTTTCCTTTGTGGGCAATTCTGTTGTCTGTCGCTGCCTACTATTCACCCACAACCTTTCTTGGCATCGGTCCATGGGTCGCTTATCTGCTGATGCTGATTATGTTTGGCATGGGCGTAACGCTGAACATTGATGATTTTAAACGCGTGCTGACGCGCCCGGCGCCGGTTATTGCCGGCACCTTCTTACACTATCTGGTCATGCCGCTGGCCGCCTGGGCGCTGGCTAAGCTGTTTCATATGCCGCCGGATCTCGCTGCGGGGATGATTCTGGTGGGCAGCGTTGCCAGTGGGACCGCTTCTAACGTCATGATCTATCTGGCTAAAGGCGATGTGGCCCTGTCGGTGACGATCTCGTCGGTGTCAGCATTGGTGGGCGTGTTTGCCACGCCGCTGCTGACGCGCTTTTACGTGGATACGCACATTCAGGTTGATGTCGCTGGGATGCTACTGAGCATCGTGAAGATCGTCGTGATCCCTATCGGGTTAGGCCTGATCATCCATCACACCATGAACAGCGTGGTGCGCCGGATCGAGCCCTATCTACCAGCCTTTTCCATGCTCTGTATTCTGCTGATCATCAGCGCCGTAGTGGCAGGTAGCCAGGGCTTTATTGCCTCAGTCGGTGTCATGGTGATTGCAGCGGTCATCCTGCACAATGCCATTGGTCTGCTGGGAGGCTACTGGGGCGGTAAACTGTTTGGCTTTGATGAGTCCACCTGCCGCACGCTGGCGCTTGAGGTCGGTATGCAAAACTCAGGACTGGCCGCCACGCTGGGCAAACTTTACTTTTCTCCTCTGGCAGCGCTGCCGGGCGCCCTGTTCTCTGTCTGGCATAACCTGTCCGGTTCACTGCTGGCGGGTTACTGGTCGGGTAAACCTGTTGAGAAAAAGAAGTAGTTTTTTGCCTGTACAACCGACATCACGGGGCCGGATGGCCCCTGTAGATTAATCCCCGTCCCTTTCGTCATCCGGCTGTTCCAGCACCGTGTAGGCCACTGCGCAGAACAGGGAGTTTAGCCGCTTCATATCACCCAGCAGGCCCAGATGGAGTGAGCTGGTTTCAATGCTCTGCACATTCTGCTGGTGCAGGCGATTGACGTGTGAATGGGAATAACGGCGTATTTTCAGGCGGAAACGGTGTTTGGCTCGGCGCAACCGCTTCGCGCTGGTGACGTCGTGCGAGAGGAAAACCGACAGGCTCAGCCGCAGGTTTTCAACCAGCTGTTCGTAGAGTGACTCAAGCTCTTTCATGCCTTCTGGCGAAAAGGTCCGCCGCGCGGCAAGAGACTTATCGGCGACATCGCCGCTCATGCGTTCAATGATATCGCCTGCCATTTCCAGATTTAGCGACATTTCAATCACTTCTCCCCAACGGCGAGAATCCTGCTCTGATAAATCCTCTTTGGGCATGCGCGCCAGATAGAGTTTGATGGCGGTGTAGAGCACATCGACGTCATCATCCAGCCGCCGCACGCGACGTTCCGCGCGTGCTTCTCCACGAACCACTTGCAGAAACGTGTCCAGCATCTGCTCCAGCACGTCGCCCATGCGCAACGCTTCGCGCGCCGCGTTAACCAACGCCAGTGCCGGTGTATCCAGCGCGCTGCTGTCAAGGTGCCTGGGTTTCAGCGTGGTATCGCTTTCGGCATCGTCAGCAATCAGTCGGCAACACAAACGCGCCATGGCATCGGCGAACGGCACCATCACCACGCAGCGAATCAGGTTGTAGAAAACGTGAAAGAAGATCACCAGCTCTTCGTCGTTCACCGGCAGCTTGTCCAGCCATACCGCAACCGGATCGACAAAGGGCAGAATCAATACGCAGCCAATCAGCTTAAACAGCAGGCTGCCCATCGCCACGCGTTTACCCGCCGCGTTGGAGCCACTGCCGTTGATGACGGCCAGTAAACCACTGCCGAGGTTAGCGCCAATCACCAGGCACAACGCCACCTTAAAGGCGATCACGCCCGTTGCCGTCAGGGTGGCCGTAATCAGCACCGCTGCCAGGCTTGAGTAGCTGATAATCGCAAAGACCGCGCCGATCAAGGCATCCAGCATCACATCACCCGTTAAGCTGGAAAACAGCACCTGTACGCCCGAGGCCTGGGTGATTGGCCTGGCGGCTTCGACAATCAACTGCAGCGCCAGCAGGATAAGCCCCAGACCAATGCTGGTACGTCCAAGCTGTCCTGCGCGGGTTTGTTTGCGGCTGATGAAAAACACTACGCCAAAAAAGATAAACAGTGGTGAAAGCCAGGAGAGATCAAACGTCAGGACGCGCGCCATAATGGCTGTCCCCACGTCAGCACCCAATATCACCACCAATGCCGGTGTCAGGCTCACCAGGTTTTGGGCCACAAATGAGGTCACCAGCAGCGTGGTGGCATTGCTGCTTTGTACCAGCATGGTCACGCCAATGCCGGCCAGGAACGCCATGGGTTTCTTTTCTACACTGCGGCTGAGCACCCGGCGCAAATCGGCACCGTATACGCGCATAATTCCGGAGCGGGTAATGTGCGTGCCCCATACCAGAAGCGCAACGGCAGAGAGTAAGTTAAGCAGGGTTAACACGTATAGTGGCTCCTTAACCATCAGGCTTCAGGCGGTTCAGATTGCCAGCCTGATGGAGAACGCAATCTGATCACGTGATTGCCGGACGCTGTGCAATTTTTTTCAGTGTTTTAAACAACCTGTGCAACGTCGACATCTCTAAATGTAGACTACTCTGGCGATCTGCATGGGCAAATCCGGCCTGCGCGCACCGCTTCGTTTACCGGGCGAGCCTTTTCAGGCCGATTAGACGGTTAGCGGTAGCGCATCGCACAGGCAGAGACGTTCAGTGGGCGCGGGGCTGGCCGGAGAGGGCCGCGGGTGATACCCGGTTGCTGACCCTGGCAGGTCAGCACAGGAGCGGGTTTAAGACGTTCATGTTCTTAACCCTTCCGCCGCACGGGGAAGGGTGCCAGCTTCAGTATGCTGAGCCCGCCAGCAGGGCATGATGGACTGGCTTATCATGGGGCACATCAAGCAGTGAACACAGGGTGCCACAAAGCTCGGTTTGTTGAGGTGCCAGGCCGGGCCTTAGCGAGAATCCCTCGCCAAACACAAACAGGGGAACGGTCGTTTCTTCTGGCAGCATGCCACCGTGCGACCGGTCGTCGTTCATCCCGTGGTCGGCCGTGACGACGACCTGATAGCCTTCTGCCAGCCAGCCGGGCATCCACTGCGACAGATAGCCATCCGCCATGCGCGCGCGGTTACGGTACTGCGCAGAAGATAGGCCATGCTGATGTCCGGCATGATCGATATTCATCGGATGAATCAGCAGGAAATCCGGGTTGTAACGTAACCGAAGACTCTCGGCATCTTCAAACAGGTGCGAGTCTGGATAGCTGTCATCGACGTAAAAATGACCAAACTGAACAGGCAGGGTCGGGGCCTCAGTGTGGCGATCGCGTGCCGGGACGAAAGGGGTGCGGTTATACAGCTCGCTTATCCAGTGGTAAGCGGCGGCGGCGGTGGTCAGTCCGGCATCGCGCGCATAGTGAAACACACTGCGTTCGCGGCTCATACGGTTAACGTCGTTATGAATGATGCCACTCTGCACCGGCGCAACGCCGGTCAGAATACATTCATACAGCGGACGTGACAGCGAGGGTAGCTCGCAGGTCAGGCTGTAATAATGCCCTCTGTCCTGGGCGCATTCCGCATGCAGGTAACCCATAGCATGTTGAGCAACGTAGTGACTCAGGCCGTCCAAAATCACCAAAATCGTTTTCATGTTTTCTCCTTGCTGCGCCGCTGAATTTGCGCGTCTGAGCCCTCAGGGATCACTGTGAGGTTATCTGACGCGGTGACAGGCTTTGATTTCACGTCTCATTACCGCCTGCGCAGGATCTATTTTGATAGTGTGCGCACACTAACTTATTGCGAGCCGTCTGCTTTCTGGTGACGTCTCGCGTACTGCATCGCGTTTTTTGCGGCCACCTGACTCTGCTCACTGCTAGAGGACAGAAGCTACGCGCCAGCTCAGGGCAGTAAACGCCTTCATCCAGAGGCGCCGGTGAAAGCATTGTCTGACGCCGTCGTTCGCAAAAGCCGAGCCAATGTAGTCTGCGGATATGAAAAATGGATGACAGGCTTAACAATCCGCGGCACGGCGAAAATCAGCCGCCGTAACGGGCCGATGTGAGCCGCCGTAACACAGCAATAAAAAACCGGCCTGTACAGCTGTGTCATTCCGCCTTAGGGAGACGGAATTCACCCTGCCTGACAGGGAACACTGCACGTCTCAACGTTGTGTCGGAGAGGGCAGCGGATGCGGTAAGCCTGACGGCTATATTGTGATTTAGGTCACACTAAAGCATGATAACGCTAACCGAACTCCATTCGATTCTCGAGGCGTGACATGAGTGATAAAAATCCTGCAGCACAGAAGATTGCGCGCCTGATGCAGTGGGTGCTGAACGCGGGGCTGTTGATCCTGGCCTTCATTTTGATGGTATTTTTGGGCAAGGAGACGGTACATCTGGCCAATGTGCTGTTTAGCACCGGTGAGCAGGCGTCCTCCTACCTGCTAATTGAGGGCATTGTGATTTATTTTCTCTACTTTGAGTTCATTGCACTCATCGTGAAGTACTTTCAGTCGGGCTACCATTTTCCCTTGCGCTATTTTGTCTATATCGGGATTACGGCCATCATCAGGCTGATCATCGTCGACCATAAAAATCCCTTTGATACGCTGTGCTACTCTGCGGCCATCCTGCTGCTAGTGATCACGCTGTGGCTGGCAAACAGTAACCGGCTTAAACGCGAGTAATCACGTTCTCAGCATTCAGGACGGGTGTTCCTCGTATCGCTCTGCGCTAAACTACCGCTCTGAAAATTTTTAGGGGAAAGTGCCATGACGCAAGACCCGCTCCGTTCGTTACGTTCACTTAACTGGCTGGCGCTGGACGATGCCGCATTGACGCAACCGCTTCGTGACTGGCTAATGGAAGAGGATTCCATGACGCGACGCTTTGAACAGCATTGCCAGAAGGTCAGGGTGGAACCTGTACGTGAGGACTTTATCTCCGCCGATGAACTCGGCGATGAAGGGGCATTACTCCCTGCCGATCAGCGTTTCTGGCTGCGAGAAGTCATTCTCTACGGGGATGAGGAACCTTGGCTGGCAGGGCGCACGCTGGTGCCAGAAAGTACCCTCAACGGCCCGGAAGCGATGTTACAGCAACTCGGTACGCGCCCGCTGGGGCGTTATCTGTTCTCGTCATCAACGCTGACCCGCGATTTCATTGAGCCTGGCCGCGTTGATGCGCTCTGGGGACGCCGCTCGCGCCTGCGACTGTCAGGGAAACCGCTGCTGTTAACGGAACTGTTTTTACCGGCTTCGCCGCTCTATCGTGATCAAGGTTAAGGGTTTGACCTGTGCAGAACAAACAAAACATGACGAAATGGCAGGCTTATAGCCGCCTGATGCGCATTGATAAGCCGATTGGCGCTCTGCTGCTGCTGTGGCCAACATTGTGGGCGCTGTGGTTGGCAAAGATGGCTGTTCCGCCCCTACACATACTGGCGGTGTTTGTCGCCGGGGTATTTGTTATGCGCGCCGCAGGCTGTGTCATCAATGATTATGCCGATCGCAAGGTCGATGGTCATGTCGAGCGCACGAAGCACCGGCCGCTGGCAAGCGGTGCCGTCACCGCGAAAGAGGCCAAATACTTATTTGTGGTATTAGGACTGATTGCCTTTGCCTTGGTGCTGAGCATGAACCTGATGACCATCATGCTCTCGGTCGTGGGCCTGGCACTGGCCTGGGTCTATCCGTTTATGAAGCGCTATACGCATTTGCCGCAGGTGGTGCTTGGCGCGGCGTTTGGCTGGGCGATTCCCATGGCATGGTCGGCAGTTAGTGAGTCCTTACCTCTTGTCTGCTGGCTGGTATTTCTGGCTAACATTTGCTGGACGGTGGCCTATGACACGCAATATGCCATGGTCGATCGCGATGATGACCTGAAGATTGGCGTTAAATCAACGGCGATACTGTTTGGCCGCTACGACAAATTCATTATTGGTTTGCTGCAGTTGGCGACGCTGGTACTCATGGCGTGGGTAGGGATGATTCTGGATCTGAACGGGGCGTTTTACTGGACACTATTGCTGGCTGGCGGGCTGTTTGTTTATCAGCAAAAGCTGATCGCAGAGCGCGATCGCCAGGCCTGTTTCCGCGCTTTTCTGAACAACAACTACGTAGGACTGGTTCTGTTTCTGGGCGTGCTGATGAATACGCCGCCGTTTTCACAGCTTCTTTAAACGCCATTGACAGGACATCACAGCCAGCTTGTGGATTGGAAAGTGGGTCAAAGCGGGTAGTTGCGCCATGCCAGCACGCGGATAAAAAAGGCGACCTCAATGGTCGCCTTTTTCGTTGTCGCTGACTCGTTAATCGTGCGCGACAGCGCTCTCAATGGTCATGCGTACATCGCTGGTAACCAGCTCAGCCAGGATATGCCAGGTCGCCAGCGTCTGCGCCACGTCTGCATCGCCACTGTCGCTGATATAGCCTTCATCACGCAGTGTGAGCACCAGTGAGGAGAACACCGCTTTATCAAAGAACTCCGGCGCGTTGATGCCGTGCAACACGCTCAGACGCTGCGCCAGGGTACGACTCTCTTTTTCCAGCGTGCCACGGTTGATGGTGGGCTTGGCACTCAGGATGGAGAAAGTAATGGCGTAGCGCTGCAGCGTCTCACGTACACCTGCGGCCAGCAGTTGAAGCGTACGGTAACGCGCGGTATTGAACGACAGCAGGCCCGCTTCAATGGTAATCAGCCCCTGACGCGTCAGTTCCTGGCACAAATCAGTGAGCAACTGCGGCAGTTGGTCATTGCTCCAGCGCAGGAACAGTTCGCTCTTCAGCATGGGGTAAATCAGACTGACCTGACGCAGCAGTTCGGTTTCGCTCAGATTACGGTGCTGCTGCACAATCGCCGCAATCAGCGCTGGCATCACCAGCATATGATGAATGTTATTACGGTAGTAGGTCATCAGCACGGCCTGCTCGCGCGGCAGAATAATGATGTCACCAATACTGTCTTTCTCACTCTCGAACTTGTTCATGCTAAGGGCATGGTCCAGCAAGGCTTCGGCGGACATGTCTGGCAATGTTGCATCCGGTGAGTAGGGCACATTGCGCAGCAACTGGGTGTAGCACTCCAGTTGCTCAATCAGCTGCTCGCGAGTTAGTGAGCGCTGACGTGAAGCAAGCAGGGCGGTCACGCACAGGTTCATGGCATTCGCCGCGCCGGCTTCATTGATTCGCACCATGATGGTGGCCGCGATATCATTCGCCGTTGGGGTTAACCAACCCGGGCGTTGGGCTTCAATGGGATCGATAGAATCCCGCCATTCAGGAACGCGCTTGTTCAGATAATTTATCAGCGGCAGCGGCTCACCAAAATTCACGTATCCCTGGCCGAGGTTACGCAGCTTGCGCAAGCCGCGCACCATCTGCATAAAGCCTTCTTTCTCTTTAACGGCACCGCGCAGTTCTTTCGCGTAGGTTCCCACTTCCATGACGTGTTCATAGCCGATGTAAATAGGCACTAACGTGATAGGGCGCGTACCGCCGCGCAACATGGCCTGCAGCGTCATGGATAACGTCCCGGTTTTAGGATCCAGCAGTCGGCCAGTACGTGAACGGCCGCCTTCAACGAAGTACTCGACGGAATAGCCGCGGGTAAAAAGCTCGCCCAGATATTCGCGGAAAACGGTGGAGTAGAGCTTGTTGCCCTTAAAGGTACGGCGAATAAAGAAGGCACCCAGACGGCGGAAAATCGGCCCGGCAGGCCAGAAATTCAGGTTAATACCGGCGGCGATGTGCGGCGGTACCAGCCCCTGGTGATACAGCACGTAAGACAGCAGCAGGTAATCCATGTGGCTGCGGTGGCAGGGCACATAAACGATCTCGTGTCCGTCCTGCGCCAACTGACGCACGCGCTCACCGCCGTTCACATTGATACCCTGATAGAGGCGGCTCCAGAGCCAGCCCATTACCCGGTCCGTCACGCGAATGGCTTCATAGGAGAAGTTGGCGGCAATCTCTTCCATTATCTCGATGGCGTTCTGCTGCGCTTTCTCATGGGAAATCTTTTTACTGCGTGCTTCGTCTTCTACCGCTTTTTCAATCGCCTTCGATTGCAGCAGGCGGTTGAACAAATCCTGGCGCGCGGGAAGGCGCGGGCCAACAGCCGCCAGACGCTGACGGGCAAAGTGGATACGGGCAACCCGGGCCAGTTTCTGGGCGATGGATTTATCCGTGCCGTGCTCAGTCGCCATACGACGCAGAGAGACGGTCGGTGAGAAGCGCACAAAACTGTCACGTCCATGCCAGAGCACGGCAAAGAATTTTTGTACGCCGTTAAGCAAGCGCAAATGCGGTGGATTGTCTTCACCCTGCACTTCCCGGCCAGGTGCACGACCAAACATAACTGAAACCGGTAACATCTGAATATCAAGCTCAGGATTACTGCGGTGCAGATCAAGATATTCGTGGAAGATTTTTACCGACTCGACGCTGGGCACGAAATAGGGGAACACGCGCGGACCGTCGTGAATAAAGACATGGCGCGGCAACAGGGCCCCGTCAATCTCCAGTGGTGAGAGCGGATCGGGCAGATCGTGCCGGATGCACTGCGCACGCAAAGTGAGGAGATCGGCCTTTGAATCATAAGGCAGGACATACATAATAGGCCGGGTAGGATCCAGCCCATGTTCGGATACGGGATCGGCCGGAATGGCCTTACTCTTTACCAGAAACGAAAGGGGTAAATTCAGTAATTTATAAAAAAGTATACGCCAACCTGACATAGACAATATGAAGCCTCTTGTTAGCAAAGCGGCGCAAGCTTATCAGAAAGCGCAGCAAAAATCTGTGACAGCGACAATTGTGCGCTGCCCAATATTGACGTCAATCCTTTGAAAAGAGTTCCTTTATTATGACAAATAATGCCACCGGCCTTAACCGTATTGTGAAAGCGGCCGGCTATTCATGGCAAGGTCTGCGTGCTGCCTGGCAGCACGAAGCCGCTTTTCGTCAGGAAGCGGTTGCCGCAGTGGTGGCGATTATCCTGGCCTGCTGGCTGGATGTCGATACTGTTTCGCGCATCCTGATGATTGGTTCTGTCGTGCTGGTGATTATTGTCGAAGTCCTGAACAGCGCGATAGAAGCCGTGGTAGACCGCACAGGCCAGGAGCGTCATCCGCTTGCCGGGCGGGCAAAAGACATGGGATCCGCTGCCGTTTTTATCGCAATATTACTGGCCCTTTTTGTCTGGGGAACGCTGCTTTGGTCGCATTTGCGATAAGCGTTCCATCTCGGCTCAAATAACTGATTTTGACCTGAGTTTTGGTTTCCATTTCACCAATACCTGTATATACTCACAGCGACTGTATAAACAACCAGGGGGCGGGATGAAAGCATTAACCAGCAGGCAGCAACAGGTCTACGACTTGATTCGCGACCACATTAATCAAACAGGCATGCCGCCAACGCGTGCAGAAATTGCTGCACAACTCGGTTTTCGTTCGCCCAATGCGGCCGAAGAACACCTGAAAGCACTGGCGCGTAAAGGCGTGATTGAAATTGTCTCTGGTGCGTCCCGCGGTATCCGTTTGTTAATGGAAGAAGAGCCATCAGAGGGCCTGCCGCTGATCGGTCGTGTTGCCGCCGGTGAGCCATTACTGGCCCAGGAACACATTGAAACGCATTACAAAGTGGATCCCGACATGTTCAAGCCTTCAGCGGATTTCCTGCTGCGCGTAAGCGGTATGTCAATGAAAGACATCGGCATCATGGATGGCGATCTGCTGGCCGTACACAAAACGCAGGACGTGCGCAATGGTCAGGTTGTGGTGGCGCGCATCGATGACGAAGTCACGGTAAAACGCTGGAAAAAGCAGGGTTCTGTGGTGCATCTCTTACCTGAAAACAATGATTTCGAGCCTATCGTTGTTGACACCCGTGCCCAGTCACTGACCGTTGAAGGTCTGGCCGTGGGCATTGTGCGTAACGGTGAGTGGCTGTAAAACCGGTTAAGATTGTCGGCTTTCGTCAATCTTACTATTCCCCTGCTTGTCCTTACTTTTCCGCTGTGGGTTGACCTGAAACCCCGGCGGTTCATCGCACGGATTCACGAATGCGCTTTCTGACGGCTACCGATAAAAAACTGTGGCGGTTAGCGCTGCCCATGATCCTGTCAAATATTACGGTTCCTTTGCTCGGCCTGGTCGATACGGCCGTTATTGGCCATCTCGACAGTCCGATCTATCTGGGCGGCGTCGCCGTCGGCACGACCGTCACCAGCTTTGTCTTCATGTTGCTGCTTTTTCTACGCATGAGCACTACGGGCTTAACGGCACAGGCATTCGGTGCGGGCGATAAGACCGCGCTGGCGCGTGCGCTGACACAGCCACTGATCATCGCCCTGGTGGTCGGCATCCTGTTTATCTTCCTCCGCTATCCCGTCACCGCATTGGCGACCCGCTTTGTTGGTGGGGATCCGTCGGTGCTGGAACAGGCTGCCCTGTTTATTCATATTCGCTGGCTCAGCGCGCCCGCAACGCTGGCTAACCTGGTAATCCTGGGCTGGCTGCTGGGCGTTCAGTATGCCCGGGCACCCGTCATCCTGCTGGTGGTGGGGAATGTCATCAATATTCTGTTAGATCTTTGGTTGGTTCTGGGACTGCACTGGGGCGTGGCCGGTGCTGCCACCGCCACCGCGCTGGCAGAATACGCGACGTTGCTGGTCGGTATGGTAATGGTGTGGCGCGTATTAAGGCTCCGTGGTATCAGGTTTGATATGCTCGCCCGCAGCTGGCGTGGCGATATTCACCGCCTTCTTCGCCTTAATCGCGATATCTTACTGCGCTCATTGCTCTTGCAGCTCTGCTTTGCCTCGCTGACCGTACTGGGTGCCCGTATTGGCCCGGATGTGGTAGCGGTAAATGCTATCCTTCTGATGTTTATTACTTTTACCGCTTATGCCCTGGACGGCTTTGCCTATGCCGTCGAGGCCTTTGCTGGCGAAGCACACGGGGCAAAAGACGGTAGCCGACTGCAGCAGGTATGGTTGTCTGCCTGTCGCCAGGCCCTGTTAGTGGCGCTGTTTTTCTCGCTGGCCTATGCTTTTTTTGGCTATCAGATCGTGACTTTGCTGACTTCTATTCGTGCACTGCAAGAGGCGGCCGATAGTTTTCTGATTTGGCAGATGGTGTTACCGCTGATCGGCGTCTGGTGCTATCTGCTGGATGGCATGTTTATTGGCGCAACGCGGGGCAGAGAAATGCGTAACAGCATGGCAGTGGCTGCGCTGGGTTACTTCCTGACGCTCACGACACTGCCTTGGCTGGGCAACCATGGTTTGTGGCTGGCTATCGCCGTTTTCCTGGCCCTGCGCGGCTTATCCTTGTGGCTGGTCTGGCGTAAGCACTGGCGTAATGGCACCTGGTTCAATGCCTGACCGCTCAGCCGGAATTATGACGCAGGATACATAATATTTTCATTTTTTCCGGCAATCCTGAGATTACCTACTACAATTAACTTTGAATGGCGCTGATGACCAGCGCTTTATATCGTGATTTTGCTTAACTGCAAGATAATGCGAAACCGAAGGATAACGTGGAGGTCTGCAATGAATAAAGACGAAGCGAGTGGTAACTGGAAACAGTTCAAAGGAAAAATGAAAGAGAAATGGGGCAAGCTGACCGATGATGACATGCAAGTCATTGAAGGTAAACGCGATCAGCTGGTCGGTAAAATCCAGGAACGTTACGGCTACGCAAAAGAAGAAGCGGAGAAGGAAGTAACGGCCTGGGAAGGTTCTAACAAAGATTACCGCTGGTAATCACGCTTTTCAGGGACGCTCCTACCCGGGTCGGTACGCTCATGCCGGCCACCGCACAAGGATGTGCAAACTAGCTCCGCTTACCGCGCTTTTTCCCTTCAGTGTGATGGTCGTGATCACAATGTTCATGCTGTTCACACGCCTCAACTTCAGCACAGTTCTCACATAAGCCATGCGCTTCGATCACGCTATTTCTGAGGATAAAATGGGCTTCCTCAGCCAAAGAGGCGATGATCTGCTCCGCGCCCTGAGCCTGCTTTTCGGTCACGCCAGCACAGCGATCGCACACCAGCATAACCGACGTGTGTGCAGGCGCTTCGAAGTGATGGCACATTACGTAGCTGTTATTTGATTCCACCCGATGAATAAATCCCTGCTCTAGCAGGAAATCCAGCGCGCGATAAACGGTGGGCGGTTTTGCCTGTGGCTCGCTAACCCGCAGCTGATCAAGCAGATCATAGGCACTGATTGAGCCAGGCTGTCCGGCCATCAACCTCAGCACTTCTGCTCGCTGTGTTGTCAGGCGGACACCGCGCTGTAAACACAGCTTCTCAGCCTGGGTCATAATTTGCTCTGGCGTCATGGTTGACATGAAAGTTCTCCGCTGGACAGGTGATGTTATCTTATCACAATAATTATGTTGACGCTGAACCTCGCCAGGAGTCCCTAAGCCTGCCTTTTTGGCCGCTTTTACCCCCTGTTTTCCCCCGGCAACAACCCGCCTGAGACCAGTGTATTTCAGAATGTTTATAGATATTTTTTACTTTTACTTTACATCTCACTGAGTTAAGCACTAATGTTTAAATGTTCTTAATAAAGTGCTGGCTCAGACCGGATTTGCCTGAGGCTTTTCTGGCGGTAACTGCACATATCGGATCGAAAAATAATCAATTCACGGAATTGCGCCACTATTTACTCTGAATTCACAGCAATAAAGCGTTAGCAATCCTCCACAATGGAGCTAACAAACTATTCAGTCGTTAATGTTTTGACGGCAATATTTCAGGTGATGATAAGCAAATGGCAAAATTAACCGTACCACGTTCCGTTCTGGTTTTTCCTGCAGTGTTCAATGCCCTGGTTTTTTCATCTTCCGCGCTGGCCGCAGGAACCTGGTATGATGCCCGTAACGATGCCATGGGTGGAACAGGCGTGGCGTCGTCGACCTACGGATCAGCCGTTCTGGCCAACCCGGCCTTGATGACCAAAGCGAAACCTGATGACGATGTCAGCATCATTATTCCCAGTGCCGGTGCACAAATCACCGACAAAGACAAGATGGTCGATAAGATCGATAACATCACTGACACAGTGAATCGCTATCAGGATCTGTTCGAAAATGCATCGGGGTTTGAGCTATTGCGTCGTATTCCTGAGATACAGGCCGCGTCAGGCGACTTGGCGAATACGCTCCGGGACTTACGCGGTAACAAAGCCAATGCCACAGCGGGCGTGGCGATCGCCGTAACCATCCCTAACGAAACCCTGCCTTTTGCTTTTGTGACTAAGGCTTACGGTACAGCACATGTACGCGCAAACGTAAAAGAGGGCGACATTGTCATACTGCAGGGCGTTGCTGATGGCTCCTTTGCAGGTATTCCTGGTGGTCCCTTTGGGCTGGCTAATATCCAAAACTTACTGGGTTCCAGTGCCAATGGGCTGGCTGCACTGAATACGGATTATGGTATTGCCGTTGCGCATGAATTCACCATCGCCGGTCAGCCGGTTTCAATTGGCATTACACCCAAGCTGCAAAAAACCTGGCTGTATAACTATTCCGCCAGCGTCTATAACTACGACAAAAACGATTTACGCGATGGCCGCTACCGCAGCACGGAAAGTGGCTTCAACATTGATGCCGGCATGGCAACGGTGTTTGCTGAAAACTGGACGCTGGGCGTGACCGGACAAAACCTGGTTTCCCGCGATCTGGAAACGAAAGAAGTCAACGGCTACCGCGATACTTACGAAATCCGCCCATTAGTGACCGCGGGTTTAGCCTGGGATAAAGGTCCCGTTACCCTGACAGGCGATGTTGACCTCACTGAAACCCATCGCTTTAAATCGCAGGAAAACAGCCAGTACGCTGGCGTCGGTGCGGAATACCGTGTACTGGACTGGCTGCAGTTACGTGCTGGTTACCGCGCGGACATGCGTTCGACTGATGAAAACGTAGCCACAGCCGGTTTCGGCCTGTCACCATTCAATAATTCTGTGCACCTGGATCTGGCGGGTTCGGTAGGCCAAAACAATACCTGGGGCGCGATGGCTCAGCTCGGATTTAATTTCTAATCTCCGCCATTTAAGGGCGGGCGATACCTTGTCGCCCGCCCTTATGCTATCCTTGCGCAGAATATCATCACTGTTAACCACCGGACCGACTGCGCTTCATGACCGATACTTTTTCATCCCAACGCTTCTCCATTGCCCCCATGCTCGACTGGACTGACCGTCACTGTCGCTATTTCCATCGCCAGCTTACGGCTGACGCGCTGCTGTATACCGAGATGGTCACGACGGGCGCGATTATTCACGGCAAAGGCGATTATCTGGCATACAGCGAACAGGAGCACCCGGTCGCGTTGCAGTTGGGCGGCAGCGATCCCGCAGCCCTGGCGCAGTGTGCGGCGCTGGCAGAGCAGCGCGGTTACGATGAGGTGAACCTCAATGTCGGTTGCCCGTCAGACCGGGTACAGAATGGTCGTTTTGGCGCCTGCCTGATGGCGGAAGCTGGCTTAGTGGCTGACGGCATCAAAGCGATGCGCGATGTGGTGGATATCCCGGTAACGGTTAAAACGCGCATCGGCATTGACGATCAGGACAGCTATGCTTTCCTTACCGACTTTATCGGCACGGTTGCCGAACGCGGTGGTTGTGACACCTTTATTATCCATGCCCGCAAAGCCTGGCTTTCCGGACTCAGCCCGAAAGAGAACCGTGAGATCCCACCGCTGGATTATCCACGTGTTTACCAGTTAAAACGCGATTTCCCTCAGTTAACGATTGCGATTAACGGCGGCGTTAAAACGCTTGAAGAAGCGAAAACGCATCTTCAGCATCTGGATGGCGTCATGATGGGCCGCGAAGCCTATCAAAACCCCGGTATCCTCGCACAGGTGGATCGTGAATTATTTGGCCGCGACCGTCCTGCTGTCGATCCGGTTGCGGTGGTGCGCGCGATGTATCCTTATATCGAGGCAGAACTGTCGAAAGGCACCTATCTCGGCCATGTCACGCGCCATATGTTGGGCCTGTTCCAGGGCATTCCTGGTGCACGTCAGTGGCGTCGTCATCTTAGTGAAAATGCGCACAAACCTGGCGCTGACGTCCGCGTGCTGGAGGCGGCGCTGGCGTTGGTCGCCGACAAAATTCCTCAGGAAGCCTAGTTCTGCCAAACCAGCCATCAGGCTGGTTTTTTTAACACCATAATTTGGTGAATTTCATCATCTTTGGGCTGGGGCTATTCTGTTATCTTATTTAAAATCAAAAAGTTAACCTTTGGCACGTTTCTTGTAATAAATAATCTATTGATAACGAGGAGCACCAAAATGGACATACTTTTTGTATTGGGTTTTTTCCTGATGCTGTTATTCACCGGCGTGTCCCTGTTAGGCGTCATTGCTGCCCTGATCGTCGCGACGGTGGTGATGTTTATCGGTGGCGTGTTTGCGCTTATCGTACACGTTCTGCCCTGGCTCATACTGGCGGTGGCAGCGGTGTGGCTTTATCGCCGCTTTTTTACTGATGAAGACACACGTCGACGCAACAGGCTCAAACGCCGCTTCAGCCGACTGGAAAGAGATGGCCGGTACTAAATGTGGGCGAGATCACAGGTTGAGAGATTGCCGGTAAGATAATGGCTGCGGACCATACTTTTTACTTATATTTTCTGTCAGGATGGCTCGCGTGATTTCATAATCTGTTCATCGCTTCTGCCCCTACATCAGTGCGAATGAAAAATAAAAGAAGGGCTTCCTGCGGGAAGCCCTTTTTATTTCACGGAATTAACAGGCTCGATCCGTGCGTGGCCCGGCTTTCCAGCACCTGATGTGCCTTACTGGCGTCTTTAAGGGCAAATTGTTGCTGTTCTGGCACATCGACCTTAATCGCACCGCTGGCCAGCAAAGAAAACAGCTCAGCGCTGGCTGTCTCCAGTTCCTGGCGATTGGTGATGTAACCAAACAGGGAGGGCCGGGTAACGAACAACGATCCCTTTTTGTTCAGGATACTGAGATCGATATTGGTCACCGGACCCGAAGCATTACCAAAGCTCACCATCAGCCCCTGACGGCGTAGACAGTCTAGCGAGGCCTCCCAGGTCGCTTTACCCACGGAGTCATATACCACGCCAACCTTTTCGCCTGCGGTCAGTTCCATGACGCGCTGGGCAATATCTTCTTGCTGGTAGTTAATGGTGGCCCAGGCGCCAGCATTTTTTGCCCGCGCCGCTTTTTCTGGAGAGCCGACGGTGCCAATCAGGTGTGCGCCAAGCGCTTTCGCCCATTGGCAGGCAATCAGCCCAACCCCACCGGCCGCCGCATGAAACAGGAACGTTTCATCCGGTTTTACCTTGTAGGTCTGACGAAGCAGATACTGTGTGGTCAGGCCTTTGAGGAAACTGGCGGCTGCCTGCTCAAAGCTAATTGCGTCTGGTAACAGCATCAGACGCTCTTCAGCTACATTGTGGCGTTCACTGTAAGCGCCCAGCGCCGCCTGGCAATATACGACGCGATCGCCGGGCGTAAAGCGCGTAACGGCCGAACCGACGCGGGTGACGACACCGGCCGCCTCGGTGCCCAGCCCCGAGGGAAAATGGCCCGTTGGATACAGGCCGCTGCGCACGTAGGTATCAATATAGTTAATGCCAATCGCGCGATTCTCTACCTGGATTTCATGCTCGGTGGGATCGGCAAGCTCAAAATCGACCCAGTTTAAGACCTCGGGACCGCCGTGTGCGTTGAACTGAATACGCTTTGCCATTCTTACTCCTGTGATTGTTTCATCATGAGGGTGAGGCGCGCCCCTTAACTGAGGTATACTTGCGCGTCCCCACAGAAGATCGGTAATGCATTCACTATGGCAGGAAATAAACCCACCAACAAATCGAACGAAACGCAGGATCGCCAGTTGGAAGGCGTGAAAATGCCCCCGCATTCGCTGGAAGCGGAACAGTCGGTACTGGGTGGGTTAATGCTGGATAACGAGCGCTGGGACAATGTGTCCGAACGCGTCGTGGCTAATGATTTCTTTAATCGCTCGCACCGTCTGATTTTTTCCGAGATGCAGCGCCTGCTGGAAAACAGTAAGCCAATCGATCTCATCACCCTGTCAGAATCGCTCGAAACGCGGGGCGAACTGGAAATGGCAGGCGGTTTCGCCTATCTGGCTGAGCTGGCCAAAAATACGCCCAGTGCTGCGAACATCGGCGCTTATGCCGATATCGTGCGCGAACGCGCCGTGGTGCGCGAAATGATCGCCGTGGCAAACCAGATCGCCGATGCCGGTTACGATCCACAAGGGCGCAGCAGTGAAGATCTGCTGGATTTTGCTGAGTCGAACGTATTTAAGATTGCAGAGGCGCGGGCCAATAAAGATGACGGCCCAAAGAACATCGAGCAGATTCTTGAAGCGACCGTTTCTCGCATTGAGTCGCTGTATCAGACGCCGCATGATGGTGTCACCGGAGTGGATACCGGCTACCAGGACCTGAATAAGAAAACCGCCGGGCTTCAACGGTCAGACCTGATTATTGTGGCTGCCCGTCCGTCTATGGGTAAAACCACCTTTGCCATGAACCTGTGCGAAAATGCCGCGATGCTGCAGGACAAGCCGGTTCTGATCTTCAGTCTGGAAATGCCCAGCGAGCAGATCATGATGCGTATGCTGGCTTCCTTGTCGCGCGTGGATCAAACGCGCATCCGTACCGGCCAGCTCGACGATGAAGACTGGGCGCGGATTTCAGGCACCATGGGCATCCTGCTGGAAAAGAAGAATATGTATATCGATGATTCTTCAGGCCTGACGCCAACCGAAGTGCGTTCGCGCGCGCGTCGTATCTACCGTGAGAACGGTGGACTGAGCCTGATTATGATCGACTACCTGCAGCTGATGCGCGTCCCGGCACTGTCAGATAACCGTACGCTGGAAATCGCGGAGATTTCGCGTTCACTCAAAGCGCTGGCAAAAGAGCTGAATGTGCCGGTGGTGGCCTTATCCCAGTTAAACCGCTCTCTGGAGCAGCGCGCAGATAAACGCCCGGTGAACTCCGATCTGCGTGAATCCGGATCGATCGAGCAGGATGCCGACTTGATCATGTTTATCTATCGCGATGAGGTCTACCACGAAAACAGCGATCTTAAAGGGATTGCCGAGATCATCCTGGGTAAGCAGCGTAACGGCCCCATCGGTACCGTTCGCCTCACTTTTAACGGTCAGTGGTCGCGTTTCGATAACTACGCTGGGCCGCAATACGACGACGAGTAATGCTGCTGTGTGCGGACATGCACGATCTGTGCATGTCGGCCCCCGCCGTGCGAAATAGTGTTGGACAAGCCTGCAGATAATCGGGTTATCTGTAGTAAAGCAACACTTTACGCGATGGAAACAGCATGACTCATGTAGACGATTACGATCTGAAAATCCTCACTCTGTTACAATCCAATGGCCGCCTTACTAATCAGGAACTCAGTGATTTAGTGGGTCTTTCTGCATCGCAATGCTCACGCCGCCGTATCAATCTTGAACAGGCAAACCTTATTCTTGGCTATCATGCGCGTTTGTCGCCCGACGCCGTGGGTCTTGGCATGGTTGGGCTAATCGAAGTGCGCCTGATCAACCATACTGCAGACTATGTTGAGAGCTTTCATCAAATGGTGGAACGGGAAGAGGCGATTGTTGATGCTTATAAAACCACCGGCGATGCCGACTATCTGCTTAAAGTCGCGGTAGCTGACTTAGCCTCGCTCAGTGCCTTAATCAGTCAGCTTTTAGCCGGGCACCAGAGCGTTTCCCATGTCAAAACGTCGGTCGTGCTAGGCAGACTGAAAGAGAATGGCCTGATGATGAGTGCGGAACCGGCTGCGCGCCAAAAAAGCGCATGATGTGCCATTTTGGTGCAGATTAAACGCGATAAACCGCCTGATTTTGCGCTATCTGTGCATAAAATAAGTCGGTGTTGCACGAAAGTCCCCGCCCGGACGGGCGAGAACGGTGATCTTCTGTCAACCTGTTGCCAGCGCAGCCCGGCTGGCACAGTTATTGCATCAGTGCGTCATTACCCGTACTGAGACAGCATCATGGATAACATTGTACAACCCGCTCATATTCCCCACTCTCGTCTTGAAGATGCGCTTGCGATTCTGCTCGGCACGTTAATGGTGTCGTTCGGCGTGATTATGCTGAAGCAGGCGGGCGCGCTGACCGGCAGCACGGCAGGCCTCGCGTTTTTAATCAGCTACCTGTCGCCCATGTCTTTTGGCAGCGCCTTTTTTCTCATTAACATCCCGTTTTACTGGCTGGCCGTAAAACGGATGGGCTGGGAATTTACCCTGAAAACGTTCAGTGCCGTCGGACTGGTGTCGCTTTTTACCCACCTGCACCCGCTGTTTATGCATTTTTCCGCGCTGAATCCTTTTTATGCGGCATTGTTCGGTAACGTCATCATGGGGATTGGGTTTATAGTGTTGTTTCGTCACAAAGCCAGCCTGGGTGGAATCAATATTCTGGCGCTGTGGTTACAGGATCGTTTCGATATCCGCGCAGGTAAACTGCAAATGGCGGTAGATACCTGCGTCGTGCTGGCGTCACTTTTTGTCGTCAGCCTGCCAATGTTGCTCGCGTCTGTGGCAGGCGCGGTGGTGCTTAATGTGATTATCGCAATGAACCATCGCCCCGGGCGGTACAGGGTTTAGTGGCCCCTTTTATTTCTAGACCAACCATGGAGATCTGCACCGTGTTCCAAAACGTTGATGCCTATGCTGGCGACCCTATTTTGTCGCTGATGGAAGCCTTTAAACAGGACCCGCGCGAGCATAAAGTGAACCTGAGTATTGGGCTTTATTACAACGAGCAAGGCATCATTCCTCAGCTACAGGCCGTGGCCGATGCTGAGGAACAGTTGCGTGCCGAGCCGCAGCAGGCGTCGCTTTATCTGCCAATGGAAGGATTGAGTACCTACCGCAACGCGATTGCCCCGTTGTTATTTGGTGCCGATCATCCGGTGCTAAAAGCGGGCCATGTGGCATCCATCCAGACATTAGGCGGTTCGGGCGCGCTGAAAGTGGGCGCGGATTTCCTCAAGCGCTATTTTCCGCAGTCAAACGTCTGGGTCAGCGATCCGACCTGGGAAAACCATGTCGCTATTTTTAGCGGTGCCGGTTTCGAGGTGAAGACCTATCCCTGGTACGATCCTGAAACTAACGGTGTCCGTTTCGATGCCTTCCTCAACACGCTGAAAACCTTACCAAAGCAGAGCATCGTGCTGTTGCATCCGTGCTGCCACAACCCAACCGGCGCCGACCTGACCAATGCTCAGTGGGACGAAACCGTCGCGGTGTTGAAAGCGCAGGAACTGATCCCGTTTCTCGATATCGCCTATCAGGGCTTCGGTGCCGGAATGGAAGAGGATGCTTACGCGATGCGTGCGGTTGCCGCCGCGGGCCTGCCTGCGCTGGTCAGCAACTCCTTCTCGAAAATTTTCTCGCTCTACGGCGAACGCGTCGGTGGGTTGTCCATCGTGTGCGACAGCGCTGAAGAGTCCAGCCGAGTTCTGGGTCAGTTAAAAGCGACCGTGCGTCGCAACTACTCCAGCCCGCCGAATTTTGGTGCGCAGGTTGTGGCACGTGTCCTGAACGACGCGGCTTTAAAGGCAAACTGGCTGGCAGAAGTGGAAGCGATGCGTCTGCGTATTATCGATATGCGTCAGGCGCTGGTACAGGTGCTGAGCACGGCATTACCGGGCAAGCGCTTCGACTACCTGTTAAAGCAACGCGGCATGTTCAGCTACACCGGCCTGAGCGCGCAGCAGGTGGATCGTCTGCGCGAAGAGTTTGGTGTTTATCTGGTCGGCAGCGGTCGTATGTGCGTGGCTGGCCTCAACAGTAAAAACGTTCACCAGGTTGCAGAAGCGTTCGCCGCGGTCATGTAATTTACGGCCGTCACAGGTTCTGGCCGCCAGCATTGTCTGGCGGCTTTTTTATTTTCAGGCTTCGGGTTTACCTTTGCGCCACATTCTGCACACTTAAATGGTCTGACAGATTCAGGGAAAAAATTATGTGGCATCAACAAACGTTGGTCTTAAGCGCGAAATCTCGTGGTTTTCATCTGATCACGGACGAAATCGTGCAGCAGTTGACGGGATTACGTGATATCAGAACGGGACTGGTGCATTTGCTGTTGCAACATACTTCAGCCTCACTGACGTTGAATGAAAACTGCGATCCTACGGTTCGACGTGATATGGAGCAGCATTTCATGCGCCACGTCCCGGAAGACGCACCTTATCAGCATGACTATGAAGGTCGTGACGATATGCCCGCGCACATTAAATCGTCCAGTCTCGGCGTATCGCTGACATTGCCCGTGCAGCGCGGTCAGCTGGTATTAGGCACCTGGCAGGGGATTTGGTTGGGTGAGCATCGCATTCACGGCGGTGCCCGGCGTATCGTTGCCACCTTACAAGGGGAATGATAATGAATAATTCGGAGTTACTGACCTATTGCATGAACAAACCTGGCGCCGAACAGAGCGTACACAGCGACTGGAAGGCCACGCAGATCAAAAGCAACGGCGTACTGTTTGCCATGGTTCACGAGGTAAAAGGGCGTCCAGCGGTATCGTTAAAGTCGACGCCTGCGCTGGCCGAGCTGATGCGGGAAGAGCACAGCGATGTGTTCCCCAGTGAACACCTGAATAAATCCCACTGGAATACGCTGTTTCTGGATGGCACGTTAAAAGATTCGCAAATCTATTATCTGGTGGACGCCTCTTTTCAGCAGGCTGATGCCGGACGATAACTGCCCTTTCCCGAGGTGGGAAAGGGCAAACGGCAGGGTTATGCCGCTGATTCATCACGCAGCGTATTGATATCAATAACAAAGCGGTATTTTACGTCGCTTTTCAGCATACGTTCGTAGGCGTCGTTAATCTGATTCATCGCAATCAGCTCGATATCTGAGGTAATGCCATGCTCGCCACAGAAATCCAGCATTTCCTGGGTTTCTGCAATGCCGCCAATCAGTGAACCGGCAATACTGCGGCGTTTAAAGATCAGATTGAAAACCTGTGGTGCCGGGTGGTCGTGCTCAGGTGCGCCAACCAGGGTCATATTCCCGTCGCGCTTCAGCAGGGTGATAAACGGGTTGAGGTCGTGCTGGGCGGCGACGGTATTCAGGATAAAATCAAAGCTGTTAGCATGCTGAGCCATCTGGTCGGCATCTTTTGAGATCACCACTTCGTCCGCGCCCAGGCGTTTACCGTCTTCGATTTTAGACGGAGAGGTGGTGAACAGCACGACATGCGCGCCCATAGCATGCGCAATTTTCACGCCCATATGACCCAGGCCGCCCAGACCGACGATGCCAACTTTTTTACCGGGGCCTACGTTCCAGTGGCGCAGCGGCGAATAGGTCGTAATGCCGGCACACAGCAGCGGTGCCACGCCTGCCAGTTCAAGATTTGCAGGAATACGCAGTACAAAGTCTTCATCCACCACCATTGAGGTGGAGTAGCCGCCATAGGTAATGGCCCCTGTTAAGCGATCTTCACCGTTGTAGGTGCCGACAAAGCCATTTTCACAATACTGCTCCAGCCCTTCCTGACAGCTCGGACAGCTACGGCAGGAATCCACCAGACAGCCGACGCCGACCAAATCGCCCACTTTGTATTTTTGGGTCTCAGGGCCAACAGCGGTAACGCGACCGACAATCTCGTGTCCCGGTACCACTGGGAAAATTGTGTTTTTCCACTCATTGCGTGCCTGATGCAAGTCAGAGTGACAAACGCCACAGAACAGCACTTCAAGCTGTACGTCATGAGCACGAAGCTCACGCGGTTTGAAATCAAACGGTGCCAGTTTGGATTTTGCATCCTGAGCAGCATACGCATGGGTAATGTTCATGGTGTCTCCAGTTAAGGTGTGTCGTGATTTTTTGATCAACGCCGCAGCGTAAAGCGCGCAGCAAGAAGGTGACGCCAGGGGCGTACCAAAGAGGAACGGATTAAGGATAGTCAGGGGATTGAAAAGCGTATATGCCTATACGTGTCTGAATCTTGCCTGATCCTGCATTTCTCAGGGTAAACAGAACAGCGATCAAAAAAAGCCTGCCAGAGGCGTGCTGCTTGTCAGTCACGCCTCCGCTCAAAGGTGGCCTGAAAAACGGCTGTGCCATTACTCAGCGCTACCGCCGATGGCGATGTGCCATCGGCCTTCTCCTGATTTACGCCTGCCTGGCCGGAAGATCACAACATCAGTCCGTGAAAAATGGCCAACGATGTGAACGTCGCTGCCGGGGCGTTCAGTCGGGTCGTGTCGAAAACAGAGGATGAGGTCATCCCTGGTCATCCCCGGCGTTCTCAACGGCCGGGCACACGAGCAGGATAGTTTCACTGGTGTCTGTTATTGCGTTCGTTCATCTGGACGACTAAGGCTGCTTATCGTCCCCGGAAAGATTCTGTTGCTGTAAGCCGGAATGTTGTCGGACAGGCGATTGAAGAAGAGCCGGCAGGTCAAATCGCGTCAAAAAACATTACGTAAAGTATGGTTTTATGGTGCCGCCGGACAGACATGTAGATAGTCAGCGGAATCAGTCGCGATTTCCGGCGCGTCAGAGAACCTGAACGAGCTAAAGGTGCGGGCGTGTATAAAGTAAAAATAACGGTTTTATCGGTAGAGTTGAAGCCAACGCTAATTGAGCGGTATGGCTATCCGAAAACGGAGAAATGTCCTAAGCATCAAGAGGGCGAGACATTTATTACTGACTTTCGCAAACCCAATGCCCTCTGTGAAGACGCCTGGGGTTGTATGGAAAAGTTCGTGTTTACTCTGGCTCACACCAGCGAGCCATTATTTTGGAACGACTGGTCCAGACAGGGCAAAGCGGTGGTGTGTTGCAATGACGGGTACCGGCCGGTGACATTTTTGCTCGAAACGCTGGATGAAGAGGCCAGGCCGTTTTAGCAATTAATAGCCACTGTCATATCCCTGTGATATCAGGGGCATGGTCATACAGCATCTCGTCTTGTGTCAGGGCTCGCCAGACGGGTGCTGCTTCTTACGCTTTGCCTGATGTGCTTGCCAGAGCCTGGCAGAAACGCCCGCCAACGCGCTTTGCTTGCCTGACGTAATGAAGGTATGAGTGCATTTAAAGAATGCCGCAACGTTATCCGTTGCGGCGTTCTGTTATTTTTCCAGCAAGGGCTTCAGGAAGCGCGCGGTATGCGATTTCTCGCAGTTCGCCACGGTTTCTGGCGTACCTGATACCAGAATTTCGCCGCCGCCGCTGCCGCCCTCTGGGCCCAGATCGACAATCCAGTCCGCCGTTTTAATCACGTCAAGATTGTGTTCAATCACCACAATCGTGTTGCCCTGATCGCGCAGCTGGTGCAGAACTTCCAGCAACTGCTGAATATCGGCAAAGTGTAACCCGGTGGTCGGTTCATCCAGGATATACAGCGTCTGGCCGGTACCGCGTTTCGACAATTCACGCGCCAGCTTCACACGCTGGGCTTCACCACCGGAGAGTGTCGTCGCCGACTGGCCCAGACGGATATAGGATAAACCTACGTCCATCAGCGTTTGCAGCTTACGCGCCAGCGCCGGAACGGCATCAAAGAACTCGCGGGCTTCTTCAATGGTCATTTCCAGCACTTCGTGAATGCTTTTGCCTTTGTATTTAATCTCCAGCGTTTCACGGTTATAGCGTTTGCCTTTGCACTGATCGCACGGCACATAGATATCCGGCAGAAAGTGCATCTCAACTTTAATGACGCCGTCACCCTGGCAGGCTTCACAGCGTCCGCCACGGACGTTAAAGCTGAAGCGGCCGGGATTGTAACCGCGAGAGCGGGACTCAGGGACACCGGCAAACAGCTCACGTACCGGCGTGAAAATACCGGTATAAGTGGCCGGGTTGGAGCGCGGCGTACGGCCAATAGGGCTTTGGTCGATATCGATAACTTTATCGAAGTGCTCCAGTCCAGCTACGTCGCGGTACGGTGCCGGTTCGGCAATCGTTGCGCCGTTTAGGGCGCGCTGCGCAATCGGGAACAGCGTATCATTGATGAGCGTCGATTTACCTGAACCGGATACGCCGGTAATACAGGTAAACAGGCCGACAGGCAGGGTTAAGGTGACATCCTTAAGGTTATTACCCCGCGCGCCGGTAATTTTCAACACCTTAGACGGATCGCCTTTCACCCGCTCAGCGGGCACGGCGATTTCGCGTTTCCCACTAAGGAACTGACCGGTCAGGGAGGCCTCTTCAGCCATAATCTGATCGACGGTTCCTTCCGCGACAATCGTACCACCGTGCACTCCAGCGCCAGGGCCGATATCAATAACGTGGTCGGCGGCACGAATCGCATCCTCGTCATGCTCGACCACAATGACGGTGTTACCCAAATCGCGCAGGTGAATCAGCGTACCAAGCAGGCGCTCGTTATCACGCTGATGCAGACCAATGGAGGGTTCATCCAGCACGTACATAACGCCGACCAGGCCGGCACCGATCTGACTGGCCAGGCGAATACGCTGAGCTTCACCGCCGGAGAGCGTTTCAGCGGAGCGCGACATCGACAGATAATTCAGGCCGACGTTGACCAGAAAACTCAGGCGATCGCCAATCTCTTTAAGCACTTTCTCGGCGATTTTAGCCCGCTGGCCACTCAGTTTCAGGTTTTCAAAAAATGACATGGCGTGCCCAATACTCATCTCTGAAATAGTGGGCAACGTCGTGTTTTCAACATACACGTGGCGCGCTTCGCGGCGCAGACGTGTGCCTTCGCAGCTGGCGCAGGCACGGTTGCTAATAAACTTCGCCAGCTCTTCGCGTACTGCGGAGGATTCCGTCTCTTTATAACGGCGCTCCATATTGTTCAGCACGCCTTCGAACGGATGGCGGCGAATCGAGGTATCACCCCGATCGTTAATATATTTAAACTCAATGTTCTCTTTGCCGGATCCATACAGGATCACGTTGCGAACGTTATCTGGCAGGCTGCTGAATGGCGCTTCAATATCAAACTTAAGGTGTTCAGACAGCGAGCGCAGCATCTGGAAATAGTAAAAATTACGACGATCCCAGCCGCGAATAGCGCCACCGGCCAGCGACAGCTCAGCATTTTGCACCACGCGATCGGGATCGAAATATTGTTGCACGCCCAGACCGTCACAGGTTGGGCAGGCCCCGGCAGGGTTATTGAACGAGAACAGGCGCGGTTCCAGCTCACTCATGCTGTATCCACAAATCGGACAGGCAAAGTTGGCCGAAAACAGCAGTTCTTCCGCATCAGCATCGTCCATATCAGCAACAATTGCCGTACCGCCAGAGAGTTCAAGCGCGGTTTCAAACGACTCGGCAAGGCGCGTCGCCAGATCTTCACGCACTTTGAAGCGATCGATAACGACTTCGATGGTGTGTTTTTTCTGCAGTTCCAGCTTGGGCGGATCGGAAAGATCGCACACCTCGCCGTCAATCCTGGCGCGGATATAGCCCTGCGTCGCCAGATTCTCCAGCGTTTTGGTGTGTTCGCCTTTACGATCTTTCACGACCGGCGCCAGCAGCATCAGGCGGCGGCCCTCGGGCTGCTCGAGCACCTGATCGACCATCTGGCTGACCGTCTGTGCCGCCAGCGGCACGTCGTGGTCCGGACAGCGCGGTTCACCCACGCGGGCAAACAGCAGACGCAAATAGTCGTGAATCTCCGTGATCGTCCCCACCGTGGATCGCGGGTTGTGCGAGGTGGACTTTTGCTCAATGGAGATCGCCGGTGACAGCCCCTCGATATGATCGACGTCCGGTTTCTCCATTAAAGAAAGAAACTGGCGCGCATAGGCAGAGAGCGACTCCACATAGCGGCGCTGACCTTCCGCATACAGCGTATCAAACGCCAGAGAGGACTTACCGGAACCTGACAGGCCCGTCACCACAATAAGTTTGTCGCGAGGAATCGTCAGGTTGATGTTTTTCAAATTATGGGTGCGGGCACCACGAACTTCGATCTTATCCATTCACCTTTCCCGGATTAGCAGCACTCACCGCGCCCTACGACACGGCCAGAAGAAACGCATCATTATGGCACAAAAAATAGACTGAACAAATATCCAGTAGTTTTTTGCCTTTTTAAGACGGATGATAAAAATGGAACACCGCTCTAAAGTGGGAAACCAGGCGCGGGACGTGTTAGAATTGATCGCGTAGACTTACGTAAAAATTCATCGGGAGACAGCAACATGGCCAGTCGTGGCGTTAACAAAGTGATTCTTGTCGGGAATCTGGGTCAGGATCCGGAAGTACGTTACATGCCAAATGGTGGCGCTGTCGCCAACATTACGCTGGCTACCTCGGAAAGCTGGCGCGATAAGCAGACCGGTGAAAACAAAGAAATCACCGAATGGCACCGTGTTGTGCTGTTTGGCAAGCTGGCGGAAGTGGCGGGTGAATACCTGCGTAAAGGCTCTCAGGTCTATATTGAAGGCCAGCTGCGTACCCGTAAATGGCAGGATCAGGGCGGCCAGGAACGTTACACCACCGAAGTCGTGGTTAACGTCGGCGGCACCATGCAAATGCTGGGTGGACGTCAGCAGGGCGGTAACGCGCCAGCAGCAGGCGGCGGCCAGGGCAACAACAACGGTTGGGGCCAGCCTCAGCAACCGCAGCAGGCGAACAACAACCAGTTTAGCGGTGGCGCGCAGTCTCGCCCGCAGCAGCAGCCAAGCGCACCTGCCAGCAACAACAATGAACCACCGATGGATTTCGACGACGACATTCCGTTCTGATTGCAACGTTGCGTCGCTTCTCTACTATATAAAAGCCCCTTACCGGGGCTTTTTGTTTTTCTGCCTTGTTTTTGCCGCGGTGACAGCCTGGCTTTTAGCTCAGGTCGTGCAGTGCCTTATCCAGCGGCGGGCTCAGTGAGATGTCCTCAAACGCAACGGCCAGGCCAGCGCGTTCTGGCGTGCAGCACATGACGCCAACGTTAACGCGGCCCGGCGGGAAGGGGCACAAACGCAGCAGCGGCCAGCATTGCCCGTCGGTTGAATACTGCAGTCTCAGGCTGTCGCCTTTGCGCGTCAGCCTCAACCAGAATGCGCGCGCATCGCCGGGAAAGATGCCCGTAGCCCAGTCAGACTGACCAAGCGTCAGGACGCTGCCGATAGCGGGCGCACCATCATTATATTCAATGCCCGCTTTCAACCAGTGCTGCGCATCGCGCATCAGCATCAGTCCGGCCTGATCGTACAGCGTCGTAAAGTCGGCACGAATCTTGACCTGGAAAGTAAAATCCTCCTGCACCGCCCTGGCGAAGATATGCCCGGAAAAGCGTTCAAATCCATACCAGGTTTGGTGCCAGAAATCCGTTTTTTCGTCGGTAACCACGTGCAGGATACCGTTCTGATGCTGCCACCTTGCGGGTTCATTGATCCAGGAAAAAGAGTCGAGCACGGCGCCTCCAGAATAAACCATTGATCACAGCCTTAGCGTTGAGGATAGTCGGCTAAGAAGACGTGTGCCGATCAAACGACGTTGAGCGGACAGGCCTCAGCGCCATTCGGCCAGCAGGGTGGCGGTATCGACAACGCGCGGCACGTTACCGGGCATGCTAAGGGCTGCCCAGACTTCATTATGCTGACCAATTAACTGCTCAGCGTTGGCATAGGTCCTGTCGGCAGTGGTGTGCGCGTCGGCGGCCACGGTGATGCGATACCCTAAGCCTGCTCCGACTTTGAGCGTGGTATCAACACAGTAGTCGGTGGCACAGCCACAAATTACGAAGTCAGTGATAGCTAAGGTGCTCAGCAGCGAAGCCAGGGTTGTCTGCCAGAAACTGTCGCAGGCGGTTTTGGTAACGTAATACGCATTCTGGGGCTGTTCAATTTCGGGTAGCAGTGCAAAAGCATGGCTGCCTTCAATCATGTTCCCTTCGCGATGCTGAATAAACAGTGTAATGTCAGCCTGTCTGATCAGTCGGTTGATCTGCGCCACTCGCCCGGCGCGATCGAAACGCGGCGATTCAAACACGCCATTTTGCATATCAACGACCATGACTACGCGCTGCATAATTGCTCCCGGTGAGTGTGCCTGTGAAGCAGTGTTACCTAATCGACAGAGGATAACAATCTGCAGTTTGGGTGCGGTGCAGAAGACCTTGTTGCAGGAATAAGGAGAGGTGAGGTGGAGGGCATTCCAGCCGTATTTCCCGGTGAAAAAGATCGCGCACAGTTTAAGCAATCGCCAGACCTGCCAGGTGTGGAGCTTTATCAGGCGCACATCTCTCATTACGCCTTTGAGCCGCATACGCACGAAGCGTTTGGTATAGGCACCATTGAGGCGGGAGCACAACGTTTTCGCTATCGCGGTACGCAGTACATCGCGCCCGCGCATTCGCTGGTGATGATGAATCCCGATGAGCTGCATACCGGTGAATCGGCCTGCGAAGACGGCTGGCGCTATCAGATGATTTATATTCAGCCGCAGTTGATGGACGAACTCAGTGGCGATCGCGGCTGGTGGTTTGATGAGGCGCTCAGAACGGATGTGCGTCTGGCACAACCTTTATCGCAACTCCTCTCGGCGCTGTGGCAGGCCGATACGGCACTGGCACGCGACAGTTTATTATCTGAACTGCTGCTGTATATGCGCCCGCTGGCGCGAATGTCCTCACCGCGTAAAGCTGAAGCCCGACACCGTTTCGATGACGTGCGCGACTACCTGCGCGCCAATCTGGCTGAACCGCTCAGACTGGAGACGCTGGCCGCGTTAGCCTCGTTGTCGCCCTGGCACTTTTTACGGGCCTTCCGCGATCGTTTTCACGTTACGCCTCAGCAAATGTTAATGGCTTATCGACTGTATGAGGCCAAACAGAAGCTGGCTCAGGGTGAGGCCATTGCCAGCGTGGCTGCCGCCGTGGGCTTAACGGATCAGGCTCATCTGACGCGCGCGTTTGCCCGTCGTTATGGCATCACGCCGGGCCGCTATCAAAAACAGATAAACCCAAAACTACTCAGGCGTTTATGAGGCGACTACTGGCGCTGATTCGTGTGCGCTGAACAGTGGGCAGTTGCCCTGCTACTGGGGCCTCAGCTGATGTGAATCATGCCACCTTTCCTGTAAGGGAACACAGCCAGCGCTTATCGCTGTTGTTGATGAGGCCTCCCTCCGTTTTTGCCATCCTCGCCGGGCCGTTGTGGACATTGGTCTGGACTCAATACGGGCAACCTGTATTCACATTTGTCGCTTTTTTTTTGCCTGGCTTCTGGCCTGTTCTGGACGATGCGATTTAAACCTCAGCCACGCGGTACTGCCATCAACATTCGATAAGCCTTGCCCCTGATAATTGATAATTACCCAGTGTGATATTCACGCTTTTTCGGATTATGCCTGACTCAGGCACGGCAAAATAACGCGGTAATCGCGCTTTTCTCACCCTGTAACTGGCCTTTATCTGTTATATGCGCCGCGCGCTCTGCAAAAAAATGTGATCCCTGTAGGGCGTTACCACGTGCTGCAGGGTGCATTTTGAACAAAAAACAGACAGTTTTGTCCGGGGCACGACCGTCATTCGCCCTAAAAAGAGGAGAATGTGAGCCTGATGTTTAGGCTGGCCGCCAAATTTTATGTGTAACCAGCACGCAGCGTTGCCGTTTGGTTAAGATAAATCCCTATAAAAAACCACCCTTTACTTCAGCAGTGTCTAATTAAATCGCTCGTTCATCCCGCTTCGCTTTTATTTAATGTTTAACGATGGGCATCAATAGTACAGGATATGTGCTATTGGCTGCTGAAAGTGATAAGTATCAATAAACTGTTTATCTGAGATTATTCTGGCCTGTTTTTATCTTTTTATGCTGACAACGATCGCGGCGAGATTGGAAAAAATTCCCAGGGTCAGAGGTGGCTAAAAAAAGCACTTTATAAACCGACTTAACATTACCCTTGCTGAACAAAGAGGCCAGTGGATATTCGATTCTTTTAGGGAGGCTAATGAAAAAAAGAGGGGCGCCAATCTCACCGAAATGAGATTTGGCGTATAAAAGTGGCGTAGATAGAGAGACTTTTGCTGTTGTGAATCAATTTTACCGCAAAAAAGGAAGCGTAACCGCAAATCCATTCATTAATTACGGACTGGGCGAAGCGCACCACCATAAATGTCCTGTTAAATGCTCTTCATCTCTTCTGGTAAGAACAAATCTCAGCGATGTCGCCATTATAAAGCCGTTGTCTCACTATTAGCGGTTATCTGAACCGGCAGGGTAATGATAAACGCTACGGCTAATATCCAGTAAACGGCAGCTGCGCCGGGTTCCTACATCAAAAGTGCTCTGTAAGAAGTTGACCGCCTGACGTTTTTCGTTGGTGGTGAAGAAATTCTTCAATACGCTCTGTAGCATTTCCTTATCCGCGTTCAGCGCTTGCAGTTCGCGTGTCAGAAACTGTACTTTTTCTTCCAGTTCTTTGATTTTTCTGCCTTCTTCCGAGGATAGCCCAGAGAACTTCTTCTTCCAGCTGTAGAAGGTTGCCTCAGAGATGCCCAGCTCTTCACAAATCTCTTTAACCTTAACGCCCGATTCAGAAGCTTTAATGGCATTTGTGATTTGATCTTCGCTATATCGTGACTTTCTCATAAATGCTCTTACCTTTCTTATCAATTAATGGATGAGAATTACTTTATTAACCTTTGGTACTGTATGATTTCATTGAGTGCCGTATTTAAATACGGACGTTAAATTGCGAGGGTTAAATTAAGATATTTAGAATAAATATCATCATGGGATAAATCTTATTTTATTCTTATCGGGATGTCGCGCCTTCCTGGTATGGGGTTTTTGATATAAATTCATCGCATCCCAAAGATAAAAAATGACTGTAAATTTGATATTCAAAGCCGCCTGACCTGTTTTATTCAGGGAGGATGGTTTTTGGAAACATTATTGGTTTCAATTTGAAATCGTTTCCAGTAGAGGGTATTCGGTCCAGATATAATCAGAATTCTCCTGAATTCTCCCGATAAAATAAGACTGGATTCTCATTTTCGCGCCGGACTGGCGCGATGTTTATAATTTCGCTATGAAATTTAAGCGCTTATTAATTCGTCCCAGGGATGGGCACCGAAGTGGTAGATGTAGAGTAATACTAAGGAACAGTCGATGAAATTGAGCGTAATGTCTAATGCCGCCTGGATGATGTCTGAAAAGATTATCTCCGTCTTTGGCGTCATTTTCGTGACGTCATATGTGGCAAAATCCTTCGGTCCGACCCTATTTGGTCAGATGGCATTTTCAACGTCATTATTTGCTATGGTGCAAACCATAGCCCTCTTTGGCACTGAAACAATTTTGTTTAAACGTATCAGCAAAAATGCGGCCAAAGGTTTACGTTTAATGCGCATCGCACGCACGTTGCGCATGGGTTTATTACTTCTCACCTCAGGGCCAGTATTAATTTGGGTTTGGTACAACATGCAGGAGAACTTCCTGGCATTTGCACTGGCCTCTTTTGTTGCGTCTGTTTTTGTCACACAGGACACCTTTAGCGTTTACAACAATGCACGATTGGCGTCAAAGCTGAATACCGTGGCGAATGCGATTGGCATGCTGATGAGTTTTGCCCTGAGCTTTATCATTGCCTGGCTGCGTCTCAATCCATTGTGGCTAACGCTTTCGGTTATCACGGTCACGCTGGTGCCTTACGCCATCAAACGTTACACCTTTTATCAGGCACATCAGGACCAGCTTCCGCCGCGCGAGACGCGAACGCTGTATTTGCGTTACCTGATGTATGCCGGATTGCCTCTGGCGATTTCCAGCATTTTTATCTCTGTCCAGGTAAAAGCCGCGCAGATGTTTTTGGCTGGCATCGCATCGGCCCAGGAGCTTGGCTTGTTTGCCGCAGCCAATACCATCGCCGCCTCGTGGATTTTTATTCCCGTCGCACTCATCACCTCGTGCTTTAGCGAAATTTTTCGCGCGCGCGGTGAGGAAGCGATCAGGCTGACGGCGCGGCTCAATGGCTACGTGATGGCCGTGTCTTTGCTGATGTTGCTGATCGTCGCACTGTTCGGTGAACAGATAATCATCGCGCTGTATGGCCCAGCGTTTACCCAGTCAGGCAATCTCATCACCCTGCTGTCGATAGCGACCAGCTTTTCGGCGCTGGGCACCGTCGCGTATCGCTACATGGTAAAGGAAGGGGGCTTTGATTATTTACTGAAGAAAATCATTTGTCTGGTGATCATCAGTATGCCGCTTTCCTGGTGGCTGATTCAGGGCTATGGCATTACAGGAGCCGCATGGAGCGTTTTTCTATCAGAGCTCCTGTCCCTGACCGTCATGAATTATTTCTTTAAACACGGCGTGATTCAAAAAATCCAGGTTTCCTCACTCAACTACAAAACCTACAAATGAGGTCAAATATGCTCAAGTTAAAACACGAGCTCAGAAGAAGTTTGCAATACTTCATCAAGAAGATGCCCTGGACTTATCAGGACCGGATTTATTATTTCCGTAAGTTCAGAAGGCTCCCCAACCTGCGTGAGCCCAAGGTGTTCAATGAAAAAGTGCTGTACCGCAAGTTCATTCATGGTGACTATCAGCTCTATGCCCGCCTGTCTGACAAGTTTTCGGTGCGTGAGTTTATTGCTGAGAAGATCGGCAATGAATATCTGATACCGCTGCTTCATGACACGACCGATCCCACCACGTTGAACAATCTGACGCGTTGGAAGGGAACGGTGATCAAACCGAATCATGCGTCAAACATGGTCGAGATCGTGCTGGAGGAACCTAACGCACTCCGGAAGCAGCAAATCATTCATAACTGCTACACGTGGTTAAAGACTGACTTCGCCAACGAAGCGCGTGAGATTCACTATCGCTACATCAAGCCACGTATTCTGGTTGAGCAATACATTGGTGATGGCAAAAGTGCCCCGGTTGACTACAAGTTCCACATGTTTAATAAGCGCGATGGCAACTTTGAGTATGTGCTTCAGGTCATTTACAACCGCTGTCAGCCTCAGCTCTCAATGAATTTTTATGTGAACAACCTGAGTGAGGCGTTCCATAAAATTCGCGATACCGGGCTGGACGTTTCGACGGTGATGCCATCGTTACAACAGGCCCTGGCGTTAAGCAAAACGCTGGCCAGCGACTTCGACTATGTCCGTGTGGACTGGTATATCCATGATGAACACATTTATTTTGGCGAGCTGACGTTCACGCCAGGCGCAGGCATGGTGACGGGTCTGGATCGCGGGCTGGATAAGATGATGGGTGAAATGTGGATTCAGGATCGTCGCGGAACGCAGAGGCCGGACGTAGAAATACAGGACGTTGCCATTCCTGTTATGTTGAAGAAAATTTGACGCTACACAGCAATATAAAAAACCCCGCTTTGCGGGGTTTTTTATGAGTTTATCAGGGCATTTGCCAGTTAGCGGGCGCTCGACTCATCACGTCGATAAAGACATCTTTAGAGACGCTAAAGAAATGGTGCACGTTTTCCATACTCAACGTGATGCCCATCAAGCCGGTCACGAACCAGCACGACATCCCAACGCCTACGCTGCCACAGAGAAACGCCATGACGTGATGACTGTCCTGGCGGAGACGGGTTTTTAGCGTGCTGGCAAAAAACATCATTATCGCGCTAAGCAATTCCCAGCGCATAACAAGAAAACTGGTGGTTAAAGTCGCCATCAATTTTGACCTCAAAATCGGAGATTACGCCTGACTGTCTGCGAACATCACGTCGGCGGAAAAGTCTGTCAGGTCGGGCTCTTTCGTCGGCAACAAGTGTCATAATGTGATGTGGGTCACACTATATCATCCGATTTCTGATTTTTGTACAAAATTTGTCTGATCTGGCAGCAGAAAAAGAGGGCGCTTACGACAAGGTTGGGGCACTGAATGCGGCGTGCGCTTGGGCAGGCGCACGGAGCGCGTCAGCTAACCGGACAGCATTCTCCCGTTGTCCGCTGGGTAAAGCTGGTCATCGTGTCGCTGCAGTCAAAGCGCATCAAACGCGGACGCTGGATGGCCTGGCGGCGCATCGCGTGGCGATAAGCCGTGGGCGTTTGTGAAAACTGGCGACGAAAAACGCGTGAGAATGTCTGTTGCGAGTCATAGCCATATTGCATCGCAATATCAAACACCGGCCGCTGCGTTTGTCGCAGCGCTTCAGCGGCCAGCGTCAGGCGGCGTTCGCGAATATAGCCACCCAACGTCTGTTTCGTCACGCTACGGAACATACGTTGCAGATGCCATTTCGAATAGCCTGATTTGGCGGCGACTTCGTCAATTGACAGGCTCTTATCCAGGTTTTGGTCAATCCAGTGCGTCAGTGAATGAATGATCTCTTCTTGTATCATGGCCTCATCCTTCTGGTGAATTTCCCCTTAGCGTTCATGCGGAATTAACAGGCTTTCGGCGATAAAACCGGGTCCGCTCGCTGGCGCATGACATCATAAGGGAAGGTGTCGTTCTGATGGGAAAAGAGTATAATTCCTCAAGTTAACTTGAGGTAAAGTGCCAAATGAAAAAAGATCGCAATTACCCAAAACCCGTGCTGACACCGGGCGAAGTGGCGCGCCGAAGCGGCGTCGCCGTTTCTGCACTGCACTTTTATGAAAGCAAAGGGCTGATTTTCAGCACCCGCAATAGCGGAAACCAGCGGCGTTACAGCCGTGATGTGCTGCGACGGGTGGCCATTATTAAAATTGCACAGCGCATTGGTATTCCGCTCGCCAGCGTCAGTGACAGCCTTGAGAACATGCCGGCAGATAAGCGGATGTCTGCTCAGGAATGGGGCAATCTGACGCAGCACTGGCGCGACGAACTGGATAAGCGCATCGAAACGCTGACGCGCCTGCGTAACGATCTGGATGGCTGCATTGGCTGTGGGTGTTTATCAATGCGTGACTGCCCGCTGCGCAACCCTGGCGACCTGCTGGGCCAGCAGGGCTCTGGCGCGGTACTGCTCGATCCTGAGCAGGATGGTTCCCTGCATAAGACAAGGTGACGTCTATACTTGCAGCATATTCACTCACAGGGAACCATGATGATCACCGTTCACCATCTTGAACAATCGCGCTCTCACCGGGTGCTGTGGATGCTGGAAGAGCTGGAAGTGCCTTACCAGGTCAAGCGCTACCAGCGCGAACCCACGATGCTGGCACCGGACGCTTTAAAAAAAGTGCATCCGTTAGGGAAGTCGCCCGTGATCACCGATGGCAATCGCGTGGTGGCCGAGTCCGGTGCCATCCTTGAGTATCTGGAAGAAAGATACGACAGCGAAAAACGGCTGCAGCTCACTGATGAAGAGGCGCAGCTACAGGCGCGTTACTGGCTGCACTATGCGGAAGGTTCACTGATGCCGCTGCTGGTGATGAAGCTGGTTTTTGGCCGCCTTGGCAGCGCGCCGGTGCCCTGGTTGCTTCGCCCCGTGGGCGCGGCGCTGGGTAAAGGCGTTCAGAAAGCCTGGCTGGATAAACAACTCAAATTGCACAAGCAGGTCATTGAAGCTCACCTTTCAACACAGCCGTGGTTCGCGGGTCAGCGCTTCAGCATTGCGGATGTGCAGATGAGTTTCCCTATTCTGGCGCTGAGCCAGCGCGCCGGACTGAAAGATGCCCCCGCTACGCAAAAATGGTTAACGACCGTGCAACAGCGCGCGGCCTGGCAGCGCGCTATTCAACAAGGCGGTGAGATTAATCTTTCTGGCTGATGCACGTTGCCCGATGACGCCGCCCGGCGTCATTCTTGCCTGCCTTCTCGTTTTTGACGCCTTATCCTGACGGACAGAATGTTAAATGATGGTATCAAGAGCATTCCTGATGTTATCAACCTGATCTTTATAGTCACCAATCCTCACTCAGCGGTTGAAAAACGGCGGTTAAACGCCGGATAATCTGCCCCCTTTAAACGGGGCAGCGTGACGTCCCGTTCTGTGCGGCGAAGTAAACGTTTGCCTTTTGCCGGCTGCCCGCTGGCGATGACAGGTTTCCAGGGACGTCAGGGCCGTTACCGCACGATCCCACTACAACAATTTTTGAGGCTCAACTATGTCAATTGAATCACGCCCGTCCGGTGGAAAGCTGGATGCCTGGTTCGCCATCTCGGCCCGTGGCAGCAGCGTGCGACAGGAAATTGTCGCCGGGCTGACTACGTTCCTCGCCATGGTTTATTCAGTGATCGTGGTGCCCGGCATGCTCAGTAAGGCGGGATTTTCACCCACGGCGGTGTTCGTTGCGACCTGTCTGGTGGCGAGCGTGGGATCGATCATCATGGGGCTGTGGGCGAATTTACCCATGGCAATTGGCTGTGCTATCTCACTGACGGCGTTTACCGCTTTCAGCCTTGTGCTGGGTCAGCACATTAGCGTACCCGTGGCGCTGGGTGCCGTGTTCCTGATGGGCCTGCTCTTTACCCTGATTTCCACCACCGGGATTCGCGCCTGGATCTTACGCAATCTGCCAATGGGGGTTGCGCACGGAACGGGCGTCGGCATTGGTCTGTTTTTGCTGCTGATTGCGGCAGACAACGTGGGACTGGTCGTCAGAAATCCGGCCTCAGGGTTACCCGTTGCCCTGGGCCAGTTTACGTCGTTCCCCGTCATGATGTCATTGCTGGGGCTGGCCGCCATTTTTGGCCTGGAAAAACGCCGCGTGCCTGGCGGTATTTTACTGACCGTTATCGCGATTTCTGCTCTGGGGCTGGTGTTCGACCCGGCCGTGCGCTGGCAGGGACTGTTTGCCCTGCCCAGCCTGCGTGATGCGCAGGGTGAGTCACAGCTCTTTAGCCTGGACATCATGGGCGCCTTGCAGCCTGCGGTGCTGCCCAGCGTGCTGGCGCTAGTGATGACGGCGGTCTTTGATGCCACCGGCACGATCCGCGCGGTTGCGGGCCAGGCCAATCTGCTGGATAAAGACGGGCAGATCATCAACGGTGGTCGGGCGCTGACCACGGATTCCGTCAGTAGCCTGTTTGCTGGCCTTGTCGGTGCTTCGCCGGCGGCAGTCTACATTGAGTCTGCCGCCGGTACGGCGGCGGGCGGTAAAACCGGCCTGACGGCGATCGTTGTGGGTCTCCTGTTCCTGGTCATTCTGTTCATGTCGCCGATCGCATACCTGGTGCCGGCTTACGCCACCGCGCCAGCGTTGATGTATGTCGGCCTGTTGATGCTGAGCAACGTGGCCAAGATCGATTTCGGTGACTTCGTTGATGCCATGTCCGGCCTGCTCACGGCGGTGATTATCGTGCTGACCTGTAACATCGTTACCGGCATTATGATGGGGTTCGCCACTCTGGTGGTGGGCCGTCTGTTTGCGGGCGAGTGGCGTAAGCTCAACGTGGGCACTGTCGTGATTGCCGCCGCGTTAGTCGCCTTTTATGCCGGAGGCTGGGCGATCTGACTGTCAAACCGGACGTTCAGCGGAGCGTCCGGAATTATCCGCTTTTTGGTCTTTTAAGCACGGCTTGCTTTTCCTGCCCTGGCCAGTTTGTTTTACACTTTTAACTTATAGTTGATTCGAAGATAACAACCGCCTAAGGAAAGCATGGAAATCTTTTTTACTATTTTAATTATGACACTGGTGGTGTCGCTCTCCGGGGTCGCCGCACGTATCTTGCCTTTTCAAATCCCGCTACCGCTGGTGCAGATCGCCGTCGGTGCGCTACTGGCCTGGCCTAACTTCGGCCTGCATGTGGATTTTGATCCGGAACTGTTCCTCGTCTTATTTATTCCGCCGCTGTTATTTGCTGACGGCTGGAAAACGCCGGTTAGCGAGTTTCTGCATTACGGGCGGGAAATTCTTGGCCTGGCGCTGGTGCTGGTGCTGATTACCGTCGTCGGAATTGGCTATCTGATTTACTGGACGGTTCCCGGTATTCCTCTTATCCCTGCTTTCGCCCTGGCGGCAGTGTTATCACCTACCGATGCCGTGGCGCTGTCAGGCATTGTCGGCGAAGGCCGCATTCCTAAGAAAATTATGGGAATACTTCAGGGCGAAGCCTTGATGAACGATGCCTCTGGCCTGGTTTCACTGAAATTTGCCGTCGCGGTGGCGATGGGCACCATGGTGTTTAGTTGGGGCGGTGCCAGCGTCGAATTCCTGAAAGTGGCGGTCGGCGGCTTAATTGCCGGTGTTGCGGTCTGCTGGCTCTACGGTAAGTCACTGCGTGTCCTGAACCGCTGGAGCGGTGGGGACGATGCCGCCACACAGATCGTCCTGCTGCTGCTGCTGCCGTTTGCCTCGTATCTGATTGCAGAACACCTGGGCGTTTCCGGCATTTTAGCCGCCGTCGCGGCCGGGATGACCATCACGCGCTCCGGTATTATCCGTCAGGCCCCGCTGACCATGCGACTGCGCGCCAATAGCGTCTGGCACATGCTGGAGTTTGTGTTTAACGGCATGGTGTTCCTGATGCTGGGCCTGCAATTGCCCTCTATCCTGGAAAATTCCATTCAACAGGCGAACGCGGATCCCAACGTGGATATCTGGATGATCTTTGCAGATATCGCATTGGTCTATGCGGCGTTAATGGTGGTCCGTTTCGGCTGGCTGTGGATCATGCAGCGTTTCAGCAAGCGCCTGTTAAAAAACAAGCCATTAGTTTTCTCCAGCTACTCTTTGCGCGAACTGCTGATTGCCTCTTTTGCGGGCGTGCGCGGGGCCATCACCCTGGCGGGTGTCCTGTCGATTCCCCTGTTCCTGAGCAACGGCAATCCTTTCCCGGCGCGCTATGAGCTGGTGTTTATCGCAACCGGCGTGATTCTGTTCTCGTTACTGGTTGGCGTCATTGTTCTGCCGGTGCTGCTGCGCGGCGTCGAGACGATGGATAAGAGTGCTCATCGGCACGAACTTCAGCATGCAAGAGCGGTGATGGCCGGTGTGGCTATCGAGAGTCTGCAAAAGATGGAGGCACGGCTCGAAAAGGAAACCGACGAAAATATCGATCCTGAGCTGCTGAAAGAGGTCAGCCTGCGTGTCATCGGCAACCTGCGTCGCCGTGCGGAGGGGAAAAACGACCTCGAGCACGCGCTGTTTGCCGAGAACCTGGAACGTCGCTTCCGTTTGAACGCACTGCGTGCCGAACGTGCCGAAGTGTATCACCTGCGTGCCACCCAGCAGATATCCAACGAAACGATGCAAAAATTGTTGCACGATCTGGACCTGCTGGAAGCGCTTCTGATCGAGAAAGAAGAGTAAACTCCCTGTTGCGCCGCGCCCGCCCGGTCACCTGCGTTCTGCGACGGCCGGGCGGGCTGCTGCACTAGACGGAGAGGCGCGGCGCCTGATCGGGCCAGTGTTCGCGGCAACACGCAATCCACGCCTGCGCGCTGCGTGACAGATAGCTGCCTTCCCGCCAGATCAGCCCCAGATGCCACTGAAGCTCGGATTCCAGCGGCAGCCACAGTAACGACTGTTTATCTAACCGCTGGCATATCGGCTCCGGCAAAATTGCCAGCCCCATCCCGGCCTGCACCATGGCGGCCAGAAAATCCCACTGCCCGCTACGCACGGCAATGGTAGGGGTTATCTCCTGACGCTGAAAAGCTTTCATTAACTGGCGGTTCAGCGAAAACTCTTCATTAAAGATCAGCAAAGGATGCGGAGCCAAATCGCGCAGGCTGAGCTGGGTGCGTTGCAGCCAGGGTTCCTGACGGGGCAGTAAGACACATAACGGATGCTGCATCAGCGATAACGTTTCCAGGGGTAATTCGGCATCGACCGGGAGCGCCGTCAGGGCAATATCCAGCGTGCCTGCCAGCACCGCCTCCTGAACCGTTAAGCCGCCAAACTCAGCAATGCTGAGTTCCACGCCCGGATACCGGCGACGAAACGCCGAAACCGATCCGGCGATCTGCATGCCGACCATTGGGGGAATACCGAGCCGCAGCTTGCCGGTTTTCAACTGATTGATATCGCCTATCTCTGCCTCAAGCTGATGGAACTCCTGCAAAATAGCCAGTCCGCGTTGATAAACGGCTTGTCCGCTGTCCGTGAGATGCAGGCGACGTCCATCGCGAAGCAGTAGCGCGCAGTCCAGTTCCTCTTCCAGCTGACGCACCATTTTGCTGATCGTCGGCTGCGTCACAAACAGCTTTTGCGCGGCCCGGGTAAAACTCTGCTGACGTACCACTTCGGTAAAGTAACGCAACGCACGAACGTCCATAACTATTCCTTTCTGGCATGATTTTAATAATTTTAATTCATTTTTTTCACAGTACCTCGTGATTCTATACTGAGCGCATTAACAATATGGGAGAAAAATGATGGCCCTGGCATTGCCGCGCCTTAACCTCGACAGGCTGCAACGGCTCAGCTTACCGCTACAGCTGGCGCTGTTTATCTCGGTATTCGTCGCCAGCGAGCAGCTGGTGAACTGGCTGCATCTGCCGCTGCCGGCCAACATTGTCGGCATGCTGCTGATGTTAATGCTGATTGCGCTACGCGTTTTGCCGCTGCGCTGGGTGAAAGTCGGTGCCAGCTGGCTGCTGGCAGAGATGCTGCTGTTTTTTATCCCGGCGGTGGTGGCGGTGGTGAATTACGCTGATCTGTTGCAGATTGATGGCTGGCGGATTTTTGTGGTGATTGCGGTCAGTACGCTACTGGTGCTGGCAACGACCGCCCTGGTGGTGGATCGCCTGTACCGCTTCGAGGTCGCGCGGGCCGCGCGTAAGCAGGGCGGCGGCGATGCGTAATCTGTTTATCAGCCTGCTGTGTGCGGCCGTCACGCTATTGATTTATTACCTGAATAAACGGCTGTATCGCCGCTGGCCAACACTGTTACTGATGCCGCTGATCATGACCCCGCTCATTCTGGTGGCGCTGCTGCTGCTGACCCATATCAGCTGGCAAAACTATATTGCGGAAAGCCACTGGCTACTGTGGCTGTTGGGCCCCGCGACGCTGGCCTTTGCGGTGCCGGTCTATGAAAATCTGGCGGTGATTAAACGGCACTGGTTATCGCTGAGTGCCGGTGTGTTAACCGCCACAACGGTCTCGGTATGCAGTTCCGTCTGGCTGGCGCGCTTACTGAATTTACCGGAAACTATTCAGCGAAGTCTGGCCGTGCGCTCCATTACTACGCCCTTTGCGCTGGCGGCGGCCAAACCCATGGGTGCGCAGCCCGATCTGGTGGCGCTGTTTGTGGTTGTGACAGGCGTATTTGGCATGGCGGTAGGGGATGTGCTGTTCCTGCGCATCGCCATCAAACAGGGCGTGGCGAAAGGGGCCGGATTCGGTGCCGCTTCGCACGGTGCCGGTACGGCACGCGCTTATCAACTGGGGCAGCAGGAAGGCGTGGTATCAAGCCTGGTGATGATGCTGTCTGGTGTAGTAACCGTCATACTGGCGCCGTTCATCGGGCACCTGATGTGGGCACACTGAGCCGGGTGATGACAGGCCTGAATGCGCCTGTCATCCGCTCTTTTCCGCTTAACTTACAGCGCGTTGTCCGTTTTGGCACAAAATGACATCTCTTTTTACGTAAAGCTTTCCAAATTTAGTTGTCACCTCGTTTCAGACTGCTACCCTTGATGCGGAATTATTTGACCCATCATGGAGAGAATCATGTTTAAGCAACTTGTTACCGGAAGCGCTCTGAGCTTCATTATGCTGAGCGGCGCCGCGCAGGCCATCGAGGGCAGCGTCGATGTTGGCGAGCACAGCACCAACCTGAATGTCGGTTTGGGCACGACCTCACCAGGCCTGTTCCTGAACGGCAACTGGTTGCGTAGCGATCATGACGGCAGCACTTACGGCGCTGGCCTGGGCTACAACGTCGATTTCGGCGATCTGCGACTGGCGCCAACCGCAAAGGCGATTTTTACCCATCCTGAAGACGGGAAAGACGGATTTGCGGTGGCGCTGGGCGGCAGCGCGCAGTACAACTTCAACAGCATGTGGGGCCTGTACGGCCAGTATTATTATGCGCCGGAAGGCCTTACCGATCATCTGGACAGCTACCAGGAAGCAAGCGGCGGTGTGAGCTTTACGCCGGTCTCTCTGCTTAACCTGCGCGTGGGTTATCAGTATATCGAGCTGAATAATAAAGGCGGTCGTAAAGACAACGTCCTGGTCGATGGTCCATACGTGGGCGCATCACTGCGCTTCTGATAGTGGCCTGAGAAAAAGGGCAGGGGCCTCGCGGACCCTGCCCTTTTTTATGCCCGGGAAAAGGGATTAGTGCGCTTTGCCTTGCTCAATACCGGCACCGGTCTGGGAGCGAATAAACTGCGCCCGGAAGCGTGAGCGCTCTTCTGCGCCCTGTTGCGAATGATCGGTTACCGAAAACAGCCAGGTGCCCACAAAGGCGATAGTAATAGAGAACAGGGCCGGATATTCATACGGATAGATTGGCGAAGCATGGCCCAACACCTGAACCCAGACGGTAGGGCCAAGAATCATTAGCACCACGGCGGTGATCAGCCCTAACCAGCCGCCGACCATCGCGCCGCGGGTGGTGAGTTTAGACCAGTACATGGAAAGCAGGATAATCGGAAAGTTACAGCTGGCCGCAATCGAGAACGCCAGGCCTACCATAAACGCGATGTTCTGTTTTTCAAACAGAATACCCAGGGCGATCGCCACAACACCGAGCACCAGCACCGTAATTTTCGATACCCGCAGCTCGTCGCGCTCGCTGGCCTGGCCCTTACGGTAAACGCTGGCGTACAAATCGTGAGAGACCGCCGAAGCGCCCGCCAGCGTCAAGCCAGCCACCACGGCCAGAATCGTGGCGAATGCCACGGCTGAAATAAAGCCCAGGAAGGTGCTGCCGCCAACCGCATTCGCCAGGTGTACAGCCGCCATATTGGTGCCGCCGATTAACGCGCCGGAGGCATCTTTAAAGGCCGGGTTGGCACCGACCAGCAGTATGGCGCCGAAGCCGATAATAAAGGTCAGAAAGTAGAAGTACCCCATAAAACCGGTGGCCCAAAATACGCTTTTACGTGCCTCTTTGGCGTCGGCAACGGTAAAGAAGCGCATCAGAATATGCGGCAATCCCGCCGTACCAAACATCAGCCCCAGCCCCAGCGACAGGGCAGAAATGGGATCTTTAACCAGCCCGCCGGGCTGCATAATGGCCGCGCCTTTCGGGTGGACAGCCATCGCTTCGGTGAACAGCGTATTAAAGCTAAAACCGGTGCTTTTCATTACCATAATGGCCATGAATGAGGCACCAAACAGCAACAGAACGGCTTTGATGATCTGAACCCAGGTCGTCGCCAGCATGCCGCCGAACAGCACGTACATCACCATCAGGATCCCCACCAGGATAACGGCGATATGATAATTGAGGCCGAACAGAAGCTGGATCAGTTTACCTGCCCCAACCATCTGAGCAATCAGATAGAGCGCAACCACCACCAGTGAACCGCAGGCTGACAGGGTGCGTATAGGTTTTTGCTTCAGGCGATACGAGGCAACATCGGCAAAGGTATAGCGCCCCAGATTACGCAGCCGTTCTGCAATCAGAAACAGAATCATCGGCCAGCCGACCAGAAAGCCCAGCGAATAGATTAAGCCGTCATAGCCCGAGGTATACACCAGCGCCGAAATACCCAGAAAAGAGGCGGCGGACATAAAGTCGCCTGCCATGGCCAGCCCATTCTGAAAGCCGGTGATATTTCCGCCTGCGGTGTAGTAATCGCTACGCGAACGCGTTCGCTTCGACGCCCAGTAAGTGATACTCAACGTGGCGCCGACGAAAATCACAAACATGACGATCGCCTGATAGTTAACAGCCTGTTTCTGTACCGCGCCCGTAATGGCATCGGCGGCCAGAGCAGAAAACGGCAGCAGCGCTGCCAGCATCCACAGCATAAGACGGATCATGGTTTTACCTCGCTGAGGATAGCCTTCGTCAGACGATCAAACTCGCCGTTTGCGCGCCAGACGTACACGCCGGTCAGGACAAAGGAGATGACGATCAGCCCTACGCCGAGCGGAATGCCGCGTGTCACATTGGTGCCGGCATGAAGAGGCGTGCCCAGCCAGCCAGGGGCAAAAGCAATAAGCAGAATAAAGCCGACATACAGCACCAGCATAATTAACGACAGCAGCAGGGCAAAGGACTGGCGCTTGTGTACCAATTCCTGAAAGCGAGGATTACGTTCAATTTGTTGGTAGATCCTTTCCTGTTCGGGCAGGGCATCATTCATCACATTATCTCCAGAAGCATGCAGGCGTGGACCTCACGCAAAAGCGTGAATGAGTTATATTTTTGTGACTACAGAAACACACTACGTAGGGAAGTGGTGGCGGAAAGCCTGATGCTTTCCGCCGGGTTGTTACGGCATGGTGATGGACTGTTTCTCTTCAAGCAGTTTCTCAACGACGCCAGGATCGGCCAGCGTTGACGTATCGCCTAAATTACTGGTATCACCCGCGGCGATTTTCCGCAGGATACGGCGCATGATTTTACCGGAGCGGGTTTTTGGCAGAGAGTCGGTCCAGTGCAGCACATCGGGCGTGGCGATCGGGCCAATTTCTTTGCGTACCCAGTTACGCACTTCGGTATAAAGCTCTGGTGAGGGCTCCTCGCCGTGATTCAGGGTGATATAGGCGTAAATGGCCTGGCCCTTAATGCTGTGCGGGATCCCCACCACAGCGGCTTCGGCAATTTTAGGGTGGGAAACCAGGGCCGATTCGATTTCTGCCGTGCCCAGACGATGCCCTGACACATTCAGCACATCATCCACGCGGCCGGTGATCCAGTAATAACCGTCCTCATCCCGTCGCGCGCCGTCACCGCTAAAGTAGGCATTTTTGAAGGTAGAGAAATAGGTTTGTTCGAAACGGTCGTGATCGCCGAACAGCGTTCGGGCCTGGCCTGGCCAGGAGTCAGTGATAACCAGGTTACCTTCGCAGGCTCCTTCCTGAGGATGCCCCTCATTATCGACCAGCGCGGGCTGTACGCCAAAGAAAGGCGTGGTCGCAGAACCGGCCTTAAGCCGCGTTGCGCCGGGTAGCGGGGTGATCATAAACCCCCCGGTTTCGGTCTGCCACCAGGTATCCACTATTGGACACTGGCTGTTGCCGATTTTTTTGTGATACCACTCCCAGGCTTCCGGATTAATCGGCTCACCGACCGAACCCATAATACGCAGGCTGCTACGGTCGGTGCCTTCAATCGCCTTGTCCCCTTCGGCCATCAGCGCGCGGATAGCCGTGGGCGCGGTGTAGAGCAGGGTGACTTTATGCTTATCCACCACCTGCGCCATGCGGGCGGACGTCGGCCAGTTGGGCACGCCTTCAAACATCAGCGTCGTGGCACCGCAGGCCAGCGGGCCATACAGCAGATAGCTGTGGCCGGTAACCCAGCCTACGTCAGCCGTACACCAGTAGATATCGTCCTGATGGTAGTCAAAAACAAACTTAAAGGTGGTCGCAGCGTAAACCAGATAGCCGCCGGTCGTATGCAGCACGCCTTTCGGCTTGCCGGTTGAACCTGAGGTATACAGGATAAACAGCGGATCTTCTGCCTGCATTTCTGCCGCAGAGTGGTTGGTACTGGCGTTCTGCATCAGCTCGTGCCAGTGCCTGTCACGTCCTTCAACCCAACCGACGTCTTTGCCGGTACGTTGAAAGACCACGACGTTTTTCACGCTGTTTACGTTGGGATTTTTTAACGCATCATCCACATTTTTTTTCAGTGGGATCGTACGCCCCGCGCGCACGCCTTCATCGGCTGTCACAATTAAGGCTGCACTGGAGTCGATCACACGACCTGCCACCGCTTCCGGTGAAAAGCCGCCAAAAATAACCGAATGCACGGCGCCAATGCGCGCGCAGGCCAGCATGGCGACCGCGGCTTCCGGCACCATTGGCATATAAATCGCGACGACATCGCCTTTTTTAACCCCGAGCAGCTCCAGCACGTTGGCAAAGCGACAGACATCGGCGTGAAGCTGACGAAAGGTTATTGTTTTGCTTTCGTTGGCATCATCACCTTCCCAGATGATGGCAGGATGATCGCCCCGGGTTGCCAGGTGACGATCCAGGCAGTTCGCCGCCAGATTGAGCGTGCCGTCCTCATACCAACGAATGGAAATATTGCCAGGCGCAAAAGACGTGTTTTTAACTTTGCTGTAAGGCTTTATCCAGTCAAGGATTTTACCTTGCTCCCCCCAGAATGTTTCTGGATCGGTAACCGATTGCTGGTACATCGCCTGATACTGTTCGGCAGTAATCAGCGCGTTTGCTGCAATATTTTCTGGAACAGGATAGATATGATGTTGGCTCATGGCGAATCTCCTTGAAGATGTTAATCATATGTCAATCAATGGTTAAGTGAAGCCCGACAACCGGTTTTGTTTCTTTTTTGCGCCATAGATCACGCGTTAACCTTGCTGACATAAAAACGTCGTGAATTGGGTAAAATCCCACTAACTCCCTGCAAAAAATGGGGATTTAAGTTGCAACATTTTGTGAAGGGCTCTGGTTAAAAAAACAGCGAACGAACCGCGCAGACATTGAGCATTGCCTGAATAGCTATGCGAAAACTTATCGAAGGTTTACTTTTCATAACAGCAGGTTAGGGATTTGCGCCTGTGCCAGCATTTTATGCTTAAGAGATGGTGAAGTTTTAATCGAAGCCTCCAAGGGTTGCATTTACCACAGTGAAAATGGTACTTATCTCGCCCCTGATCATCAGGTATCAACTCAGACCGCGTCTGAAAATGGGTATGGAAATCATCGCATTTCAATGCGGGACGCCGTCTATAAACACCCTCTAATTTACCGGGCTTTTTGCTCACTTCCCTGTGTGTATTGTCTTCTGCACCTTCGCAGTAGAGAGAAACGGGTTTTGACTGAGGAAATTACGCGTTATGAAAGGTTTTAAAATCAGCCTTGCCTGGCAGATTCTGATCGCACTTGTGCTTGGCATCATCGTGGGTGCCGTGTTGCATAATCAGCCAGAAGATCGTGAATGGTTAGTCAATAATATTCTCAGCCCGGCGGGCGATATCTTTATTCATCTGATTAAGATGATTGTCGTGCCCATCGTGATTTCATCCTTGATTGTCGGCATTGCGGGTGTCGGGGATGCGAAAAAGCTGGGACGCATTGGTCTCAAAACCATTTTGTACTTTGAAGTGATTACCACCGTTGCCATTGTTGTTGGTATTACCCTGGCCAACGTGTTTAAGCCCGGCACCGGCATTGATATGTCTACGCTGGCAACGGTGGACATCTCTAAATATGAAGCCACAACCGCTCAGGTGCAGGAAGGCACCCACAGTCTGGTGGCGACCATCCTGTCGCTGATCCCGCAGAACATCTTTGCCTCAATGGCGAAGGGTGAAATGCTGCCGATTATCTTTTTCTCGGTACTTTTTGGGCTGGGACTGTCCGCTCTACCGTCAGAACAGCGCGATCCGCTGGTCAATCTGTTCCGTGGCGTATCAGAAACCATGTTTAAAGTGACGCATATGATTATGCGTTACGCGCCAGTGGGCGTGTTTGCGTTGATCGCCGTGACGATTGCTAACTTTGGCTTCGCGTCGCTGTGGCCGCTCGCGAAGTTGGTGCTGCTGGTATATGTGGCGATCCTCTTCTTTGCCTTTGTGGTGCTGGGAGCGGTCGCGCGTTTCTGCAAGCTACGCATTACGACGCTGATGCGCATTTTAAAAGATGAGCTGATCCTGTCTTACTCAACGTCCAGTTCAGAAACCGTGCTGCCGCGCATCATGGAGAAAATGGAAGCCTATGGCGCGCCCAAAGCGATTACCAGCTTTGTCGTTCCGACCGGCTATTCGTTTAACCTGGATGGATCAACGCTGTATCAGAGCATCGCCGCCATCTTTATTGCTCAGCTGTATGGCATTGATCTGTCGCTGACGGACGAAATTATTCTGGTGCTGACGCTGATGGTCACCTCCAAAGGCATTGCGGGCGTGCCCGGCGTATCCTTTGTTGTGCTGTTGGCAACGCTCGGCAGCGTGGGTATTCCGCTGGAAGGGCTGGCGTTTATTGCGGGCGTGGACCGCATTATGGATATGGCCCGCACCGCGCTCAACGTGGTGGGTAATGCTCTGGCAGTGCTGGTCATTGCGCGCTGGGAAAACCAGTTCGATACAGAACAGGCTAAAGCGTACGAATTACAGTTACGGACGCAAACCGCCAGTTAACAGCGGGTTAGCAAGACAAAGGCTCAACGGTGGTTGGGCCTTTTTTTTACCCCGTTTTTATCACCGCAGAAAAAAACGTGGGCAGAGGATGAATTATTCATTCGTTGTGTTAAAAATATCCAGAATAAATTATTCCTGTGGAGGACGAGTGTGAAAATCGATCTCAGTCAGATGATCACGGAAGGGCGCAATCCGGCCAGCCAGCATATTGATGAAATGAGCACAGAGGCGATGCTGCGGGTCATCAACGAGGAAGACAAAAAAGTCGCTCTGGCCGTGGAGGCGATCGTGCCGGAGATTGCGCGCGCGGTGGAGGCGATCTGCGCGGCGTTCAGCGCAGGGGGACGTCTGATTTACTGCGGTGCCGGGACATCCGGCCGTTTAGGTATTCTTGATGCAAGTGAATGCCCACCAACCTTCGGAACGCCACGTGACCAGGTTATTGGCCTGATTGCTGGGGGCCATCAGGCCATCTTGCAGGCGGTAGAAAACGCAGAAGACAATGTGGAACAGGGCGCTCAGGATCTGAAGGCTATTCACTTTAGCCGCCACGACGTGCTGGTCGGCATCGCTGCCAGTGGACGGACGCCCTACGTATTGGGGGCGCTGGACTATGCCCGGCAGTGCGGTGCCTCCACGATAGCGCTGACCTGTAATCCACACAGCAAAATGGCTCAGGTCGCCGATATCGCCCTGACGCCAGTAGTGGGGCCTGAAGTGGTGACGGGATCATCACGCATGAAAGCCGGAACCGCACAGAAGCTGGTGCTGAATATGCTCACCACCGGAGCGATGATTCGTAGCGGTAAGGTTTACGGCAACCTGATGGTGGATGTTGAAGCCACTAACCAAAAGCTGGTGCAGCGGCAGGTTAACATTGTTATGCAGGCCACTGACTGTGATGAAGCCAGCGCCCGCTCGGCGCTGTCAGCCTGTGGCGGACACTGTAAAACCGCCATCCTCATGGTGTTGGCAGGATTAAATGCCGATGAGGCGATCGCGCTGCTCGCTAAGCACCAGGGCTTTATCCGCAAAGCATTACAGGATTCGGGAGCGCGCTAATGGCAAAAATGACCGATGCACTTCTGCACGATATCGTGCAGGCAGTGGGCGGCGCGGCGAACATCGTCGTATGCGGCAACTGTATGACGCGTTTACGACTGACGCTGAGACACAATCAGGCCGATATTGCCCGGCTGAAACGCCTGCCCGGCGTGCTAGGCGTCATCGACAGCGATGATCAGTTGCAGATAGTGCTCGGTCCTGGTAAGGCACAGACGGCGGCAGAACGGATGCAGGCCATCCTGGCGCAGGCGCAGGGCGATGCCGCGGTATTGCACCAGGTAGCGGCAGAACAGAAACAGCAGATAAAAGCCAGGCAGACCGGCGCGCTGCAGCAGTTCCTGGCACGCTTCGCCACCATTTTTACGCCGCTCATTCCGGGTTTTATTGCCGCAGGTTTACTGCTGGGGTTTGCCACCCTGATTGAGCAAAGCCTGCACCTGAGCACGCCTGGCGATCATCCTGGCTGGCTGATTCAGGGCGTGGCCTATATGAAAGTGTTCGGCAAAGGGCTGTTTACCTTCCTCAGCATTCTGATTGGCTACAACGCGCAAAAAGCCTTCGGCGGCACGGGCGTAAACGGGGCCATCATCGCCTCGCTGTTTATTCTGGGCTACGTGCCGGATGCCAAAGTCGGCTATTACAGCGGTATGGACAGCTTTTTTGGTCTGGCTATCGATCCGCGCGGTAATATCATCGGGGTGCTGCTGGCGGCCATGTTTGGTGGCTGGCTGGAAAGGCGGCTGCGCACGATCATTCCAGACAATCTGGATATGATTCTCACCTCGCTGCTGACCTTATTGATCACGGGCGCGCTGACATACCTGCTGATTATGCCGGTCGGCGGCGAGCTGTTTAAGGGCATGTCATGGCTCTTTATCCACCTCAATAACAACCCGTTTGGCTGTGCGCTACTGGCCGGACTGTTCCTGATCGCCGTCATGTTTGGCATTCATCAGGGATTTATCCCGGTCTATTTTGCCCTGATGGAAACCCAGGGATTTAACTCACTGTTTCCGATTCTCGCCATGGCGGGTGCCGGTCAGGTCGGTGCCTCGCTGGCGCTCTGGTGCAAAGCGGAAAAGGGCGCGCTGCTGCGTGCCCAGATAAAAGGCGCTATCGTGCCAGGCTTACTGGGCGTGGGGGAACCGCTTATCTACGGAGTAACGCTGCCGCGCCTCAAACCTTTTATTACCGCCTGCTGTGGCGGTGCGGTCGGCGGATTCTTTATTGGCTTAGTGGCATGGCTGGGGCTGCCGGTGGGCATGAATACCGTATTTGGCCCGTCTGGGCTGGTCACGCTGCCGCTGATGACGTCGCATCAGGGGATTTTTGCCGGCATGGCTGTCTATCTGGGGGGATTGATTGTCGCCTGGGTTAGCGGCTTTTTACTGACGTGGTGGTTCGGCACCCGCAATGTCGACCTGCGCTGAATTGATAAATAAAACACGAAGAAAGCCTGTTAGGCAGGTCTGTAAAAAAATAAGGATGGGGAATCTGTTGCATCAAAACGTCCTTAACACTGTCTCGGACTTACCAGTCTGCGTACTCAACCCGCTACGTTCGCAATGAATGATCGCGGTATAAATACCAAAAGCCGCCCTAAAGCGGCTTTTTAAATGCAACAAATTTGCGCGTAGCACTAAAGAGTCATTACGCAAGTGCCGAAAACATAAAAAAAGGTAATCTTTACCTTTTAACACTCACTCATTAACACTTCTGGTGTAAGTCTGACTGGTACGAGCAAGGACTCCTATGCGCAATAACCAACCTGTTTCCCAGCGTGAATATGTCTATGACGATCATGCCACACTGATGTCAACGACCGACCTGAATAGCTATATCACCTATGCCAACGACGCCTTTATTGAGGCCAGTGGTTTTACCTCTGATGAGGTAAAAGGGCAGCCGCACAATATGGTGCGCCATCCGGATATGCCACCAGAAGCCTTTGCAGATATGTGGGCCACCTTAAAACAGGGTGAACCCTGGACCGCGCTGGTTAAAAACCGGCGTAAAAACGGAGACCATTACTGGGTGCGGGCGAATGCCATTCCGGTGGTGCGTGACGGCAAGGTCCAGGGCTATATGTCCGTGCGCACTAAGCCCTCAGCGCAGGAGGTTAAACAGTGTGAAGCGCTATATCGCGATTTCCGCGAAGGACGCGCAAGGGGCCGCCAGTTTCACAAAGGGCTGATTATACGCAGCGGCTGGCGTCGTCTTGGATCGATATTAAAAACGTTGCCGCTCCGCTGGCGCATTCGCACTGCGTTACTGGCTGTCTTGCCGCTGTCGGTTGCGGGCGTCTGGGCATTGGGCGTTGCGCCACTGGCGCTGGCGGGCTTTACGGGCGGTATGGCCTGCCTGCTGTTGCTGGCCAGCCTGTGGCTCGAACAGCAGATCTCGCGTCCCATCGAGCGCATGTGCAGGCAGGCGCTGCGTGTGGCAACCGGTGCCAGCCATCAGGTTGAGCAGATGGATCGCATCGACGAGGTAGGACTGACGCTACGCGCCATTGGACAGCTGGGGCTGATGTTCCGCTGGTTAGTCGATGATGTCAGTGGCCAGGCCATTAATGTGCTGAGTGCCAGTGATGCGATTGCCCGTAGCAATAATGAACTGAGTCGTCGCACCGAGCAGGCGGCGGCCAACGTACAGCAAACGGCCGCGACCATGAACGAAATGACCGCAACGGTAAAAAGTAATACGCAGACCGCACAGGAAGTGAGTTCGCTCTCTGTTAACACCAGTGAAGCGGCAAGCAAGGGCGGCGAGGTCATGAAGGAGATGATGGGAATGATGGCAGAAATCGCTGACAGCTCACAGCGCATTGCCAGTATCACCAGCGTTATCGACAGCATTGCTTTCCAGACCAACATCCTGGCGCTGAACGCGGCGGTAGAGGCGGCCAGAGCGGGTGAACAGGGGAAAGGGTTCGCCGTGGTGGCCGGTGAGGTGCGGAGCCTGGCACAGCGCAGCGCAAAAGCCGCCAGCGAGATTAAAGCGCTGGTTGAAACCAGCGCCAGCCGGGTCAATTCAGGTAACGAGCATGCGGGTGCCGCAGGCCATACCATGCAGGACATAGTGCAGCAGGTCCAGAACGTGACGTCACTGATCGGCCAAATCAGCGCCGCGACAGCAGAACAGTCCACCGCGTTGAGTGAAGTGAGCACGGCGGTGGAAGATCTGGACGATATTACCCATCAAAACGCCGCCCGCGTTCAGGAAAGCGCAGAAGCCTCAGGGCGCATGACGCATCAGGCTAACCGGTTGGTTGAAGCGATCAGCGTGTTTCGCTAAGACGCGACCGCCTGCGTGCCTGTATAGCCGGCACGCAGTGCACCGGGTGACTGGCCGATTATTCTTTTAAAGGCCCGGCTAAAAGCGGCCAGTGAACCATAGCCCAAATCGAAAGCGACCGTTTCCAGCGCCTCACCATGGTCGGCGATGCGTTTAACCGCCAGTCGCATGCGCAATTCGGTCAGGTAGCGCAGCGGCGTCATACCGGTGGCATGAAGAAAGCGTTCGGCAAATACCGAGCGTGAGCTACCGGCTTCGCGCGCTAAACGTTCTACCGTCCAGTTCTCGCCCGGAGAACGGTGCATGGCGGCAATGGCCTCACTCAGGCGCGGATCGCGCATCGCTTGCACCAGCCCGCTACTTTGCCCACAGCCATTTTCTACCCAGCCACGCACCACCAGGGCCGCAACCACATCCGCCAGACGCGAAAGAATCCCGGCGTGACCCGCGTGTCGGGTACGTGATTCACGCTCCATCGCCTCCAGCATTGGGCGAATCTCCGGGTAGTGTGACAGCAGCGTACTGACCAGCATGACGTCCGGCATCGTGTTGATCAGCGGCTGCATGCCGCCCAGTTCAAATGCCATGCTGGCGCTGAATAACAGGATGCTGTGGTCATCTTCACAGGCATCCGCCGGTGCCGTAATGGCACAGATACTGTCACAGATCGGTTTGCTCGCCATCGCGTCAATGCACTGACAGTCGGCATCCTCACTGGAGAGCAGGCTGTGCGGCTTACCGTGAGGGATCAGCAGGGCATCGCCACTGTTCAGCGTGAAAAGCGCGCCGGATGCGCCACGCACCAGCAGCGTACCGCGCCCGACAAAATGAAACTGGGCCCGTCCCGGAGAATCATTAAAGCGCAGGCCAAAAGGGGCGCTGACGGCAATGCGCTGGTAGTTAACGCCATACAGGCGCATGCCCATTAGCAACTCACTGGTCAACTCATCGTAACGGCTCATCACAGAAATCCAGACGAATTATCAAAAATGACGGTGTAACCATCATAGATCGTCTTGCTCATCCCCTCTATGCTCAGCACTACTTTTTTTTCCGGAGAAGCAACATGAGTCTCAACACTGAAGTGGCTGATGAGGTTTCCATACCCACTCAGCCAGCGTGGGGCGCCGTCTTTGCGATGTCGTTTGGCGTATTTAGCCTGATTACCGCCGAGTTTTTACCTATTAGTTTGCTGACGCCGATAGCGCGCAGCCTGAACGTTTCGGAAGGTCTGGCGGGACAGACAGTGACCGTCACGGCCCTGATTGCGCTTCTCACCAGTCTGACGGTAGGCAGCCTGGTCCGACGCATCGATCGCCGGGTGGTGATGCTGGCCTTCTCATTACTGCTCATCGTTTCCGCATTGATGGTGGCACTGGCCGCCAATCTGACCGTCATTTTGCTGGCGCGCGTCCTGCTGGGAGTGGCCATTGGTGGCTTCTGGACGTTGTCTACCGCCATTACCATGCGGCTGGTGCCCGCCGATCAGGTTCCTCGCGCACTCTCCATCGTGTTTAGTGGTATCTCACTGGCGACCATTATTGCGACCCCGCTGGGCAGTTATCTGGGCGGGCTGGTAGGCTGGCGAGCGATCTTCCTGTTTACGGCGGGCCTGGGCGCGACTTCCCTGCTCTGGCAGTTTTTCACCCTTCCCGCCATGCCTGCCGAAGGCAACGCGCGCAGCGGCGGTGTGCTGGCGTTGTTACGGATAAATGTCATGCGCTGGGGAATGCTGGCGGTGATCATGATGTTTACTGCCCACTTTGCTTTTTTCACCTATCTGCGACCATTTCTGGAAAGCGTGGCGCGGCTTGACCTCAGCCAGCTGTCTCTGGTGCTGCTCGCATTTGGCATCGCTAACTTTGTGGGTACGTATCTGGCCGGTTATCTGGTGACACGTAGCGTATCACTGACGCTGAGCGGAATGGCCCTGCTGATGGGCGCGACGGCCCTGATGCTGGTGAGTTTTGGCCATACTGGCTGGCTGGTTGCAGGCGGTGTCGCGATCTGGGGCCTGGCGTTTGGTTCGATGCCGACGGGCTGGTCCACGTGGATTTCTCGTGCGGTGCCAGACGATGCTGAATCGGGCGGTGGGTTACTGGTGGCAACCATTCAGTTAGCGATTACGGTGGGCGCGGCGGCGGGAGGCTGGATGTTTGACTTACGCGGCGCAGGCGGCGTTTTCCTTGCCAGTAGCGCGCTGATGCTGGTGGCGGCAGTAACGATCTTTTCCCGCGTCAGGCATCACGGTTAATGTGACTCATGGCAGCGATATATGCTGCCTTTTTATTGCAGTCTGGTTTTTTAACCTTTTGTGTTTTAACAGGGCTAAACGTGCTTTTCAATTTCAGTTTTATTGAACAACTTAAGCAAAACCCTCTGCTTTTTTCTGATCAATATTCGGCCTATTATGTTTTCACACAAGGCAAAACGCCTTAAATAAACTGAAAATGACCGAGGAATTTATCATGAAAACTATCAAAACTTTTGCTGCTGTTATCGCCCTTGCCGTTCTTCCTGTTGCAGGCTTCGCGCAAACTGTGACAGCGACCGGTTCTACTCTGGACAGCACCGAAGCGAAAATTGCTGCGCAGGCGCAAGAAGCTGGTGCTTCCTATAAAATCACCGAAGCTAACACCAATAACGGCGTGCACATGACCGCTGAACTGCTGAAATAATGCTTGAAGTTGTGTGCTGACAGGACGCCTATGGGCGTCCTGGCGGCGTTTGTGGATGCCCGCCGTTTCATCTTTTCCCTTCCTGGTTCCCCATCAGACTCCTTTGTTATTCGCCACTAAGCCTGTCAGCTGTGCAGACGCTTGCCTGATTTTTGGGCGCGATAACGTGCAGGCTTCTCCGCTGCGGCCGCGATTTCACGCGAAAGACGATTTGCTGCCATTAATAGCCAGGTGCAAGACAGGCTGGCCTCGGACGATCCCTGATGCAGCAAGACGGTAAGACCACGTAAGCCTGGTCGGACGACAGCCGATGGCAAAGTCCATCACGGGCTAAGGGAAGCAGAGCCTGGGCAGAAGGGGAAGACGTAAACCGCATCAGTAACCGGTTTACCGGTCTGCTGCGCTCAGCAAGTCGCCAGGTTCTGCTTGTCAGTCTGGATTGCGTGAAGCGCGGCCAACAATCCTGGCAGGCACCGACTCATGACTCTGGATTCGCGATAATTTGCCTGCGGCATGAGGCTGCCGCAGGCGAAGAGCCTGGTTATGACACGTCTTCTGAGGCGTCACGCATCATCTCACCGTGCGGCACGTCATCCAGAATCTGCTCAAAGCTGCGCAGACGTTTATAGATAGACATCAGCTCAACCAGCGTCGACCACGAGGTGATCAGGTACTGGAACGAGCTGCGGACCTGATCGAAAACGTTGGTTATCTGGTTAAGCAAACCCAGCGTTATCGTTCCGGCGACAATGGACGGGAACAACAGAAACAGTCCAAAGACGTTATCGACCTGAAGATAAAGAATGCGGCTGATGTTGAAGTAGAGATAGTGAAAATACAGACGGAAATAGTTAACCCGCACGTTGTTGAACAGCACTTTTACCGTGGGTGGTGTGGCACGGTCGGCGTTGTCTTCGCCGTAAACCAGCTCTTTACGATAAGCAGCTTCAACCCGTTGATTACGAAATTCGAGACCGGGGAGCTTAATCCCGACCAGCGCCAGCAGACCGGTACCGAACAGCGACCAGAGAACCGCAGCAATCACCAGCGCGTAAGGGAGATTCCCCAGAATCGGAATGTTTTCGACATGATGTGACAGGGCGATCAACACCGGCAGAAACGCCACCAGGGTCATAATGGCCTGGATAAAGTTCACGCCCCAGCTTTCCAGCGTTGTGGCAAAACGCATGGTATCTTCCTGCACACGCTGAGCCGCGCCTTCAACGTGGCGTAAGCGCTGCCAGTGGTGCATATAATAATTGTTCATTGCGGTACGCCAGCGGAATACCCAATGGCTGATGAAAAAAGCATTCATCACGCCAATAACGACCGCAATTAAGGCAATGCCCAAAAAGGCCATCACCTGAGCATAAAATTCGTTGATTTGAACCGAGCCGGCTTTCGTCAGCGCTTTTTGGATCAAATCATAAAAAGGGCCATACCAGGCGTTTACGGCAACGCCAACCTGCACACCAAACCAGGTGACAAAAATAATCAGTGCCGAACCCCATACCGACCAGCGTTGCCACGGATGGTTGTCAGTTAGTCGCCAGGCTATCGCGAAAATTGCCACCATCAGCCAGTAATAGGCATAAAACCACAACTCACCCGGCGCAATAAACCGCATTACCGTCGTGGGCAAGGGCTGCTTGATGGCGGCCTGAAAAGCAGGCCAAAAATGGGCCGGTAAATCGCTGGCAAAGCCAAACCAGCCAAAAATCGCCAGTAAACTCCAAAGGGCGGCCGAGCTGAAAAACAGTCCCGGTCGCGGGAAGAAAGACTTAAACATAGGTACTCCGCTGTTGTGTAATCGCTTTTATAACGTTTAAACGGCTATCTGTCTGTAGCCTGTTGTTTCTGAACATGACATCGACAAAATATATGTTAATGAAATTGTGCTTTTTTGTTTCCTTAAACTAAATGTTTATTGGCAATGGTGTTACACTTATATTCACTGTTACCGGTAACAGTTCGTTGTACCCGAAATCCGCAGATAAAAACCACTACAACGCACTCACTTCTCTTTTTCGTACCGCAGTTGATGCGGTGATGAGGCAATGTCATGTCAGACCAGAAAAAGGGTCATTCACGCAGGGATTTTTTGCTGAAGACCATCACCCTGGCGCCCGCAGTGGCGGTAGGCAGTAGCGCACTTGGTGCATTTTCTGCGCCCGTTCAGGCGGCTGCGCCCGCCGCACCCCAGTCTGCCCGAGATTATCAGCCCACCTGGTTTACCGCCGAGGAATTTGCCTTTATCAAGGCGGCCGTTGCGCGTCTGATTCCTGCTGATGAACGCGGCCCCGGCGCGTTGGAAGCAGGCGTGCCTGAGTTTATCGATCGTCAGATGAATACGCCTTACGCCACCGGAGCGAACTGGTATATGCAGGGGCCTTTCAATCCCGACGTCCCTAAAGAAATGGGCTATCAGCTGCCGCTGGTGCCGCAACAGATCTACCGTCTCGGTCTGGCTGATGCCGATCATTACAGTCAGCAGCAGCACGGTAAGGTGTTTGCCCAACTCGACGCCGGGCAGCAGGACGCATTATTACAGGCCATGGAGAGCGGCAAAGCCGGTTTCCGTCAGCTGCCCGCCAACGTGTTTTTCTCATACTTATTGCAGAACACCCGCGAAGGCTTCTTTAGCGATCCCATCCACGGCGGCAATCAGGGCATGGTGGGCTGGAAGCTCATCAACTTCCCTGGCGCACGCGCCGACTTTATGGACTGGGTAGAGCGCGGTGAACGCTATCCGTTCCCGTCAGTGTCGATTCGTGGAGAGAGAAGCTGAGCATGGCAAATGAATTAAAGAAAGTGGATGCCGTGATTGTCGGCTTTGGCTGGGCGGGCGCCATTATGGCCAAAGAGCTGACCGAAGCAGGTCTGAACGTGCTGGCGCTGGAGCGCGGTCCACATCGTGATACCTATCCGGATGGTTCTTACCCGCAGTCGATTGATGAGCTGACCTACAACGTTCGCAAAAAGCTGTTCCAGGACCTGTCTAAGAGCACCGTCACCATTCGGCACGACGCCTCACAAACGGCCGTGCCTTACCGCCAACTGGCGGCCTTCCTGCCCGGTACCGGTACCGGCGGCGCCGGGCTGCACTGGTCGGGTGTCCATTTCCGGGTTGATCCCGTAGAGCTGAAGCTGCGTAGCCACTATGAGGCGCGCTACGGTAAAAACTTTATTCCTGAAGGCATGACCATTCAGGACTTTGGCGTGGACTACCAGGAGCTGGAGCCGTTTTTTGATAAAGCTGAAAAGGTGTTTGGCACCTCCGGTAGTGCCTGGAGTATTCAGGGCAAGGTCGTCGGCAAAGACAAAGGCGGTAACCCCTTTGCGCCCGATCGCTCTGACAACTTTCCACTGCCCGCGCAAAAGCGTACCTGGTCGGCTCAGCTGTTCGCCCAGGCCGCCGAGTCCGTAGGTTATCACCCTTACGATCTGCCGTCGGCGAACACCTCTGGTCCCTATACCAATACTTACGGCGCCCAGATGGGGCCGTGCAACTTCTGCGGCTACTGCAGCGGCTACGCCTGTTATATGTATTCCAAGGCATCGCCGAATGTGAATATTTTGCCTGCGCTGCGTCAGGAGCCAAAGTTTGAGCTGCGTAACAATTCTTACGTGCTGCGCGTCAACCTCACGGATGATAAGCAGCGTGCGACCGGTGTCACCTATGTCGATGCGCAGGGCCGTGAGCAGGTGCAACCGGCGGATCTGGTCATTCTGTCTGCCTTTCAGTTCCATAACGTCCATTTGATGCTGTTGTCCGGCATCGGTAAACCTTACAACCCGATCACCAACGAAGGTACGGTAGGGCGCAACTTCGCCTATCAAAACCTGTCGACGTTGAAAGCGCTGTTCGATAAAAACACCACCACCAATCCCTTCATCGGTGCAGGCGGTGCAGGCGTCGCCGTGGATGATTTCAATGCCGACAATTTCGATCATGGTCCGCACGGCTTTGTTGGCGGGTCGCCGTTCTGGGTGAACCAGGCGGGCACCAAACCGATCTCGGGGCTCCCCACGCCGACCGGCACGCCAAACTGGGGCAGTCAGTGGAAAGCCGCCGTGGCGGACACCTACACGCACCATCTTTCTATGGATGCTCACGGTGCGCACCAGTCTTACCGCGCTAACTATCTGGACCTGGACCCGAACTACAAAGATGCCTACGGCCAGCCGTTGCTGCGCATGACGTTCGACTGGCAGGACAACGACATTAAGATGGCGCAGTTCATGGTGGGGAAAATGCATAAAATCGCCGAAGCCATGAATCCTAAAATGATCATTGGCGGGGCGAAGAAGCCCGGTACGCATTTTGACACGACCGTGTATCAGACGACCCACATCAGCGGCGGCGCGATTATGGGTGAAGATCCCAATACCAGTGCGGTGAACCGTTATCTGCAAAGCTGGGATGTGCCGAATGTGTTCGTTCCCGGCGCTTCAGCGTTTCCGCAGGGGCTGGGATATAACCCCACCGGCATGGTCGCCGCACTGACCTACTGGTCGGCGAAAGCGATTCGGGAACAGTATCTGAAGAACCCGGGTCCCCTGGTGCAGGCATAAGGAAGATGGTGATGAAAAACGGTATTTTAGCCCTTGTGTTGGGCAGCCTCGCCTTCGCCGCCCTGGCGGATGACAGCTCGGCGGATCGGGTCAAACGCGGTGAATATCTGGCGCGCGCGGGCGACTGTGTAGCCTGCCACAGTAGTGAAGGCGGCAAGCCCTTTGCAGGGGGATTGCCGATGGCCACGCCGATTGGCACGATCTACTCCACCAATATCACGCCGGATAAATCGACCGGTATTGGTGACTACAGCTACGACGACTTTCAGAAAGCCGTGCGGCACGGTATCGCGAAAAACGGCGATACGCTCTATCCCGCTATGCCTTATCCGTCTTATGCCGTGGTCAGCGATGAAGACATGCAGGCGCTGTATGCCTACTTCATGCACGGAGTTGCCCCGGTCAGTCAGGCCAACAAAGAGAGTGATATTCCCTGGCCCCTGTCAATGCGCTGGCCGCTGGCGATCTGGCGCAACCTGTTTGCACCGGATGTAAAGGCGTTCCAGCCTGCAGAGCAGGAGGATGCGACGCTGGCGCGTGGCCGTTACCTGGTAGAAGGTCTGGGCCACTGCGGTGCCTGCCATACGCCGCGTAGTTTTACCCTGCAGGAAAAGGCGTTAACCAATGCCGGGGGAACGGATTATCTGGCGGGCAGCAGTGCGCCGGTTGACGGCTGGACCGCAAGCAATCTGCGCGGAGATAACCGCGATGGTCTGGGCCGCTGGAGTGAAGATGACCTGCGCCAGTTCCTGCGCTATGGGCGTAACGACCACACGGCGGCTTTTGGCGGCATGGTGGACGTTGTCGACCACAGCCTGCAGCACCTGACGGATGAAGACATCACGGCCATCGCCCGCTATCTGAAGTCGCTGGGTGCCAAAGATCCGCATCAGGTGGCGTTTAGCGTGGATGACGCGACGGCCAAAGCCTTATGGAAGGGCGACGACAGTCAGACGGGCGCCGCGACCTATGTGGACAGCTGCGCAGCCTGCCATAAAACCGATGGCAGCGGCTATAAACGCTTCTATCCTGCGCTGCGGGGCAATCCTGTGGTGATGGCAGACGATCCGACCTCGCTGATTCACATCGTGCTGGTTGGTGGCGAACTGCGTGGAGTAAAAGGCGCGCCTTCAACCATCACTATGCCGGCATTTGGCTGGCGTCTGAACGATCAGCAGGTCGCAGACGTGGTGAACTTTATTCGTCGCAGCTGGGGCAACAATGCGGCGGATAACGTGACGGCGAAGCAGGTGGCTGCCCTGCGTGAAGAGGTCAAAGATCGTCAGGGCAATGCAGATATCAAGGTGTTAGAAGGGAAGTAGACCTCAGTGTTTCAGCCTTCCCCGCAGGGGGAAGGCTGAATGTTCAGATATGTTCCAGCCTGATACCGCGCGTCTTAGGCCCGAAAACGCCCACCGACAGCATCACCATCAGCATACTCAGCACGATAAACGCGATAACGCCATGCGTGCCGGCGTACTGCAAAATCACACCGATCAAAAGACTGCTGAATGCGGTTGATAACCGGCTGAACGAGTAGCAGAAACCCACTGCCCGTGCGCGGATGTGCGTGGGGAAAATCTCGGTCTGATAGGCATGATAGCTGCAGGTCAGCCAGGCATTCGAGAAGGTGATCAGGAAACCGCAAATAATCAGCAGTACCGGGTTGGTTTGCAGGGCAAACAGCGTACCGAATACCACCGTCATGAGCGAAGAGAGAACGATTTGCCATTTGTTTTCGAGCTGGCTGGTAAAACTGCCACAAATCAGCGATCCAATCGGGTAGGCAAGCGTGATAAAAAACGCATACAGCAGGCTGTGGGTGATCGACGTTCCCTGACCGGACAGCAATGCCGGCAGCCAGTTACCAAAACCATAAAAACCAATCGCCTGAAAGAAGTTCATGACCACCAACATAAGCGTGCGCTTGCGATAGCGGGCTGACCAGATCTCCCGAAAGCGGCTCTTCTCCGGTTTCTTGTCTGAGACGGATGGCTTCGTCAACGGCAGGCCCGGGGCGATGCCGCACCGTTTTTCCATTTTCGCCATCACCTGATGGGCCTCATCGACGCGCCCCTGCTGCACCAGCCAGCGCGCGGACTCTGGCAGGTTTTTGCGCACAAACCAGATCACCAGTGAACAGACCGCACCGGCAATCACCACCCAGCGCCAGCCTTCCAGCCCAAGGATATTTTGCGGCATCAGCCACCACGACATGAGCGCGACGGCAGGCACCGACAGGAACTGGATAAAAAACGAAAAGGCAAAAGCCCGGTTACGCAGGTGAGTGGGCACCCATTCACTCAAATAAGTATCAATGGTGACCAATTCTACGCCCAGCCCAATCCCCACCAGAAAGCGGCACAGGATCACCATCTCCGCGCTGTGCTGAAAAGCCATGAGCAGTGAAAATACGCCGTACCAGGCCAGGGCACAGATAAAGGTCAGTCGACGACCAAAGCGGTCGGCAAGGGGCGTGAGCAGGCTGGCGCCAACAAACAGCCCCAGAAAGGTAGCGGAAGCAAACGCAGCCTGATCGGTAATGCCCAGTATCCCGGCACTGCCCGCGTGAAAGATACCGGCCGCCAGCAAGCCAGTGCTGATATACCCGGTTTCAAACAGATCGTAAAGCTCAAAGAACCCGCCCAGCGCCAGCAGCGAGATAAAGCGCCATAAACCGACAGAAGAAGGTAGCGCATCAATGCGCTCAGCTAAGCTGGTGTTGGCCGACGATGCCGCCGTCGGTGCTATCCCTGTGATGAAGGCTGGTGTCATGTAAGGTGAACCTCATGTCAGGATGATTGCCATTCCCGCTACAGGCCGTGATGTGTTTTGAAAGCGTTGCCCATTCGCGAGCCGTGAAGCAGCAGAATAATCAATTACCTGATTCTTGCCGACAGGAATAGTGATGAATTTTTAGCAACGCATATTGCAGTATTGACTGGGACGGTTTTTAGGGCAGAACGTCAGGCGGCCGAGGTAAAGGCACAAGAGCCGGTCAGGGCACAAAGGCGCGGTCAGCCGTCACCACGATTGGCGGGCCGGTAAAGGCCAGGCACTCACAGGCTGACGCCGCGCCGCACAGAGTCTGTTTCCCGCTCAGGCCTGATCACCCGAGCGGGAATCCGTTTTAGACGCCAGACAGGCGGAAAGCAGAAACGGAGTGGGTCAGGTGCTGAGCCTGCTCTTCCAGCGAAGCAGCCGCGGCGGCCGACTCCTGGACCAGCGCGGCGTTTTGCTGCGTCACACCATCCATCTCAGTGACCGCCTTTTCAATCTGGCTGATACCGTGATGCTGCTCATCGGACGCGGTTGAAATGTGGTCCATCAGCTCGTTCACCCGGCTCACCGAGGAAATAATCGCATTCATCGCCTCGCCCGTGCGGCTGACCTGATCAGAACCCACGCGAATCGTCGCGACCGATTCGGCAATCAGCCCTTCAATTTCTTTCGCCGCCACGGCGCTGCGTTGCGCGAGATTACGCACTTCACCGGCGACAACGGCAAAACCCCGGCCTTGCTCACCGGCGCGCGCCGCTTCGACGGCGGCGTTCAGCGCCAGAATATTGGTTTGAAAAGCAATGCTGTTAATAACGCTGGTAATATCCTCGATCTTCTTCGAACTTTCATTAATTTTGGCCATTGAAACGATAACCTGCTGAGAAACCTTCTCGCCGGTTTCTGCGTTCTGTACCGCTTCGTTAGCCAGACGGCAGGCTTCAAACACGTTGTCCGTGTTCTGTTTAACGGTTGCCCCTAACTGCTCCATGCTGGCCGCCGTTTCCGTTAGCGCCGCAGCTTGCTGCTCGGTACGGGACGCCAGATCGATATTACCGCTGGCAATTTCCTGTGAAGCACAGGACACCGCGTGGGTTGAGTGGCGCACCCGGATAATAATGTCCGTCAGAGACGTCCGCATTTGCTCCATCGAGCTCATCAGTTGCTGAATTTCGCTCTTCGAGCCGATTTTGACCGGCACCGGGTGATCGAGCACGCCTGCCGCAATCTCGCTGCAGTGCGCTTTTGCGTTATTGAGCGGCGATAAGATATAGCGTCTGACAAAGATCAGTATCGCAATGATGATGGCCAGGAATAACAAGCCAAACACGATGAGCAGGGTGATCCCGGATGAAAAGTTGCCCTGGGCGTCAGTATTCAGTTTCTTCGCATAAGCCTCGTGTTGGGCCAGCACCTGATCCAGCACGATTTCATACTGCCGGTCGAGGCGGACTACGTTGGCAATTTGATTTTTAAAGCGCTGCTGATCGCGGGCTTCGGCCGCTTCAATCAAGGGTTGAATTCCCCGATCGCGATAAGCCAGATAGGCCTGACGATAGCGGTCTGCATCGGCCTCTTCACCCGGAATGCGTGGCGCACTCAGATAAGCCTGAAAGGCAGCATCGGCTTTAGCCGCGACGCTTTTTACGCTGTCCAGAGAATAGCCGCCCTGCGTGCCGTCGTTCTCAATTTCTTTCATGTATTCCATCAGCCGTACGCGTAACGTTCGGCTGTGGTTGATAGGATCGATAACTGATAACACTACGCGGATTTCTTTATTAACCGCATTTAACGACGCGTTGCTCCGGGCCAGTAACCAGATGCTGACCGATATGCTGATAAGAAAAAGAATTAACAGGAACGACAAAACCAGTAGTGAAGATTTTTTTAACGACATTACGCAGTCCTGAATAGGGGATTATGGACTGATATATCGGCATCAGGAGGGTAAATATTTAGTGGGAACGTGCTGAAATTAATAAACAATAAGGTGGGTAAAAGATGAGCGAAATAATGAACCAGATGATTCAATATTATTACCTGATGATATTTTCTGCCGGTTCGGTTATTTCGCCCTATACGTTAGATAACCTGAGTTTTAGGGCCAGACAGATTCAAGAAAGCCCGAACGATCGGCGCGTGCACAGGAACACTGCTGGCGATAAACAGCACGGCGCAAGAGGTGATGTATCGTAACGCGTTATAAACTGGCCTTTTATTTCATCATTCAACGGTCATGCTTTGTTATTACTGCCATGACAATAATATCTGACAGGAAATCACGCTTTTATTGTTGTCAGGTCTGGTCCTGTTTTATTTGTAAAATCAACAGAGAAAAGGCTGACCTACGTCAGGTAAATAATCCGAATGATGAATCTTTATCCGGTTATCGTCGTCAACCCTGACCTGTCGTCTACACTTATTACATCGTTATAAGGAAGTCTCTACTCACCGGTATCGAGGTAATAATGCAAGTATGTCCCTATTTGTTTCTCTATGGTCGCTGTGAAGAAGCGATAGAATTCTATTTGCAGGCAACGGGTGGAAAACTGCTGCAAAAAATGACGTTTGGCGATATGCCGGAGCAGGGTGAACAGGTGGGCGATCGGTCCGCTCCGCCGTTGCCCCCTGAGAAAATTATGCATGCGCACCTCCGCATTGGTCAGGGTGAGCTGATGATGAGTGATGGCAATCCCCATCAGCCTCCGGCCTCAGAACACGCGGGCTATGCCGTGAGTCTGGCAACCAATGATGCAGAGCAGGGTAAGGCATGGTTTGAAAAGCTGTCTGCAGGCGGGAAAGTCACTACGCCATGGCAGGAGACGTTCTGGTCTAACGGCTTCGCCATGTTTATCGATAAATTCAATATTCCATGGCGCATCAACGTGGTAAAACCCGACGCGTAATACGCTGCAGTCTGTAAAGACGCGAGGCCTTCCCTATGGGAAGGCCTCAACGTTTGCCGCCACCTCTTTTCGCGGTGCGACAGCAATCAGAAGTTATAGCCAGCGACCAGGTAGTAACCCCAGCCTGTGGACTTGATTTCAGACGCGCTTTCACCAAATCCTAACTCCTGACCCGCTCCCCACTGACCGCCGTTATGAAAATAACGGGCGACGGCCGAGAAGTGCCAGTGATCGTAACCCAGCGACAGGATATGGCTGGAGGCGATTGAATTGCTGGTGCGAATCGGGCCACTCTTTTCGCGTAAGTCTGAACCCCAGTCGAAGTTGGTAAAGCCTACGTAGCCAAGGTTACCGCCCCAAAGAGTGGTGATTGGCACAAAATATTTCACTTTGAAGCGATAGCCATCCCAGCTGTTTTCATTCGCTGCACCGTAGTTTTCCCACTGGTATTTGGCATAGACGTTAAGCGACAGACCGATATCGCTGTGCGTATCGATGTCGGTGCCCAGGCCCATATACCAGGTATTCTGACGGTTGGCGCTGTTGCGGCCCATATCGTAGATATAGTTGTTCGCGAAGTACCACTCTTTAAACGGACCAAAGGCCAGGCTGGTGCCGGTCAGTTTATCAATGGAGAAACGCGGCTCAATTTCCATGAACAGCGGCGAACCGTGATCGAAAATGCCGTTAGCATTGCTGTTGCCCACGCCAAAGAAGTTTGGCAGATCAACGTAGCCGTAAAAATCAAACCAGTCTTTTTTCGCAAACGCTTCATATTCCAGATAGACGTCATTATTGAACTGCGGTCCGAAGCGAGTGTGGTAACTGCCCACCACGTTTACGCTCTGATGCCACCAGTCGGAAACGTACTGGGGAGCATTGTCAGCAGCCTGCACTGCACCGTTTAAGGAACCTGCCAGCAGGACGCCTGCCATTAACGTTTTAAATTTCATTATATTTTGACCACTGGTTTTTATGCGCAAGACAATCGTTTGCGCGCTGTTTGGAAATCAATCCCAAAGGTTGGGCAGTAATGTACTCAGGCCGCCTGTTTTAGTTAGCGTAGCGTGCCTGTAACAGAGAGATAGAAAATAGCTTTTGGTCACATTTGTCAAAATGTGTTGCATAACAATTCATCAATATTGTGATGCTTGTCACAATATTGTCTCAGGCGAACGGAACCAGGCAACCGTTTACGTTGTCCGGTTCCGAATCAAACAGCGAGGATCAGGGAAAAGTGACGCGGACCTGAAAACCGCAACGTACACCGTGCGGATTCAGGCAATTGGACAGGGCAACGCGGATATGATGTTTGTGCGCCACGCTTCGTACAATAGACAAGCCTAACCCGCTCCCCTGGGCTTTAACATCCGGGGCGCGGGCAAAGCGATCAAACGCGCGTTCAATAAACGACTCCGGCATGCCCGGGCCGTTATCGACGATATCTACCACGGTTTGCCCGTCAACACGGTGCAGCAGGACATCCACCAGGCTGCCTTCAGGCGTATGAAGCATGGCATTGCCAATCAGGTTATCAAACAGGCTTCGCAGCTCCGATCGTCCGGCCTGCAACTGGTAGTGCGTGGTGCCGCTAAAGCCAATGTCGATACCGCGTTTATCTGCCACCACCATGAGCTGCTCAATGCTCTCTTTCAGCACATCTTCCAGCGCGATAGTTTCGAGGCTGGCGACAACCGACTGATCTTCCCAGCGTGACATATTCAGCAATTGGGTCACCAGATGGCGGGTGCGGGTCACGCCCGATTCCAGTTGTGCAAACTGACGACTGGCCTCGCCAGGCTGAATATGCTGCCGCAGGTTCTCCAACTGCAACGTAACCGCCGTGACCGGCGTCCGCAATTCGTGCGCGGCATCTTCCATAAACTGGCGCTGTGAAGACCAGGCCGCACGAAGTTTATCCAGCAGCGAATTATAGGCGGCGACCAGCGGCTGAATTTCATCAGGCAGGCTTCCCGGTGAAACGCTGTGTGGGTGATGGGCATCCTGCGCGGCAATCTCCCGGGAGGCAACGCGCAAATCCCGGGTGATTTTGCGCACGACCAGCCAGATAACCAGTAATGACAGCGGCATCATTAAAATCAGCGGAATAATCGCCGACAGCGCCCGCCTCACCATCATTTCTTTCATGTAGCTGAGATTGAGCATCACCTGAATGGTCTTTATCTCGCTGCCGGGCTGGCCGGAGCGGGTATAAATTCGCCATTCGCAGTCGTGGCAGCCGCCGATCTGCACATCTTTGTAGCCGTTTTCGGCCTGTAACGGCGCGTGCAACTCAGGCCAGGAGCTGGAGCGTAGCTGACCTTTGGCATCCCACAGCTGAATGACGAAGGCGCTTTTGATCTTGTGCGCTGGCGCAATCAGCGGCATCAGCGGAGGGATTTCGCGATTCACTGACCAGGCATCGGCCAGCTTGGCGAGCTGCTCATCCTTGATGACGCCCACCATTTCACCGTAGCAGTTAAAGAAATACCAGGCCACGCCGCCAATCATCAGCAAATGAATGACCAGTAACGTACTGAGTAATTTATTCCGTAACGATCGCATAAAGATTTTCATATTGCCGGTACTCGCCAACCCAGTCCGCGCACGTTGCGGATCACATCATTATCCAGCTTGCGCCGCATGCCGTGAATTAATACGTCTACCGCATTGCTGCTGACTTCTTCGCCCCAGCCATAGATGCGGTTCTCTAACTGCTCGCGTGACAGGATGGCACCGGGCCGCTCCAGCAGCGCATAGAGCAGGGCATATTCCCGGGCGGTTAACTGCTCACGTTGCCCTTTGTACAGGACTTCGCGCGTCAGCATATCCAGTTGAACATCCCCGCTGCCCAGCACCGAATCGGCGGAACCGTGATGGCGCCGGGTAATCGCACGCATGCGGGCCATGACCTCCTGAAGATCAAAAGGCTTAAGCAGGTAGTCATCCGCACCATAATCCAGGCCCTGTACGCGCTGAGCGACCGTATCGCGGGCGGTAAGGATCAAGACCGGTGTGGCATCCCCGCGCCCGCGTGCCCGTCTCAGCACCTGCAATCCGTCGTCCCGGGGTAAGCCAAGATCAAGCAGGACGCAGCTGTAGCCGCCTTCGCTCCAGGCGTTTTGCGCATACACGCCATCGCGTACCCAGTCAACTGACCAGCCTGCCGCTTCCAGCGCCTGCTGCAAATTCGCGCCGATCATTTCATCATCTTCGACCAACAAAACGCGCATGGATGATGCCCTCCCGAAAAATGGCAACAGTGTAGCGCTGGATTATTAGCGCAGAATTATTGGGGCGCTCAGCCTGCTAAAAGGCCGGGGCGCGCCGGATGCCTGTACCTAAAGAGGCGATTTTACCGCTTTGCTAATTCTGCGCTAATTTTTCGCTAATTAAGGGATAAATTTAACGCGCTACAGTGTGTTCCCTGCACATCTGCTTTAACCAGGAGAACACCATGAATCAGCGCGAGTTTATTCGTAGTTTGCTGGAATGGATAGAAAGCAATTTAGGACACGATCTGCATCTGGACGAAGTTGCTCGCCGCGCGGGCTATTCCCGTTGGCACCTGCAACGGTTATTTCGCCAGCATACCGGCTTCTCACTGGCCGAGTATATCCGTCAGCGCCGTCTGACCGAGTCTGCCCTGACGCTGCTTAACAGCAACGAAGCGATTTTACAGGTGGCGATGAGCTATGGGTTTGATACCCAACAGGCCTACACCCGAACGTTTAAAAACTATTTTATGGTCACGCCGGGTCAACTGCGCCGTCAGCGCCGGGTAGAGCCAGATCGTTTATTATTCCCTTATGCCATGGCAAGTTAGTCTCTGTATGGACATTCCCATCCGCGAACTTGTGGGAATGTCCATGCATCGCCAGGGCTGCCTCGCGTCCTTTTTCCTGCTCCCACGCTGTCCGCTTTCCTTCCGTTGCTTTATTCTGACTGCCTGAGGCACGGCGTCGTGGCTGTGCAATAACCTTCAGCAGGCCGATTTGTCCCAGGAACCCGATGACTAACAGCGATAACCTGATCGCCATGATGTTGTTTGCGCGCGTGGTGGAACTCAAAAGCTTTACGGAAGCCGCACGCGTACTCGGCGTGTCAAAGTCCCACATCAGCCGGGAAATTGCCGGGCTGGAACAGCGGCTGGGCATTCGGCTGCTCCAGCGTACGACTCGCCGGATGACGCTGACGGAACTCGGCCAGGCTTACTATCCCTTTTGCGTGCGTATGCTGGACGAAATGCACCGGGCCGAAGATTTTGTGCAGCAGGCTCACCAAAATCCTGCCGGTAATGTCCGCTTACAGGCGCCCGTCACCTATGGCTGCCAGTGCATCGTGCCGCTGCTGAATCGGTTTCTGCGCGGTCATCTGCACATCAATGTCGATCTCAGCCTTACGGATAACAACGATGAGACCCTTGGCGACGGGGTAGACATCGCGATAGTTATCCGTGCTCATGCGCCCCGCCAGGGCAACTTTCGTGTTTTGAGCGACATCCACTGGGGCCTGTACGCCGCCCCTGACTACCTGGCGCAGCATCCTGCCATTTCGCATCCGCGCCTGTTACCCCGCCATGATCTCTTGATGTTTCACGGCCCGGCGCACACGGCGGCACTGCCTTTTCGTCGCGATAAGCTGCGTCTGGCGGTAGACGTGCGTAGCCGCTTTCGGGCCAATAACAGTATGGCGCTGCTGAACGCTGCACTGGCGGGCAACGGCATCGCCTATCTGCCTTCCTATATGGTGCAGGAGGCGCTGACGCAGGGGCAAATTGTCCAGGTGCTGCCGGAGTGGCAGATGGATCGCTTACAGAGCTACCTGCTGAGGCATCAGGACATCGCATCGGCCTCTCCCATCAACCTGCTGTGCGATACGCTGATCGACCAACTGGGCGCGCGCTGATTGTTGCAGTACAGCAACAAAACAGGCCAGTCAGCAAATATCGCGCGCCGACTGTTGTTGTCTCGTCACCATTGTTAGCCTGAGTCCCTAAACACGATGGGGATATCGCATGGAAATCACGTCTGAGGCACCTGTATTCCACCACTGGAAACGTAACTTATGGGTTTGCGTCTTTGGCTCGTTTACGACCCTGGTCGCCATGACCTTGCTGCTGCCTTTTTTACCCTTGTATGTTCAACAGCTGGGCGTACAGCACCCGGCGGCCATTGCGCGCTGGTCCGGCGTGGCCTATGGCGCAACCTTTCTCAGCGCCGCGTTAACCGCGCCGCTGTGGGGCAGGCTGGGCGATCGCTACGGCCGTAAGCTGATGCTGATCCGGGCGAGCCTGGGAATGGCCCTCGCCATGGCACTGATCGGCATGGCAACCGCGGTGTGGCAACTGGTGGCGCTGCGTTTACTGGCGGGATTACTCGGGGGCTATTCTTCCGGCTCCACCATTCTGATTGCTGCGCAAACCCCTAAAGCGCATACCGGATGGGCGTTAGGCGTGCTGGCATCCGGCATGATGGCCGGTAATGTTATAGGCCCCATACTGGGCGGTGTACTCCCGCCGCTGATCGGCATTCGGGCTACGTTCTGGCTGACGGGGGCGGTCATTTTTGTGGCATTCCTGGCGACCACCTTTTTGCTGAAGGAGCCAGCCGTGGCGCGCAAGAAGGTGCAGAGCGTTTGTCCTCAGCCGGGCGAGGCTGCTCCTCCCTTTGACCGGGCGATAGTCAGGCTGATGTGGTTAACGGCCATGCTGCTGGTGTTTGCCAATATGTCGATAGAGCCTGTCATCACGCTGTATATCGGCCAGTTTTTACATCAGGAGCATGCCATCACCCTGATGTCCGGCCTGGTGATGGCCGCAGCCGCGCTGGGCAGTATTCTTTCAGCACCCTTTGTCGGCAAGCTGGCCGACCGCGTGGGGCACTGGCGGCTCCTGAGCGCTGGCCTGTTTGGCTGCGCGCTGTTACTGATCCCTCAGGCTTTTATTACCGATGCCTGGCAGCTGCTGCCGTTACGTTTCCTGATGGGCATGTCGCTGGGCGGTCTGATGCCCTGCATTACCGCCATTATCCGTCACCACGTTCCCGCCGTGCAGGTGGGGCGCATGCTCGGCTATTCGACGTCGGCGCAGTATATCGGCCAGGTCAGTGGTCCCCTTTTTGGTGGGGTGATTGGTGGCGCGTGGGGAATGCGGCCAGTATTTCTGGCCACCTGCATGGTCATGGGGCTGTGCGCCTGGTTAAGCTGGCGCTCCCCACGCACAAAAGCGCAGGGCAGATAGCAGGCATAAAAAAAGGCGGACCGGAGTCCGCCTCTGTTCAGGTGTTAATTACTTCTGGTCGGGCAGCGCATAGGCAATCACGTAATCGCCCAGCTTGGTGCCGAATGAACCATGGCCACCGGCAGCAATCACAACGTATTGCTTGCCGTTAACTTCATAGGTCATTGGCGTTGCCTGACCACCGGCTGGCAGGCGCGCCTGCCACAAGAGTTCACCGGTGTCGGTGCTGTAAGCGCGCAGGTAGTTATCAGCCGTTGCGCCAATAAAGAACACTTTGCCTGCGGTGGCAACCGGTCCGCCCAGCATTGGCATACCCATTTTAAAGGGCAGCGGTACAGGTGAGCTGTCACGAACGGTACCAATACGTTGTTTCCACACCACTTCGTTGGTTTTCAGGTCAACAGCAGAAACATAACCCCATGCAGGTTGTTTACACGGCAGACCAAAAGGTGACAGGAACGGATTCAGTTCAACGCCATACGGCACGCCGTACTGCGGCTGAATACCGGTTTCAGTACCTGAACCGCCCGTTGCGCCTTTTGGTGGCTCTTCCGGATTACCCGGACCGCGTGGGATCAGCTTAGACACGAACGGCAGCGCCATTGGGTTAGCAATCGCAATCTGACGATGCGGATCAACGGAAATGCCGCCCCATTCAAACATGCCCAGGTTGCCCGGGAAGACCAGGGTGCCCTGCTCAGAAGGTGGCGTGAACGGACCTTCGTAGCGCAGACGTTTGAAAATCACGCGGCACACCAGTTGGTCATACATCGTCGCGCCCCACATGTCCTTATCCGTCAGGTTCTGTTTCGGACGGAAGGTCAGTTCAGAGTAAGGCTGTGTAGCTGAGACATGGTCGCCCTTAGCCGCGCCCTGCGGAACAGGGGTTTCCGGGGCCGGAACCACAGTTTTACCTGTGCGGCGATCCAGAACAAAGATGTTCCCGGTTTTGGCAGGGGCATAGATAACCGGCACGGTGTTACCGTCTTTATCGGTAATATCCGCCAGCGTCGGCTGCGAAGGCAGGTCCATATCCCACAGATCGTGATGCACAGTCTGATATGACCACACCAGCTTACCGGTCGTCGCGTTCAGCGCCAGCACGCTGCTGGCATAACGTTCCTGCTCAGGTGTGCGGTTGCCGCCCCAGATATCCGGCGTGGTCACCCCCATTGGCAGGTAAACGATATCCAGCTTCGGATCGTAAACCGCAGGTGCCCACGAGTTAGGGGAGTTCATGGTGAACGTGTGTTCATCCGCCGGAATCGCGTTAGGATCTTTCGCGCCCGGATCGAACACCCACAACAGTTTACCGGTGTTCACATCAAAGCCACGGATGGCGCCTGAAGGTTCACGGGTTGAAAAGTTATCGGTTACCGCGCCAGCCATCACAATGGTGGTGTCAGTAATCACCGGTGGCGAGGTTGGCTCATACATGCCTGGCGTTGTGACCGGCTGCTTGTGCTGCAGATCCAGCTCACCGTTGTTACCAAAGGCCGGGCAGCGTTCACCGGTTTCCGCATCCAGCGCGAACAAACGCCCGTCATTGACTGGCAGGTAGATACGACGCGAGCACAGCGCAGGCTGGGTATTGGACGCATCCTTCGCTGCAGGGAATTCGTGGTATGACACACCACGACAGGTCACGTGCTGGAAGGTTGGGTTGGTTTTCAGGCCGGGATCAAACTTCCACTTTTGCTTGCCGGTGGCCGCATCCAGAGCAAATAAAATCTGATGTGGCGTGCAAAGATACAGCGTGTCGCGAATCTTGATTGGCGTCACTTCATCGGTAATTTCGCCCGGATCGCTTGGGCGTTTCATATCACCGGTCTGGAATTGCCAGGCAACCTGCAGTTCTTTCACATTGTCGTGGTTGATCTGCTTGAGCGGCGAGAAGCGCGTCCCTTGCTGATCGCGCGCATAGGCCGGCCAGTCACCATCAGCAATATTGCTCAACGGCTGTGCCTGAGGCGCATTATCCGCTGTTGCCGGTAATGCACCGTTAACCACTTGCGGATCATTAAAGACGGAATAGGTTAACACCGCTGCACTGGCAACCAGCGCTACGCCCATGGCACCCAGTGCGCCTTTACCCGGCTGGTATAAGCCGCGATAGACAAAGGGCAACACCAGCCAGACGCCAAAGATCACCAGTACGTCGGTACGCGGTGCCAGTGCCCAGAAGTCGGTGCCGACTTCCCAAACGCCCCAGGCCAGCGTAGCCAGCAGTAAGAGCGCATAGACAACCAGGGCAGCGCTGTTACGTCGCCACAGCAGGAAAGCGGTAAGCAGCATGGCTGCACCGCCGATGATGTAGTACCAGGAACCACCGATCGTGGCCAGCCAGATACCACCAATTAACATGAACGCACCCGTTAGCACGGCGAACAGCACCGTTAAAAAACGGACCACGCTAAAGGATGAGGAGTTTTTCCCCATAATGTTGACCTCATTTCGTTGCCAGAAAACTCAGGAAAACAATCAGATAGATTGTTGTCAGTCATAAAGTACAAAAGATGAAAGGCATTCTTATTTCGCTCTTCCCTGAAGCGTGATGATCCATATCTGTTAAATGTTATAGCAAAATTGGTATGAGTTTTGATTTTTTTGGCTTAAAGCTCTTAACAACGCATCTAAGGCAATACTTTAGACGGTGTTAATGGGGCTTGCCGATATGATTCAATAGTGCCAGGAGATAAGAAAGGTTAAAGCGTAAAGGGAATGAGATCGCCAGACGCGCGTTGTAATTGCCAGCCGCTAATGTTAAGTGCCGCGAGTTGTTCTGCTGATAACGTCGGTTCGTAACCGCGCACGATAATCTCGGCGCCTTTCCCTTTTAATGACTCAAGAAAAAAAGGAAATGTAAATTTCCGATAGTTGTCATTAAAGAATGAATAACTTAAGACAATGGCGGAAAAAGGAAAGGATTCGACTAAATGCCAGTCTGCGCCAGGCGGTGCAAAATCAAAAAGCCAGAAACGATAAGCGTTAATTAATTCCAGTAATTTTTCCTGATGGGCCCTGAGGTTGCGATAATTAATACCAATACGCACCCGCGCATCCTGTAGGTGTAAATAACGTTCGGGATGCTGAATCCATTCTTTTAACTGTGCATCACACAGGGGGATAATGATTAATGCTTCTTCAGTTGCAAGATGGTTGTGCAATGAAATAATGTTGTCATCGTTAAGTATCCTTTTCGTCGGTTGTGTGCAGTCCGAATTCGGGAGGTGGTAACAAATACCGGCCACCTGACTCGTGACGTGATGAATAGGCTCAGTAATATAAGGGTTATATCCGCTATTTTTCATTATCTCATCGAAACTATTTAACGTTTGCTGTGAATTTTATTTTTTGCATAACGAGAGGGAAGTACGGCGATTAATATACGCGATTCTCCTGGCAACACACGTTTTTTATATATTAATCAGCACTTTTTTGTTATCCGTTATTTAAATTTATATGCACTCTAATGATAACGTTAAATGGTCTTTTCTGGCGTGACTACTCGTCGAAAGCGTTAATTCACCCTGCACGTTGTTTTGTAAAACGCGTAATAAACGTCATCTGATTATCAGCAGAAAGTGTCGTTCTGATGTCACAACGGCCGCTTCGTTTACTGCTTTATCTTATCCTGAGTTAAGTTATCAGCAGAGCAGGCGGTTTTTTTTAATAATCATCCGCACAGGTCAATCCTCATGGAAAACGCAGGCGGAAACGCCTGATGCCGCGCGACGCTTGCCCGCAGGGCAGGAGAAGTACAGGTGTGGAGGAATAAAAAAACCGGCCTGAGGCCGGTTTAAGTAGGGTACCAGTCGTCGAGCTATGTTTAACCTGATGGGCTCGGGGGAGTGAGCTATCAGGAGGGAACTAGTGCGTTCCCGTTTTTCCCAGGTTGGCGTCAAAACGTGTCCAGCTTTCGGTCAGATCGATGACGCTGCGGGTTTTGCGCGCTTCATCAATCTTAATGGCCGTCAGGCCGGCTTCCAGTGCGTCAACAACAGAAACTTTTAGCGGCGTTCCCTGCTTGACGTGCTTAACGATCTCTTCCGCCATTAAGGCATCGGCACCGTAATGACCGTCATAGGCGTTGCCGCTGTAGGCGGTTTCCACTTCTTTTTCGCCGGTGCGTGCGTTGTGCACGCGAAAATAGTTACGGACAAAATCGCCTTCAGCCATGCCGTCAGTGCCTATCACGCAGAACCGGCGGAATTCGTCCGGGACGTTGAGGTTAGCGTGAAAAGACAGCGTTGCGCCGCTGGCGTACTCAATCAGGGCGGTCTGGTAATCGACAATATCGGCATCGCTGCTAAACACCGCGTCGGTACTCGACCAGCCGCTGGGCTTAGTGTGATAAATCTCAGACTGCTCGGTGATCGCACCTTGTGGTGCATGCTGAGGCGTGAACGACTTGCGTCCGCCAAAGCTGGCTACCCGAAGGGGGCGCTCCTGCATTAATCCCTGGTAGAGATCGATGTCGTGACAGCATTTTTCCAGAATATAAGGACCGGCATACTTTTCGAGCCTGCGCCAGTCGCGCTGGAAGAACGCGCCATGATAAGGCTTGATATGTTCTGTCGCTTCAATAGAGGTGATTTCACCCAGGCGACGATCGTCACGTGCTGCCAGCAGATCGTGATAGAGCGGCGAGTAACGCAGCACCAGCCCTACCAGAATACGGTCTTCGCCATACTGCTGAACCAGTTTTGCCATCGCCATCGTTTGTTCTTCGTTAATCACGACAGGCTTTTCAGTAAACACAGTATAGCCTGCTGCCAGCGCCTGTGTGACATGCTCAAGATGCATAAAGTTAGGCGAGCCCACCAGCAGCAAATCAAAACCACCCTGTTGCAGCAGCGCCTCAACGGAATCGAACGCCTTGCCGGGATCGATGCCGAAACTGTGCAGATTCGGCAAACCGGCCGGTGCTGGATCGTAATAACCTACCAGCGAAAATTCGGTATCAGCCTTGTGAAACTCTTTAACGACATGAGAAAGACGAAAGCCGAGACCAATAATGCCTACTTTCATGGTAAACCCCTGATCCTGAATTCTGACAACGGTGAGTACGCCGCTGACGGGACGCAATGATGGAAAGACTGGCTACCAACTTATTACGACAGAAAAACTAATGTCAATAACGCGTTGTGTGATTTGCATACGTATTTTTAGGTATTTTATTGATTTTAAATAATAAATAGTTATTGTTTTTTGCCTATATTTATTTGTTATTGCGATTTAAGTTTTTTTCACCTATCGTTCGCAGATTACAGAATCGAGATGCGTTTACGGCGGGAGGAAGCGCGTGCAATCACACTATCTCCTTGGTATTGATGGCGGCGGTACGCAGTGTCGTGCGCGGTTGACCGACGCGAATGGCAACGTGCTGGCTCAGGCGGTGGGCGGCCCTGCCAACGTCTGGTCACAGTTTGATGCGGCTCTGAACTGCGTTGAGCAGCTCATGGCAGCCGTGCTGTCTCAGGCAGGGCTGACGCCACAGGCGCTGGCGCAGACCTCGCTGGTGGCAGGATTAGCCGGTGCGAATGTGGCCTCGGTTAAGGCGCGCCTGACGCAATGGCAGCCTGCCTGCGCGACCGTGCAGGTGGTCAGCGATGTTGAGATCGCCTGCGCCGGCGCCCATGCGGCGGCACCCGGTGCGGTTTTTATTATTGGCACCGGTAGCCAGGGCGCAGCCTGGGATGGCGAGCGGTTTACGCTGCTGGGCGGCTGGGGATTCGCGCTGTCCGATCACGGCTCCGGCGCTGAGCTGGGGCGACGCGCGCTGCGGCTGGCATTACTGGCCCATGAAGCCATCGTTGACAGCACAGACTTTACCCACGGCCTGATGGCACAGTTTAACCACAGCCCGGAAACCATGTTGATGTGGACGCGAGAAGCGATGCCCGCCGACTGGGCGCGCGTGGTGCCTGATATTTTTGCCGCCGCGCACGCGGACGATCGTCATGCCGTGGATCTCCTGCAGCAGACTGCAAGCGATATTGGCTTAATGGTCAGCCGTCTCTCTACCATCAGTCAGGGATGCGTCGCCCTCATGGGCGGGCTGGCCACACCGATTCAGCCCTGGCTGAGCGCGGAGAGTCAGGCCCGGCTGGTCGCTGCGCAACACGATGCTCTGGACGGGGCATTAATGATGGCCCGGGCAAATCTGAGGACGCTATGATTGCTCCAAACGTTACCGCGCGCATTCTGAGACTGATCGTGGAGCATGCGCCTGTCAGCCAGTCTGACCTCAAGGTCCGAAGCGGACTCAGCATGTCTACCGTCTCCCAGGCGACCAACCGACTGCTGGCGCAGGGCATCGTGCAGGAACTGGGGCTGCGCCGCGTATCAATGGGGCGGCCTAAAACCTTGCTGGGGCTGAATCCCGATCGCGCCAGCGTCATTGGCATTCAGCTTAACGCCGAACGTAACCTGATCGTAATGACCGACCTCAGCGGCAATCTGCTGGGGGAACAGCAGATGCCTTCCGGCGCCATCACGCCACGACAGCTGGGCGATGCGCTGGCTAAATTTCTACGCGGCGTGGAAGAAAAACAGGTTGGCGCGATTGGCCTGGCCTTATCCGGTTTAGTCGATGCCGAAAACGGCTACTGTATTCGTTCGAAAGTGCTCGACTGGGAGAATGTCCCTATCGCGCAGATGCTGGAAACACGCTTTTCCCTGCCGGTATTTATCGAAAACGATGCCAATGCGATGGCGATGGCCACCCTGGTGTTTGGCCAACTGGGCAACGCGCAGTCAGCGGTTATTGCGACTTACGGTAAAGGCATTGGCGCAGGCATTATTCTTAACCGCCGGCTGTATCGCGGGCGACATGGCAAAGCGGGCGAGATCGGTAACGGCCTGGTCGGCGATGGCTCGCTGCGTCTGCTCGAGGATGTGGCCTCGTCCCGGGCAATCCTGCAACGTGTCCAGCAGGATGAAGCGGGCGGTCCGCTAACGTTGCAGGCGCTCGATCAGCGGCCCACGGCCGAGGTGCTGAGCGCACTGGAAGAGGCGGGACGTGAACTGGGGATTTCCCTGGCCAATCTGTCGGTGGCGTACGATCCTGACGTCGTGTTCCTGGCGATGGAACCGCACATGGCTTCACGTATTCTGCTGGACCACATTACCCAGAGTTTTCAGGCCTATCGTCTGAAGCTGACGCCACAGATGACACCGCTGCAGTTTCTGACAGAATCAAACCGCATGTGGGCGCTGGGCGCGGCAGGCTTTGCCGTGAATATGCTGCTCGATCTGCTGGCTGCCCAGGCGGATGAAGAACCCGTGACCTGACGGCGCCGCAGCGCCATCCTGTTTAACGCAGACGCTGCCCCTGCTCATCAAACAGCAGGCAGTGGTCTGCCGATAAACCCAGCCTGACCTCCACGCCTAAATCACGCCGTTGCGCCTCGCGCGCCTCAACAACCAGCATCTGTTCAATGCCTAAATCAAGGTAAAGATAATTGGTGTGGCCGAGCATTTCGGCAAAGGAGAGCGTGCCGCTGAACTGACGTTCGGCTGGCGTTTCCGCGGCGGGCTGCATGTGCTCGGGACGAATGCCCAGGGTGACGCGCTGGCCCTCGCGGCAGGGCGCCGCAATCTTTAGCACCAGCTGCGTTATCTTCAAATCCGGCACGCGTAACTGCACCTCACCCTGACCCGTGGCGGTGACTTCGGCTTGGAGGAAATTCATCTTCGGCGAGCCGATAAAACCGGCCACAAACAGGTTGTCTGGGTCGCTGTACAACGCTAACGGCGCGCCAACCTGTTCAATCCGTCCTTTGCGCAGCACCACGATACGATCGGCAAGCGTCATCGCCTCTGACTGATCGTGGGTCACATAAATCATGGTGTTGCCCAGCGAGGCGTGCAGGCGGGCAATCTCGATGCGCATTTGCAGACGCAGCTCGGCATCCAGGTTGGAGAGCGGCTCATCAAACAGGAAGATGCGCGGATGGCGAATAATGGCGCGGCCAATGGCCACGCGCTGACGCTGGCCCCCGGAAAGCGCCCGTGGCAGGCGATCCAGCAGTTCGGTCAGGTGCAAGCGCGCGGCGGTTTGTTCAATTGCCTGGGCTATCTCGGCTTTCGGCTTTTTCATCACCTCAAGCGGATAGGCCAGATTACCGCGCACCGTCATGTTGGGATAAAGCGCATAAGACTGAAACACCATGGCGATGCCGCGTTCGGTTGCGGGCTGACGGGTCATGTCTTTATCGTCAATCAGCAATGTGCCGTCAGTAATTTCTTCCAGCCCGGCGATCATCCGTAGCAGGGTAGATTTACCGCAGCCGGATGGCCCAACGAACACCACAAATTCGCCGCTGTTTACTCTGAGATCGACGCCGTGAATCACATCGATATGGTCATAGGACTTCTTAACGTTCTGTAAGCGCAGGCTGGTCATAAACTCTCTCACTTAAAGTAACTGGCCCATATATATGGCGTTGCTGCGCAGGATGTGGCTGAATCCCATGCGTTCATAGAACGCGCACACCTGTTCATTTTGCAGGCTGACGCCAAGGTGAACGCCTTTCACACCGGCCTGGCGTAGCGCAGCCAGTTCCTGTGCAATCATTCTGCGGCCCCAGCCGCCTTGCTGCACCGGCGGCAGCAGATTGATATGTAAATGCGCGGGCCACTGTGTCACCAGCTGCGCATCGGCACGTTCAGGCTGACGGATGCTGTCGAGAATTTTGCTGTCATAGGGGGCGCTGGCCGTGCGGTCACGGTATTTTTCCTGAAGCTGAGGCCACCAGTGCTGCTCAAGCTGCGCTTCAAAGGCACGGGTATCGGGCGTAGCGACAACATAGCCCATCACTTCGCCTTCCAGGTCCAGCACAAAGGCAAAATCCGGTGCAAAGCGGGCGTAGGGCACCGCAAAGCGCTGTCCGGGATACTCGGGATCGGAATAGTGGTTACGGGCATCCTTACCGGCATTGGCGGTTTCCAGACAGATGCGGTAAAGCGCTGAATAGTCCGACTCGGTGGCCGGACGAATGACACCTTGATTCGCCATCGTCATCTCTCACAGGTCAGTAGTTGAACAACCTCACGGTAATGAAAGCTGACTTAGTTTTCAAGATGGAATAATTGCCCCACTATCCTGAACTCGCCTCCGCTCGGATCTTATTAGCTGACCAGGCCAGTCCCTGTGGGCTTCTGTCGCAGGCGGTGAACCGGCTGGCGGCAATCGTCAGAGGAAATAAAAAGTTAAAAATGTGAGCGTCATATGATTTTCATATTTTTTATCAGCAAGTTATTACGCCATTTTGAGGCTGGTTTATCGTGCTGGCCGGCGGCGAACGGACACCGATAACGCGCCAGATTTGTACGGATTTCTCTCCGCTTATGCTGAGCGTTGCCCTGTCAGCGTGTTTTTTTGCGCAGGCTCACAACCTGGCAATTCCCACGGTGGGATGTTTGACTTTATTTTTTTATTAAAGTAACTATGAGTGAGAAGGTGATTTATGCGGCGACAGTCTGCGGGATTGCAGACCCTGTGAAGAAAGGATGCCCATCCTGTATTGGAGAAAGTGAGCATGATGTCTGATTCCTCAGTTCGTTCGTTCCGTTTTCGCACTTCGGTTCGTAGCCTGTTGGCGGCGGGCTTGCTGATGGGCAGCGTTGCGCATGCCGACAGCACCGTTACCCTGAATGAATGGGATATCTACAGTTATCCTCAGCAAACGGCGGCCGTCGATGAAGGTATTAAAGACTTTTCCCAGCAAAACCCCGGTATCGTTATCAACCGGTCCGTGCACTCCTTTGAAGACACGCGCATTCCTCTTAAGTTGGCCCTGACCGCAGGTGAAGGTCCGCAGATTGCCCAGGTGAATCAGGGCGGCGGCGATATGGGATCGCTGGTCAAAGACAAACTGCTGCTGCCGCTGGATAGCTATGCGGCCGAATACGGCTGGACCCAAAAATTCCCGGACTCCATTCTCAAGCGTAACCGCTGGTCTGACAGCGGCCAGTTTGGCAGCGGCAAGCTGTACGGCGTGGCCAGCCTCGGTGAAATGGTTGGCCTCTATTACAACAAGGCGCTGCTGGATAAGGCCGGTATTGCGGTACCGAAAACCCTGAGCGAGCTTGACGCCGCAATGGCAAAACTCAAGCAGCAGGGCACGCCGCCAATGATGCTGGGTTTATTAGACGGCAACATGGGGCAGCAGTTACTCAGTACGCTGTGGGAAGCGCAAATTGAAAGCAGCGACCGCAAAAAACTGGATGATTTGATTTACGACGTGGGCGGCACGTTCAAAGATGACAAGCTGAAAAAAGCGGCCACCATGATGAAAGGCTGGGCGGACAAAGGTTATCTGTTCCCAGGCTATCAGGGCATTGGTCATGATGATGCCGCCACGTTATTCCAGAACGGTCAGTCTGCGTTCCTGGTGAGCGGAACCTGGTATCTGGGCCAGTTTAAAGACAACAAAGATATTCACTTCGCCGGTATGCCAGCCGGTGACGGCGTGAAGCAGCCGTTGATGGTCGGCGGAACCGATTTGGCCTTCTCGATGACCAGCATGGCGAAAACCAAAGCCCAGCAGGATGCCGCCGCCAAATTTATTAACTATATGGTGTCGGACAGCATGGCAAACCGCTGGCTGAACGTTGGCTTCCTGCCGGCCAGTACCAATAAAGACGCAAAAATCCCGGCGGATAATCCGCTGTTAGGCGAAGCCTGGCAGGTGTGGCTGAACCTGAATGCCTACGACGGTCTGGGCCATTATGTCGACTGGGCAACCCCGACCATGAACGCCGAACTGAATCAAAACGTTCAGCTGCTGCTGGCGGGCCGACAGACGGCTGAGCAGATGGTGATTAACTTCGATAACAACTATCAGCGTTACATGAAAACCCTGAAACACTAAGCCGGTTGCCCGGCAGCGAACCTGCCGGGCCTGAATGTCGCTCTGACTACGACGAGTACGGTTATGTTGAATCAAAGCAGTTGGCGTAATTTTCTCTATCTTCTTCCCGCAGTCCTGGTTTATGGCCTGTTTCTGCTGTTACCGCTGCTCGCGTCGTTGGGAATCAGCTTTACCGAGTGGGATGGCACCTCGCGGCCAGTTTTCGCGGGCATCAGTAACTACCTGCGTATGTTCAGCGATCCGGTCTTCTGGATTGCCCTTGGCAATAACGCCATTCTGATGCTGTTTTATACTCTCCTGCCGATTGGCGTGGGGCTGCTGCTGTGCAGCTTTCTGTATGAAACCCGAAACAACACCGAGCGCAGCGTACTGCGCATCCTGTTCTTTCTGCCTTATATCATGCCGATGGCGGTTCTCGGCGTAGTGTGGCGCTGGCTGTACAACCCGGCCTTTGGCCCCATCGATCAGGTCCTGCGCGCCATCGGATTGCCGCAGTTGGCGATGTCCTGGCTCGGGGATTTTACCTGGGCTCTGCCGGCCGTCGGCATGGTCGCCACCTGGTACTTTTTTGGTTTCTGTCTGGTGCTGTTTATGGCGGGACTGCAGAGAATGGATCCGTCCCTGCTTGAAGCGGCGGACCTGGATGGCTCCTCGCGCCGCCAGAAGTTTATGCGCATTACGCTGCCGGGACTGCGTCCGGAGCTGCGCATCGCGCTGTTGCTGACGGTCATCGCCAGTCTGAAGGCGTTCGATTTGGTGTACGTAATGACGCAGGGCGGCCCTGGCACCTCCACCATGGTGACCAATATCTTTATGTACAAGCAGGGCTTTGATCTGCATTACTTCGGCTATGCCTCATCGGTTGCCGTATTCAGTATGGTCATTGTGTTAGGGCTTAACTACCTGATCCATCTGGCATTGAAGGAACGTTACTGATGAAAAGCACACCGATCATTTCTCGTGCGCTGATCTGGATTGTGGCGCTGATGACCATCATGCCGTTTTTAATGGCGTTGATGACCTCGTTTAAAACGCAGATGGAGCTGTTTCAGGGCGTGTTTCATTTACCCGCCTCACTGAATGTCAAAAACTACATCACCGCCTGGCAGCAGGGACACTTTAACGTTTACTTTATGAACTCGGTGCTGGTGGTGTTTCCGGTGGTGCTGAGCAGTATTTTACTGGGTATTCTGGCCGGATTTGGCTTTGCCTTACTGAAAATTCCGGGCAAGAAAGTGGTGGCGGCCATGCTGGCGCTGGGCATGGTGCTGCCGAGTGAAGCCTTTATTATTCCGCTCTATCATGAACTGCACTGGATGGGGCTGACCAACACCTATCTGGCCCTGATTCTGCCGCAGGTTGCGCTGTCGCTGCCGTTTACTACCCTGATGATTGCCAGCGCTTTCCAGCAGGTGCCTAAAGAGTTAGTCGAGGCGGCGGTGATGGATGGCGCGCCTCGCATTAAAATCCTGTGGGGGATTTTAGTTCCGGCCATCTGGCCCACGATCTCCACGCTGGCCCTGCTGTTGTTTATCTGGACGTGGAACGAATTCCTTATTCCGTTGATTTTGGTCAACAAAGATGAGCTGCGAACCTTGCCCATTGGCATGATGTTTTTCCAGAATAAGAACACCATTGATATCCCGGTGCTGATGGCTGGCGCGATGATCGTTATCATGCCGCTTATCGTGGTTTTCCTGTTTTTCCAGCGCAAGTTTATCAGCGGCGTAACGGAAGGTGCGGTGAAGTAAGCGCACCGGTTCATCTCTCATTCACTAAGGCCGGACGATGCATCTTTCCCTTGGCGATTTTCATCCCGTCGCAGACGGCGAAACCCCTGATACACGCATCCTGCAACAGGCGATTGACCAGATTGCGGCGGCGGGCGGCGGGCGACTTACGCTGCCGCCGGGGCGTTATCGCAGCGGCTGCCTGAACCTTCCTTCCGATTTTGAGCTGCACCTTGAAGCCGGCGCAGTGCTGGTTGCCAGCCGACAACTGGCGGACTACCAACAGTGGAAAGCGCTGAGCTGTGCCGAGAAATCGCATAACGTCCTGCTGTATGCGCTGGGGCAGCGTAACCTGACAATTACTGGTCAGGGCCATATTGAGGGAGACGCCGAAGCGTGGTTTGCGGCGGAGCCTGACGAACAGGGCTACCGGGTCCCAAAAGCAGACAGGCCACGCATGATCGTGTTTGAGGATTGCGGGCAGGTCAGGTTGCAGGACATCAGCCTGATCCGCGCACCGATGTGGACGGTGCACCTTGTAAGCTGCCGCCATGTGCATATCGAACGTCTGACCATTGATAACGCCATGACGCTGCCCAACACCGACGCACTGGACATTGACAGCTGCGAGGCGGTTTTTATCAGCAACAGCTATTTCAGCGCGGCAGATGATGCGATTTGCATCAAAACCACCTTCAAGCCCGCTGGCCTGCGTCGTCCGGCGCGACGAATCGCGGTGAGCAACTGCCTGCTGCGCAGCGACAGCTGCGCCTTGAAGATCGGCACTGAAACCTGGGACGATATTGAAGACATTACCGTTTCAGGCTGCACCCTGTTCGATTCCAACCGCGGCATCGGCATTGTGTCACGGGATGGTGGGGCGATACGGCGCGTCCTCTTCAGCACGATCGCCTTTAGCTGCCATCATGTTGCCGCCTGCCACTGGGGCAAAGCCGATCCCATTTTTATCTCCGTACGGACCCGTGATCCGGCGGTGCTGCCGGGGATCGTGGAGCAAGTCCAGTTCAGTCAGCTCAGCGGTGTGGCAGAGGGCGCGATCAACCTGCATGCTGCCCAGCCAGGCTGGATCCGTGATATTTCACTCAATCAACTCCATCTGCGGCAAACTGTCGCGCAGGGCGTGCAGGGGCAGTACGATGTGCGGCCGCCCTGTAATCCCGATTCCCCCACCGGGATGGGGCTGGATAATGCTTACCGGCTGGATAAAACCACTGGCGAGGCTTACGGCGTTGAGCGCTATCCCGGTGGGCTGCCGGGACTGTTTGCGCGCGGCGTTGAGAACCTGCAATTGAACAACCTGACGATTCAGCGGCCTGAGCCGCTGCCGTCAGGCTGGCATCCGGACAGCGTTGTACTGCTGGCAGACTAAGTTACAGCGCCGCCGCGATAGCGGCACCCAACTGCTGCGTATCCGCGCTGCCGCCCAGGTCGCGGGTTAAATGTTCACCGGCGGCCAGGGTACGCTCAATGGCGTTCAGCACGGCATCACCGGCTTCCTTGTAGCCGAGATGCTCCAGCATCATGGCACCACACCAAATCTGGCCGATCGGGTTGGCGATATTTTTACCGGCGATATCGGGCGCCGAGCCGTGCACCGGTTCAAACAAGCTGGGGAATTTGCCTTCCGGATTGATATTGGCAGACGGCGCGATGCCAATGGTGCCGGTGCAGGCAGGGCCGAGATCCGACAGGATATCGCCAAACAAATTGCTGGCAACCACCACATCAAACCAGTCGGGATGCAACACAAAATTGGCGGTAAGAATATCAATATGATATTTATCCACATTGATCTCGGGATAGTGCTCACCCATCGCCTGAACGCGGTTATCCCAGTAGGGCATGGTAATCGCGATACCGTTTGATTTAGTGGCAGAGGTCAGGTGTTTTTTGGGCCGACGCTGGGCCAGTTCGAAGGCAAACTTCAGAATGCGATCGACGCCCACGCGGGTCATGACCGTTTCCTGAATGACCACCTCCCGCTCGGTGCCGGGGAACATGGTGCCGCCCACGCTGGAATACTCGCCTTCGGTGTTTTCCCGCACCACGTAGAAATCGATATCGCCCGGCTTACGGTTGGCTAACGGTGCTTTCACGCCGGGCATCAGGCGTACCGGACGCAGGTTCACGTACTGATCAAACTCACGGCGAAACTGCAACAGCGATCCCCAGAGCGAAACATGATCCGGCACCACATCAGGCCAGCCAACCGCGCCAAAATAAATCGCATCGAACGTTTTAAGCTCAGCAAACCAGTCGTCCGGCAGCATTTTGCCATGCTGTTGCCAGTATTCTGCGCTGGCATAATCGAACCACTCCCAGCGCAATGGAATGTTGAACTTCTCTGCCGCCACGTTCATCACGCGCACGCCTTCTGGCATCACTTCTTTGCCAATGCCGTCGCCGGGAATCACGGCAATACGATGGATCTTCTCTGTCACTGGGCACCTCTGAGGTTGGTAGGGTGAGTCGGTCAGGTTTCCGTATGCTGTCTTGATGCAGCTTGATTTATCACCGGGCGTTAGCGCAGTATAACTCTCCACCTGAGGTAAACAATTGGCCTTAAAGTTAATCCCATGTTGAATCAAAGTAGAGAATCTCGGACGTCAAGTGACGATCTGGCGTTTTTCCTGCGCGTGGCGTCATTGGGCAGCCTGACGGCGGCCGCGCGGGCGCTGGGGCTTTCTCTGGCGGCCGTCAGCAAACGCCTGAGCCTGCTGGAGCAGCGGCTGGGGGTTCAGTTGCTGCGCCGCACCACGCGCAAGCTGGAACTGACGCCCGAAGGTCGTCGATACCTGGAAGGGGCTCGCCCGTTGCTGGAGCAGTTGGTGGCGCTGGAAGACGCGGTGAGCGGGGAAACGGCCGAGCTGCGCGGCACGCTGAATATTAATGCCTCGTTTGGTTTTGGCCGCCGCCATATCGCGCCCTGCGTGTCTGCCTTTGCTGCCCTGCATCCTCATCTGGCGCTTTCCCTGCAGCTCAGCAGTCAGCCGCTGAATTTTCTTGATGCCCATGTGGACATCGACATTCGCGTCGGCGAACCGCCAGACTCACGGCTGGTCGCCCGGAAACTGGTGCACAACCCGCGTGTACTTTGCTGCTCGCCCGCCTACGCCGCCAAACACGGGTTGCCGGACAGCATCCGGGCGCTGGCGCAGCATAACTGCATTTTACTGAGGCAGCATGACAGCGATTTCGCCCTGTGGCGTTTTGTCGGCGATGCGGAGAGCCTGAGTCAGAAAGTCCGCGGGAACCTGGTCACGAACGATGGCGAGGTGGCGATGCGCATGGCGCTGGATGGTCATGGCATCCTGCTGCGCTCCTGGTGGGATGCAAAACACAGCATTGCAGCCGGGGAGCTGCGGCATGTGTTGCCCGAATGGCGGTCACCGGACGGCGATATCTTCGCAGTCTGGCAGGCGCAGCGACAGCAGCCCTCGCGCCTCATGGCGTTTGTGACCTTTCTACAGGAAAGGCTTCAAAGCGATAGCGCGTTAACTCATCTGTGATGTCCCACGCAACTTTTCTGTAAATCATTATCACTATTAAAGTATTTTCCGGCAGCGTCGATACCGATCTTATGTGTCTGCGCCCGTTGCGTAGATCGACTGTGAGCACGCCTCTGGTCTGAGGCGCGGTTTAACCTCTGGTGGATGCCTGGCGATGAATACAGATTTAACACGCTCCGGGGATGGCGTTTCCCCTCAACGTATTGCAAAACAGGCAGACAGGCTGATTGTCATGCTGTGTTGGATCATGGTGGTGATTTCAGCCATCGTCGGAAGCCTGTACCAGTCAACCTGGCTGGCGATAACGGTCGGCACCGGGCTGGCACTGGTCGCCACGCTGGTGGGATGGCTGGCAAACGGCACGTTATTTTCGCGCTTATGGCTGGCCTTCACGCTCATCGGCTTTGCGGGTTTGCTGATTCAACTGGGCCAGGGCGAAACCGAGTTCCACTTTTCGGTGTTTGTCTTGCTGTCGGTATTGCTGGTCTATCGCGACAGCCGACCCTTGCTGGTGGCCGCCGCGACAGGCGCCGTTCATCATCTCCTGTTTAACTATCTGCAGGAACACGATCTGTTTGGCATCGTGGTCTTTCACCATCCCGGTCTGGATATGGTGCTTTTCCACGCGCTGTTTGTGGTGGTACAGACCGCGATGCTGGTGCTTATCGCCCGGCAGATGGCCGCCGATCTCCGCGCTTCAAGTGAGGTCGCGCAACTGGCTGCCCGCATCAACCGTGAACCAGGTTGCCTGACGCTGTCGGTGGAAAATCAACAGAGTGAAACGCCATTCGCCAAAACCTTTAGCCAGACGCTGAGCACGATGCGCGGTACGTTGAACCAGGTCAGCCACGGCGTCGCTGAACTGCTGCAGGAGGCCGACAGCATGCTGTCGCGTAACGCCGCCCTGTCGCAGCGCACCGATGAACAGGCTCAGGCGCTGGAGGTGGCGACCACCGCGATGTCACAAATCAGCGTTGCCGCCAGTCAGGCGAAGGATAAGGCGCAAACGGCCTGCGATCTGGCTCATGAAACCCGCCAGGTAGCGAATAAAGGTCAACAGAATATTCAGCGGGCGATGGCCTCCATGGCGCAGATTAACGTGGAGTCTGGCCGGGTTAAAACCATTCTTGAACTGATTGACGGCATTGCTTTCCAGACGACGATTTTGTCCCTGAATGCCTCAGTAGAAGCCGCCCGCGCGGGTCAGGAAGGCCGGGGTTTTGCCGTGGTGGCCAACGAAGTGCGCAGCCTGGCATTGCGGTGTGAAAATGCCGCCCGTGAGATTCGCCAGCTCATGGATGTGTCCAGTTCCAGCGCCGAGCAGGGCACCGCGCAGGTTGATCAGGCCGCCCAGACCATGCAGGCGATTCACGTCAGTATCGACAGCCTGTCACAGCTGGTGAACGAGCTGTCGGAGATGAGCGTGCAGCAAAATCAGAGCATCGAACAGATTCAGCACAGCATTAACAGTATTGATGACAGCGTGAATCATAACGTCAAACACGTGACCGAAACGCTACAGGTGGCGCAGCACCAGCGTCAGCAGGCCAGCACGCTACAACAGGCTATCTCACTGTTTCGTTTTAGCTAGGCGAGGCAGGCAGAATCCGTTATGAGGCGGTTCTGGCGGAGAAAACACGGGCGTTATTGCCCGGGTCGCGAGGATACCGTATCAGCGGCGTCGATGGGCGCGAGTGCCCCGCAGGCCAGATGGACTGCGGGGCAATGGCGGGCATGCCCGCAAAGCGATTAATCGACGCCTTTTACCAACAATACGCGATAAGTCGCGCCCTTCAGGCGGTGCTGTTTCGCCTCCTGATATTCCGGGCTGTCATACCAGGCATGGGCGGCGTCGGTGCTCGGAAATTCAATAATCACCACACCTTCCGCCTCGGGGCCTTCCAGGGTTTCCAGATCGCCGTAAAAGGCTAATGGCTTGATGGGATGGTTGCCATGGGCTTTGCCGGCTTTATCGGCGTAAGTCACCATTTCATCCTGATCCAGGGTGTTGTCACGAATAAATACGACGTAAGCGCTCAACGTTTTTCTCCTCAGGCTTGCTTGTCTTGGGTTTGCGTATCAAAGTCCGATGCGTCATGGCGCTCGCGCAGCTGATCGGCGGGTTCGCCCATCACACGGTTCACCTTGCGGCCGCGCATAACGGCCGGACGCAGGGCGATCTCTTCGGCCCAGCGCACCACATTTTTGTAGGACTGAAGATCGAGGAATTCTGCCGCATTGTACTGGTTATACAGCACCATGCTGCCGTACCACGGCCAGGTGGCGATATCGGCGATGGTGTAATCGTCACCCGCCAGATAACGGTTATCGGCAAGCTGACGGTCCAGCACGTCAAACTGACGTTTGGCTTCCAGTGAGAAGCGGTTGATGGCGTATTCAATCTTTTCTGGCGCGTAATGATAGAAGTGACCAAAGCCGCCGCCAAGGTAAGGGGCAGAGCCTTGCAGCCAGAACAGCCAGTTCAGCGTTTCGGTGCGTTTGGCCGGATCTTTCGGCAGGAAATAACCGTATTTTTCCGCCAGATAGAGCAGGATGTTACCGGATTCAAATACGCGAATCGGTGGTGTGGCTGAATGATCGCACAGTGCCGGGATTTTGGAGTTGGGGTTGATCTCAACAAAACCGCTGCTGAACTGATCGCCTTCACCAATATTGATTAACCAGGCATCGTACTCTGCATCGTTCACGTTCAGCGCCAGCAACTCTTCCAGCAGAATAGTGACTTTCTGGCCGTTAGGCGTGCCCAGAGAGTAAAGCTGCAGCGGATGCTTACCAACCGGCAGGGCTTTTTCATGGGTTGGGCCAGCGGTAGGGCGGTTAGTTTTGGCACCATTACCTTTCGCTTCCGGGTCCCACTTCCAGACTTTAGCGGGCTGATAGTGTTGTTCAGACATGATGAGGTTCGCCTTTTTGTGTTTGGAGTTTTCACGAGTGTAGCAGTTGCCAGCGCGCTGGTTTAACCCTGGTGGCGGTGACTTTGTATCGCTTTACTACAGCGCTCAAGACAGCTTTACCGCCAGTGCGAAGAGATTTTCCCCACACAAATCACATTTATGACGCCTGAGCAATGCTAAGCTAAAACGGTTTAGTAAAATTTAGCTTTATCTGCGTAGGAGAGAGGTATGTCAGCACGAGTCTGGTGTCTGGGTGATGCCGTGGTGGACCTGCTTCCGGACGGGCCGGGGCATTTAATACAGTGTGCAGGCGGGGCGCCCGCCAATGTGGCGGTGGGCATTGCCCGCTTACAGGGCCGCAGCGGGTTTATTGGCCGGGTTGGGGACGATCCTTTTGGTCACTTTATGCAGCACACGCTGGCGACTGAACAGGTTGATACCCGCTATATGACGCTGGACAGCGCCCAGCGCACCTCAACGGTGGTGGTGGCGCTGGATCAGGAAGGTGAGCGGACTTTTACCTTTATGGTGCGCCCCAGTGCAGATCTGTTTCTGGAACAAGGCGATCTCCCCAGGTTTGAGCAAGGTGAATGGCTTCACTGCTGCTCAATTGCCCTGGCGGCAGAACCTTCGCGCTCCACCACCTTTTCTGCCATGCAGCAGATCAGCGATGCCGGTGGCTTTGTGAGCTTTGATCCCAATATTCGTCACGATCTGTGGCACGACGATGCCCAACTGCGGGACTGTGTGAACCGGGCGTTACAGCTGGCCGATGTGGTCAAGCTGTCTGAGGAAGAGCTGGCTTTTCTGACTCCGGGGGCGCAACACGCTGACAGCATGCAGGCGCTGGCGGAACGCTTTGCGATTAGCCTGCTGATGGTCACCCAGGGCAAGGCCGGAGTGAAAGTCTGGCATCAGGGTAAACATTATCACTATCCCACGCTGCCTGTGGTGAGCGTGGACACCACCGGCGCAGGGGATGCGTTTGTCGCCGGGCTGCTATGGGGGCTGGCGGAAAAGGGGATGCCCGCTAATGAGGCCGAGCTGGCGGCACGACTCAGCAGCGCACAGCAGTGTGGGGCGCTGGCGACGACGGCAAAAGGGGCGATGACCGCGTTGCCTTATCGCCACCAAATTGAAGGATAATATCCCGATAACGCCACGACGCACTGACCGGCAACCCTCGCCTGTGTCCGGTCAGTCAGCGGGTGCAGCGCCGAACGGGGTCGGCCGCTCATCCAGCGGGCCTGTCATCACTAAAGGGGACAGCGCCCGTTACCTCAGATCGGGCAGAGCGATCAGCCCCTGTCCACGCTGATGACCCGGCCGCTCAGGGTGAACCGCCTGCCGGCATAAAGCGTGGTCGGGCTTTGTCTGTCACCGCAACGCAAGCTTTACTGTTGCCCCATCATGCCGAGCCTTTTCGCGCATTGATCTGTTCCCGCGGCCATCTGCCCGTTGTCAGCGCTCCCCGTTCGCGCATCCTGACCGGGGCCGGCAAGACAGCGACCCCGCTCATAAATCTCACTGCCGATCCCGCTTTGCTGTGAGGCAGTTCACTCATTCGCCCTTCGTTGCTTTACATCCCCATTCCGGCCTCGTAATGTCATCTCAATGTGAGCGGATAACAATTTTATGCAGGAGACTGCCATGACCCTGGACAGAGATTCATTAGCGGCCGTACTCGCCCGGCGCGACTGGGAAAACCCCGGCGTCAGCGAACATAACCGGCTGGAAGCCCATCCGCCGTTTTACAGCTGGCGCAGCGCTGAGGCGGCCCATAACAACGCGCCATCGGCGCAGCGAAAAAGCCTGAGCGGCGAATGGACGTTTGCCTTTTTCCCTGCGCCCGAGGCGGTGCCGGATAGCTGGCGCACCCAGGATTTGCAGGCGGCAGCGACGATTACCGTGCCGTCAGTCTGGCAAATGCAGGGCTATGATGTTCCGATTTACACCAATGTTACCTATCCCATTCCGGTTGATCCCCCGCGCGTTCCGGCTGAAAATCCTACGGGATGTTATTCGCTCACATTTAATGTGGATGCAGACTGGCTGCAACATGGACAAACCCGAATTATTTTTGACGGCGTGAATTCAGCCTTCTATCTCTGGTGCAACGGACGCTGGGTGGGCTACGGGCAGGACAGCCGCTTGCCGTCTGAATTTGATCTGAGCGAATTTCTGCGCGAAGGTGAAAATCGCCTGGCGGTGATGGTGTTGCGCTGGAGCGATGGCAGCTATCTGGAAGATCAGGATATGTGGCGCATGAGTGGTATTTTCCGCGATGTTTCCCTGCTGCATAAGCCTGCCAGCCATCTTCGCGATCTGCGCATTCGTACGCATTTCAATGACGATTTCAGTCGTGCGCGGCTGGAAGCTGAGGTGCGGGTTGCCGGAGCACTGGATGACGATTTACGGGTCAGCGTGCAGCTCTTCGCGGGTGACACGCTAACCGGAGAAGCGACGTCGCCCTTGGGCAGCGCGATTATTGACGAGCGCGGCGCGTGGAGCGATCGGACAACGCTATGCATCAACGTTGCTAACCCTGCGCTGTGGAGTGCGGAAACGCCGCATCTCTACCGGGCGGTTGTGCAGTTACACCGGACGGACGGTACGCTGATTGAGGCGGAGGCCTGCGACGTGGGATTCCGGCACGTCAGCATCGAAAATGGCCTGCTGCTGCTCAACGGTCAGCCACTGCTCATCCGCGGCACCAACCGCCACGAGCATCATCCTGAACGCGGTCAGGTGATGGATCGTGACACTATGGTGCAGGATATTTTGCTGATGAAGCAGAATAACTTCAACGCGGTGCGCTGCTCCCATTACCCTAACGATCCCCTGTGGTATAGCCTGTGTGACCACTACGGCTTGTACGTCGTGGATGAAGCCAACATCGAAACGCACGGCATGGTGCCGATGAATCGCCTGAGCGACGATCCCGTCTGGCTTCCCGCCATGAGCCAGCGCGTCACGCGCATGGTGCAGCGCGATCGTAATCACCCCTGCATTATTATCTGGTCACTGGGTAACGAATCGGGCCACGGTGCTAACCATGATGCGCTCTACCGCTGGCTGAAAAGTGAAGATCCTTCCCGCCCGGTCCAGTACGAAGGTGGCGGGGCCAATACCGCAGCGACCGATATTATCTGTCCGATGTATGCGCGGGTCGATGAGGATCAACCTTTCCCGGCCGTGCCGAAATGGTCCATTAAAAAATGGCTGTCTATGCCAGGCGAGCAGCGTCCGCTTATTCTCTGTGAATATGCTCATGCCATGGGAAACAGCCTTGGTGGCTACGCAAAATACTGGCAGGCATTTCGTCAGTATCCTCGCCTGCAGGGCGGTTTTGTCTGGGACTGGGTCGATCAGTCGCTCATAAAATATGACGATAACGGCGAACCCTGGGCTGCCTACGGTGGCGACTTTGGTGATACGCCTAATGATCGCCAGTTCTGCATGAACGGGCTGGTCTTTGCCGACCGGACGCCCCATCCCTCGCTCTACGAAGCCCGCCATGCGCAGCAGTTCTTCCAGTTCAGGCTGCTACCGGGCAGCGAGCGCACGCTGGAAGTGACCAGCGAATACCTGTTCCGCCACAGTGATAATGAAATCCTGCACTGGTCGGTGGCTCAGGATGGCAACCTGCTGGCCGCCGGTGAAGTCACGCTGGATATCGCGCCACAGGGCCGCCAGCAGATCGCACTCCCGGAGGTGCCGCTGCCTCAATCTTCAGGCCAGCTCTGGCTGACGGTGCGGGTGGAACAGCCTCAGCCGACGGCCTGGTCAGAAGCCGGTCATATCAGCGCCTGGCAGCAGTGGCCACTGGAGGCGATCCTGAATGTGGCCCTGCCGCCTCAGGCGGCGAGTGCGCCACAGCTCAGCCGCGGCGAAGACACCTTCAGCGTGGCGGTGAACAACCAGCGCTGGGCATTCAGCCGTCAGCAGGGCGTGCTCACGCAGTACTGGATCGACGATCAGCCGCAGCTCCTGTCGCCGCTGCGCGATCAGTTTACCCGTGCGCCGCTGGATAACGATATCGGCGTCAGCGAAGTCACGCGCATCGACCCTAATGCCTGGGTCGAGCGCTGGAAAGCGGCGGGGCACTATCAGTCTGAGGTCACTACCCTGCAGTGCACCGCCGAAGCGCTCTCCGACGCCGTCGTGATCAACACCGTCCATGCCTGGCAGTTCCAGGGCAAAACGCTGTTTATTAGCCGTAAAGTGTACCGTATTGATGGATTTGGCGAGATGGCGGTGACGGTCAACGTGGAGATTGCGAGCGGCACGCCTTATCCGGCACGCATCGGTATGAGCTGTCAGCTCACCCAGATCGTCGAGCGAGTGAACTGGTTAGGCCTGGGGCCGCATGAAAATTACCCGGATCGCCTGACCTCTGCCTGCTTCGACCGCTGGGATTTACCGCTGAGTGAAATGTACACTCCGTATGTTTTCCCCACTGAAAACGGCCTGCGCTGCGGCACGCGTGAACTCAACTATGGTGCGCACCAGTGGCGTGGCGATTTCCAGTTCAACATCAGTCGCTACAGCCAGACACAGCTGATGGAAACCTGCCATCGCCACCTGTTACGGCCTGAGGCGGGCACGTGGCTCAATATTGATGGCTTCCACATGGGCGTCGGCGGTGACGATTCCTGGAGCCCGTCGGTATCACCGGAATTCCTGCTCAGTGCAGGACGTTACAGCTACCAGTTTATCTGGGGGCAACAAAAATAATGAGCGGGCAGGCTCGCGCCTGCCTGACTCTCGCGTAAGGACGTCCAATATGTACTATTTAAAAAACACGAATTTTTGGCTGTTTGGTTTTTTCTTCTTCTTTTACTTTTTCATCATGGGTGCCTATTTCCCGTTCTTCCCCATCTGGTTGCATGATATTAACCATATCAGCAAAGGGGATACCGGCATTATTTTTGCCAGTATTTCGTTGTTTTCTCTGCTGTTTCAGCCGCTGTTTGGCCTGTTGTCCGATAAGCTCGGCCTGCGCAAACACCTGCTGTGGGTTATCACCGGTATGCTGGTGATGTTCGCACCTTTCTTTATTTACGTTTTTGGGCCGCTATTACAGGTGAATATTCTGGCGGGCTCGATTGTTGGCGGTATTTACCTGGGTTTTATCTACAACGCCGGGGCACCCGCGATTGAAGCGTACATTGAGAAAGTCAGCCGCCGCAGCAATTTTGAATTTGGCCGGGCGCGCATGTTTGGCTGTGTAGGATGGGCCTTGTGCGCCTCCATCGTCGGGATCATGTTCACCATCAATAACCAGTTTGTGTTCTGGCTGGGGTCGGGCTGTGCCGTGATTCTGGCGCTGCTGCTGTTCTTCTCCCGTACCAGCACATCGTCATCCGCGACGGTTGCGCAGGCGGTGGGAGCGAATCACTCGGCGTTCAGCCTGAAGCTGGCGCTGGAGTTGTTCAGGCAGCCAAAACTGTGGTTTTTATCCCTGTATGTCGTCGGCGTGTCCTGTACCTATGACGTGTTCGACCAGCAGTTTGCTAACTTCTTTACCTCATTCTTTGCCACAGGCGAACAGGGTACGCGGGTATTTGGCTATGTAACCACCCTGGGTGAATTACTGAACGCGTCCATCATGTTTTTTGCTCCGCTGATCGTTAACCGCATTGGCGGCAAGAACGCCCTGCTGCTGGCAGGCATGATCATGTCCGTGCGTATTATCGGTTCCTCCTTTGCCACCACGGCAGTGGAAGTGGTGATTCTTAAAACGCTGCACATGTTTGAAATCCCTTTCCTGATTGTCGGCTGCTTTAAATACATCACCAGCCAGTTTGAAGTGCGCTTCTCCGCCACCATTTATCTGGTGTGCTTCTGCTTCTTCAAACAGTTAGCGATGATATTCATGTCAGTTCTGGCGGGTAACATGTATGAAAGTATTGGCTTCCATGGCGCCTATCTGGTGCTGGGCTCTATTGCGATGGCCTTTACGTTGATCTCCGTTTTCACCCTGAGCGGGCCGGGACCGCTGACGCTGTTACGTCGTCAGGCTGCCTGATCCCTTCCTCAAGACAACCGGACAGGCGTCATGACGCATCCGGTTGTCTGCTTGCCGACCGCGTTTTTTTCATCATGTCATTCCTCTTTTTCGCCTCGTCGCCGCTTCGTTTTGCGAACTGTCTCACATTCATAAAATCGGTTTAGCAAATTACTTTGCCTGAAAATACATCGATGAATATCATCCGAAAACTAAACCGGTTTAGCAAAAGACAGCATCACTACCCTTACCTTTTCTGGGATGTAAAACGATGAATAAAAAGGCACTTGCCATAACCGTTGGGCTGCTACTGAGCGCGGGGCCGGTTCTGGCAGCAGAACCAAGCATGAGCAGTATTGAAGCACGGCTGGCGGCACTGGAGCAGCGGTTACAGGCCGCGGAGCAGCGGGCGAATGCGGCAGAGAATCGCGCAGAAGCCGCAGAAAAACAGGCGCAGCAGCTTGCCCGCGCACAGCAGAAAAGCCAGGCCACCGCGACGCAGGTTGAACAGCGCACGGCGAAGCTGGAGCAGAAAGCGAGCAGTGAAGACGGCTTCGAATTTCACGGCTATGCCCGTTCCGGGCTACTGATGAACAGCTCGGCGACCAAAACTCAGGGCGGCCCGACCGTGACGCCTGCCGGGGAAACCGGCGGGCATGTCGGCCGCTTAGGTAACGAACCTGATACCTATGTAGAGCTGAATCTGGAACATAAACAAACGCTGGAAAACGGCGCAACGACCCGCTTCAAGGCGATGCTGGCCGACGGCCAGCGCACCTATAACGACTGGACGGCATCCAGCAGCGACCTCAATCTGCGTCAGGCTTTTGTCGAGCTGGGCCAGCTCCCGACCTTTACCGGCGCGTTCAAAGACACGACCGTCTGGGCGGGTAAACGCTTTGACCGGGATAATTTCGATATCCACTGGATCGACTCCGATGTGGTATTTCTCGCCGGTACCGGAGCAGGTATTTACGACATGAAGTGGAGCGATCAGGCTCACAGCAATCTGTCGCTTTACGGACGAACCTTTGGCGATATCGAGAACAACGACAACACCGCACAGAACTATATTCTCACGGCTAACAACTTCTACGGCCCATTCCAACTGATGCTGAGCGGCATGCGGGCGAAAGATAACGACGACCGGCTGGATGTGAACGGCCTGAAGGTGAAGGGCGATGCCGCGAACACCGGGTTACATGCGCTGGTGGGGCTGCATAACGACAGCTTCTATGGCCTGCGCGAGGGTTCAGCGAAAACGGCCGTGCTGTACGGTCACGGCTTAGGTGCAGAGGTAAAAGCTATCGGTTCAGACGGGGCACTGTTACCGGATGCCGATACCTGGCGGCTGGCCAGCTACGGGATTACCCCGCTGGGCGGCGGCTGGCATATCGCCCCAGCGGTGCTGGCGCAAAGCAGTAAGGATCGTTACGTCAAGGGCGACAGCTATCAGTGGGCCACCGCCAACATGCGCCTGATTCAGGGGCTGACCGAGAACTTTGAAATGCAGTACGAAGCTACCTATCAGTATATGGATCTGCGGCCAGAGGGCTTTAATCAGCGTAGTGCGGTCAACGGTAATTTCTACAAACTGACCGTTGCGCCTACGCTGAAGGCCAGCAACGTGGGTGATTTCCTCAAACGTCCGGAAATTCGCCTTTTTGCCACCTGGATGGACTGGGACCACCGACTGGATAACTACGCGCGCGGCGATGCCTTTGGCAGCAGCGGCTTTGAAGCGGGCGGTGAGTGGAACTTCGGCGTACAAATGGAAACCTGGTTCTGATCAGTCGGCCCTGCGGGGCCGTTTCAGCCGGGCCGACACTATCACACGATAAAACAGAGGTTTTTTATGGATTTCGTACAAATCTCCCGTGCATTACTGCCGTTGCTGGGGGGCAAAGAGAATATTGCCAGCGCGGCGCACTGCGCGACCCGGCTCAGGCTGGTGCTGGTCGATGACGCCAAAGCGGATACCAGCGCGATCGGTAAAATCGACGGGGTAAAAGGCTGTTTCCGTAATGCCGGACAGCTGCAGGTGATTTTTGGCACCGGGGTGGTCAACAAAGTCTACGCCGCCTTTGTCGCCGAAGCCGGGATCAGTGAATCGAGTAAATCTGAAGCCGCCGATATCGCGGCCCGCAAGCTCAATCCTTTCCAGCGCATCGCCCGTTTGCTCTCGAATATTTTCGTGCCGATTATTCCGGCCATTGTCGCGTCCGGCCTGCTCATGGGCCTGCTGGGCATGGTCAAAACTTATGGCTGGGTGAACCCGGAAAATGCCCTGTATATCATGCTGGATATGTGCAGTTCGGCGGCGTTTATTATTCTGCCGATCCTGATCGGCTTTACGGCAGCACGTGAGTTTGGCGGTAACCCGTTTTTGGGGGCGACGCTGGGCGGCATCCTGACCCATCCGGCGCTGACCAATGCCTGGGGCGTGGCGTCCGGGTTCCACACCATGAACTTCTTTGGGATAGAAGTCGCGATGATCGGCTACCAGGGCACGGTGTTTCCGGTGTTGCTGGCCGTGTGGTTTATGAGCCTGCTGGAAAAACAGTTACGGCGCATCATCCCTGACGCGCTCGACCTGATTCTGACGCCGTTCCTGACCGTGATTATTTCTGGCTTTGTGGCGCTGCTGATTATTGGTCCAGCGGGGCGTGCCTTGGGTGACGGCATCTCCTTCGTGCTCAGCACGTTGATTGCTCATGCTGGCTGGCTGGCCGGATTACTGTTTGGCGGGTTGTACTCCGTTATCGTGATTACTGGCGTGCATCACAGTTTCCACGCCATTGAAGCGGGCTTGCTGGGTAATCCTTCAATCGGCGTCAATTTCCTGTTGCCGATTTGGGCGATGGCCAACGTGGCGCAGGGCGGTGCCTGTCTGGCGGTGTGGTTTAAAACCAAGGATCCTAAAATCAAAGCCATTACCTTGCCTTCAGCCTTTTCGGCCCTGCTGGGCATTACCGAAGCCGCCATCTTTGGTATCAACCTGCGCTTTATGAAGCCGTTTATTGCCGGACTGATCGGTGGTGCCATCGGCGGTGCCTGGGTGGTTTCCGTTAAGGTCTATATGACCGCAGTGGGGCTGACTGGCTTACCCGGCATGGCCATTGTTCAGGCCAGTTCGCTGCTGAATTATATTATTGGTATGGTGATCGCCTTTAGTGTCGCCTTTGTCATCGCTTTCATGCTCAAGTACAAAACGGATTCTGAATAATGGCCCTGAAAAACCTGCTCCCCGCCATGCTTAAGGCGGTAATGAAAGGCCAGCCCAGGGCGCGGGAGGACAGCCACTATCCGGGCTGGCACCTGGCGCCAGTTACCGGGCTGCTTAACGATCCCAATGGCTTTATCCACTTCAACGGACAGTACCATCTGTTCTATCAGTGGAATGCCCTGGCCTGCGAGCACAAGCACAAATGCTGGGGCCACTGGCGTTCAGCGGATTTACTGCACTGGGAACACGAGCCGGTCGCGCTGTTGCCCGATGAAGAGTATGACCGCAGCGGATGCTATTCCGGCAGTGCGGTGGACAACAATGGCGAGCTAACCCTGTGTTACACGGGGAATGTTAAATTTGAGGACGGCTCACGTACCGCCTGGCAGTGCCTGGCCGTGCAGAACGGTGAGGGCGGATTCGACAAGCTGGGGCCGGTTATCCCGCTGCCTGAAGGCTACACCGGTCATGTCCGTGACCCCAAAGTCTGGCGGCATGGCGGGTACTGGTACATGGTGCTGGGCGCGCAGGACGCGCAGTTACAGGGCAAAGTCCTGTTACTGCGCGCCAGCGATCTGCGCCACTGGGAGAACCTGGGCGAAATAGCGGGAAGTGGCCTGGGCGGATTAGGCGCGGCGGGCTATATGTGGGAATGCCCTGACATGTTCACCCTGGGAGCCTCGACGTTTCTGATCTGCTGCCCGCAGGGCATTCCCCGGGAAGAGAAGCGCTATCTGAATACCCATCCCTGCGCATGGCTCAGCGGTACGCTCGACTATGAGAACGCGCATTACTCGCACGGTGCCTTTAATGAACTGGATGCCGGCTTTGAGTTTTATGCCCCGCAAACCACGTTAACCCAGGACGGGCGCAGGCTGCTGGTGGGCTGGATGGGCGTGCCGGACGGCGAAGAAATGCGCCAGCCCACCGTGGCGTTTGGCTGGATTCATCAGATGACCTGTATACGTGAGCTGACCGAGCGGGACGGGCGGCTTTATCAGCAGCCGGTGGCCGAGCTGCAGGCGCTGCGGCTGGACGAGCAACGCTATCGCGGGCCTGCGGATGGCGCACCGGAGATGGCGGCCCGACGTCTTGAGCTGGTGCTGACGTCCGGCGGCGATATCACGCTGGACTTTGCCGATACGCTCCGGCTGAGCTGGCATCAGGAGACGCTTTGTCTGGCACGCCGCAGTCTGGAAAACGGCGAATGGCTTTATCGTCACTGGTGCGGCAGCGCGCGCAAACTGCATATTCTGTGCGATCACTCCAGCGTCGAGATTTTTATCAATGACGGCGAAGGCGTGATGAGTAGTCGCTACTTCCCGCAGCATCCTGCCCGTTTACGCCTGGGCGGCAGCGCAGAAGTCACTGCCTGCTACTGGTCGTTACGATCCTGCATGGTAGAATAAGCCCTTGTTTCCTTAAACGAAGCACCGACGTGAAAAAAACAAAGCGCGTGACCATCAGTGATATCGCTGCGCTGGCCGGGGTGTCAAAAGCCACGGCCAGCCTGGTGCTCAACGGGCGCGGTAAAGAGCTGCGCGTGGCAGAAGAGACGCGCGAACGCGTGATGTCTCTTGCGCAACAGCACCACTATCTGCCCAGTATCCATGCCCGTCTGCTGCGCGAAAACCGCAGCCATACGTTAGGGCTGGTGGTGCCGGAGATCACCAACTACGGTTTCGCCGTTTTCTCTCACGCGCTAGAGAACCTTTGCCGTGAAGCCGGGCTACAGCTGCTGATCTCCTGTACCGATGAAAATGCCAGCCAGGAAACGCTGGTGGTTAACAACCTGGTCTCGCGTCAGGTTGATGGCCTGATCGTCGCCTCAAGTCAGCAGAGCGACAGCGACTATCTGAAGCTGAGTGAACAGCTGCCGGTCGTGCTGTTTGACCGCCACGTGAATAACAGCAGTTTGCCGCTGGTGATCACCGATTCGATTACGCCGACCGCCGAGCTGGTAGAGCGCCTGGCGCGTGCTCATCCCGATGAGGTCTATTTCCTGGGCGGGCAGCCACGACTGTCGCCGACCAAAGATCGTCTGGCCGGCTTTATGCAGGGGCTGGAGCGGGCGGGGGTAAGTCCCCGGCCGGAATGGATTATTCAGGGCAACTACCATCCCAGCAGCGGCTATGAAATGTTTGCGGCCCTGTGTGCCCGTCTTGGCAGGCCACCTAAGGCGCTGTTTACCGCCGCCTGCGGTTTGCTGGAAGGGGTGCTGCGCTATATGAGCCAGCACCATCTGCTGGAGAGTGATATTCACATAGCCAGTTTCGACGATCACTACCTGTATGATTCGCTGTCACTGCATATCGATACCGTAGAACAGAACGTACCGCGCCTGGCGCAGGAGTGCTTTTCCGTGATTAGCCAAATGATCCAGGGGCAGGAACCGGCGGACAAACAGATTATCTTGCCCGCCAGGCTGCGCTACCGTTCATCTCTGGCGCGTTAACGCCGCTTACCGACAGGCGGCCAGATCGGCCATCTGCTGTTTATCAGGCAGGCCAACAATCTGTTGCAGCTTTTGTTCATGATTCAGGTAGTAGATAGCGGGCGTGCCGTTGGCCCCTAACGCCTGCATCTGTGCCTGGTTATGCTGAATCTGATCAAACAGCGCGCGCGGCGTGCTGTCCGGGAAGGCCGGCTTATTTTTACCCTGCGAGCGTTCGAAATCCTGCCAGGCTTGAGCAGGATCGGCCGCCGCGAGAATGGCAGACGCGTAGCGTCCGCTCTCGGGCTTAAGAATGCCGACAAGCTGGGTTTTGATGCTGAGCGAGTTATTTTGTACCAGCGGCTGCACCTGCTGCCAGAAGGTCCGGCAGTAGGGGCAGAACGGATCGGCAAAGACCACGACCTGACAGCGGGCTTCAGCGCTTCCCTCCTTGATGCCCGGCATGGCCTGCAGTTGCTTCCACATGGCGCGTCCGGCGGGCAAATAAATTTCATCATTGATGATTTTTTCGCTGAGGTTATTGCCCTGCGCGTCATACATATAGCCCGAAATCGCATGCTGACCATCTGGCGTCAGGTAAATGGTGACGCCGGTTCCCTGATATTGACCCAGCCAGCCCTGAACCCCGCCGGGTGCCTTAAAGGGTTTGATGATTTCCACGCCCTGCTTTTCAATTTGCTGGACGGGGGCGGGCAGCGTAGCCGCCTGGGTCGTGCTGCTCAACAGCAGTGCGGAAAGCAGTATCCTGAACGTTTTCATTAATCCCTGTCTCTTAACGTCGTGATGAAAGTGAGGCGGTGCGGCTGTCGAGCCACTCAAAGAGCAGCATGCCTGCCAGCATGGCGATCAGGAACACTGCGCCCTTAAGCACTCCGCCGCCGAGCAGCACCAGCGCCGGACCGGGGCAGATGCCAGCCAGCCCCCAGCCAATCCCGAACAGCATAGCCCCTGCGATCAGTTTTTTATCCAGCGCGCGCTGGCCGGGCAGATGAAAGGTTTCGCCAAAGACCGGACGCTCATGTCGGGAGGCCAGCCAGAAGGCCACCAGCCCGACGGTAATCGCGCCGCCCATCACCAGCGCCAGAGAGGGATCCCAGGCGCGGGTAATGTTCAGAAAACCCAGAACCTTGGCCGGGTTCGCCATGCCGCTGACGATTAAGCCCGTACCAAATAACAGCCCACTAAGCAGAGAAAATAAAACGGCCATTGTTCCTCCTGATATTCACCCGTGGCCCATCACGCCAACGGTCAGCATGGCGGTTAACATAAAGACCAGCGTCGCCACCAGTGAGCGCAGTGACAGCCGCGATAATCCACATACGCCGTGACCGCTGGTGCAGCCCGAGCCCAGGCGAACACCCAATCCCACCAGCACGCCGGCGAGTACCAGACGTCCCCATGACGCTTCAGTTTCAATGGCGGGCAGGGCGCTGAACAGCTGGAACACCAGCGGCGACAGGACCAGACCCGCAATAAAGGCCAGCCGCCAGGGCTTGTCTGATGAGCGGCGTTTAAGCAGACCGCCCAGAATGCCGCTGATACCGGCTATGCGGCCACAAAACAGCACCAGCATGCCCGCCGCCGCGCCAATCAGCAGCCCACCCACCAGGCTTTGCAGTGGCGTAAAATGAATCAGGTCAATATGCATTCTCCACCCTTCCCAGTGCAGTGCTTACGTCATGCGTTAAAAGCGGTTTAGCGGGATTTTCAGATAGCGCTCGCCATCGCTCTCGGGTTCAGGTAACCGCCCGCCGTGAATATTCACCTGCAGGGCCATTAGCATGAGTTCTGGCAGCGGGAGCGTGGCATCACGCTGCTGCCGCCGGGCAATAAAATCCTGTTGATGTTGATCAACCACCCACGGATTGTTTTCCCGCTGCTCACGTACCGTGCTTTCAAACTGCACGTCGCGCCCGTCAGGGCGATAATCATGACCGGTAAATAAACGTGTATCGTCAGGTAACTGCAGAATGCGTTGCAGGCTGTCCCATAATACGGCAGCGCTGCCGCCGGGGAAATCAGCCCGCGCTGTGCCGCTGTCGGGCATAAAAAACGTGTCGTGGATAAAAGCACAGTCGGCGATGTGATAGGTCACCGACGCCAGCGTGTGGCCGGGAGATAAAATGACTTCACCCCGCAGATTGCCGATGTAAAACACCTCGCCGTCCCTGAATAAGGTGTCCCAGATTTTCTCAGCTGGCGTCAGGCCGGGCAGGTTATAGAGAGTTTGCCACAGCCTTTGTACCTCAGTGACCTTTTCACCGATGCCGGTAGGCGCACCGGTTTTCCCGGCCAGCCAGGCGGCGGCAGAGAAGTGGTCGGCATGAGGATGGGTATCCAGAACCCACGCAACCTGCCAGTTTTTTTGCTGAATAAAATCCAGCATGCGTTGGGCCTGCTGACAGAATACCGCTCCCGAGCGGCGATCAAAGTCCAGCACCGGATCGATGATGGCGCAGCGCCGGGTTTGTCCGTCAGCAATCACATATTGCAGGCTTCCGCTCTCGGGTTCATAGAAATGGTACACCTCTGCATGAGGCGGATGGCGCAGCCTGTTTGCATACCAGGCCAGGGGCTTATCGGCATCGGCACCAAACTGTTGGCAGGTAGCCCGAAATTCGGCCTCATCTATCCGGCCTTCGCGTAACTCATGCAGTAAAAACAGGCTAAGCGATCGCGCACCACTCCGACAGTGTGCAAAGATTTTTGCACCGCGTTTAACCCGACGATGAAAAGCCTCAACGTCTTCCCAGCTCAGTGTGTCAAAGGTGAAGGGCATATAGACGTAGTCCATGCCCAGTTGCTCAGCCAGCGCCTTTTCCTGCTGATGAGGCAGAAAGGGGCCTTCTTCCTCATCAGGCCGATTATTAACCACAACCTCAAAGCCCAACTGGTGCAACTGGCTGAAATCCTCTGCAACTGGTGCATCGGAAAACGCGACTTGCGCATTAAAATGGCGGATATTCATAACCTGTTCCCGTTTATTCAGAGATTTTTAAGCAACATGTAGCAGGCCATCACGATCAACATGGCTGAAAAGACGGCATTGATCGCGCGCGCATTGTGTTTCAGCCGGCTGGCCACCGCGACACCGACTAAGCCGCCCAGCAGGCCGCCAGCAATGAGGTAGATTGTCATCACCACAGAGACTTTGCCCGCTAGGGCATAGCTTGCGCTGGTCGAGATCCCCATGGCGAACACCACCATCAGCGAGGTTGCTATCGCCTCCACCATGGGTAAGCGGAACAACCAGACAAGCGCGGGCACCACTAAAAATCCTCCTCCGATGCCCATAAATCCGGCCAGTATTCCCAGCAGCAGTACGCTTCCCCAGACGATAGCGGGGGCAAAGTGCCTGTCTGGCGCGGAGGCACCGGGCAAAGGAGACTGTTTTCCTAGCATCATCAGCGCCACGGTGAACATCAAAAGGGAAAACGGCAGTAGCAGGTATTGTCCACTGACGATTTTTCCCAGTTCGGCTCCGAGCAGTGCGCCGCAGACCGCCACAAGAGAAATTCTCGCACCCGTTGCCCATCTGACATTGCCTTTACGACTATGGGCAAACAGATTGATCAGGGCGCTGACCGCCACCGCAATGGCGCTGGTGCCGATGACCCGATGCGTGTCGGGTACCTTCACCAGATACAGCAGCAGCGGCACGCACATGACCGATCCGCCGCCGCCGGTCAGCGCCAGAAAAAAGCCTACGGCGATGCCTGTTACAACTAACAGGCATACCGTGAGGGCTGAAAAATGGGTGAATTCCTGAATGATCATTTTCATTCCTGGCGTTATTTTTACGCTATTAAAGAGGCCGTAAAAATGACTGTCAACTCATTATTTCTTTTAGCTATATCATATAGCTAAATATTATAAGAGGTTTTTTTTATAACTTTAAAGTCTATTGATTTGCTTTATATCTGTGCTGCTATCCACTACGGTTAAATGAAAGGGAGGCCTGCATGAATGATAAAAATAATCCCCATCACCCGCATCTTGTTGTTATTGGTGGTGGCTCAGCTGGAATTGGCGTCATCGCAAGTATTAAGAAACGCATTAAAAACATCAAAATAACGCTAATTGAGCCAAAGGAAGAACATGATTATCAACCTGCCTGGACACTGGTGGGGGCCGGATTATTTTCCGCTGAAAAAACCCGAAAACGCATGAGTGACGTTATTCCGTCGGGCGTGAACTGGATTCACGATGCCGTGACGCATGTTTCACCTGATCTGAAATTTATTGAAACAGCGACAGCCCAAAAAATAGGTTACGACTATCTTATTATCGCCAGCGGTCTGGTGTTGCGTTGGGATAAAATCAGGGGCCTGAGTGAAACCCTGGGCCGCAACGGCGTAACGTCAAACTACCGATACGATTTGGCGCGCTATACATGGGAACTGGTGCAAAACCTGAAGCAGGGAAAAGCCATTTTTACCCAGCCTGGGATGCCGATAAAGTGCGCGGGTGCGCCGCAGAAGGCGCTCTATCTCTCCGCCGATTACTGGCTGCGACGGGACCGTCTGGCACAGATCAACATTCAGTTCTGCCTGGCAGGTCAGGTCGTTTTTGGCGTGCCCGAATTTGTTCCGCCGCTGAAGGCCTATCTGGAGAAATACCAGGCGCAGGTCAATTTTGGACATACGCTTACTGCCGTTGATGGAATCAATAAGCAGGCGACGTTTACCCTCACCGATCCCGACGGCAGCACGCGTGACGTCACCCTGCCGTTCGATATGCTCCATGTTGTCCCGCCTCAGGCTGCGCCAGACTTTATTGCCGAAAGCGGTCTGGCGGATGCTGCTGGCTGGTGTGATGTCGATAAAGAAACGCTGCAGCACAGCCGCTGGCCCGATATTTTTGCTTTGGGCGATTGCTGCTCAACGCCGAACGCCAAGACGGCCGCAGCGGCGCGTAAACAGATCGTGGTCGTGGCCGAAAACCTGAGGCAGGTCGTTAACGGGGCGATCCCGCAAACGCGTTACGATGGCTACGGTTCGTGTCCGCTCACCGTGGAGAAAGGCAAAGTCGTGCTGGCTGAGTTTGGTTATGGCAACCGCCTGCTGCCGACCTTTCCGCTCCATTCAGCCCGTCCCAGCCGCGCAGCATGGTGGCTAAAGGCCTGGTTTTTACCGCGCTTTTATTGGGCTGGTATGCTGCGCGGTATTGAGTGGTTGGCCAAAAGTAAACCCCTGTAGTGAAGGCCGTTCAGGGGCGAACGTATAAAGCGCCCCGCGACTGCTGTTCAATAATGTAGGTTATGGCGGCGGGCACGACGCGAAAGTGGGATGGCAGCATGCTGACGTCAATATTTTGTGCCCGGAGGGCGTTATTGCAGAGTAACAGCGTCACGCTCGGCGCATTCTTAAGGGCATCTGAAATCGTCCTGCCAGTCACATCACCTGCCGCGTCGCCATTAAAAACGATGGCGATATCCCCGTCAAAATCCTCTTCTTTAAGCAGATTGCCAGCATTAGCCAGGGCGTGAGCAATGCGATTTTTATCAGGTACATGCAAAATGATTTTCATTCTGGGCCTCAGGTTGTTATCGCGACGGGCGAAAAACGAATGGCTCAGAATAAAACAGCGTGAGGATCGGATAAATGTGATGAGTGAAAGAAAATATGTCGTCGACGATGGTTTCTAAAAAAAGAAAAATAGCGGCTCTGATAAATTCGAAATTGCTGTGTGCGTCTTTTTTTAAAAAAAGGGGGGTTCCCCCTTTAATAGCTAATTATTTTTTCAGATTTTCAGGGAAATTGGCAGGTAATTCACTTGCCGCGCAGGCTATCACGTCATCGTTATTTTTTCCCGCATCGTGGACAAAGGTGATAGTCGCGAACTCATCAATGACTTCTATTGGATAAGTCGGGCCGGCATCGCGGTACTGCGCCATTTCGTCCAGATGATCGTTCTGGAAGCAGACGGTGCGTTCAGGATTATTCATGACCCAGCGCGGGAAGAAGATGGTGCCATGAAACAGCTTGTCGCCCAGGTTGGCAATCAGGCTGACACTGGTGCCGGTCGGTTCAGTCCAGGACACTTTATAGATGTCTTCACCGACGCAGACAATATAGACATGCTGGTCTTTCACCCAGCGGTTGCCCACCATGCCGCTATGAATACGGTAATCGACGGTGTCTTCGTTTTTAATATACAGCTCGTAATTCCAGCCATTGTCATAGGTATAAACCAGATGTTTACCGATGAAACCGTCAAGATTGTGTTTGTCGAATTTGCTCATTATTTGTTCTCCTCTGTGGTTGAAACCAGCTTACCCATTCACTTTGTGAATTAAAAACGCTAATTTATGATGAAATTGATTCAAAAATTGGATGGGTTATGCATAAAACCACACTGGAGCAGTGGAGCCTGTTGGACAAGGTGGTGCGAGAGGGCAGTTTTGCCAGAGCGGCGAGTCTGACCAACCGCAGTCAGTCATCCGTCAGCTATAACCTTGCTATGTTGCAGCAGCGCATAGGGATTACGCTGTTACATGCAGAGGGGCGCAAGGCGGTGCTGACGCCGGCAGGCGAGTTGCTGCTGGCGCAGGTGCGCCCGCTACTGAAAGCTTTTCATTCACTGGAGGCGTTTGCGGGATCAATACGCAGCGGCGTCAGAACAAAGCTGGATGTGGTGGTTGACAGCATCTTTCCGCGTCGACAACTGTTTTCCGTCCTTAAGGCGTTTCAGCAATGCCATCCTCATACTCAGATCAACCTGACCGAGGTGCTGGAAACCAACACCGATTACGCCGAGGCCGACGTGATGGTGGTGACCCAGCGCCAGGATATGGCCGGGCGGGGAGAGTGGTTGATGAATGTGGATTTCGTCGCCGTGGCGCACTGCGACCATCCCTTGCATCAGCATGGCGGCATCCTGGATGAAGAACGGTTGGCACAGTATCCGCTGATTCGCATTGCCGACCGGGAACATTTCACCGTGCAGGATGAGAGCAGCAATGGCGATTACTGGTCGTTTTCGACTATTGAGGCGGCGGTAGAGGCGGTGGTGCACCAGGTGGGTTATGGCTGGATCCCCTTCGAGCGCATCGAACATGAACTGGCGCAGGGAACACTAAAAATATTGCCCTTACAGCACGGCGTTCGTCGTGCCACCCCGCTGCACTTACTGATTAAGAAAGATATCCTGACGCTGGATCCACAAATTGTTACCCTGCTCGATCTGCTGAAAAACGCCACCCGTTCGTGACAGAGGGATCGCGATGAGGAACGCGTCTTCAGGGGCTATTTGTCACCGTTCAACGCAAGGAGCAGGGCATCCAGCGAATCTGGCGCGTGCGGATATCCGTTTTTTACCTTGTGAACGTCCCAGGACATTGCATCCTCAAGGCAGAAATCGCCTGCACACTGCAACGCGAGGTCTTCATCTAACAGCCCAATCGGTAGCCAGATCAGGGGGCGGCCGCGCAACAGGTTCGGCACCGTCGAGCCACAGTGCCTGCAAAAGTCATTACGGTATCCCTGCGGGCGACGCCAACTGCTGATATCGGCTTCACCGGCCAGCCAGCTAAACTGATCGGCATGAACCAGCGTGGCCAGGTTATGGCCGGTACCGGTCTGACGGCGGCAAAGCGAACAGTGACAGCGGTAAAAATGGCTGGGTTGTTGAGCCAGCTTAAAAACGACCGTTCCGCATAAACAACGTCCAGAAATCATCCTTTTTTCCCTGAATGCGCCAACCCTAAGGCGATGTTTAGTGTGCCCGCTTTTTGGCCCAGTAAGCCATAAAGTTAATCGCGTCGCGATCGACGCCGCGCTCCCCTATCAGGTGGCGGCGTAATAGCTTCACCACGGTCGATTCGGCCGCTACCCAACCGTAAAATTCCGTGTTGCGGCCCTGAGCACGGTCCCACAGCAATTCGCCTTCTGCCTCTTCCTGCACGTCCTGCTGGCGGCCGCCATCGGGAACGTTAACCCGGGATTTTATTGCCTCAACCAGGCATTCCCCGTGTGAAGCAAATGCAGGTTTTCGCGGCAACCAGACGATGTCGGCAAAGGTATAGGCGTGCAGATCGACGCAATCTTCCGCATCCGGGACTTCAAAAAAGGCCTGAACCCGAGGCGGATTTTCCTGTCTGGACAGTCTTTCCAGAATGCCTTTCGCCGCGGGTAATGCGGTTTCATCGGCAATCAGTAACGCATTACGCAGCGCATCCGGTGGCGTCCATTCATATCCGCCGCTGTCAGATTCACAGGCCGCATTGGGCGCAACGATCACCAGGCCGTCACCCGGTTCAGCATTGATTGCCCAGGCCGATGCCGGGCCTTCCGTACCGTGGCTGACAAACTCAATCGTCAACTCCTGGCGCTCAGGATCGAGATGACGCAGCGTATAGGTGCGCAACAGCGGACGCTTCTCTTTTGGCAGCGACAGAATGGTCTGGTACCACTCGCCATCATTGGGAAGCGCAGGCATGCTGCCATCTTCCGCCGGCAGCAAAATTTTGATCCGCTGATCGGGCGCGTCAGACTTCATCTGCGCCACGTCAGGCCCGTTGAACACCAGGCTCAGCATTGAGGGAGAAAGATGACGCTTGCGTGCCAGTTTTACGTCAAACAGGCGGTAGCTATGGGCTTCAGCCATCGTCGTTCCTTTTGGTTAATGAGCCGATAAGGTTGAGCGGCGACGTGCACGCCAGATCACACCTGACATCGCCACGAACAGCAGGGCAGCGCTGAATGCGGCAGCGATCAGCGCCGTTGCGCCCTGTGACTGCGACACCAGGGGAACCAGCAGCGCGCACAATCCGTAGCCTAAGGTATGGCTGGTGGCTATCCAGCCGGCACCGGCACCGTCTGCCAGCCTGTCATTTAGCAGCAGCTGATAAGCCGGCGTACCCAGTGCAGCACCAAACGAAAGCAGGGCACAGCCGGTGTAAAACAGCCAGAGCGGTGTGCTCAGCATCATCGCCAGACCCAGAGACATCAACAGCCCTGCGCTCAGTAACAGCGCAAGCGGCGTCAGTAACTGGGGTCGCAGTACCATAAACTGGGCGCCCAGTGAGGCGATGGCCGCCACGCTCAGCAGCCAGGCAACCTGATGGCTGATTGCGGCGGTATCACCGGTAAACTGTCTGGCCAGTGCCGGGGATAAGCCCAACTGCATCAGGCTCACCGTGGCCGCCAGCAGCAGAGCGCACAGCAGATAGGGCAGACAATCGATGCGCAGGCGGGCATTCCTGCGCGCCACCGCAGGCTGTGGCTCGGTACCGCGCAACGGCAACAACATAGCCAGCGCCAGCAACGGCGCAACGACCAGTAACACCAGCGGTGCCATCGGATGAATAACTAACATTCCGGCAGCGCACAGCGGGCCAAACAGCCTGCCGCAGCTCAGACCGGAGCTGATGGTCGCCAGCGCCGTCATGCGCTTGCCTTCACCGGCACGGTTTAGCGCCCAGACCTGGCACGCCGGAACCATCGCCGACACCATCAGGCCATAAATCACCCTGGCAATAATTAATATACCTAATCCAATCGGAGCACTGACCGCCCGCGTGGAAAGAAGTGCGCAGCCCATAGCGAGTAGCAAAAAACTTGCGCCATAACCGGCCAGTGACCAAAGCACGACCGGTTTGCTGCCGAGACGCGCAATCTGTTTTCCCCACCACGGCGATGAGGGCAAAAACAGCATAGAGCCGAGCGTTAACAATCCCGCCCAGACCGAAAGACTTAAACTGGTCTGCGCAACCAGCATCGGGATAGCCACCAGCAAACCATTCTGTCCGACGCCCAGCAGTCCGGCGCTTAATGCTAAAGGCCAGTTAGGTAAGGCTTTTTGTGGCGTAGCGGTCAGTTCAAGAGATGTCACAATGTTGCTAGCCCGTATCTTTGTTGTATGTATTTGTAAAATTTATTCCGCCAATTCTAACAATTGTCGTTGATAATGAGAACTGTTATCGGCAGAATTCGCATTATCATAACGCCTGGAAATTGTTTGATAATGATTCAATCGACGCACAATGGATCCTGGGATGTGGCCGCACAGTGCTTCCTGAATTCCCTGATCCGTGAAACCAAGGACTGGCGACTCAGCCAGGGTGAACCCGCCGAGTTAGTGATTCCGTTGGCGGAAGAGAAGGCCCTACACTTTAAGGTGGCTTACTTTTCTCCTACCCAGCATCACCGTTTTGCCTTCCCGGCCCGGCTGGTCACTCACCGTGGCAGCGAGACGGTGACGTTCGCCACCGTTGCCAGACTGATTGTCGATAAACTGCAACATCAGCAACAGCTGCCCGCTCCCGGCTGTGAGGCGTTTTACCAGCGCGTGATGGAAAGCCATGTGCATACCGCTGAGGCAACGGCTGCCCGCCACGACTGGCGAGGCCTGCGTGAGAAAGCCCTGAACTTTGCCGAAGCAGAGCAGGCCCTGCTGGTCGGGCACGCCTTCCATCCGGCACCCAAATCACATGAACCTTTTACGCAGCAGCAGGCCGAACGTTACCTGCCTGATTTTGCGCCACATTTTCCGTTACGCTGGTTTGCGGTGGATAAAGACCAGTTGGCGGGTGACAGCCTGCAGCTGACGTTGCAGCAGCGCCTGACGCGCTTTGCGGCAGAAAACGCGCCGCAGTTACTGCATGCGCTAACCGATCGGCAGTGGCTGTTCCCGCTCCATCCCTGGCAGGCGGACTATCTGCTCCAGCAGACCTGGTGTCAGCAACTGGTGGAAAAAGGCCTGGTTACTGACCTAGGTGAAGCCGGTGCGCCCTGGCTGCCCACCACCTCATCGCGTTCGCTGTACTGCGCGACCAGCCGCGACATGATCAAGTTTTCCCTGAGCGTGCGGCTGACAAACTCCGTCCGCACCCTGTCGGTCAAAGAGGTCAAACGCGGCATGCGGTTGGCGCGTCTGGCGCAGACCGATCGCTGGCAGGACATGCAGGCACGCTTCCCGGCGTTTCGCGTGATGCAGGAAGATGGCTGGGCCGGACTGCGCGATGCGCAGGGCACGATTATGGAAGAGAGCCTGTTCGCACTGCGTGAAAACCTGATTGTCGACAGGCCGCAGAGCCAGACCAACGTGCTGGTCTCCCTGACGCAGTCCGCACCGGACGGCGGCGACTCACTGCTGTCTGCCGCAGTAAAACGCCTGAGCCAGCGCCTGCACATCAGCGAAAAACAGGCTGCGCATGCCTGGGTCGACGCCTACTGCCAGCAGGTGCTGAAGCCCCTGTTCACCGCCGAAGCCGATTACGGCCTGGTGCTGTTAGCCCATCAGCAAAATATCCTGGTGGAAATGGAGCAGGACCTGCCGGTTGGCCTGATTTATCGCGACTGCCAGGGCAGCGCCTTTATGCCTCACGCCGCAGGCTGGCTGGACATGATTGGCGAAGCGCAGGCGGAAAACGTCTTTAGTCGCGAGCAGCTGCTGCGCTACTTCCCCTATTACCTGTTAGTGAATTCTACCTTTGCCGTCACGGCGGCACTGGGCGCGGCGGGCATGGACAGTGAAACCCATTTGATGGCGCGGGTACGCGATGCGTTAAGTGCGCTACGTAACGAGGTCACGCACAAGGGCTGCCTGGATTACGTGCTGGAAAGCCCGCACTGGAACGTCAAGGGCAACTTCTTCTGTTACCTGCACGATCACAATGAAAACACCATCGTCGATCCGTCGGTGATCTACTTCGACTTCATCAACCCACTGCTGTCTCAGGAGCGCTAAATGTCTCAGGCAACGATTGTTCACAGCGGCCACGGCCTGCGTTGCGAAAAGTCAGGAAAAACCCTGAATCTGGGTTGGGGACAGGACAACAGTGCGGTGCTGCATTTTGCCGGTCCACTGCCCGAAGGCTGGCTGCGTGATGCGCTGGATCAGATGTTTATCGCTGCCCCGCAGCTTTCTGCCGTGGTGCTGCCCTTCGCAGAATGGCGTGAAGAGCCTCAGGCGCTGGCGCTGTTTGCGGCACTGAAAAGCGATATCGTCCACCGCGAGACGTTCTGGCAACTGCCGCTGTGGTTGTCTGCGCCTCGTCAGCAGGCCTCCGGCGAGATGGTATTTGATGCCGAACGTGAGATCTATTTTCCCCAGCGCCCAGCGCGACCTGATGGCGAAGTGTATCGCCGTTACGATCCGCGCGTACGGCGAACGCTGAGCTTCCGCGTGGCCGATCCTGCCCGGGATGCCGAAGCGTTTACCCGCTGGATGAACGATCCGCGCGTGGATTACTTCTGGGAGCAGAGCGGATCGCTGGCCACTCAGACCGCCTATCTTGAACGCCAGCTCGGCAGCAGCTATGCCTTTCCGCTGATTGGCTGTTTTGATGACGAGCCCTTCAGCTACTTTGAAATTTACTGGGCGGCGGAAGATCGTATCGGGCGGCACTACAGCTGGCAGCCGTACGATCGCGGTTTGCATCTGCTGGTGGGTGAGCCGCAGTGGCGCGGGCCGCACTTTGTGCAGAGCTGGCTGCGCGGCATCAGCCACTATCTGCTGCTGGATAATCCGCAAACCCAGCGCCTGGTGCTGGAACCGCGGGCGGATAATCAGCGCCTGTTTCGTCACCTTGAACCCGCGGGCTATACCAGCGTGAAAGAGTTCGACTTTCCGCACAAGCGCTCTCGCCTGGTGATGACCCAGCGCGCCCGTTTCTTCAGCGAGGTGGGCCTGTGATGAATTCGCACGCATGGGAAACCGTTAACCGTCAGCTGGTGGCAAAAATGCTGGCCGAGCTGGAGTACGAGCAGGTCTTTCAGGCTCAGCCGCAGGGCGACAACCGTTACTGCATCAGTCTGCCGGGTGCCGAATGGCAGTTCACCGCCGAGCGGGGCATCTGGGGCTGGTTATGGATAGATGCACAAAGCCTGCGCTGTGCGGATGAGCCGGTACTGGCCCAGACGCTGCTGTGCCAGCTACAGCCGGTGCTGTCGATGAGTGATGCCACGGTGGCGGAACATATGCAGGATCTCTATGCCACGCTGCGCGGCGATCTTCAGCTTATGCAGGCACGTCAGGGCATGAGTGCCGATGCGCTGATTGATATGGATGCCGACCGCCTGCAGTGCCTGCTCAGCGGCCATCCCAAGTTTGCCTTTAATAAAGGCCGTCGCGGATGGGGACAAGAGGCGCTGGCGCGCTACGCACCCGAATATATGAATACCTTCCGCCTGCACTGGCTGGCGGTAAAGCGTGATCATATGGTCTGGCGCTGCGACAGCGAGCTGGACATCCAGCAGTTGTTGCAGGCCGCGATGGACAGCGCCGAATATACGCGTTTCACCGAGGCCTGGCAGGCGCAGGGGCTGGACGACAGCTGGCTGCCTTTGCCGGTGCATCCCTGGCAGTGGCAGCAAAAAATCGCGCTCGATTTTGTCGCGGATCTGGCCACGGGCAATATGCTGTCGCTGGGTGAATTTGGCGATCGCTGGCTGGCGCAACAGTCACTGCGCACCTTGACCAACGCCAGCCGTCAGGGCGGGCTGGATATCAAACTGCCGCTTACCATTTACAACACCTCCTGCTATCGCGGTATTCCGGGCAAATATATCGCGGCGGGCCCGCTGGCCTCCCGCTGGCTACAAAACGTCTTTGCCACCGACACGACGCTGCAGCAGAGCGGGGCGGTGATCCTGGGCGAGCCGGCCGCCGGTTATGTTTCCCATCGCGGCTACGGCGCGTTGCCCGAAGCCCCCTATCGCTACCAGGAAATGCTGGGCGTGATCTGGCGTGAAAATCCGTCGCGCTGGCTGCACGCGGACGAAACGCCAATTCTGATGGCCACGCTGATGGAGTGCGATGAAAACAACCAGCCGCTTATCGGCGCCTACATTGCCCGCTCGGGCCTGAGCGCCGAGGCCTGGTTAAGTCAGATGTTCCGCGTGGCCGTGGTGCCGCTGTATCACCTGCTGTGCCGTTATGGCGTGGCGCTGATCGCACACGGGCAAAATATTACGCTGGCGATGAAAGACGGCGTACCCCAGCGCGTATTGCTGAAAGATTTTCAGGGCGATATGCGTCTGGTAAAGGACGATTTTCCGGAGATGGACTCTTTGCCTCAGGACGTCCGCGATGTGACGGCACGCCTGAGTGCTGACTATTTGATTCATGATTTGCAGACTGGCCATTTTGTCACGGTCCTGCGTTTTATTTCGCCGTTAATGGCGCGCCTTGGCGTTCCGGAACGACGTTTTTACCAACTGCTTGCCGCAGTGTTGAGCGACTATATGCAGGACCATCCGCAACTGTCGGCGCGTTTTGCGCTTTTCTCACTCTTCAAGCCACAAATCATTCGTGTCGTGCTGAACCCGGTAAAACTCACCTGGCCCGATCAGGACGGCGGAAGCCGTATGTTGCCCAATTACCTGGAAAATCTGCAAAACCCGCTGTGGCTGGTTACCAAGGACTGAATCATGACAAACACTGTTGATTTTATTGGCGTTGGCATTGGCCCGTTTAACCTGAGTATCGCGGCGCTGGCACACGAAGCTGAAGGCTTTACCAGCCAGTTTTTAGACAGTCGCCCAGATTTTGCCTGGCATCCCGGTATGCTGGTGCCTGACTGCCATATGCAGACCTCGTTTTTAAAAGATCTGGTCTCCGCGGTCGCGCCCACCAGCCCGTTCAGCTTTGTGAACTATCTGGTGAAGCGTAAAAAGTTTTACCGCTTTATGACCACCGAATTGCGCACCGTTTCAAGGGATGAGTTTTCCGACTATCTGCGCTGGGCTGCCGAGGGCATGAACAACCTGCGCTTTAATCACACGGTGGAACGCATCGATTTTGATGAGGCCAATAAACGCTTTGTGATTCACAGTAACGGCGGGGAAAGCTATGCCCGCAACATCTGTCTGGGTATTGGCAAGCAGCCCTACCTGCCGCCCTGCGTAAACCGCATCAGCGCCACCTGTTTCCACGCCAGCGAAATGAGCCTGCGTAAACCCGACCTGCGCGGCAAGCGTGTGGCGGTGATTGGCGGCGGTCAGAGTGGTGCCGATCTGTTCCTCAACGCCTTCCGGGGTGAATGGGGCGAACCGGCTGAGGTCAGTTGGGTGTCGCGCCGCAACAATTTTAACGCCCTGGATGAGGCCGCTTTTGCCAACGAGTACTTCACGCCAGAATACGTTTCCAGCTTTGTCGGTCTGAACGAGGCTGCCCGACAGAAAATGCTGGCTGAACAGAAGATGACCTCGGACGGCATCACGGCAGATTCCCTGCTGACGATTTATCGCGAGCTGTATCATCGCTTTGAAGTGCAGCGTCAGCCGCGCAATGCGCACCTGCTGCCGAGCCGCTCGGTCATTGAACTCAACAGTCATCACCAGGGCTGGCAGCTTCAGTTGCAGCATCAGCTTGACCAGGGCTACGACCTTATCGAATGCGATGTGGTGATTTTCGCCACCGGCTACCGGCCTGCGCTGCCAGAACTGCTCTCCCCCCTGATGAGCCGCCTGACCATGAAAGATGAGTGCACGTTCAGCGTGCGTGAGGACTTCACGCTTGAGTGGAACGGGCCAAAAGAAAATAACATCTTTGCGGTGAACGCCAGTATGCAAACCCACGGTATCGCGGAGCCTCAGCTCAGCCTGATGGCATGGCGATCCGCCCGTATTCTGAATCGCGCACTGGGGCGCGATTTGTTCGATCTCAGCACGCCGCCCGCCCTGATCCAGTGGCGCAGCGTCAGCCGGGAAAAACCGCAGCATGGCGCTGCGTCCACTAAAAACTATACCGAGTCCTTGGGGTAAGCCTTAACCTCGCACGCAGGAACGATAATGAAGACTAAAAACAAGAATATCTGGCTGCTTAATCCGCTTCTGTTAGCCATGATGGCGCCCGCGGTCGCACAGCAAACCAGTGAAAATGACATGGTGGTTTCGGCCAGCCGTACGCACCGTACGGTGGCAGAAATGGCTCAAACCACCTGGGTGATTGAGGGGGCCGAACTGGAGCAACAGGTTCAGGGCGGCAAAGAGTTTAAAGATGCGCTGGCGCAGCTGGTGCCGGGCCTCGACGTCAGTAGCCAGGGCCGAACCAACTACGGCATGAACATGCGCGGCCGCGCGATTGTGGTGCTGGTGGACGGCGTTCGCCTGAATTCTTCGCGCACAGACAGCCGCCAGCTGGATTCGATCGATCCCTTTAACATCGATCACATCGAGGTGATCTCCGGTTCAACCTCGCTGTACGGCGGGGGCAGCACCGGTGGCCTGATCAATATCGTCACCAAAAAAGGCCAGCCGGGCACCCAGTTTGAGTTTGAAACCGGCACCAAAACCGGGTTTAACAACAGTAAAGATCACGATGAGCGCGTGGCGGGCGCGATTTCTGGGGGGAACGATCGCGCGTCCGGACGGTTGTCGGTGGCCTACCAGAAGTTTGGCGGCTGGTATGACGGCAACGGCGATTCTGTTCTGCTCGATAACACCCAGACGGGCCTGCAATACTCCGATCGTCTGGATGTGATGGGCACCGGCACGCTTGAGATTGACGATCACCAGCAGTTGCAGCTGGTGACGCAATACTACAAGAGCCAGGGCGATGACGATTATGGCCTCTATCTTGGTCGAAACTTTTCGGCGGTAACCGGTAACGGTAACGCCTACACCAGTAAAGGACTGAACTCAGACCGTATTCCCGGCACCGAGCGCCACCTGGTCAGTCTGCAGTACTCTAATACCGATTTCCTGGGTCAGGAGCTGGTGGGTCAGGTCTACTACCGTGATGAATCTCTGGCGTTTTATCCCTTCCCAACGGTGTCCGCCGGGCGGGTGACCAGCCTCTCTTCCTCTAAACAGGATACTGATCAGTACGGCGGCAAGCTGGCAATCACCAGTAAACCGCTCGACAACCTGCAGCTGACCTACGGTGTTGATGCCGATCATGAACGTTTTAGTTCCAATCAGATGTTCTTTGATCTGGCACAGTCGGCCGCCTCGGGTGGCCTGAACAACCAGAGCATTTACACCACCGGACGCTATCCCGGTTATGACATTACTAACCTGGCGGCTTTCCTGCAGTCCAGCTACGACATCAACGATACCTTCACCTTGAGTGGCGGCGTACGTTATCAGTACACCGAAAACAAGGTGGACGACTTTGTCGGCTATGCCCAGCAGCAGGCGATTGCTAATGGCACGGCGCGTTCGGCCGATGCGATTCCAGGCGGCTCAACGGATTACGACAACGTCCTGTACAACGCCGGTATCCTGATGCATATCACCGAGCGGCAGCAGGCATGGTTCAACTTCTCGCAAGGCGTTGAACTGCCGGATCCGGGCAAGTATTACGGCAACGGCACCTATCGTCTGCAAAACGGCAACTACCAGTTGTTGAACAGCGTTAATGTCGATCAGTCGAAGCTTCAGGGCATCAAAGTCGATTCTTACGAGCTGGGCTGGCGTTACACCGGTAATGACCTGCGCACGCAGTTAGCAGCCTACTATTCGCTGTCAGACAAATCGATCTCGGTCAACCGCAGCGATATGACCATTAACGTGGACGATGACAAGCGCCGTATTTATGGCGTGGAAGGTGCGGTGGATTACTTTATCCCCGATACCAACTGGAGCACCGGCGTCAACTTCAACCTGGTCAAGTCTGAAACCAAAAAAGATGGCGGCTGGAAGAAGTGGGATGTCATTTATGCCAGTCCATCGAAAGCCACCGCCTATGTTGGCTGGTCGCCGGATCCCTGGAGCCTGCGCCTGCAAAGCACGCAGTCGTTTGACCTGACCGATAACGGCGGCAACAAAATTGACGGTTATACCACCGTTGATTTTATCGGCAGCTACCAGTTGCCGGTGGGCAAGCTGAGCTTTAGCGTCGAGAACCTGCTGGATCGCGACTACACCACGGTGTGGGGACAGCGTGCGCCGCTGTTCTACAGCCCGACCTATGGCTCGCCGTCGCTGTATCAGTACAAAGGCCGGGGTCGCACCTTTGGGCTGAACTATTCGGTACTGTTTTAAGTCTTCATTCTTGCCCGGTGTGACGCCGGGCAAGCCTCACTCAATCTCACTTTTTCCTCCTGTCGCCGCTAAACACTCTGTGCCGTTACATAATGTAAACAATACCTAAACGAATACGCTCAGTTTTGTCAGGTACATGCCGATAGTCTTTATGTACGTACATTTAATGCACAAAGCATTTTCGTTTTAACGACCAGGCGGAACAAAAAATGACCATTACACAGCGACTTTTCCTGACCTTCTCCCTCCTTGCCGCCTCACTGGCTGTTCTGGCTATGGTGGCGATCACGGTGGTAACAGGATTTCAATCACGCTTCGATTACGTGCAGAGAAATACAATTCCTTCTATTACCGATCTTAATAAGCTTGTCGATAGCAGCAATGCCCTGACACTGCTGCTTTATCGCCATCAAAGTGCGACCGATCAACGCAAGCAGGCCCAGTTTGAGAAAGATATCGCTGGCGTGATTGCGGATCTGAAAAAGCAAAACCAGTATTACTTTGATCACGACCTTTCCAGTGCTGAAGACAAGGCCCTGAGCGAAAAAGCATTTGCGGAGATAAAAGAAGCGGAAGCCAGGCTGCCGACCTTTTTTGCCGGGTCACGGGCACAAAATGATGCTATCGCGTTGGGCGCGATCCAGGGAGACAGTGGTGTGGGCCAGTCTGTTCGCGATCTGATAGCGGGGTTAAAGCGACAGCTGCAGCTGAATGTGGACATTGGCAAAACCTACAGCCAGCAAAACAATCAGGTTTATCAACAAACCTTGTGGGGCATGTCCGGCGGTTCGCTGCTAATTATCCTGCTGCTTGGCGCGTTTTCGGTGAAAACCATCTTCAGCATCCGTCGTCAGCTCAACGCGATTCGTGCCACCATGGAAAGCGCCAGCGAACGCCTCGATCTGACGCTGCGCGCAGATGAGTCGCGTCGCGACGAAATTGGCTTAACGGCCAGCGCTTATAATCATCTGGTCAGCAATGTGGCGCAGTCGTTGTCGTCCGTTGAACAGGCATCCCACTCTGTCGGCTCTGCCTCATCCGAGATTTCAGCCGGCAACGACGATCTCTCGGCGCGTACCGAAGAGCAGGCAGCGTCGCTGGAGGAAACGGCGGCCAGTATGTCTGAACTGAGCGAAACCGTGCGTCAGACGGCTGAAAATACCCGCCTCGCCAGCCAGCTGTCCAAAAATGCGCGTGAAATCTCGGAAGACAGCTCGGGCAAAGTCAAAACCATGCTGAGCACCATGTCCGATATCAAAAGCAGTTCAGCGAAAATCAACGACATTATTGCATTGATTGAAGGCGTTGCCTTCCAGACCAACATCCTGGCGCTGAATGCGGCCGTTGAAGCCGCCCGTGCCGGTGAGCAGGGACGCGGTTTTGCCGTGGTCGCCGGAGAGGTGCGTAATCTGGCACAGCGCTCTTCTTCTTCTGCCCGTGAGATCAAAGCACTGATCGAGTCCTCCATGCGCTACGTTGAAACCGGTGCCGCTCAGGCTGAAGAAGTCGGACAAAATATGGGCCGGATGAACGATGCCGTGCGTCAGGTAAACGATCTGGTCGATGAGATTGCGGTGGCGGCAAGCGAACAGTCGCAGGGCATTGGTCAGGTACATGAAGCGGTCAATCAGATGGACAGCGTAACCCAACAAAACGCCGCACTGGTGGAGCAGGCTTCTGCCGCTGCGCGTTCGTTAACGGAGCAGTCCACCACGCTGCAACAGCTGGTGGCCGCCTTTACCATCCGTTCAGCTCAGGTTGTCGCCGCTAAGCCGCCTTTAGCCGCCGTGACGGCCGCACCCGTGCTGAAGCGTCCACAGCTTGCGGCGGCAGGTGCAGGTGCGCAGGAAGATAACTGGCAGAGCTTCTGATCGTGGCGAAGCATTGGCCCGGGCGGCCGCTGCTTTTAAAGGGTTACGAACTTCTGTGCAGCGTTAACGGCGTTGATAACCAGCGGGCAACGCGTTTGCCTGCCTTAATGGCGGGTTTTTCAATCCAGAAAAACATCACGGAGGCCAGCGCCACACTGATGCTAATGGAGAGGATGAAAATCATCAGATTGTCCGTCCAGGCTTTATCCGCCAGGCTGTTCATCAGCAATATCATCATCGGATAGTGGATGAGATAGAGCGAATACGAGATATCGCCAAAGAAGATCAGCGTGCGGTTATGACCACTTTCCGTGCGGTAACCCAGCATCACCGTGATGCTCATAATGGCCGCCGCCAGCCAGAAACCGCCATGCAGGCCAAACGGCTGCGGCCCAATCATCAGCGCTGTCGCAAACGCCAGTACCAGCCCCACCTGCAGTATTCTGCGCATCTGAGGATTCAGCTCAGGGAGCTTTTGTCTGACGATTAATTCAGCCAGCATCATCCCTAAGATAAACTCCATGCAGATGGTATTGCTGATAAGTTTGATCCACGCCTGCCACCAGTGCGTCACCGCCATATCAGGCGAAACCTGAGAGGAAAAGGTAAAACTGCCGTTGTAATACAGCTGAAAGCCCACGCTGGAGGCGAGGAAAATCAGTGCGCACAGGAAGCTACGGTAGCGATAGTTTATGCACATCGCCACGGTGAATACGGCGTAGAACAGGATCTCATAGGAAAGCGTCCACGGCGGACCTAATGCGCTGAATCCAAAGGTCGGCCCGGGGCTGCTGTAATCCTGCAGGCAGAAGTAGAGCGCACAGGACATATCCTGAAGCGAACGGTCGTGATAAACCACCACGAACGAGAGCAGCCAAACCACAAAGAAGACCGGCCAGATGCGGAAAAAGCGTTTCACCATGAACGACGTCGGCGCTTCGTTAAACTGATGCGTAATAAAAGTCATGATGAAGCCGCTGATAATAAAGAATACGTCCACGCCCAGCGCGCCGGGAATGTGCCGGGTCCAGTGACTTTCTAACAGCGATGAGTTGTGCGCCAGCACCACAAGTAGCGCAGCCAGGCCGCGCAGATACTGGATTGAGACGATTTTCATGAGCGTTACAGGCCTGTCAGTTTACTCAATCACGGCGTTCGCTTGGACGAGCCGGTTAGGGTTAAGGGTAGGCCGTATTGTAAAAATGCCTTAACGATTATCAACCGCCATTTAGCAGCCAGGAAAAAAGGATTTTGCCTGATAGCCTAATTTTGCAGAAAAAATGGCGACGATCGACGGAGTTAGGCGCACAGGAACAGAAGTGCGCCGTTGGGATTTCAGAGGGTTCTTAAACAAATATGATGACTTGAGGGGATACAGGCACTACGCGGACGCGCGCGGAAAGACGCTCCCGCCCATGGCGCGCCGGAAGATCTCAATCGTCCACATCCACAGAATATGCCCCAACGTCTCCGAGGCGATTTCCGCTAACGGCAGGTGCCACAAGGGCGGTGCCCAGCCGTTCATCGGCAAGATCACGCCGTGAAAGCCCAGGGTAATGAGCAGGGCGAACGCTACGCCCTGGCCCAGCGTAACGACCGGGAGGATCTCCGCCAGGGCGCAGTAGAGCAGGGCGAAGACGATTGAGAACAGGTGGTGAACCCCGGCAACGCCCCAGTTCACCACGTGACCGGAATAATGATAGACCAGGTTGCTGACGTTGATCCCCATATCCTGCAGCATCTCCGCAGGGGGAATCGCCCTGTCAGGCGTTCTGGGCGGAAACGGATTCTCCGTTCCCCATTTTACGAAGCTGGCAACGTTGCCGCCCCAAAACCCTGCCCAAAGCGCCGGACCATAATGCCGGTCGGCAGGGGACGTCAGACGAAACGACCTGTTCATAGTTAACCGCTCCTGCTGAGTAAGATAACCACCGTGGATTACTGCCCGTAATAGGCATTTGCTCCATGCTTTCTGAGAAAGTGCTTGTCCAGTAAGGGCTGTTGCATGTGGGTAATACCGGGCGTCAGCTGGCGGGAGAAAATGCCCATATAGGCGATCTCTTCCAGCACCACCGCATTGTGAACCGCGTTATCGGCGTCTTTTCCCCAGGCAAAGGGCCCGTGCGCGTTAACCAGCACGGCAGGAATAGCGGTCGGGCTGATGCCGCGCGTGCGGAAGGTTTCAATAATCACTTCGCCGGTATTGTGTTCATAGTCGCGGGCTATTTCGGCCTCCGTCATCAGCCGGGTGCAGGGAATGGCCCCATAAAAATAGTCGGCATGGGTTGTGCCCCAGGCGGGCAGGTCCTGACCGGCCTGCGCCCAGATGGTGGCGTGGCGCGAATGGGTATGCACAATGCCGCCAATATCCGCAAAGGCGCGGTAGAGCGCCAGGTGCGTCGCGGTATCCGACGAGGGTTTTTTACTGCCTTCCACCACCCGTCCGCTTTCCAGTTCCACGACCACGATGTCGTCCACCGTCATGCCGTCGTACTCCACGCCGGAGGGTTTGATGGCCATCAGCCCCTGCGCGCGATCGACAGCGCTGACGTTGCCCCAGGTAAAGGTCACCAGCTGATGGCGCGGCAGCGCCAGGTTGGCGGCCAGCACCTGCTCTTTCATGGCGGCTATGCTCATACTAAACCTCCTTCCTGCATTTTCTGTTCAATCCAGCGCCGGGCCTGCACGATCTCTGCAACCGGCTCCTCGGCTTTTTCCGTCCACATTTCAATCAGGAACGATCCGCGATAGTTCAGCGCCTTAAGCGTGCGGAATACGCCGACAAAGTCCACGCAGCCCTGACCAAAGGGGACGTCCCGAAACTGGCCCGGCGAGCTTGCGGTCACGGGTTGGGTATCCTTCAAATGAATCGCGGCGATGCGATCAATACCCAGGGTCAGTTCGGCGGTGACATCATTGCCCCAGGCGCTGAGATTGCCCACGTCCGGATAAACGGAAAACCATGGAGAAGCCTGCTGCTGCTCCCAGACTTTCCACTTGCTGATAGCGTTCATAAACTCGGTATCCATGATCTCAACCGCCAGCATCACCTGCGCCGCGGCGGCGCGTTGCACCGCACGTGACAAGCCTTCGGCAAAGCGCGCCACGGTGCCATCATCGTGGGGTTCGTAATAGACGTCGTAACCGGCAAGCTGAATCGTGCGGATCCCCACGTCCTTTGCCAGTTGGATGGCGCGATCGATCAGATCGTCTGCCCGCTGGCGGATCGCCGGATCGTGACTGCCAAACGGAAAGCGGCGATGCGCCGACAGGCACATGGAGGGAATGGTCACGCCGGTTTCAATCATGGCGTTGACCAGCGACAGGCGCTGCTCTTTGCTCCAGGTCAGGCGCTCCAGCCGCACGTCGGTTTCGTCTACCGACATTTCCACAAAATCAAAGCCACAGGCTTTTGCCAGCGCCAGTCGTTCAGGCCAGGTGAGGTTAGCGGGCAGGGCTTTCTCGTAAATACCTAACGGATGCTGGCGTTTCATACTGTTCCCCAAATGCTGGCAATGGCCTGATGGAATTCCGCTGCGCGTTGAATGCCGCTGGCGGGATCGCTGAGGGCGCGCCCGGCGATAAACGCTTTCACGTCAACGTCTTTAAATTGCGCAAGATCATGAGGCGTAATGCCGCCCGTGATGGAGAGCGCAAAACCCAAATCCGACAGGGCTTTCATGGTATCCAGGTCATGCTGATTCCATTGCTGCCCGCTGGCCTGGGCATCTCGCCCCCGATGGTAAATGGCCTGTTTCAGCCCCAGTTGCCGCCAGCGGCGGGCATCGTCCAGCGTCCAGTGACCAAACAGTTCGATTTGAATATCGCCCTGGTGCTGCTGCGCCACGTCCAGCGCGCTGGCAAACGTCGCCAACGGTGCGGCACAGATGACCGTCATCCAGCTTGCGCCCGCCGTGAAGGCCATGTCTGCCAGCGTGCCGCCGGCATCCGCCACTTTATAGTCGGCCACCAGGGTCTTTTGCGGATGCTGCTGGCGCAGACGGCGCACGGCTTCGACTCCGCAGCTCAGGCACAGCAACGTACCGGCTTCGATGATATCGACATGCTGATGCAGCTGCTGTGCTGTCTCCAGCGCCGCATCCAGCGCGGTATGATCCAGCGCCAGCTGGAGTAAAGGCAGGCTCATAAGAGGGCTCCTTGTGCGTCACTCAGGACGCGGATCAGATGCTGATAACGCTGATACTTCTGCTGATAACGGGCATGCCGTGTGCTGTCCGGTAGCCAGGTGACGATATCCGGCGCCAGGGCCTGCTGGGCCTGCTGCAGCGAGGTGTAAGCACCGGTGCCGGTCAACGCCACCAGCGCCGCGCCCAGACAGCCGCTTTCGCTGATCTGCGGCACTTCAACGCGCAGGCCGCTGGCATCGGCAAACATCTGCATCCAGGGCGCGGAGCGCGTAGGGCCGCCGCTCAGACGCAGGGCAGTGACCTGAGGAAAGCGTTGCAGAATGCGGTTGAGATGCGTCAGGTGGGAGAACACCACGCCTTCGTAGATGGCCTGCACCAGGTGGGCACGCGTGTGGCCCGCCTGCAGACCAAAGAAACTGCCGTGCAGGTCGGCCCCGGCGTTGGTGCCGTACAGAAAAGGCAGAAACAGCAGCGCGCTGCTGGCAGGTTCCAGCTCCTCGACCCACTGATTTAATTGTTGGTAGTCGCGGATGCCCCACTGTTCACAGAACCACTCCAGGTTTGCCGCCGATGTCGGGCTGGCTTCGTGGATAAGATACTGGCCTTCAATGGCATAGCGACCGTAAACGTAGGGATAGTCTGCTTCATCGCTAATGCAGTCGGTAATGCCGCTGGTCACCGACCAGGTGCCCATCACCGCGTTCAGGCGCGTTGCGTCATTCAGTCCCGCACACAGCGCGGTGGACATCACGTCAAACAGGCCCCCGACCACAGGCGTGCCGGGCAGCAAACCGCATGCGGCGGCAGCCTGCGCGGTTACATAGCCGGCAATCTGCGTTGATGCCACAATCGGGGGCAACGCCGGCACGATCTCGCTGATATCCAGCATCTCAGCCAGCGCGGGCGACCAGTCTGCCGCCTGCATGTCGTACAGATTGGATTCAGAGATGTTAGTTTCTTCACAGGCCAGCTCGCCGGTCAGACAGAAACGCAGGTAGTCGTGGGCCATCAGTACGCTGCCGATTGCGGCGTAGCGCTGCGGCTGATGCTGCTTTAGCCAGCGCAGGAGCGACACCGGATGGCCGGTCCAGAGCGTCTGCCGGGTGAGAGGATAGAGTTTTTGCGGCATGCCTTCCCGCTGCCACTGTTGCACCAGGCTCAGGGCGCGACGATCGGAGGATAAGATGCCATTTCCCAGCGGATTGCGATCTTTATCCAGCAGAAACAGCCCTTTACCCTGAGCAGAGATGCCTAATCCAGCGACGTCGGCGGCATCCTGACCGCTGCGGGTCAGTACTTCGCGAATGACCGCTGCCGCCTGCTGCCAGAGCAGCGTCATATCGCGTTCGGCATAACCCGGCTCTGGTACCTGTACCGGCAGGTTTTGCCGCGCAACGGCCAGCTCGCGGCCCTGCCTGTCGTAGAGTCCGGCTTTAATAAAGGTGCCGCCGCAGTCCAGTCCCAGCCAGCGTTTCATAATGCCTCCCGTTTCGCAGAATCACAGCGGGCAGGCAGGGTCATTGCCAGCAGCGCAGCCAGCGCCAGCGAAATGGCAAGGCTGTAAACCCCGGCATCTTTGCTGTAGAACGCAATCAGCACGCCGACCATGTAAGGCCCACAGAAGCCGCCAAGGTTGCCCAGTGCGTTGATCAGGCCGCGTGCCCCGCCCGCGACCTCGGCATTGAACAGGCGCGGCGGAATACTCCAGAACACGCCCGCGGCAGACTGAATAAACACGCCACAGCCCACCAGCGCCGCGTAGGACCACCAGATATGCGCTTTTAGCAACACCGACAGCGCCATGCATAGCGCAAAACCTGCCAGTGGCAGCGCCACAAACAGCTTGCGCCGCCCGGTTGCATCCGAAAGAACAGAAAACAGAAACATGCCGAAGATCGCCCCGACGTAGGGCAGTATGGCCAGCATACCAACCTGCTCGACATTGCCGTGGGTCAGCTCTTTAAGAATGGTGGGCAACCACAGGGTGTAGCCGTAAATGCCGGTCTGATAAAAGAAATTGACCAGAATCAGCCTCCACATCACGGGCTCGTGCATGACCTTAAGCAGAGAAGCGTTGCGCACGTTCTGCTCTTTGATCATCAGTTGCTCGTTGTGCAGGGTCGTAATCAGATACTGCTTTTCAGCCGGAGAAATCCACTTCGCCTCCTGCGGCCGGTTGCTGATGGTGAAATGCCACAGGGCCATGACGACCAGCGATAACGCGCCTTCCACGTAAAACAGCATGCGCCAGTCCCAGCCGGTAATGATCCAGCCGGAGAGCGGCGCGGTAATGATCCCGGCGATCGGGACAAACATGATCACAATCGCATTGGCGCGGCCGCGCTCGGCATCCGGGAACCAGTTGCCGATCATCGTCAGCACCACCGGCAGCATGCCGCCTTCGGCGATCCCTAACGCAAAGCGCAGTGCCAGCAGCTGGTACTGACTGGTTGCCATGCCGGTCAGTATCGAAATGACTGCCCAGGCCAGCAGCGACCAGCCAATAAAGCGTTTGCCGTTACCGTAGACGGCCAGCTTGCCGCCTGGCACCTGCAAAAACAGGTAACCAATGAAGAAAATACCGCCCGCCAGACCGGCCATTGAGGCGCTGATGCCCAGTTCGGCGTCCATTCCGCCCGGCATGGCAAAGGCAATATTAACCCGATCCATATAGGAAATGATGCAGGTGATCAGGACAGGCGGAATGATCCGTAACCAGCGCAGGGCAGGGATCTTTTCACGGTTAACGGCAGTTGATGTCAGACTCATGGCCTTTCTCCTTGCTTACGCCAGATCGCAGGTGGGGATCTTGACCACCACTTTGCGAATCGGTCCTGGCGTGCTCACCGCGCAATTAGGCCGGTGGATATCCTGCGGAAAAAACACGGCAAAGGTGCCCGGCAGCATGCGCACCTGGGTCTCATGCGGCACGTGCTGGTAAAAAATAATGTCGCGCTCCGGGTCGTAAGGCTGATGCACCGCGAAATCCACAGGCTGCGTTGCGACGCCGATGACTTCTTCGCCCGTAACCAGGTACTGCACATCAATGTGCAGGCGGTGTGCTTCCGGGTAGTTCTCCTCGGCCGGAACGGTGTGCAGATCCAGTACCTGCATAACCCAGCCGGTTTCACTGTCCTGATAACGTCCCGCCGCCAGGGTGAGCAGGTCGTAGCGGGTCAGGCAGGCGATCGCTTTGGCGATCGCCGGAGGATAGTGACGCGGGTCGGTATTCGCGATGTGTCCGGTGATCATGATTCCCTCCTTACAGCGCCTGGATACGCGCCCAGACGCGCTCATCTACCGGAATGCCAAGTCGCTGATTTTCAGCCCGCAGCGGCGGAAACTTATCGCCGGGCAGGCGAATGGCCTGCGCGCTGTCGGCCCGTTCAGCGTTGATAATCGATGCCCGGATGCGGTCGAGCTTGTGCTGGCGGGTTTCACCGTCGATAAGGCGGTCAACATCAATCGCGATAAAGACCTGCGAGATGCCGAATTCATCGCCGTTGTCGTGTGTCACTTCGGTGACGGAGGCACCGTTGGAGAGCAGGGTGGCCAGCATGTCCAGCACCACCGACAGCGCGGAGCCTTTCCAGTAACCCATGGGTAAGATGCGACGGTTCTGCTCAAGAGTGGCCGGATCGCGCGTGTAATTGCCTTCATCATCAAATCCGCCATCGACCGGCAGGCTCTTACCGGCCAGACGGTTCACTTCCAGCATGCCGTAGGAGAACATCGACATCGACATATCCACCATGGTGATTGGCTCGCCTGGTACGGCGATGATCAGCGGGTTGGTGCCGATAGCGCCGCTTTTCGCGCCCCAGGGCGGCATCACGGCAATGGAGTTCGTCCAGCAAATGCCCACAAAGCCCTTTTCCGCTGCCTGCCAGCCATAACTGCCGCCGCGCATCCAGTGATTGGCATTACGCAGTGCCACCAGCCCAATACCGTGATCCGATGCCAGGGCCATAGCACGATCCATCATCCCGTGCGCGGTGATGTTGCCGATGGCGCGCTGCGCATCCCACTGCTCGATCGCGCCCAGCGACAGGACTTTTTGTGGTTCCGCCTCGGGCACGATATGGCCAGCATCCAGCTGCTGAATAAACCGCGGGAAGCGGTTTACGCCGTGGGAATACACGCCGTTGAGACTGGTTTCGGTAAACATGCGCGCGCAGGCTTCGGCTTTATCCTGAGGCACGTTACGACCTGTAAGTACGCGGAGAAACTCCTCATACAACTGCTGATAGCTGATTCTCATACGACTGATACTCCCAGCGTTACCGCTTTATTTCATAATGTGGAATGTCATTTCAACTAAATGCTATGGGGAAAAGCCGGGCCAGTCAAAGAAATGACCGAAAAATTAATCAATAAAAATCAGTATCTTATATTTATTGTCGGCTTTTGTGATCTCTGGCTTATTCGCCAGATTTTGCCCACAGGCGGGCCGGTCAGCCCAAGAGAGGCTGACCTGATTGACGCGTGCGGCATCCCTGCCTGAGCAGACGGCTTAGGGCAGCCTTACCCGGTAGAGCGACGTGTTTGCGGTGATATAGAGTTCATTATTATCCGGCCCACCCAATGTGCAGTTGGATACCGTTTCAGGGATCGGAATTTTGCCTTTGCGCTCTCCGTCAGGGTTAAAAATAATCACGCCGTCTGCGCAGCTACAGTAAATGTCGCCGTGAGAATCGACACAGAATCCGTCCGGGAAGCCCGGCGTGACATCGGCAAAAAACTGGCCGGGCGACAGCTCGCGTCCTTTAACCTGATAGACCCGGAGCTGGTGGCGCCCCAGAGTTGGAAAGTCCACCACCGACATATCGGCAACATACAGCAGGCTCTCGTCGGGCGAAAACGCCAGCCCGTTAGGCCGTTGCAGATCGCTGGCCGCAATACTGAGCTGCCCGGAGGCGGGATCGAAGCAGTAGAGATAGCAGCCAATCACCTGACTCGGGGCCAGATAGCCTTCGTGATCGTTAACGATCCCGTAAGGCGGATCGGTAAACCAGATGGTGCCATCGGCGCGGATCGCCAGATCGTTGGGCGAGTTAAAGCGCTTGCCCTCTACTTTGTCGATCAACACGTTGACCGTGCCATCCAGTTCGGTCCGGCTGATAGCCCGGCGGCCGTGTTCGCAGCTGACTACGCGTCCCTGCCCATCCCGGGCATTGCCGTTGGCATAGTTAGCGTGATGACGCCAGATGCTGAGCTCACCGTTGCGCTGCCAGCAGTACATGCGGTTGCCTTTGACATCGCTGAATACCACCGCATCGTGCTGCGGCAGCCATACCGGGCCTTCGGCCCAGATGGCAGGGGAACACAGTTTTTCTACCTGCATGCTGCTGGCCTCCGTTACTTCACGCCCCAAATGGTTTTATAGTGCTGCTGATAACCGTTTTCGGGGTCGTAGTTATTTTGCGGTCCGCCATCCCGGCTAATATTTTCCTGAGTAATTAAGTGCGCAGGCGTGACATAGCCGGAAGGCGGCTGGCCAGCGAAGGCGCGGTTGAACTCATCCAGCAACTGCCAGCCGTGCAGTTTTAACGGTTCTGCCACGGTTGCCGACTGGCTTTCACCATTGCGAATACGCTGGAAGGCCGAGACAGACCCGTCGCCCGCAGAGATATTGTATGGCGCGTTTTTGCCCCCCTTGCCTGCGGTTTTCAGCGCCGGTGCCATGAAGTCAAAATAGAGATCGTTAATCGCCAGCGAGTACTGCCAGCGGTCGCCGTACTTCTGTAACAAGCTGAAGGTGAGCGACGGCATACGGTTAGAGGTATCGGCCAGCGGCGTGTCAATAAAGTCGATGACCTTACACTCGCTGCACTTTTCAATTTCCTGCTTCATCGCATTGGCTTTATCCAGCGCGATTTTGTACAGCGAGTCGGTAAAGATGATGACCTGAGCTTTACCGCCTGATTTCACCACCGCGTACTGTGCCGCCAGACGGGCAACCTCATTTGAGTCAGAAGTAATGTTATCCGTAATGCCGTACTGCTTAATCGGGCCTGGCTGTGGCTCCGCATGCCAGGCCATCAGCACTATCTTTTGCTGGACCGCTTTTTTGAGCGGCATTTTGGCGACGTTGGGGTTCCAGCCGCCAATAATGATGCCGTCAGGGCGCTGGGCAATAGCCTGATTCAGCGCGGCAAGCTGATCTTTCACCGACCCCGCACCGTCCAGCGTATCCAGCTTCCAGCCCGCCACTTTCGCCGCCTCGCTCAGCCCCTGCTGAACCCCCTGTACGCCGCCATTTTTCATATCTGAGGCGATAAAAATCAGTTTCTTGTTCGCCTGGAGTTTCGGCCCCGTGGTAGGGCCATCCCAGGTGGTGGCGCTGGACGTGGCTTTGGCGACGGCCGCGGTGGCCTGTTCCAGGTAGCTGTCTGCATGAGCGGGCAGAGAGGCGACCAGCATGGCAACGAGAGAAAGACCAAATACCGGATTTTTCATAATGAGTTCCCTGGTGTGATGGTTTTTTGCTGTGGGTCAGGTGTTGTTGCTGGCGTGCTCTGACTGCGCACGACAGCTTTTTGGTTCAACATACGGCGACGCTGGGCGTAGCCGGCAAGCGTAATCGACAGCAACAGCGTGGCACCGTTAAATAAGGGTTCAACCCAGAAGGCGCCACCAAACTGCTGAATACCGGCGATACCAATAGCCAGAATGGCGATGCCCACTACGGTGCCCCAAACGTTAACCCGTCCCGGACGAATGGTGGTGCTGCCCAGAAAGGCGCCCACTAAGGCAGGCAGCAGGTAATCCATCCCGACGCTGGCCTGGCCGACGCCCTGTTCTGCGGCAATCAGCACGCCGCTGAAGCCGGTAATGACGCTGGAGGCGATAAAGGATCCAATGACGTACTTATTAACGGCGATGCCGTTGAGGCGTGCCGCGACGGGATTACCGCCCACGGCATACATGCATCTTCCCAGCGGCGTATGCTCGGTGATCAGCCATAACGCCAGCGCCAGGCCCAGCACATAGAATGCGCCAATCGGAATGCCAAGGATTTCCGTGCTGTGCAGCGCGCTGAACGCATCCGGTAAATCGCCCACAATTTGTCGGCCGCCGGAGTGCCACAGCGCAATGGCATACAGCACCGTCCCGGAGCCCAGCGTGGCGACGAAGCTGTCAATGTCTGCCAGCGCGACCAGGATGCCGTTAAGCAGGCCATACAGGGCCGACAACACCAGCACCGTCAGCACCGCCATCTGCCAGGAAAAGCCATATTCCACCTGCAGCGTAATGGCCAGGATGTGCCACAGCACGATGCCAAAACCGACATTGAGGTCGATTTTGCCAACGATCATTGGCAATGTGGCCGCCAGCGCCAGCAGCGCAATTTTTGCCTTACTGGACAGAATCGCCTGTACGGTCAACATCGAAGCGAAGGTGGGGGACAGAACTGAAAACAGTAACGCTAACAGCACACATAACAGCAGTAGCCCGTAGCGGGTGAGGATCTGCATCGACCACGGCGCAAAGCCATGCTGAGCAAGGCTGACCCGTTGTTCGAGCGCGGTGGACTTCACCGAGGTTTTAGACATTTCGTTTCTCCTGACTGCCTGTTCAGACGGTAGCTAATGGAGCAGCAGAACTGGCCGAGGCCAGCTCCAGTAAACCTGCAAACGTAACCTGTTCATTTCTCAGCTCACCCACCACCTGGCCCCGGTTAAACACCAGCGCGCGGTTGCAGATATGAGCAATTTCTTCAAGGTCATTGGAAATCACCAGCACCGCCACGCCTTCGGCGAGGGCTTTATTGAGCAGGTGATAAATCTCTTCGCGTGCGCCGACATCCACGCCAGCGGTAGGATCTTCAAGAATCAGTAGCGGCGCGTTGAGGTGCATCCAGCGGGCCATGACCACTTTCTGCTGGTTGCCGCCGGACAGGGCGCTGATATCCAGGTTGACGTCTTTGGGACGCACGTCGAACAGCTGGACTTTCCACCAGCTGGCGCCTACCTCGGCGCGGCGACCATAGTGCGATATCAGCCGATGACCGCTGGCGCAGGGATTAATAAACAGGTTTTCACGCACGCTCATCGACATCACCAGACTTTCGCCCGTGCGGTCGCCTGCAACCAGTGAGATGCCCGCTGCCATCGCCTCACGGGGAGAGCGTGGGTGGCAGGGGGTGTCGCGAAAAATAACCTGTCCGCTGGTGGCCTGCTTCAGGCCAAACAGCATTCGGCCTATTTCTTCCTGACCGGCTCCGCGCAGTCCTGCCAGCGCCAGCATCTCGCCTGGCTGCAGGCTAAAAGAAACCGGCCCGACTTCGTCAATGCACAGCTGATTCAGCGACAGCACCGGCGGCCGCGCCTCGGGCAGCGCAAGTCGCTGGTTACTCTCCAGCGCCTCGCCCACAATCATTTCCACCAGATCGTGAAGCTTGTAATCTGCCGTAACGCCTTCCGCAACGCGTTTACCGTCACGCATCACGCAAATACGGTCGGCAATTTCGATCACCTCATCCAGGCGATGTGTCACGTAAATCATGCCGACGTTGCGGCTTTTCAGTCGTTCAATCACGCCAAACAGGTGGCGCACGTCGTTGGCGGGCAGCGAGGCGGTGGGCTCATCCAGCACCAGCACTTCGGCGTTGACCGCGACGGCACGGGCGATGGCCAGCAGCGATTTCTCTGTCCGCGACAGTTCAAACACGCGGGCATCGGGGTCCAGCTGAATACCGACTTCCTCCAGCGCCGAACGCGCCCGCTCACGCACCGCCCGCCAGTTGATCAGGCCAAAGCGGCGGTTGAATCCCATCACCAGTGCCATATTTTCCGCCACGGTCATCCACTCAATCAGCCCCAGGTCCTGGTGAATAAACGCGATGGGCTGGCTGGTTGCCGTTTTCAACGCGGCGGCGGATGCCGTGACGTTTCCCTGAAAGGTAATCTGGCCCTCATCGCTGGTATACACGCCAGCCAGCACTTTGATCAGGGTGGATTTACCTGCGCCGTTTTCCCCCAGTAGCGCCACCACCTCGCCGGGGAAGACGTCCAGACTCACATCATTAACCGCGGGGTTGCCGCCAAAGCGTTTGGTGATATGGCTGAGTGTAAGAACCGGTTTATCCGGATGAGGTTGCATTTCTGCCTCCCGTGACGCCTGGTGAGTATCGGCAGCAAGAGCGGCGACCGCTCGTTGCTAATTTCAATATGTGAAATACTATTCCAAAAAATAGTATTCCTGACGCCGGGGAAAAGCAAAGAAGGAGGGTGGATATTTATCTATAAGAAACAGTAAGTTAAAATATTGTTTTGAATTTGTGATGAACAGCGCACTTCTGTCACGACGAGAAGCGTGCGCCCGACCACACTAAAAAGCTAAAGATTCCCTGTCGGTAAGCCTTGAGTTAACATCATGCGTTAGCGCGTTCAGGAAGTGAGAAATGGAGAGGGTCGGTGGATGGCGGTGAAAGTGGATAAAGCAAAGGAAACGAAGAGCGATAAACCCTTAGGGACACAAAGCCTGTTTCGTGGCCTGCAGTTAATAGAATTGTTAAGTAATTATCCTAACGGTTGCCCGCTAGCCCATCTTGCTGAACTGTCTGGAATGAACAAAAGCACCGTACATCGCCTGTTGCAGGGGCTGCACAGCAGCGGTTACGTGACCCAGGCACCTTCGCCCGGGAGTTACCGCTTAACCACCAAGTTTATTTCAGTCGGTCAGAAGGCGCTGTCGTCGCTCAATATTATTCACGTTGCAGGGCCACATCTGGAAAAACTCAACCTGGACGTGGGTGAAACCGTGAACTTCTCCAGCCGCGAAGACGATCACGTTGTCTTGATCAACAAGTTAGAACCTACTACGGGCATGATGCGCACCCGCGCCTACATCGGTCAGCATATGCCGCTCTACTGTTCAGCCATGGGCAAAATTTTTCTGGCCTGGGGCAGCGAAGAGTACCTGCTGCAATACTGGCAAAACCATCAGGACAGCATTGAGCAACTGACGAAAAATACCATTACCACGCTGCCCGAGATGCAGCAGGAACTCAACGATATTCTTCAGCAGCGCACCGCGATGGATCGCGAAGAAAATGAACTGGGCGTCACCTGCATTGCGGCACCGGTGTTCGATATTCAGCAGCGTGTCCCTTATGCGGTTTCGGTATCCCTGCCGACGGCCAAGCTGCAGCAGATTGGCGCGAAGCATCTGATGGCGAAGGTGGTTGCCACGGCGCAGGCCATTTCAGAAGAGCTGGGCTTCACCGCCTGAAAACGCCCTTTTCGGTACAGCAGGCCTGCCGAGCCAGGCTTAGTTTTCAGGTAGCGTGCTGTCTCCGTCACCGAGCGTGCGCTGCATCAGCACCGTATCCAGCCAGCGGCCATGCTTGAACCCCACCGACGTTAATGTGCCGGTCACGGTAAAACCGGCGGCACGGTGCAGGGCGATAGAGGCCACATTGGCACTGTCACCTACGTTTCCCACCATCTGGCGAAAGCCGCGGGACTCAGCCCAGTGAATAGCATGGGCCAGCAGGCGTTTGCCAATGCCTTTTCCCTGGAACGCGGGCGCAATATACAGGGAATCCTCCAGGGTGAAACGATAGGCATAACGGGGCCGGTAAAAGCTCAGATAACAGTAGCCACAAACCTGTCCTTCACTGAGGGCGACGAACCAGGGCAGCCCGGCGGCGCGAAGTTTTTCCAGCCGGCTGGCTATCTCTGCCTCGTCGGGCGGGACGATTTCAAAACTGCCCGTGCCCTGTAATACGTGATGGGCGTAAATCTGTTGTATTGCCGGAACGTGGCTGTCTTCTGCCAGTATTATTTCCATTTCACTGTCTCCCTGCCTGTTAGCGTCGCGAAAGGGCATTGTCATCAGAATAAAAACGACCGGACATCGCGCTTCACCGGCAGAGGCCAGGTTGGCTGCACCGGACGCGGTAAGGCGCAACGCCTCCCACCATACAACCGGGCCAGACACGACCGATCCCGGACAAGAATACGCGGATTACACAGCCAAATTCCAGCGCCTGTAAGCCTCATCAATCGCCTTTGTGCCCTGCAAAAAGCATTTGGGCAGATCGATGTGCGGGTAGCGCGTTTTATAGCGCCTGCGGTTTCCCGGCGTTATCAACGCGATGTGCTTTATCATCGCCCAGTTCACCTTATCCACACTGCCCTCAAGTGCGCCCGGCCGGTTGGCACTGGCGTAACAGCGTCTGACGTAACGCAGCAAGCTGGCGGGCATTGGGACATCAAGCAGAATATAGCCGGTTGCTCGCGCCAGTCGTTCGTTAAGACAGGCTGTGTAGTTGCCGTCCATTACCCAACAATCCCGGTGAATAGCCTGATGATGTAAATGCAAAAACTCAGCCTTCTCTCTTGGCTGCCAGTGGGTATTGGGCAGGTGATAAAGTTGGTCAAGATGAATGGCAGGCAGGGCGGTGTGATGTGAGATCGCGGTCGCAAGCGTTGATTTTCCGCTGTTAGACGGCCCCATAATGCAGATGCGTGGCCCCAGATCCTCAAGACTGATTAACGCATTCATGGCGACGGTCCTGTAGACGGTGTGGTGGATTGCCCTCAGCCCGACGGGCAGAAGGGCAGAAGGGCAATCCAGCAGAATTAGACTGAACCTTCTTTTTCGATCACCAGCACTCGCGCTTCACCCTGGGGATGGGCGACATGCTCGGTACCGATACTGGCATAGAAAATATCGCCCGTTTCGAGACGAATTGTCTTCGTTTCTCCCGCTTCCTTGTAATGCATGTCAACGCAACCATCCATAACGGCAAACACTTCCTGGCCATCATTGATATGCCATTTGTAAGGCCTGTCTGTCCAGTGAAGGCGCACGGTTGTGCCTTCAAAATTAGCAATGTCGAGGGCGCCCCAGGCCTTTTCGGCTGAGAAAGCTTTGCTGACGTAGGTTTTCATTTTTTTCCTGACAGTCTGAACGCGTGTGATACGGTTATATCGCATCACATGAGGCATGATTTGCAAAATATTGCGCATATTGCTGGCAGAGGAAGGGGAGGTCACTCGCACGGGGCCAGGTGAGCCAGCGCGGCACGCCGGGGCGCTGCCACGTGCACGATAAAACCAGCCAGCCGGATGCGGTCACCTGCCCGGCTGGCATGAAGGCGGAATCAGAAGTTCACGTTAGCGCTGATTCCACCCACAAAGGCATCTTTCACCTCACTGACGGCGCCCGGCGCAACAACGTATTGCAGGTTAGGACGCAACTGCAGCCACCTGGTCAACTGGGCGTTGTAGTAAATCTCATAATTGTATTCCGACCCCTCCTGGATGGGCAGGTAGGTTGGACTCGTAAAGTCAGTCTGGCCGCTGGCATCGTTCTGCGCACGCAGCGAGCGGGTATAGGCGCTGTTAACGTGAATACGCGCGGCCCCCACACCAATCTCATCCTGCGGACGGGCATCAAACGGCCCTTTCCAGGTGAAGCTGATGGACTGGTAGTTATCTGTTTTAGAGGTTTTATGATCGTTCATGACCGCCTGAAGGCTGACGCCCAGGCCACGGCTGGCATCACCGCCTTGTGCCGTAAGCTGCTGCTGTAACAGCACATAGCCGCCGTAGGCATGGTCTTTGCTCTGATAGGCGCCATCACGCCAGCTGCCGTAGTTATCGCCATTTGCCGACGAGTAGTAGTAGCCGATGCGATAATTACCCGGCAGCTTCTCCGGTCCGAAAGTCGGTTTCCAGCCCAGTTCGACCGGCACCAGATTGCCTTCAGAATTGCTGGTATCAAGACGGAAGCCGTCGCCCCGGTCGTAGTTCGCGCGGTTCTGATTATAGAAACCAACCTGGAAAAAGACCTCAGGGGTAAAGTTAACCTTCACCCGTCCGCCCCACTGGGATACCGGCCAGTTAAACCAGCGATCGCCGCGCCAGTTACCGGCCTGACCGCTGCCGAATGCCAGGTTCTGAAACTTGCTGTCGAAATTATCGAAGTCTTCTCCGACGGTAACGCGGCCGGCTTTAACATTCACTGTGTTATCGAAAAGGCCTTTGCTTAACCAGAACTGCGTCAGTCGCCAGGTCTGGCCGCGGCCGTAGACTTCCTGTGTCGAAGAGAGCATCCCGGTGCGACGGTCGGCAACCTGATCGGAGATGTTGCGACCATTACGATCGGTGATGGTCACCTGGAACTGAGTATCCTGCCAGTCGAGGAGTTTTTGCAGGTCAAAATTGGCCCCGAAAGCCCACTGATCGCTGTAACGCATTGAGGTATGGGTATCGGCGCCGCCGCCCAGATTAGCGGCGCTTTCCATGGTGTAATTAACGTCTAATTTAATGCCGTCTTGTTCCAGCTGTGTTCGCGAACCGTTCCAGTCACCAAACAGATAAGGTGAATCGTAGCTGAAGGCATCGGCGGCCAGCGCGGAGGCGCTTAGCATCGTAAACATCAGGGTGCCCGCGGCCAGGCGAGGCATAAACTGCACTGCTTTTTGCATATTCATAATCATTATTCTTGTGTGAATGACAGTAATTGACAGGGCAGAGAATAATGCTGACTAAATGTCAATTTTTGCAAATCCGTGCGTATATAACGTCAAGATAATAAGTAATTAACGCAAGTGTGACAGCTCTCTCTGAACGAATATGTTTTTAACAGAAAAGGCATTTATTGCGAGGCAGCGTAAAAAAAGGGATGCCGGAGCATCCCTTTCGCCTCAGGCTTTGCTGGCGCGGGAGAGTTCTTCAATCTCCTGCTTACTTAAGGCCAGTTCCGTTGCCTTTACCAGTTCATCAAGCTGTTGCAGGGAGGTGGCGCTGACGATCGGTGCCGTAATACCCGGACGGGCAATCAGCCAGGCCAGTGCAACCTGAGTAGCCGAAGCATCATGCGAGGCGGCGACATCTTCGAGCGCCTCAACAATCCGCAAGCCGCGTTCGTTCAGGTATTTATCCACAATGCCCTGGCCGCGCTGACTTTTCGCGGCATCCTGAGGTTTCTTGTATTTACCGCTCAGAAAGCCGCTGGCCAGCGCATAGTAATTGATCACGCCAAGGTGGTTGTCGCGTGCGACCTGCTCCAGTTCACTTTCATAACCTTCACGGTCGTAAAGGTTGTATTCCGGCTGCAGGGTTTCATAGCGCGCCAGCCCCTGCTGCTTGCTGATATCCAGCGCCGCCTGCAACCGCTGCGCGCTGTAATTGGATGCACCCAGCGCCCGCACTTTTCCTTCTTTCACCAGTGCGTCGAAAGTGCCCAGCGTATCGGCCAGCGGCGTGGATTCGTCGTCACGATGTGCCTGATAGAGGTCGATAACATCCGTTTGCAGGCGGCGCAGGGAATCCTCCACGGCCTGGCGAATATAGGCGGGTTTCAGCCCTTTTTTCTCTGGCGACATCTCTATACCGACTTTTGTCGCCAGCACGATCTTGTCGCGTTTGCCGCTTTTCTTCAGCCATTTGCCGATGATGGTTTCTGACTCGCCACCCTGATTGCCTGGTGCCCAGCGGGAATAGACGTCTGCGGTATCAATAAAGAACAGACCTTTTTCAACCAGCGCATCAAGTAGGGAAAACGAGGTTTTCTCGTCTACCGTCCAGCCAAACACATTGCCGCCAAAAGTCAGAAGCGGCACGTTGATACCACTGTTGCCGAGCTGGCGGGTTTTAAGCTGCGTCATAGCATTCTCCTTGGTTAAACGAATAAGGTATATCTTTCAGCTTAGCAAAGGAAAATCCTCGTTATTTAATTCGGCTTATCAACCCGTGCGCCAGGCGAATGCAATGTGCCGAGACGGATGAGAAGGGTGAGATGAATTTAGCCCGTATAGGGCAGATGAAAGGGAACGTATTTTCATCTGTTTTGCCCGCCATCAGGCGCCGGCGATGCCAGCTGATAAGGCCATCTTTTCCCGGCACGGAACCTGACCTTGCATTTTTTACAGTCTGAAACCCATCTTAACCAGAATGCAAAGAATCGCGGCAGACGGCGAGGTCGTTTGGCGCTATAAAAAAGCAGGGGCCGGGCCAACGTGGCCGGAATATTGCCCACTGGAATCCGGAGGCATCGTGGCGCTACGTCTTACCGATACCGTCTTTACCTCAACCTCGCCATGCCGACGCCGGTTTCTGAAAAGCAGCGCGGCGCTGATGCTGGCGGGCGCGCTGCCGTTGCCAGTTCTGGCATCCATCCCACCTTTTCCCGCCCTTAAAACTGTTGCGGCGCAAAGTCATCGGCTGTTTGGCTTTGCCGTCAGGCCCGACAGTCTGCAATCCGATGCGCACTATCGGCAGTTTGTGGCGAGTCAGGCGAGCATTATCGTGCCGGAAAATGCGCTGAAATGGATGGCCGTCCATCCCGCGCGCGATCGCTACGATTTCGCCGGGCCCGATGCGATCGCCGCCTTTGCCCGCGAGCAGGGGATAAGGCTTCGCGGGCATACGTTTTGCTGGCACCGCGCCCTGCCGGACTGGGTACAGGCTATTGCTGATGAGGCTGAGCTGGAGAAGGTTTTGAGGCAGCATATAGCGACCGTTGCGGGCCGCTACCGCGGGCAGATTCACAGTTGGGACGTGGCTAACGAAATCATCAATCTCGCCGACGGACAACCTGGTGGATGGCGCAACAGTTTCTGGTATCAGCGGCTTGGTACGCGTTATATGGATATTGCCTGCGAGGCGCTGCACCAGGCCGATCCCCATGCGGTCATCTGTTACAACGATTACGGGCTGGAAAGTGACGATGTGAGTGGGCAAAGGAAACGGGCGGCGGTACTGGCTATGCTGCGCGACTTGCAGTCCAGACATATTCCGATTGGCGCGCTCGGCATCCAGTCTCATCTCAAAGCCGGTCCCCATCCCGCTTTTGGGCCGGGGCTGGCGGCATTTATTCACGACGTGAAATCGCTTGGCCTGAAGGTGTACATCACCGAACTGGACGTGGATGACAGCAGCGTGCCGATGGAGAGCCGGCCGATGGCGGTTGCCGCGCTGTATAAACGCTATCTTTCACTGGTTCTGGAGGCGGGCGTTGCCGCCATTTTAACGTGGGGCGTTTGGGATACGCCGCACCGCACGGCTGCGACACCGAAGGCGGGGGACGCGCTGGCGACCGGGCCGCTGCTGTTTGGTAAAGACGGCAGCATTAAAGAGGCCAGTTGGGCGGCGCTGCACGCGCTCCGCTCATCACCGGATCTCAGATGACGCGCGTGCAGCTATCCACTGGCGATAACGCAGCGGCGTCATCTCCATCATCTGGCTAAATGCTTTACGAAAACTCGTCTCATCCGAATAACCGCAGTCGGCCGCTACTTTGCGAATGCTCACGGCGGGGTTTTCCAACTGAATACAGGCACCTTCAATTCTTACCCGGGTGATGAAGGTCTTGGGGCTTTCCCCGGTCAGCGATTTCATTTTGCGGTGAAGCGTGCGTTCGCTGGTATGCAGGGCGGATGCCAACTGTTCTGCCGTAATGCCGGGGTTTTGATAACGAATAATCTCTTCAGCCCGCATGAGCAAGGGGTGCTGGGTATTGATAAAGCCGGGCGGTGCGTAGAGACGTTGCGACAAGGGTTGGGCATCAGCCACCGTCATATCGGCAATCTGTCTGGTAATGTCAGCCCCCAGCATCGTCTGGAGCAGGTGCAACGTGAGGGCGGTCCAGGAAAGCGGGCCGCCTGTGGTAATAATGTTGTCCTGCTGTTCCAGCGTTTTTCCCCAGACAGGACGGGCGTGAGGGTAACGCTCCCGCAGTGTAGGAAAAAGCCACCAGGTGGTGGTACAACGTCGGCGATCGAGCAATCCCGCCTCGCCCAGCACTAAACCCCCAGCGCAGGCGGCACCTACCGTTGCGCCCTGCTGATGCATTTTTTTTATCCACTGCGCCGCATGCGTGACCGCACCGGCATGAAGCGGAAACCTGTCGCTGCCGAGCGCCATTCCACCTACCAGTACGATGTCGGCCTGAGCGGCCTGGGCAAAATCCCCATCGACATGAAGCCATCGGCCTTGCGCATCCCGAACCGGTTGACCATCTGCGCTGACAATTTGCGTTTCTAACAGCGTGCTGGCAACGCGTTCAGCATAGTCGGGGCGGGAAGCGATAACCTGGCGAGCAATCCATAAGGTGTCACAAAACCCGTTAATCGCTGAAGACAGGCTGCCTTCCAGCGCCACAATCGCAATGCGCATATGCGTTTTCCTCTTAATGGCGAGTTTTGCATGTTAATTGTCCAGTTCGCCATCTTACAAGGTGTTTTTTACAGGGTTACGATGGTCTGCATGATAACGGCTAATGGGTGGAAAGACGGATGTGGGGAAAAACAGGAAAAGCGATACGTTTAAAACTCGCCGTTCTGCTGGGCCTGACGTTACTCAGCACGCAAATCATGGCGGAGGCAGCAGCCATCAAAAACATTGTGTTAGTTCACGGCGCTTTTACCGATGGCTCAAGCTGGAAAGCCGTGATTACCCAGCTTCAGCATAAAGGCTATCACGTTACTGCCGTACAGAATCCGCTGACCTCGCTGCAGGATGATGTCAATGCCACTGAGCATGTCATTGCGCGTCAACAGGGGCCGGTGCTGCTGGTGGGGCATTCCTGGGGCGGGGTGGTGGTTGCCGACGCGGCAAATGATCCAAAGGTCAAAGGGATGGTGTTTCTCTCTGCGCTGGTGCCTGACAGCGGTGAATCTGCCGCCGATCTGTTGCAGCGACTTCATGCCCCGATGACAGGGATGTTGGCTGACAGTCATGGACTGATCTGGCTCGATAGTGCAGACCATTTCGCTGAGATCATGGCCGGTGACGTGCCTGAAGCACTGGTGCGTGAACTGACTGCGGTCCAGCAGCCCATAGCGGCGCGGGCGTTTGATGACAAGGTGAAACGGGCCGCATGGAAAAGCAAACCCTCATGGTATTTGCTGACCACAGATGACAAGGCGCTACCGCCTGCCGTCCAGACGCGCATTGCTGCCTCCATCGGAGCCAGCATTGAGCGCATCGCCTCCAGTCATATGTCTCTTGTTTCACATCCTGAACAGGTTGCGGCTTTGATAGATCGCGCCGCCAGGACCCTTACCACTCCGTAGCGTTAACTTTACCAGGGGAATGACATGATCCGATTACTTCATATCGACGCCAGTATTCTTCAAGCGCAATCCGTTACTCGTCAATTGACGGCAGATATCGCTAGCAGACTGACTGAAAAATACCCGGATACTCACGTGGTTTACCGCGACGTGGTAGCGGATGAGATCAGCCACCTTACAGGACCCATTGCAGCAGGATTCAGATCGCTGGACGGAGACGTGTTCGATGAGCGCGTTATCCAGCAGCATCGATTATCTGAAAGCCTGGTGGCGGAATTCCTTGCCAGTGACGTCATCCTGGTAGGTGCACCTATGTATAACTTCTCGGTGCCAACTCAGCTTAAAGCCTGGCTGGATCGGCTCGCTCAGGCAGGCAAGACCTTCAAATACACCGAGAACGGTCCGGTAGGATTATCCGGTGGGCGAACCGTGATTATTGCTTCAGCACGAGGCGGCTTTTACCACGGTGGTCAGTTTGAAGATATGGATTTTCAGGAGCGCTATCTCTCTGCCTTTTTTGGATTTCTAGGCATCAAGAACATTCATTTTGTTCGTGCAGAAGGGGCGTCAAAAGGCGAAGCAATTCTGCTGCGCGAAATGGATAACGCTCGCCATGCTGCCGCGACGCTTATTCAGTCCCTAAATCTGTAATAAATCGGAGGATAGCTCATGCTTTACGTTATCACGCTCATTTATCGTCGTTCTGAAGCGGAACGAGAAAAATACAATCCAGGTCATAAAGCATGGCTGGCTGACAATATCAAAGCAGGCAAGGTGATATTTGCCGGCCCCCTGGAGCATCAGCGCGGCGGACTGGTATTAGCGGCGGCACCCGATGAGCATGCCGTCAGGACTATGCTGGATGACGATCCTTTTGTTGCATCAGCGTTAGTCGATGTGGTGGTGACAGGCGTGCATCCGGCGCTGGTCTCGTCAGCATTTTTATCTGGTTGGGGCAAGGATACGAAGGTCATTGACGTTTCTGGTCACTAAAACGCGATGCTGCGGGGCAGGCACTTGCCCCGCAGCAATGCAATCAGAAGGACTGCCAGTTTTCCGCTGACAGGCCAGCGCTAGTGCTCTCCGCTAAAGGCTTCTTCAGCGATGGTTTACGCAGCACATTCTGACCTGCGGCCGGGGTTCTGCCTGTGTTAAACACCGCTACCGACTGGCGTAACTGCGTTGCCTGATCCTCCAGCGATGCAGCGGCACTGGCCGACTCTTCAACCAGCGCGGCGTTTTGCTGCGTGACGCCGTCCATTTCAGATACCGCTTTACTCACCTGCTCAATGCCGCGCGTCTGCTCGGCCGAGGCTGAGGCAATCTCTGCCATCAACTGCGTCACGCTGTTAACGGAATTCACAATGCTGCCCATCACATCGCCTGCTTCTGAGGCGTGCGTCGAACCACTGTTTACGCGTTGGGTGGACTGGTCAATCAGCGTGCGTATTTCCTGGGCCGCGCTGGCGCTGCGACCGGCCAGAGACCGCACTTCACCGGCCACCACAGCAAAACCACGTCCCTGCTCGCCCGCACGCGCGGCTTCCACTGCGGCGTTAAGCGCCAGGATATTGGTCTGGAAGGCGATGCTGTCAATAATGCCAATAATGCTGGCGATCTGTTTTGAGCTTTCACTTATCTGTTCAATGTTGGCGATCACCTTCGCGACGATTTGCCCACCCTGCGAGGCCATCACGGAGGCATCTTTCGCCATGGTGGTTGCCTGCTGAGCATTTTCCGCGTTCAGTTTTACCGTTGAGGTGAGCTGCTCCATGCTGGCTGCGGTTTCCTCAAGGGCTGCGGCCTGTTGTTCGGTGCGCGAGGAGAGATCGGTACTGCCGGCAGAAACTTCTGCCGCGCCGGTAAAAATTGACTGCGTGGCATCATCCACAGAGCGGATGGTGACAACCAGCGCACTGCGCATCTCTTCGAGCTGGCGAAGCAGTCTGCCGGTTTCATTTTGACTCTCACTGGCGATCTCCTGAGTCAGATCACCGGCAGAGATAGCACGCATGTAATCCGTCGCCATGCTCAGCGGTTTCAGCAGCAGGGTTCTCAGACCGGCCCAAACAGTGGCAACGGTGACAAGGGCAATGATCGCGATAATCAGCAACGTCCACAGCATATTACTGTAGTTGCTATCGTTTTCAGCGGCTATCTGCTTCATTAACTGGTAGTTCGCACTGCGCCATGTCTGATAAGCCTTATCCAGATTATCCTGAGCTTCCTGCGCATCAAGATTCCCGTAACCCTGATAGTTATTATTTTTCAGGAAGTCTACTGAGGCGAGCATTGTTTCGTGCATCTTGTTGTAAGCCGCCTCGACATTTTTTGTCACCTCAGCATGCTGACCCGGTAATGCGGGTGCGGTCTTATAAGCCTGGAAATACTCATCAGCTTTATCGGCGGATTGTTTTGCCACCTCCAGCAGTTTGGCAATAGACGCCAGTGACGCCGGATCTTTCTGGTTTTTAAGGAAGCGAATCGCCACGCGGCTGATCGTCACGCGGGTTTTAATCAGCGTTTGTACACTGTCGCTCAACTGTTGTTGCTGCAGCGTAAGTTGTTCAGTATGCGAGAAATTGCGCCCGGCCTGACTGACAGAGGAATAAAAAAGAAAGCCCGTAATGGTCAATAGCGCACTAAAAAGAAATAACACGGCAACAATACCCGTCGTGATTTTAAGGTTTTTAAGCATTGCAGTAATCCCGGTAAAAGGTGATACAGGTTTATCGGTATTAAAATGATTAGCTTAATAGTGACGCGATAAATAATGTGATCTATGACAATAACTAAGAAATAAAAGCGGCTTTTCTGAAGAGAGAAAATGTTAGCGAGCCCTTGGGGAACATCGTCTCAATGATAAAAGGCAGCGCGGCTAAAATGTACCATCAGATACATTATTGTGATCTGAGAATAATAAAAAGGTCCACGGTTTGCGCCCATGCATCGTTATTTTGCACACCCGATGCCTGTATTTTCACGTGAATATAATAACGCTTTGAAATAATAATGAAAACCTGATGCCCGGCGCTTTTCTCCCACTGGCGTTATTCGTGCAAGCGATGCAGAGGTTAGCGGATGTCAGGCGTGCTGGCGCAATGGAGGGCGAACAATATTCTGGAAGGCTGCAGCAAGGGCGAATGCAGTTTATGACAGGCATAAAAAAACCCGCACAAGGCGGGTTCTTTTCACAACGACTTAACTGCTCAGGCTGTTGCCATCATCGCTATCGTAAGCGGTCGTGAGGGCATCAGCTGTTACAGAGCAACAACATTGCCAGCTGAAGGACCTTTAGGGCCGTTCTCGATTGAGAACTCCACTTTCTGGCCTTCATCTAATGTTTTGAAATCGCTGCTCTGAATAGCAGAGAAATGTACGAATACATCTTTGCTGCCGTCCTGAGGAGAAATAAAGCCGAAGCCTTTATCAGCGTTAAACCATTTTACTAAACCAGTCATTTTAGTTGACATAGATGTGTCCTTTTCATTTTGAGCCACGCAAGGTGACGAAGATGGCCTGTTTTGCAGATTTTACTTATTGGGCACTTAGGAGGAGGCTCATGAAGAAGGGCATCTGGGAATGACGCTTGAACTGAGGACTGCTTTACTAAAACTGCTTTCATAAGGTCTGTGTTCCAAACCGATGTCGCTACACTATAGAGGTTGAACGTATTAAGCAAGGTTTAATTTTATTTAAGTCAGACAGGCAGGCGGCCATGTAACAAACCCGGCCAGCGCACGGCCTTGCGCTGGCCACGGCCCGTTGTTGAACAGGCCCGCTTATCCCGATCGCCACCACCCCATTCATTTCTGCTTTCCTGGGGTTCTGCCCATCCAGATCAATAAACAAGAATAGTTATCATTTGTATAATCCCTTTCTGCTGTTACCGGAACGGATAAGGCCATGCAAATTACACCAGGTACAACCTATCGCATCAGGGGATACCAACATTCTATTCATCCCGCCTGGCGGCAAAAATTATTAACTATGGGCATGTTACCCGGCACGCTGATTGAGGTCGTTCGGATCGCACCGCTGGGCGATCCCGTTCAGGTCCGCACGCGTCGCGTGAGCCTTGCGGTCAGGCAGCAGGACCTGGCGTCCGTCATGCTGGAAGAAATACGCTGATGAAAACATTGACTCTAGGCCTGATTGGCAACCCAAATACCGGCAAAACCACGCTGTTTAACCAGCTTACTGGCGCACGTCAGCGCGTCGGCAACTGGGCCGGCGTCACTGTCGAACGTAAAGAAGGGCAGTTTTTTACCGCCACAACGGATGTGCGACTGGTGGATTTGCCAGGCACCCGCTCGCTCACCACCTGTTCGGCGGACGGCTCTGTTGATGAAAGCATCGCCTGCCGATACCTGTTTGACGATCACGCCGACCTGATTGTGAACGTGATCGACAGTTCAAACCTGGAGAGCCATCTTTTCCTGACGTTTCAGTTACTGGAACTGGGGGTTCCCTGCATTGTGGCGCTGACTATGCAGGACATTGCGGCCAGCCATAACATTCGCATTGATATCGCTGCACTCTCAGCCCGTCTGGGCTGTCCGGTTGTCACCCTGACTTCTACCCGTGCTGACGGCATCGCTAAGCTGAAAGACGCCATTGATAGCTGGCAAAAAGAGATCGCGCCGCCGCCGGTGGTGTACCCGTCCGGGATCGAAGCAGCGATTTCCCGGCTCCGCGCTATGATGCCCGGCGAGATCAGCACGCAAAAACAGCGCTGGCTGGCGTTACAGCTACTGGAAGGCGATGTTCACAGCCGTGAGGTTTGTCCTGCGGCCGTAGCGCATTTGCCCGAGATTGTTGAGGCGGCTGGCGGCGATCCAGCGATGGTGATCGCCGACAGCCGTTATCAGGCCATTGCGACGCTCTGTGCCGCCGTCAGTAATATTCAGCAGTCGGCGCCGGGCACGCTGACTGAAGGACTGGACAGCATCGTGCTCAACCGGTGGGCAGGTATTCCAGTTTTTCTGGGTGTGATGTACCTGATGTTTGTTCTGTCGATCAATATTGGTGCCGCCCTCCAGCCACTATTCGATAGCGGTTCGGTGGCGCTGTTTATTCATGGCACGCAATGGCTGGGTTTTCACTTTCACTTTCCCGACTGGGTGACGGTGTTTCTGGCACAGGGAATCGGTGCCGGAATCAATACCGTGCTACCGATTCTGCCGCAGATTGGCCTTATGTATCTGTTTCTCTCTTTTCTGGAAGATTCCGGTTACATGGCGCGTGCGGCATTTGTTATCGATCGCCTGATGCAGTCGCTGGGCCTGCCCGGTAAATCCTTTGTTCCCTTAATCGTCGGCTTTGGCTGCAATGTGCCATCCGTTATGGGCGCCCGCACGCTCGACACACCCCGTGAGCGCTTACTTACGGTGCTGATTGCGCCCTTCATGTCCTGCGGCGCTCGTCTGGCCATTTTTGCTGTATTTGCCGCCACGTTTTTTGGGGCTTACAGCGCCAGCCTGGTCTTTTCCCTTTACGTGCTGGGCATTGCTGTGGCGATTATCACCGGGTTGATCCTGAAACATACGCTGCTGCGTGGAGAAGCGTCTCCGTTTGTGATGGAGCTGCCCGTCTATCATCGTCCCCATCTCAAGAGCCTGCTGATCCAGACCTGGCAGCGCCTGAAAATGTTTATCATCCGTGCCGGACGGGTCATCATTTTAGTGAGCATGGTTATCGGTCTGCTCAGCAGCTTTTCGTTTAACGGATCGACGGTGGACAATATCAACCAGTCCGCCCTGGCCTCAGCCAGCAAAGTCGTCACGCCAGCACTGCGGCCAATCGGGATCACTCCGGATAACTGGCAGGCCACTGTGGGCCTGGTCACCGGCATTATGGCAAAGGAAGTGGTGGTTGGAACGCTGAACAGCCTCTATGTCGGAGAAGATGTGCAAAGCGGTGCCTTTGATCCGCAGCACTTTGATCTGTTAGGTGAGCTGGGCGACGCACTCACAGAAACCGGCAACAGTCTGCAAGCGGCGTTTCGCCTGAGCGCGCTGGCAAATCCTATCGAGGCCAGCAAAGGAGACAGTGAAATAAATGCCAGGCAGATGGGCGTGATGAGTGCGAAGTTTGGCAACGGCTTTGCCGCTTACAGCTACTTAATTTTTGTGCTGCTTTACGTGCCCTGCGTCTCGGTTATGGGGGCGATTGCCCGCGAGGCTGGAAGAAACTGGATGCTGTTTTCATTCTTTTGGGGTTTAAACGTCGCCTATTCCGTCGCCACGCTGTTTTATCAGAGCGTCAGCTTCCGCAGCCACCCTGGCGTGAGTGCGCTTTGCCTGATCGGTGTCGTAATGGTCAACGCTGTGGTGTTTGTTCTGCTGCGGCGATTCAGCACGCGCGTGAAGGTGACGCCTTTTTCCAGCGTGGCAACCTCAGTGGGTTGTGGGGGCTGCCAGGGATGCGCCAAACATCAGCATACAGGTTAGGGCGTTTGCCGTGCGACGAATCAGCGCCCGGAACTCGCCTCTGTTGCTGTTGGCGTGATGGGCGCAATGGTACTGATGGTCCGACGCCAGGGCGTTGTCAGTTGCCCCGATCCTGAAAACCACTGTGCCCGCTGACAACAGCCTTAATCACGCGGCAGTTGATTGGCCCTCAGCCTGTTTCGATTTAGGTACAATACATAGTGCGTGCTCATAGGCCCGTGTGAGCATGACGGCTACCGGCCAAAATGTGATGTTTAAAAAAACAGGCCGTTTAAGCAAAAAAGAGTATTCGATATATCAGCCGCGTGAATATTTAGCGTGGCGATATATCTTCAATACACCGATGCATGAAGTTAAACGTTAATTAAACACGATGGCGTCTTCTGCTTTATATATTTATTTAGTTGTGGACTTTGCTGTTTTTTTAGTTATGCCGCCTTTAGCATTTTGATGGCTATTATAAGGATATTCTTATTCCTGAGACAGAATCCTCACTTCCTCCCCGTAAGACTACGATTAAGAGAGTCCTGATTTCGCATTGTGGGGCGGTTTGTAGAGCCGGCTTATTGCGAAAACGATCCGCATTTGTGTAAAGTGGAATATACCATCCTTTGTGCATTTCAGACGGTATTCCAGGTCCTTTATAAATTACAGAATACTCCTAATTTATCTGTTATTGTTTTGTTTTTTTTGGTTTTTTTTATCACTGGAGTTCTTTAAAACATTTTGATACAAAAATTGACGATGTGCCTACATACGACTGATTTAGAGTAGCCAAAAATTGTTCAAATAAAAAATAGTTGGGACTAACTGGCCATCTCTCTGCATTTCATTTTAATAAATTTGTCACACCAGAGGTTATATGATTAATAATCAGCAGGGCCCTTTAGTGTCATTTATTGTGCCCGTTTACAATGGCGCCGAATTTATTGCGCGCTGCGTTAAGAGTATTCTTAAGCAGCCACAGGCTGAGCGCTGTGAACTGATTCTGGTGAATGATGGATCCAGCGATAATTCACTTGAACTGTTGAATGAATACCAGAATTATCCTGGTGTATTGATCATCGATAAGCCTAATGGCGGGGTTTCTTCAGCGCGTAACTGTGGGCTGGACGCCGCAAAGGGTACCTTTATTTCTTTCGTTGATGTTGACGATTTCCTGCCCCCACGTGTACTTGATACCTGGCTGATGCTCATGAAGGACGATGCAATTTTAGCCGTAGGCGAATCGCGTACGTTTTCTCATGATGGGGAACCTCTGTCAGAGGTAACAGAAAACGACACACAGCGCTGTATGAGTGCGGATAAGGCGATAAGTGAACTGCTGTATCACACGCCCAGGCACGGTCTTTGCGATAAGTTTTTCCGCCGAGACATCGTGCAGCAGCAGCAGTTGCGCTTCCGTGAAGATATCTTTAACTTTGAAGATCTGTTGTTTGTCATCAGTTATTTGTCTGCTGCGCGCCACGGGCAGGTCGTGTTTAGCCGTCGTGTGGTTTATCACTATGTCGAATCAAGAAACTCTGCCACGCGTTCGGATCTTAAAGAAAAACACTTCACCTATGTCCGGGCGTTTGCAGGAATTAAAATGCTGCTGCTGCGCCCCCATGAACGCTTTTACTACTTTTTGTTCCTGAAGGTGACCGCTTCGCACATTTACAAAGCACTGCACAGTAGGGAGTTCAACGCTGCGTTTGTTAAGCAATATATCGATCTCTACCGTCAAAATTACCGTGCTTATTGCGCCGCCGGTGTCATTCCGGATGCATGGAGCCTGTACTTCACCTTTTTCTTTCTGTCTCCGCGGCTGGTATCGGGGCTGCGTCACTTCGCACAGAATGTGCTGAGGGCACGGTCGTGAAACAGAAGCTACAAAACTCCCTGTGGATGATTATTGAGAAGCTGGTTGCCGTCTTTGGGCTGATGTTCGTCACCTCTTTTGTGGCGAAATACGTGGGGCCTGTGACGTTCGGCGTCATCGCGATTTCGATGCTGATATTCCAGTTTATCCAGTCGGTTGCCATGATGGGCTGCGACGTCATTCTGCTCAAACGCATTGCGCAGAACCACCGCTCTGGCATCCGGCTTATGGTGCCCGCCGTCATGCTGGTCTTTGCCATCTACTGCGTGTTGTCTGTGATTGGCATCATCGTGATGCGTGAGGAGATGAGTGCTCAGGCTTTTGTCTTTATCTGCGCCGCCGCGCTGGCCTGCCTGTTTTCTGCTATCGACCTGATTAACATCTATAACGAAGCGGTGTTGAATGCCAGGCTGAATGTCATGGCGAATCTGACCGGTCTGCTCATCAGTCTGGGCATTCGCTATGGAATTTCGTACTACCAGCTCGAACCTGAGTTGCTGGCGATTCCGATTGTACTGGCGACTTTTATTCCTTTCGTCATTAAAATTTGCGTGTTTGGCTGGTACCACAGGCATTCTCAGGTACGACCGCCGCTTCCCAGGCTGAGCCATATTCGCCGTTACAGCCGCTATATCCTTCAGGCCGGGCGTTCGCTGGTGATGTCGGTTATCGCGATTACCATTTACACCCGACTGAATCAGCTCAGCGTCTCTTGGTTTTTAGGCCTGAAAGAGGCGGGTATTTTTTCGGTCGCGATGACGTTGTCAGTGGCGTGGGTGTTTTTGCCTAATGCGCTGCTGGCTTCTTTCTATCCGGCTCTGTTTGCCGAACGCGATCCTGACGTGGCCGTGGTGCGGGCCCAAAAACTGCAGTTGCTGGTCATTGCCGTTTCACTTGGTGTGATCCTTGGCATCATCCTTGTCGGCCCGTGGTTTATTGCGCATTTCTATGGCGCGGCCTACACCGAAGCAATTGCGCCCATGGTGCTGTTAAGCGTTGGTGCCATGTTCGGTGTGCTGAGCAGCGTAATGGACAGATTCATCATCAAGTACAACGGTTATCGTTATCTGATCAAAAAAACGTTTTGTGTGTTGGCCGTGTGTCTGGCAACGACGGTAACGTTGGTGCCGCTGTTTGGCATCACCGGAGCGGCGATAAGCGTTGTCATTACCGAGTTTATGGCTTTCACCGTTCTTAATTATTTTTTCCGTGGTCAGCCGATGATGAATATTCATAAAATATTCATCCAGCCGGGTAAATTATGGTTCCTGATTAACCGTACCCTGTTTTCTGGCCGGTAAGTTAAGCTTTTATGAAAGGTATTATTATTTTTGAGAAATAATACCTTTCATCATATTGAAATACATTCTTTGAGATTTAATTTCCTCGTCGATTATCTGTAGGCTTCAGATAAATATTATTTTTATAATCCTGCAAACCTGCGGGAGGCGTACGTATGCCTTTATTATTTCATTCATTATTTTATCTACAGTATTTGATTAAGGTTAATTACTGATCTTCGATGCCGGAATTATACCTGTTTACAGTCAGTTTAATTTAGCGCTTTTATACTGTGATCGTGGATTTATAAATAATTAAAAAGCTCATTTTCTCCAGGGAGATAAGGAATGAAGGCGGCTAAACAGCGCCAGTTTTCCTCTGCCCGATAGTGCCATGACGTATGCTGGTTACGAGGTTTTAAAATGAATGATAAATATTTATTCAGTATAATAATACCGGTTTATAATGCCGAGAAAACGGTGATGCGTACGCTGCAAAGCCTTCTTCTCCAGACATTTAAAAATTATGAAATCATTCTGGTCAATGATGGCAGTAAAGATAACTGCGCTGCGATCCTTGAGGAGTTCAAACAGTACAATAATTTTAAAGTCATTACTCAGGATAATGCCGGGGTTAGCGTCGCCCGCAATACTGGACTGGAAGCGGCATCGGGTGACTATGTTATCTTTATCGATTCCGACGACTGGGTTGACAGTGATTTTCTTGCTGTATTTCATCAGCACCTTTACTCAGGCATTCCACAACCTGTTGATCTGATGGTAGGGAACCTCAAGTGTGATCGCGTAGGCGACCTTTCGACTTACGGTTATTTTACGCAACCCGAGATTCCGGCCGTGCTGGGCGAGATAGAGCTCAGCGATAATATTGGTTATCTTCATAACAAGTGTTACAGAAAAAAAATTATCGATGATTTTAGTATTCGCTTCACTAAAGGCATTTCGATGAGTGAAGATCTCCTGTTTAATCTTAACTATTTCTACTACATCGATAACCTGTTTGTTTTCGACAGTGCCTCCTATCACTATGATGATGTAGAGAACTCGCTTTCAAAGAAACGCGTACTGTATGAAGAGCTGCTGGATCGTAAACATTACCTCAACGACTTATATCAAAGGCTGCTGGTTAAGTATAAAAACGGCGATATGGCCCGCTTTTCTACTGGAATAACCAAACGTAAGCTGACGCTGGATATGCAGATCGTGACCGCGATGTACTACACCACGCTGAATATTAATGAGGTGCGTAACAGCATCAAGCGTATTAAAGATAAGCGTTATCCTGAGAATGTCCTGGGGCTGTTAAACAGAAGCGAGAAAGTGAAGTATCATGTCATGAACGTCAATGCCAGAGCGGCCTATCTGGTGCTGTATATGCTCTACAGATTGCGTTTTTTTTAAGATTCAAACTGTCGCCTTTTTTATTATTCACTACCAGCCTTCTGGTGCAGGGCGGGGCATGTTGTTGTTTTAACTTTACCTGGTTTTGCGATTTCCGGATCGTCAGCATCAGGCGCTGTTTTTCCAGCGTCATTTTGTTAAGGCATGCATAAGAGCGCGGGCTGTTGAATGCCGTCAGCCAACGCTCTGTGATTTTCCCAAATTCAGTCAGTGTCCTTGAGCGATATAACAACCCGTCTGGCAGGTCGTCACGTCCAGTTGAAACGCGGAATAAGAGCACGCTGGGTGGGTTTTATCGCTTTAATCAATGCCAGCATCGGGCAACGACCCCATGAGATTGATGGATTATGATACACAAGAGTAATTTATCCCCTCTTCAATAAGGGAAAAAACGTCATCAAGAACATCATAATAAGTGGCTTCAGACTCGCGTTCTTTCCAGATATCGTAAGCTGAACTGTAGACGAATTCCAAAATAGCCGCGATAGTGTGTGGCCTGATGTCTTTTAAAGGATCGATACCCATTTTCAGTCAATCGCCACGGGTTTAACCGCCCTCTCAGCGTCAGTTGAAATGACTTAATGAGAGGTGTCCATGAGCGGTAAGCGTTATCCCGAAGCGTTTAAAATGGAAGCAGTGAAACATGTCGTTGATCGCGGCCATTCTGTTTCCAGTCTCGCACTACGCCTCGATATCCCCACCCACCGCTTCACGCAGGGATAAAGACGTCAGGTCCGGATTCTTTCTGTAATAATGAACAGTCAGAATATAAATTAATAATTCTGAATCGAATGCATGAAACGCGTTTTGCCGAATTGGAAAGAGATGCAAAAGTATCAAACGATTCATTAAAATATTATTAAATAAAAAATATCAAAAAAAACAATGGGTAACGATATCGGCAATCATTCCAATTTGAATTAATAGCAGCCTATGTAATTTTTTGTAAGTTTTGCGCTTGCATTAACCGTAAAAAAAGCATAGAAAGGTTACAATTTAGCAACATTTAATAAAGTTTTACACTGACACACCTGACAGCTTTCACTTCTGTCTGGAGAGGGAAATGAAAAGACTTTCTGCGTTGTTAACCCTAAAATCTCTAAATAGATGTGCAGGATTGCCCCTGAGTAATTTAATGATGAATCAACGATACCAGACAAGTTCGAATATCGCTGCATCACAGGTTGGGGAATCGGCAGATGACCTTGTTATGTCATGGAGGCCACCAAAAAAAAGCGGAACCTTGAGTAAGGGTTGCAGCATACTGGCTTACCAGTACAGGTGGCAAATAAATGGCAGCGACTCAACCACATGGCATTCTATTCCTCAATATGCCACCTGCTTTCAGCGTTTTCGTGTTGAAAATGGCCTAATAACCAGAGGGTATTCTTCTGGCGTTTGTCCGAAAAGACCTGAAGGTGCGAAGTTGATTCCCAACACACCGGTATCAAAATCAACGCTTTAAAGCTAGCTGGTCATAATATTGATATCAAATAAATCTGTCATGCCAGATTTACTTGATATTAACTTTCATTGAAGCTTTATAGTAAAGATTACTTGAAGGTAAAAATGAAAAAAAACAAAAAAAACATTCCATTATGCTTCGTAAAAAAGACACGCAACGCTGTTTTTAACAGAAGCATAGCGGCGCTCTTTTCAGCGCTTATCGCTTTTATTTTTTGTTTTTTTTCTGGCGGTGGTGCTTATGCCCAGTCTGCTGGAATATTATCTGCCACAGATAATCAAGACGACTATAAAGAAAACAGTGACAAAGCCTCTCATTCAGAGGGTAGTGCCCTGGCGCTCCCGACAATGTATGTGGTACTTGAATGGGAGTGGTTGCCAAATGGTGAAAACCTTGCGCGCAAGAATTATCAAGTGAAACTTGATGCCTGCAAGGGTTCCGGTATGCCTTTCAAAGCGCTTTCAGCACAAGATGAGGCCAGGCTGGGTAAGGGAGAGGTAGAGATATCTATTGATGGACATCATCAGGTTGCTAAGGAAGTCAGCTGGACGATGAGCGCTGAGGGTGAGGATGCTCAACATGCCTGTATGATTACACTCGAAGAACACACAGACCAAAACGAAGTTAAAGATGCTGCAGAGGAAGGAATGTATCAGGCTATCGACAGCGACAGTCGCATTCAAAATCATCAGAATGCCCAGTCTGTCGGTTGGAAAATAACGGGAGAAAAGCAATATAAAGGTATTCCCTGTACTGCCTGGAGTAATGGTAAACAAGAGGTCTGTATGTGGTCAGGTGGATTAAAATGGGGTTTTGATGATTCAGCAATGGATACCGCGGGATGTTCTGTAAGTACTGCCGGTGATTTTCTCACGTCTATACCTGTTGACGCGAAGCCTTTAAAAGGGGCAAGCGGGTGTTTATTCGAACTCAAGACATTCAATATTAATAAAAGCTAACTCACCTTTTTTATCGATTCCATAAAGCGGTCAGTCGTTCACAACTCATGGAGAAAAAAATGAAAAGCATCATGGTTCTTTTCACAATAATGTTCGTATTAACAGGATGTAGCACATCGGGTGGGGAGGATAAATTTAGCCGCACTTATGTTTCATCCCATATCATAGCCAACAAAACCACACAGGCTGAAGTCAAGGCGCTTTATGGCGTACCTGACGATCAAAGTTCATCCTCAGATGGTTCGGTCAACTGGCGTTATAGAAAGGGTGGAAACTTAAGTACTGCGTCAAGCGTCTTAGGATATATTCCGGGCGTGAGTGCCCTCTCAAGCGCCGTTGGAATGGCTTCGAGTGCGCAAGGTGCCTCTGAGTCAATGACAAAAGCATCCGGCAAACTGACTGGCAATACTGAGCAACATAGTGATTATTTATCCGTTTGGTTTGATAAAAACAACGTTGTAAGTAATTGGTATATGTAAAACTGGAAGTTAAAGAGGGTGAGATTATATGTCACCCTCTTTTTTAAATTTTTATTGCCAATGCTTTACGACTGACTTTCGTTTTTTATGAATAATTGATGTAGAACGGATTTCGTCGTTAGCGCTCTGGCACCGCGCCGCCTCAATCAGATTTAACCTTATCATTATATCCTAACGTCTAATCCTGACCCCGAGTTTAATCCAGTTATAATCAGGGCTAGCCAGTTTCGGTCTGGCTGAATTAAATGTATCCGGCAGGGAATTAAATACCCTGTACGCCCGTCCATCTTCAGTAATGCGTCGGGCACACATTGAAAGAAATGTCAGGCTCTGTTCTCAGGTGATTGACACTACGCTTTAAGACGTGTCGGTTGTGCACAAATTTATCTAAACAGCGATGAATTCCCTTTTCCACCAGAAAAAATCAGAGCCTGAAATCAGCGACTCGCTGCACGCCGTGAGGGATTCCTGTCTGCTAATCAACGGACAGGCCGCGATCACATTATTCCCTAATAGGGTTTTGCAGGGCGGATCCGATATCAGCGTCGCGCCTCGCTAAACCGCATAAAACTGTTTGCGGGCCTTTACCGATCGCCATTTTGCCCCCACATCTGCAAAATCAGCTGCCGGGATTGTCACGCCGAAATATAACCCTACTGGCGACGCGTGTCGTGCTTGCATGGGTTGCCAGAGCATAGCGCTGTTCGTTGAATGATGTTGCTGCAGCTTGTCAGGTTCATTGTGCAGCGTGGCAGTGCGGATGGCGTATTGATGGGGGTTCCAGCGTTTATCGAACCCACGAGCTTGCAGTTATACCCTAAAATCCAGATTTAAAAAAACCCGTTGATATTCAGTGATATCATCGGGTTTATTTAACGTACTGATTTTTTATGTCTCCGGACTGACTAAGCTATCCCAAGACAATAATATGGTGCCCGAACCCGGAATCGAACCAGGGACACGGGGATTTTCAATCCCCTGCTCTACCGACTGAGCTATTCGGGCAACGGGGCGCATTAAACCGTAAAGGCCGCAGGCCGTCAACGGCTTTGATAAAAAAACCACGCAAAACGTGACTGATTGCCTGAATTTCAGTCAAAGACGATGAAACTCAGGCCAGTGCGCCGTTTTTACGGCAGAGGGCGATACTCAATACGTCTTCCGCCAGGCGTTTCGCCACATCAACGTCCTGCACGTTGCGTTTAACCAGCAGTTTGCTCAGGCAGCCTTCCAGTATCAGTTCCATTTGATCGGCAACCATACTGGGGTTATCCAGACCAAGCGAGGTTAAGATGGTATGCGTAAATTGCCATGAGGCGCGCTTCTGCTTTTCTGCCAACTGATGGATGGGCTGATCGGGCTGGGGATAAAAACTGCAGGCGGCGATAAACAGGCAACCGGGAAAGCGGCCCTTGTTGACCTGCTCGTTTAATCCTTCATAGCGTGCCATCAGCTTCTGATCAGGACGCAGAGCGTCGTTCTGCAGAATGTCATGGCGCCACTGTTCAATCTGCTGGGCGTGAAACTGCAGTGCATCGTAGAGCAGCGCGTCACGATCGGGCCAAAACTGTTCAAGCTGTGTCAGGCTGAGCTGCATATCATCGGCCAGGATTGCCAGCGATGAGGTCGCCGCCAGACCGTTTTGTTCCAGTACGTTTAACGCATGGTCAAGTATCTGTTCACGTTGCAAATCGTTCTCCTCTGGTGTGCAAGCCTGTTTTGTTCAGCAGACTGTGTCCTGGTTCCAGTGTTGTTTACTCATGCAATTTCTGCAAATGCGCGCGAAAATCATTCGCCTTCAGGAAGCCGGTAATACGCGATTCCGGGATCTCTTTTCCTGTCGCATCAAAGAACAAAATCGTGGGTAACCCGAGCACGTGCAAATGCTGCAACAGCGCATTATCGGTGGCGGTGTTCGCCGTGACGTTAGCCTGCAACAGCTGCACATTGTTCAGGCTGTCACGTACCGCGCTGTCGCTAAAAGTATATTTTTCAAACTCTTTACAGGCCACGCACCAGTCCGCATAGAGATCCACCATGGTGATACGGCCCTGAGCCTGCTGCAGGGCCTGGTCTACCTGTTCAACGGTTTGAACAGGCTGAAAGGGAAGGTGCGCGATGTTTTGCTGCGGCGCGCCGCTGCCAAAGGCCCAGTCCTGCAACGGGCGGGCGCTGATCAGGGCGGCGACCAGCATCATAATTTGCATCACGCGCCATTTGCCGCCGCTGGCGCGTAAGCTCGCGCTGAATGCCCAGGCAAAGAATGCCACGGCCAAAAGGCTCCACAAACGCATGCCCCACAGATCGCCCAGTATCCGCTCCAGCAGGAAGACCGGCAGCGCGAGAATAACAAAACCAAACCCTTCTTTGACGGTCTGCATCCAGGGACCGCTTTTAGGGAGAAAGCGGTTGCCAAACAGGGTAACGGCAATCAACGGCAATCCCATCCCGACGGCATACAGCCACAGCGTACCGGCACCGGCCAGCAGGTTTCCGCTCTGCGCGATATAAAGCAGAATCGCGCTGAGTGGCGCAGTGGTGCAGGGCGAGCAGATTAGGCCTGCCAGCGCGCCCATCAGGAAAACGCCCGGCAGTGAGCCGCCTTGCTGACGATTGCTCCACAGTGCCAGACGCGTTTGCACGCTGGCGGGAAGCTGTAGCGAAAACAGGCCAAACATCGACAGGGCTAACAGTATAAACAGCGCCGATAAGCCAATAAGCACATAAGGATGCTGCAACGCCGCCTGAAAGCGCAGGCCCGCCGCCGCCACAATCACGCCCAGTAAGGTATAAGTGAGCGCCATTCCCTGCACATAGACCATGGCCAGCGCAAACAGCCTGCCCAGTGAATAGTTACGCTTACCGCCAAGGATAATGCCAGAGATCAGCGGATACATCGGCAATACACATGGCGTGAAGGCCACGCCGATGCCAATCAGCAGCGCCCAGAGCGGCGAAAAGGGCAGAGGGTTGGCGCTGGCAGGCGCAACGGCTGGCGGGGACATTGTGGCGGCTACCGGGGAAAGGGGGATGCTGCGGGTTTCCGGTGGATAACAGAAGCCGGCGGCGGCACAGCCTTGATAACTTACGCTAAGGGTCGCTCCTTTCGCGGCCTGCTGCAGTATGATGGGCACGCTGAGATCCTGCGGGTAAATCTCGCTTTTACCAAAAAATTCATCTTCATGCGGCTGGCCCGCAGGCAGGGCTAACGGCGCAATACGTGCATCATGGGGCACGACCTTAATCTGTTGGCGGTAAAGGTAATAGCCCTCTTTGACTTTCCAGTGCAGGTTAAGCTGCGAGCCTTGCTGATCGAAATCAAAGGCAAAAGCCTGGTCAACGGGCAAAAAGCGGCTGGTGGTTTTGGGGGAAAATAAGGCAGCCTGCGCCTGCAGGCAGATAAACAGCGCCAGTACCAGTGTGATTAAGCGAGAGATGCGTGCAGCCATGACAAGTATTCACTGTCTCCATGTTGAACCGGAAGTACCAGCAGTTCTGGTACATCGTAAGGATGCGCGAGCTTAAGCAGTTCGATCAAGGCCTGCTGATGGGCTGTGTCGCATTTGAGTAACATCTGAACTTCGCTGGACTGCGCCAGTTGGCCCTGCCAGACATAATATGACGTTGCACCCGGCAAGAGGGTGACACAGGCGGCCAGCCTGGCCTGCAGCGCCTGTGTGGCAAGCTGTTGCGCACAGGCCTGGTCTGGCGCAGTACAGAGGATGATAACGGCGTTCATCGTAACGATCCTGTTGAAAATAACGCCGATAGTAGCACGTTCCCTGCCCGGCTGGAGTTACAGTAACAGCCCACCAAAAATAAAGCCGAACATGACAGACAAGGTGATAGCAAGGACGCCAGGAATAATAAAGGCATGGTTGAAGACAAACTTACCGATTCGGGTCGAACCCGTATCGTCCATCTCCACGGCGGCTAACAGGGTGGGATAGGTCGGTAAAACAAACAGCGCAGACACGGCGGCAAATGAAGCGATGGCTGTCAGTGGCGTTACGCCAAGCGCTAACGCGGCAGGCAGCAGGGCTTTGGCGGTGGCGGCCTGGGAATAAAGCAGCATGGAAGAGAAGAACAGCACCAGCGCCAGCATCCACGGATAGGTTTTTAAGGTATCGCCCGCCAGCATCTGGATATCAGCCAGATGGGCTTTTACAAAGGTGTCGCCCAGCCAGGCCACGCCCATCACACAGATGCAGGCGCTCATGCCAGACTTGAATGTGCTGGCGCTGAGGATAGCACCGGTATCAATTTTGCAGGTCAGACTGATCAGCGTGGCAATAGTGAGCATAAACACGACGATCGCCTCATTGCGCGGCAGCGGTGGGTTAGCGATCAGGTTGACGCTTTCGCTGGTGGCGGTGGCGTAAATCACCACGGCGGCAATACCGGCCAGGAACAGCAGTACCGATTTTTTAGCGCCGGGTTGAGTCTGATAAACCGTCTCGCCGCGTAGCGTCACTTCACCTTTCGCCAGCCTTGCCTGGTAAACCTCATCATCTTTTAGCTCTTTACCCAGAAAATTGGTCACCAGGGCGGCAAGAAACAGCCCCACCATGGTGGCCGGAATGGCAATCGCCAGCAGCATGATATAGCTCACCCCGCGCGGTTCCAGCAGCGTGGCAAAGAACACCACCGCTGCCGAAATGGGAGAGGCGGTAATGGCGACCTGAGAGGCGACAACCGCAATCGATAACGGGCGGGAAGGCCGGACGCCTTGCTCTTTCGCCACTTCAGCAATGACCGGCAAGGTGGAGAAGGCGGTGTGGCCGGTACCCGCCAGCAGGGTCATCATGTAGGTCACCAGCGGCGCAAGGAAAGTGACATAACGTGGATGACGACGCAGCAAACGTTCGGCAAGGCTGACCAGATAATCCATGCCGCCCGCCACCTGCATGGCGGCAATCGCGGCGATCACGGCCATGATGATTTCGATCACATCAAAAGGGATCGCACCGGGCTTCATGCCAAAGCCCAGCGTCAGGATCAGGACGCCTGTGCCGCCTGCGAAACCTATGCCGATGCCGCCCAGGCGTGCGCCCAGCCAGATCGCCATCAACACGATAAACAGCTCAATCAGGAACATCTGTCACTTCCTCAAACAGGATTAGCCGGTAAGCAAACTCATCCTTTTAACAAACAAAAAGGCACATCGTTTTGATTACGATGTGCCTTTTACATCAGTAAGTACAATTAAGCCTTACTGTTCGTTTTCGTCGGTGTAACGTTTGGCTTTATAAACCGGATACATCAGGTTTTGCACAGAGAAAATATCGTCCAGCTCGCTTTCGGTGAGCAGGCCGCGCTCAAGCACCACTTCGCGAACGCTTTTACCGGTTTCGGCACAAATTTTACCGACGATATCGCCATTATGGTGCCCAATGTAGGGGTTCAGGTAAGTGACGATGCCAATGGAGTTAAACACATAAGCTTCACAGACCGCTTTGTTGGCTGTGATGCCGTTAACGCATTTTTCCAGCAGGTTGTAGCAAGCGTTAGTCAGGATGCTGACCGACTCAAACAGCGCCTGGCCAATCACCGGTTCCATAACGTTAAGCTGCAGCTGCCCGGCCTCGGACGCCATGGTGACCGTGGTATCGTTGCCAATCACTTTGAAGCACACCTGGTTTACCACCTCAGGCACTACCGGATTCACTTTGGCAGGCATGATTGAGGAGCCGGCCTGCAATTCTGGCAGGTTAATTTCGTTCAGGCCGGCACGCGGACCCGACGAGAGCAGGCGAAGGTCGTTACAAATTTTAGAAAGCTTCACGGCCAGACGCTTCAGCGAAGAGTGCACCATAACGTAGGCGCCGCAGTCGGAGGTGGCCTCGATCAGATCTTCGGCTGGCACCACCGCCAGGTTACTGACTTCTGCCAGTTTCTGAACGGCTAAGTGTTGGTAGCCATCCGGCGTATTCAGGCGAGTACCAATAGCGGTCGCGCCCAGGTTAACCTCCAGCAGCAGTTCGCCAGTGCGCAAAATGCTTTTCGTCTCTTCATTGAGCAGCACGCTAAACGCATGGAATTCCTGACCCAGCGTCATCGGCACCGCATCCTGTAGCTGAGTACGGCCCATTTTTAAAATCGTCTGGAATTCGTCAGCTTTACGCTGGAAACCTTCGGCTAACTGGCTGATGCCGTCGAGCAGTTTCAACAGCGAGCTGTAAACGGCGATGCGAAAGCCGGTCGGGTAAGCATCATTGGTGGACTGGCATTTATTCACGTGGTCGTTGGGATTCAGATACTGGTATTCGCCTTTCTGATGCCCCATCAGCTCCAGACCAATATTGGCCAGCACTTCATTGGTATTCATGTTGACCGAGGTGCCCGCGCCGCCTTGATACACATCGACCGGGAACTGATCCATGCAGCGACCTTTGTTCAGCACTTCATCGCAGGCCTGAATAATGGTATTGGCGATGTCACGCGGCAACGTCTGCAGCTCTTTATTGGCCATCGCCGCCGCTTTTTTTACCATCACCATGCCGCGCACAAACTCAGGAATATCACTGATTTTGCTGTTGCTGATGTAAAAGTTTTCAATCGCACGCAAAGTATGAACGCCATAATAAGCATCCGCCGGAACTTCGCGCATGCCTAACAGGTCTTCTTCGATACGAATGTTGTTCGCCATGATAACCTTCTTGTTGTCACTGCTAACCATCGCAGATGATGTGTTTGTTTTGTGGGGAAGCGCCAGAACCGCTATTTTATCCGTATTCAGGCGGGTGAGCACGATCCTATTCTGACCCAGCCCTAAAGCGCGAACAGAGATCACCTTACTGGCCTTATGACGTTAACAATATGTGAAATTGCTCACAAATTTAACCCTGCAGCAAAAATTTGCCTGGCACGGTTGAAATGGGCGGCCTGAATGACCATCTCTGTATCTTGTTATCATCATTTTTACGCTGCCGGGTCATCAGCCGGGCAGCCTGACTCACAGGAGAATCCGGTGCGCTGGTTACCGTTAGTGATCTTTTTCGTACTGGCCTGGATTGAGATCTCGCTTTTCATTCAGGTTGCACACGTCCTTGGCGTGCTGCTCACCATGCTGCTGGTGGTTTTCACCTCCTGCATCGGCGTGTCTTTGGTAAAAAATCAGGGCATGAAAAACTTTATGCTGATGCAGGAGAAGCTGGCTCGTAACGAAAGTCCGGCGCAGGAAATGGTGAAAAGCGTTTCGCTGATCATTGCCGGTTTCCTGCTGCTGCTGCCGGGTTTCTTTACCGACATGCTGGGCCTGCTGCTCTTACTGCCACCGGTGCAAAAACACCTGACCTTAAAACTGATGCCGCATCTGCGCGTCTGGCGGGGGCCGGGTGCAGGCCCGGACAGCGGTTATACAATGGATGGCGAGTTCGAACGCAAAGACAGCGATCGCCTTGAACATCATGACGATCCAAAAGATCGTTAATCTCATCCTCTTAGCGCGACATCAGGTCGCGCTTTTTGTTTGTCTTCTGACCCGTCCGCGCGGTTTGTCTAAAAAGCCATCAGTTGCATCATCAGACTAAAAAAATTTGTGGGTTGCCCCCTTGAAAGTGTCAGGTCGCGGCCCTATCTCTCTGGTCACGAGGCCGGAAGCCACACAGCCCGGTATTCAACCCAAAAATGAATGATTGGACTTCTCAAAGGAGAGCTATCAAATGAAAATTCGTCCATTACACGATCGTGTCATCGTGAAGCGTAAAGAAGTTGAAGCTAAGTCAGCGGGTGGCATTGTGCTGACCGGTTCTGCAGCAGGCAAATCCACGCGTGGTGAAGTCCTGGCTGTGGGCAAAGGCCGTATCCTTGAGAGTGGCGAAGTGAAGCCGCTGGACGTACAAGTTGGTGACGTCGTGATCTTCAGCGAAGGCTACGGTGCCAAAACTGAAAAAATCGACAACGAAGAAGTCCTGATCATCTCTGAAAGCGACATTCTGGCGATTGTTGAAGCGTAAGTTTTACGCGTAATTCACTGAACGAAACGAATTTAAGGGAAATTTGAAATGGCAGCTAAAGACGTAAAATTCGGTAATGACGCACGCGTAAAAATGTTGCGTGGCGTGAACGTACTGGCAGATGCAGTAAAAGTTACCCTGGGCCCGAAAGGCCGTAACGTGGTTCTGGATAAATCTTTTGGTGCACCGACCATCACTAAAGATGGTGTTTCTGTTGCGCGTGAAATCGAGCTGGAAGACAAGTTCGAAAACATGGGCGCACAGATGGTGAAAGAAGTTGCCTCTAAAGCGAACGACGCGGCAGGCGACGGTACCACCACGGCAACCGTGCTGGCGCAGTCCATCATCACCGAAGGCCTGAAAGCCGTTGCAGCGGGCATGAACCCGATGGATCTGAAGCGCGGTATCGACCAGGCGGTCATCGCTGCGGTTGAAGAGCTGAAAAAACTGTCTGTTCCTTGCTCAGATTCTAAAGCTATCGCTCAGGTAGGGACTATCTCTGCTAACTCTGATGAAACCGTCGGTACCCTGATCGCTCAGGCGATGGAAAAAGTGGGCAAAGAAGGCGTCATCACCGTTGAAGAAGGCACCGGCCTGCAGGACGAGCTGGACGTGGTTGAAGGTATGCAGTTCGACCGTGGCTACCTGTCTCCGTACTTCATCAACAAGCCAGAAACAGGTGCCGTTGAGCTGGAAACCCCGTTCATCCTGCTGGCTGACAAGAAGATTTCTAACATCCGTGAAATGCTGCCAGTGCTGGAAGCCGTTGCGAAAGCAGGCAAACCACTGCTGATCATCGCGGAAGACGTAGAAGGCGAAGCGCTGGCGACGCTGGTGGTGAACACCATGCGCGGCATCGTGAAAGTGGCTGCGGTTAAAGCACCGGGCTTCGGCGACCGCCGTAAAGCCATGCTGCAGGATATCGCTATCCTGACCGGCGGTACCGTGATCTCTGAAGAGATCGGTATGGAGCTGGAAAAAGCAGCACTGGAAGATCTGGGCCAGGCGAAGCGTGTCGTGATCAACAAAGACACCACCACCATCATCGATGGCGTGGGTGAAGAAACCACTATTCAGGGTCGTGTCACTCAGATTCGTCAGCAGATTGAAGAAGCCACCTCTGACTACGACAAAGAAAAACTGCAGGAGCGCGTAGCGAAACTGGCAGGCGGCGTTGCCGTTCTGAAAGTGGGCGCAGCAACTGAAGTTGAAATGAAAGAGAAAAAAGCACGCGTTGAAGATGCCCTGCACGCAACCCGTGCTGCGGTTGAAGAAGGCGTGGTTGCAGGTGGTGGTGTGGCGCTGGTTCGCGTTGCAGCACAGCTGACCGAACTGCGTGGTCAGAACGAAGACCAGAACGTGGGTATCAAAGTTGCGCTGCGCGCAATGGAATCTCCACTGCGTCAGATCGTTTCTAACGCCGGCGAAGAGCCTTCTGTTGTGGCGAACAACGTGAAAGCAGGCGACGGTAACTACGGTTACAACGCGCAGACTGAAGAATACGGCAACATGATCGACTTCGGTATTCTGGACCCAACCAAAGTGACCCGTTCTGCTCTGCAGTACGCGGCATCGGTTGCTGGCCTGATGATCACCACCGAATGTATGGTCACTGACCTGCCGAAAGGCGATGCGCCAGACTTAGGTGCAGGCGCTGGCGGTATGGGTGGCATGGGCGGTATGGGCGGCATGATGTAATCGCCCCTGACGCTTGCGTCATAAGAACCCCCGATCGGAAACGGTCGGGGGTTTTTCTTTTGCAGAGGAAAGGGTATAAGTAGGGGCGCAACGGTTACGTTGGCACGGATTAGGGCAATGAATGTTCAGAAAAAATGCGTGTTTTTCTGCTACGCTGCCATCCGACACTGATGATAATAAATGGGGATTATAATGCGTATTAACCTCTTGCTCGGTCTTACGGCTGGTGCGTTATTGCTTGCAGGCTGCAGCAGCTCAACCGACCTGACTTCTGCTGGACAGCGCGTCACCTTTACCGATCAGCAGCCTGGCAAACAATGTCAGCTTCTGGGCAGCCTGACCGGCTCGCAAAGTAACTGGTTAAGCGGAGCCGGTGGCGAAACCAGCGCGCTGCGCGGTGCAGCTAACGACCTGCGGAACCGTGCTGCCGAAATGGGCGGAAACGTCATTTATGGCGCAACCAGTCCTACACAAAACCTGCTTTCAGCCTTTGCACCACTCGACAGCAAGATGACCGGCCAGGTCTATAAATGCCCTAACTGATCCTGCGCTGAACAGGCAACATTTTTTGAGACGACCGGCCAATGTGCCGGTCGTTTTTTTAGCGTTTATCAATGGCTTTTAGCCGCCAGTGCAACGGGTTGGCAGCCCGCTGCTCGGCGGAAATGAGGCTTGCGGCTACCGGGCTGTGTGCCGCCCGTGATTTATTCCTGCCGAAGTTGCAGATCCAGCGGGGTTTTACTGGGTTCCCCGCCGATCTCACGTGCCAGCTTCGGCACCAGATAACCGGACACCCGCGGCAGCAGGCTACGCATCAACGCCCGGGCTTCTTCATCAGAAACGAAGAAATGCGCTGCGCCCTGCACTTTGTCCAGCACATGCAGGTAGTAGGGCAGAATGCCGGCATCAAACAGCGCATTGCTCAGCGCCGCCAGGGTTTGTGCATCATCATTCACGCCGCGCAGCAGTACGCTCTGATTAAGCAGCGTCACGTCAGCACGTTTCAGGCGCAGCATGGCATCACAAAGCGCCTCATCAATCTCACGGGCGTGGTTGATGTGGGTGACCATCAAGACCTGAAGCCGCGTTTCCGCCAGCGTCTGACACAGCGCCTCGGTAATGCGATCCGGAATCACGACCGGCAGTCGACTGTGAATACGTAGCCGTTTCAGATGCGGGATAGCGCCCAGCGCGTCAATGAGCCAGGCCAGCTCATGATCTTTTGCCATTAACGGATCGCCACCCGAAAAGATGATCTCATCCAGTTCAGGATGGGCGGTAATATAATCCAGCGCGGCCTGCCAGTTACGCTTGTTGCCCTGATTATCCTGATAGGGAAAATGACGGCGGAAGCAGTAGCGGCAGTTCACCGCGCAGCCGCCTTTGACCAGCAGCAATGCACGGTTTTTATATTTATGCAGTAATCCCGGCACGACGCTATTTTGTTCGTCCAGCGGATCGGTGCTATAACCTGGCGCGTCGACAAACTCCTGACGGCTGGTCAGGACCTGGAGTAGAAGGGGATCCTGCGCATCGCCTTTTTTCATTCGCCGGATAAAGGCGCGCGGCACGCGCAGGGCAAAAAGTCGGCGTGCGTCGCCGCCAGCAGCCAGATCCGGATGATGGTCGAGCGCTAAAAGTTGCAGTAATTCATGAGGATCAGTGACAACATCAGCAAGTTGCTGCAACCAATCTTCTCTGGAAGGGGAATTTAGGGTTACAATGTGTGCCATTTTTTTGGCTATTACCAGTTAATATCTACAGAGGGCCTTTATGGCGACTTATCTTAGCAACGATTTCCGTCCCGGTCTTAAAATCATGTTCGAAGGCGAACCTTATGCCATCGAATCAAGCGAGTTCGTTAAGCCGGGTAAAGGTCAGGCGTTTGCACGTGTAAAAATGCGTCGTCTGCTGACCGGTTCACGCGTTGAGAAAACCTTCAAATCAACGGATTCTGCCGAAGGCGCAGACGTGAAGGATATGACGCTGCAGTACTCTTACAACGACGGCGATTTCTACTACTTCATGCACCCGGAATCTTTTGAGCAGTACCAGGTTGAAGCAAAAGTGCTGGATGAAGTGCAGAAGTGGTTGCAGGACAACGCGGAGTGTATCGTAACCTTGTGGAACGATAAACCGATTGCGGTTCAGCCACCAAACTTTGTTGAAGCGGAAGTCATTGAAACTGACCCAGGCCTGAAAGGTGATACTGCCGGTACGGGCGGTAAGCCAGCAACGCTGTCTACGGGGGCAGTCATTAAAGTGCCATTGTTCGTGCAGATTGGCGAGGTGGTGAAGGTTGATACCCGCTCTGGCGAATACGTGTCACGCGTAAAATAACCCTGAAAGGCGCATCCTGTGATGCGCCTTTTTTTGAGTGAGTTCACCATGAAAAAACGAGCAAAACTTATCGCCTTGGCGTTGCTGGTGGCTTCTGGACTAAGCGGCTGTAACACCTTCCACGGTTTTGGCGAAGACGTATCTCACCTGGGCGGCGCAATCTCGCGCGCGGCTAAATAAGTTATTCCTGCCTTCCTTTTTTCGGCGGCTCAGGCTCGCGACGTTGCATAATCAGTCTATGCTTTAAAAGCTGTACCTATAATGCAACCAAAAAGGATATGGATATGTTGAAGAAAAGTATTGTTGCGATTTTCTCTGTGATGATGTTCTCTGCACTGCTTTCTGGCTGCAACACTACGCGCGGCGTCGGCGAAGACGTTGAAGCGGGCGGCCATGCAATCCAGCGTAGCGCGCAGTAACGGTAAAACCGGTACGAACGTTTTTCGTACCGGCCTTTCTCTAGCCCTGTTTCACCCAAATCAGCTCATCTACCGGGAAACCGGCCTGGCGTGCCTGCTGCACCAGCTTTTGTTTCACACCTTCATCCAACTGCGGCGTCCGTGACAGTATCCACAGATAGTGGCGGTTAGGCCCGCATACCAGTGCGTAACGGTAGTCAGGATCCAGCGCTATCACGTTATAGCCACCATAGAAGGGCCCAAAGAACGAGACCTTGAGTGCCGCACGCTGTTTATCGCCGGTGAAGTAGGCTTTACCCACGCTCTCCTGCCAGCGCTGCTTTTTAACGTTATAGCCGCGATTAACGACTTTCAGGCCGCCATCCTCACGTGGGCTGTAATTTGCCGTAACCTGTTCGAGGCCGCGTTCAAAGCCATGATCCAGCCGGGCTATCTCGTACCACTGACCGAGGTAACGCTGACTGTCGAAGTTTTCAACGACGGTAACGTTTTTTGGCGGTGTGGTCGTGCAGGCGACGGACAGGAAGGCACTCAGGCTGGCAACCAATGTTTTCCATGGAGACATAAAAAGATTCCTTTGTTATTTAACCTGTTAATTATAGAAGCCGGTCAGTTTATTGGACAGGCTTGCGCCACGATTGTTTGCCACTGACATTACGAGTAGACTTCCCTCCCTTATTTGTATCAGGAGCCGTCACCATGAGTGAAACGACAAGCTGGCAACCTGGCGCTTCGATTGCCAGTTTAATTAAACGCGCAGCCATTATTGCTGAAGTACGTCGTTTCTTCGCCGATCGTGGCGTACTGGAAGTCGACACGCCCGCGATGAGTCAGGCCACGATTACCGACATTCATCTGGTGCCATTCCAGACGCGCTTTGTCGGCCCTGGCCTGTCTGAAGGCCGCGATCTCTGGCTGATGACCAGCCCGGAATACCACATGAAACGCCTTCTGGCGGCCGGAAGTGGCCCTATCTATCAAATGGGCCGCAGCTTTCGCAACGAAGAGGCCGGGCGCTACCACAACCCTGAATTCACCATGCTGGAGTGGTATCGCCCCCATTACGATATGTACCGCCTGATGAATGAGGTCGACGATCTGCTGCAGCAGGTGCTGGAGTGCGACAGCGCGGAGTCGCTCTCTTATCAGCAGGCCTTTATTCGTCACCTTGAGCTGGACCCGCTTTCTGCCGACAAAGCGCAGCTGCGTGAGGCGGCGGAAAAGCTGGGTGAGGGCGAGCTGGCCAGTCGGGAAGAGGACCGCGATACCTTGCTGATGCTGCTGTTTATGCTGGGCGTGGAACCGAAGATTGGTCAGGACAAGCCGTGTTTTATCTACCACTTTCCGGCCAGCCAGGCGGCATTAGCGGAGATCAGTACGGAAGATCATCGGGTGGCAGAGCGGTTTGAGGTGTATTACAAGGGCATTGAGCTGGCGAATGGCTTCCGCGAACTCACCGACAGCCGTGAACAGCGCCAACGCTTTGAGCAGGATAATCGTCGGCGTGCGGCGCGAGGGTTGCCGCAACATCCGATTGATCATTACCTGCTGGCCGCGCTGGAGCACGGCATGCCGGCCTGTTCGGGCGTTGCACTGGGCGTGGACAGGTTGATTATGCTGGCGCTGAAGGCAGAGTCGCTGTCGGAGGTGATTGCGTTTCCGGTAGACCGCTGCTGACCCTTGACGCCGTGCTGACAGAATGGCGCAGCGCCGTTTAAGCTGATAAACAAGGCCTCAAGTGGGCCTTGTTTGCGTTCACCGCTACTGACTGCTGTCCGGAAACTCCTGAATCGTCACCGGGAAGGTCAGCTTCTTGTCATTACGCAGCACCTGCACATTCACCACCGAGCCGGGCCGAATTTCCGCAACCTGGTCCATGGTTTCCTGTGCGGAGAGCGCCGGTTTACCGTCTACGCTCAGCAGCACATCATTGGCCTGGATACCGGCTTTCTCAGCCGGGCCGCCCGGCGTCACCACGCTGACGATAATGCCCTGAACCCGATCGAGACTGTTGCCCTGGCCGTGAAGCGGCGGCACTTCGCGGGCGGTAATGCCGATATAGCCGCGAATGACCCGACCATCACGGATGAGCTTATCCATTATTTTGGTTGCCAGCGCGGTGGGGATAGCAAAACCAATGCCTTCGGGCGTTTCGCCATCGCTGCTTTTATCGAACGTCAGGGTATTGATGCCCATGAGTTCGCCCAGCGAGTTAATCAGTGCGCCACCGGAGTTCCCCTGATTGATTGATGCATCCGTTTGCAGGAAGTTCTGGCGGCCTGACGAGCTGAGTCCAACGCGGCCCGTGGCGCTGATAATGCCCTGTGTGACCGTTTGTCCCAGGTTATAGGGGTTGCCGATGGCCATCACCACATCGCCAATGTGTGCGACGCGTTTGGGATTAATCGGGATAACCGGCAGGTTTGACGCGGTAATTTTTAGCACGGCCAAATCGGTCATGGCATCTGAACCCACCAGCGTGGCTTCAAAAAAACGGCCATCCTGTAGAGCGACGATGATCTGATCGGCATTATTGATAACGTGCTTGTTGGTCAGGATATAACCCCGGTTATTCATAATCACGCCAGAGCCCAGCGTGGTAATACCGCGGTTGTTGTTCCCATGCGCGCTGCGGTTGTAAACATTCACAACGGCAGGCACGGCACGCCTCACCCCTTGATTAAAGCCAAAGGGCGTTTCATCGTTACTGTCATTTTGACTATACAGGGCAGCACCGCCCAAACGCAGTGCGGGCAGCGCTGCGAGCAAGATGCCCGCAACAATCAGTCCCAACACCACTGAACGCAAGAGTTTAAGAAACATGGTGTTAAATCACGTCAGGGGAGAACGTTGGGGAGAATAACATGAGAGCGGCGGACACACACGTGCTTGTGTCCGCCATCGTGCGGGGTTTATCTCAATAACAGATAGATACTTTCCTCACCACGAACCACATTCAGCGCCATCACCGGCGGTTTGGCTTCCAGCACCTTGCGCATTTCGGCAATATTCTGAATTCGCGTGCGGTTGACGCCAATGATCACGTCATCTTTTTGCAGGCCGACCTGTTCAGCCGGAGTGCCTTTTTCGATGGCATCAATCTTCACGCCTTTATCACCGGTTTTGGTCTGACCATCGCTCAGAGTCGCGCCCTGCAGGGCTGGAGAAAGCAGCTGTGCGCTGGCCGTCGTCTGGGCGCTTTGCTCAAGGGTGACATCAACACTCACCGGTTTACCTTCACGTAGCAGGCCAAGCTTCACTTTCTCACCTGGTGCCGTCGTGCCGATCTTCACCCGCAGTTCTGCGAAGCTGGTAATCGGTTTATCGTTGACCGAAACAATGATATCGCCTGACTTGATACCAGCTTTTTGCGCCGCAGACTGGGGCAGCACTTCAGAAACGAACGCGCCGCGCTGTGCGTCAACGTTAAACGCTTTTGCGATGTCCGCGGTCATCTCGGTACCTTTGATACCCAACTGACCCCGTTTGACTTCGCCGTACTTAATCAACTGCTCGGCCAGGTTCATGGCCATATCGCTCGGAATCGCAAAGCCAATGCCGATATTGCCGCCACTGGAGGCCAGAATGGCGGTATTAATGCCGATCAGCTCGCCGTTCAGATTAACCAGCGCGCCGCCCGAGTTACCGCGGTTAATGGCGGCATCGGTCTGGATAAAGTTTTCCAGCCCTTCGAGATTCAGGCCGCTGCGGCCCAGTGCCGAAATAATTCCGGAGGTCGCTGTCTGACCAAGGCCAAAAGGATTGCCGATGGCCACGGCAAAATCACCGACTTTCAGCTGATCCGAATCGGCGACTTTTATCTGCGTCAGGTTTTTCGCGCCCTGAATCTGGATCAGAGCAATGTCGGTCTGCTCATCGTGACCAATCAGTTTGGCATCATATTCGCTGCCATCGCCGAGCTGGACGTTGATCTTATCCGCGCCGTTGACCACGTGGTTATTGGTCAGAACATAGCCTTTGGCGGCATCAATGATGACACCGGACCCCAGCCCCTCAAAGGGTTGAGGCTGGCTTGGGGCGCCACCGGGCAACTGGCCAAAGAAACGCTTAAGCGGCTCGGGAATATCCTGTGTCTGGGCCTGGGCATCAGACTGGGTGCCTTCAACGTGCACGCTGACCACAGCAGGTAACACTTTTTCCAGCATCGGTGCCAGGCTGGGAAGCGGCTGGCTCTGAATCTGTGCAGGTAGCGTCGCCATCGCGCCGGGCGCAGCGGCAAGACTCATTCCAATACTCAAGGCTAATGCGCTTAACAGTCGTGCTTGTTTTTTCATTGCTACAACGCTCTCGCTGCAAAAATGGGGGGAGTAAATCAATGAGACAGCCGTTTGCGGCCGGGGTTCGCAAAAACAGCGGGCACAGCGTCACTGTGCCCGATCATGCTTAGTCGCGGACGGCGCGTTCACCACGCAGTAAGCCAGAGGCGCCTTCAGAGTAGTCACGCGGCATTTGCACCGGTGCCTGATCGTTATCCGCTTCGGCTTCGGTCAGTTGCCATGCAAAGGGGTTTTTGTCCCCGGGCATGTTCGGCAGCAGGTCGTTGGACCCTTTCGCCATGTGCTGATAGAGCTGACGGTAATCACGCGCCATGTTATCCAGCAGCTCTGCGCTCTGCGCAAAGTGGTTGGTCAGCTCTTCGCGATAATCTGCCAGCTCGGCTTTCGTCTTATCCAGTTCGTACTGCATGCTGCGCTGCTCACGCAGCTTCCGGTTGCCAAAACGCATTGCGACTGCGCCGACAATAATACCTACCACTAAACCAATTAGCCCGTATTCCCAGGTCATAATGACTCCCGTGTTATTTCCGTTGTTCCGTAGGGCGTTGCACCACTTAATAATAGTCACTATACCCGTTAATCTTATGGATGTGGAACTCTGGAGCGCCATGCCTTAGTGTAGAGCGGCCTTTTTTTCGACAAACGACGTTTGAATAAGACAAAATTCAGGGACACTGAGCGAACCATGCAAACCTCATCTCCGCTTGCCCGCTATGAGCAAGCGCTATCACAGGGCGATTTCAAGCCCGACGACGTACAGCGTGAAGCGATTACCCGCTTAGATGCTATCCAGCAAGGGCTGATCGCGCGTCAGCACACCACCGAACTTCCCTCGAAGGGGCTGTTAGGTCGTCTGTCGAAGCTGATGGGAAAAGAAAAGTCGCAGCCCAAAGCGCCCGTCCGTGGCTTGTATATGTGGGGCGGTGTTGGCCGGGGGAAAACCTGGGTAATGGATCTGTTTTTTCAGTCTATTCCTGGCGACCGCAAACTGCGCTTACACTTTCACCGTTTCATGCTGCGCGTGCATGAAGAGCTGACCGAACTGCAGGGGCACAGCGATCCGTTGCTGATCATCGCCGACCGCTTTAGAGCAGAAACCGATATTCTCTGTTTTGATGAGTTTTTTGTGTCTGACATCACGGATGCCATGCTGCTGGGAACGCTGATGGAAGCCCTGTTTGCGCGCGGCATCAGCCTGGTTGCGACCTCGAATATTCCGCCTGATAACTTGTACAAAAACGGCCTGCAGCGTGCCCGTTTTCTGCCCGCCATCGAGCAGATTAAGCAGCACTGTGAGGTAATGAATGTCGATGCGGGCATTGATTACCGTCTGCGTACGCTGACGTCCGCGCATTTGTGGACGTTTCCTCTGGGGCCGGAAACCTACGCCGAGATGGACCGCATGTTCCAGGCATTGTCAGGCGAAAAACGCGACAGCGCACCGGTGCTGGAGATCAATCACCGTAAAATGCCGACCCTGGGCGTGGCAGAAGGGGTGATTGCGATTGATTTTAAAACCCTGTGTGGAGAAGGGCGCAGCCAGCATGATTATATTGAGCTGTCACGCCGCTTTCACAGCGTCCTGCTGTTCGATGTACCGGTCATGATCTACAAGACGGAAGATCAGGCGCGGCGTTTTCTGGCGTTGGTGGATGAGTTTTACGAGCGCCATGTCAAACTGGTTGTCGCTGCAGAAACCTCCTTGTTCGAAATTTATCAGGGGACGCGCCTGAAATTTGAATATCAGCGCTGTCTGTCCCGTTTGCAGGAAATGCAGAGCGAAGAGTACCTGCGGCTGGCGCATTTACCCTGAGATTCCAGGTAATAAATGAAAATAGGGTTCGATTTTTGTAATCGACTTCTCTATAATCTTGCGACCCCACGTTACAGCACAGGATTTTTTTCCCAAATCCTCTGCGTTCCGGTAACGCTATCCGAAGGGGTGGCTTGCTGGTCAAAATGGTCGTGTGAGCCTCATTCGTTTACTTAAGCGTTTGGGATTTCACCAACGTGTAACTTAATTTGGGTAAGCTTTTCGATGAAAACTTTTACAGCTAAACCAGAAACCGTCCAACGTGACTGGTATGTTGTTGACGCAACTGGCAAAACCTTGGGTCGCCTGGCGACTGAACTGGCGCGCCGTCTGCGTGGTAAGCATAAAGCGGAATACACTCCGCACGTTGATACTGGTGATTACATCATCGTTCTGAACGCTGAGAAAGTTGCTGTAACCGGCAACAAGCGTTCTGACAAGATTTACTATCACCACACTGGTCACATCGGTGGTATCAAACAGGCGACCTTTGAAGAGATGATTGCTCGCCGTCCTGAGCGCGTGATTGAGATCGCGGTTAAAGGCATGCTGCCGAAGGGCCCGCTGGGTCGTGCTATGTACCGTAAACTGAAAGTTTACGCAGGTAACGAGCACAACCATGCGGCACAGCAACCGCAAGTTCTTGACATTTAATCGGGATTAAAGGCAATGGCTGAAACTCAAAACTACGGCACTGGTCGCCGCAAAAGCTCATCCGCACGCGTCTTCATCAAGCCGGGTAGCGGTAACATCGTAATCAACCAACGCTCTCTGGAGCAGTATTTCGGTCGCGAGACTGCACGCATGGTCGTGCGTCAGCCTCTGGAACTGGTTGATATGGTTGGTAAACTGGACCTGTACATCACCGTTAAAGGTGGTGGTATCTCTGGTCAGGCAGGCGCGATCCGTCATGGTATCACCCGCGCTCTGATGGAGTATGATGAGTCACTGCGTGGCGAACTGCGTAAAGCAGGCTTCGTTACCCGTGATGCTCGTCAGGTTGAACGTAAGAAAGTCGGCCTGCGTAAAGCACGTCGTCGTCCTCAGTTCTCCAAGCGTTAATTGTTGCTGCTTCGGCAGACACAGTTGGCACAGAAAACCCGCTCCGGCGGGTTTTTTATTTTTATTCTCAGGTCATCCTGTCGTATAAAACCACAATACTGTTCGCATTTTACCCGCAAAAATGCATTCCCCCACCCACAAGCTGCCTAAAATCTGGTAAACTCTGTGTCACTTTGCGCCCGCAAGCTGGCGCGTTATGCGCCTCGCATTAGTCGGGGGTGGTTAGCGCGGATTGCGAGCGAGTTCTATGAGCAGGTGAGTCGCCGTGTGGTTGGCCATTCGCAGTAACTTTTTGTGAACAAACTGGGAGGTTTTCATGGCTGTCGCTGCCAACAAACGTTCGGTAATGACGCTGTTTTCTGGTCCTACTGACATTTTTAGCCATCAGGTACGTATCGTGCTTGCCGAGAAAGGTGTCAGCGTAGAGATCGAGCAGGTCGAAATGGATAACCTGCCGCAGGATCTGATTGACCTCAATCCGTACCGCACTGTGCCGACGCTGGTAGATCGCGAACTGACGCTGTACGAATCACGCATCATCATGGAATATCTGGATGAGCGTTTTCCCCACCCACCATTGATGCCTGTCTATCCGGTTGCACGTGGCGAAAGCCGTTTAATGATGCACCGTATTGAGCAAGACTGGTACAGCCTGATGAGAAAGGTTGAGAACAGTAGCGGTCAGGAAGCTGAAGCGGCGCGCAAGCAGCTGCGTGAAGAGCTGCTGGCTATTGCTCCTCTGTTTGGGCGTACGCCATTCTTTATGAGCGACGAGTTCAGCCTGGTAGACTGCTATCTGGCTCCGCTGTTGTGGCGTTTACCGTCAATGGGTATCGATCTGCTCGGGTCGGGCTCTAAAGAGCTGAAAGGCTACATGAACCGCGTATTTGAGCGTGACTCCTTCCTTGCTTCACTGACTGAAGCTGAACGTGAAATGCGCCTGCAAGCCCGGGGCTAACGTATGGAAATGTCACAACTCACAGCCCGCCGACCTTATTTGCTGCGTGCTTTTTATGACTGGTTACTGGATAACCAGCTCACACCGCATCTGGTCGTCGACATCAACCTGCCTGGCGTTCAGGTTCCACTCGAATATGCCCGCGATGGTCAGATCGTACTGAACATTGCGCCGCGTGCCGTGGGTAACCTTGATCTGGGCAATGACGAAGTCTCGTTTAACGCACGTTTTGGTGGCGTTCCACGTCAGGTGAATGTCCCAATGGCGGCCATACTCGCCATCTATGCGCGTGAAAACGGCGCAGGCACGATGTTTGAACCTGAACCGGCCTATGAAGGCGGCACACAGGAATTTGCTGAGAATCAGGAAGAGACGGTCATGTCAGTGATTGACGGCGACCGCCCTGATGATGCCAGCGATGACGATAATTCACCGGATGACGATCCCCCGCCACGTGGTGGCCGTCCCGCACTGCGCGTGGTGAAATAACACAGAATACCCGTCACCTGACGGGTATTTTTTTGCCTGTCTGCCAGCCGGTAACAGGCATAAAAAAATCCGGGAACACAGGTTGCCCGGATTTTTGCTTTCTGCCGTAGCGATCAGTAAACGTCGCGCAGGTAGCGTTTCTCTTTCTTCAGCTGATCGATGTAGTCAGCGGCCCGTTCACTGGAGAGCCCGCCAAACTGACGTACGATTTCATACAGCGCGCTATCCACGTCTTTCGCCATGCGTGATGCATCGCCACACACGTAAAAGTGACCGCCTTCCTGCAGCCAGGCATAGAGCTCTGCACCCTGTTCCAGCATCCGGTTTTGCACGTAGATTTTCTTGTCCTGATCGCGTGAGAACGCCAGATCGAGACGCGTGAGCAGACCGCTTTCCTGCCAGGCCGTCAGTTCTTCGCGATAAATGAAGTCGTGTTCCTGATGCTGATCGCCAAAGAACAACCAGTTTTTACCCTGAGCGCCTGTTACCTGACGCTCCTGCAAAAAGGCGCGGAACGGGGCGATACCGGTGCCGGGGCCGACCATAATCAGCGGAGCGTTGCCGTTAGCCGGAACGCGAAAGGCTTTGTTGGGTGAGATGAAGATCGCGGGCTTTTCACCACGGCGTACACGCTCAGCCAGATAGGTAGAGCACACGCCGCTGCGGTTGCGGCCACCGCTGTGATAGCGCACTGAGGCGATGGTCAGGTGAACCTGATTCGGATGCGCTTTTGAGCTGGACGAGATGGAGTAGGCGCGATGCTGCAGCGGGCGCAGCAGGGCGACGAACTCGGGTACGCTCAGGCTACGCGTCAGTTCGAGCTGGAGCAGATCCAGCGTATCTTTGCCCCATAGCCAGACACCGAGCGCATCTTTGTCGTCGTGCTGAAGCACGTGACGCAGCTCCTGGTTGGTGGTGTTTTGGCCCACCCACTCGATCAGCTTGCGTGAAGGCTCTGAAATTTCAAACTGGTAGGTCAGCAGGTCGCCCAGGCTCCTGTCGAATCCCGGCACCGGCGTCTGGTAATCGGCGTTCAACTGGGTAAGCAGCAGGCTGACCAGCGACGGCTCGTTGACCGGAATCACGCCAAGTGCGTCACCGGCTTCATACTTCAGGCCGCTGTCGGTGAGATCAAACTCGACGTGGCGAATATCTTTTGCCGATTGCTCACTCGACAGGCGTTTATTGGTGATCAGGGCTGCCGCATACGGATTCGATTTGTTGCTGCCAGGAATAACCGGCGCTTCCGGGGCGCTCTCCAGCACCGTGCCGCTGCTGCCTGCGCTGCTGGCAAACTGGGGCATCGTGCTGTTAATCCACTCATTTGACGGCTCTTCGTAATCGATATCGCAGTCAATGCGGTCAACAACGCGCTTTGCCCCAAGCTGTTCCAGGCGCATATCCAGGAACTTACCTGCCTGACAGAATCCGTCATAGCCGGTATCGCCAATGGCCAGCACGGCGAAGTGCATCTGCTCCAGACGTGGCGCGGTGCTGGCGGAAATCGCGTCCCAAAACAGCTGGGCGTTGTCGGGCATTTCACCTTCACCATAGGTCGAAGTGACAATCAGCACGTGTCGCATGGTGGCGAACACGTCGAGATCCACATCGCCTAATGCCTGAACGACCGGCACCAGACCTTTGGCACGGGCTGACTTCGCCGCTGACTGGGCCAGCGCCTCAGCATTACCGGTCTGAGAACCATAAAGGATGTGCAGTTGGGTGGTCGCGGCAGCGCTGCTGCCCGCAGCCGGCTGCTGTTTGTCTTCCAGCACCAACAAACGGGAGTGCAGGCCGGCCAGGAAGCCCGCCAGCCAGTATTTCTGATCACCATTGAAAGGTGCATCTTCAGGAATATATGGAATTTTCATGGATACCTTTACTCAATCCCGCTCTTAACCGTCATGCTTCGCTGTGCCGAAGGCGGGCGGTTCCTGTGCTCTCAGCAACAGCCTGCTGCTGAGAGGATAAGGATGCCGCTGCGCCCGGCACGTCGAACAAATCAGGGTCATCATCATTAAACACAGTTCTGTTCACTGAGCCTGCTGTCAGGCCAGTTTACCCACGGCCGCTGCAATTTCAGGTAACGCCGCACGCGCAAACAACTCTTCAAAATCAGGCAGGCGACCGAGAATGTCACGGTTGCAGGCATCCTGATACATGATCCAGCCGTAAGTGGCCAGGCTGTCCATTGAGCGGATATTACGTTGCGTCAGTGCCGCTTTGTAATCGGACATGCGTTTTGAACCGATCAGGCTGGCCAACTCGCTGTCGCTATAGCTTTCAATCGCTGCTCGCGCATGGCGTTGCAGCTTACTCACCAGTGAAAAGTCTTCGGTCATCAGCAGATTCCGCACGGCTTTTTCCACGGCGGCGTCTTCAACCGGCGTGCCTTTCGGCAGCTTGCTGAGTGCCAACTGCTGGGCAAAGCTCAGTACGGTGTAGTTATTCAGTAAAACAAACATTTCCTGCGTATCTGTCGCGCCATAAGCCGGAACCGCGCCGTCGGCAATGGTCTTGCCTTCGCGCCAGGCGGCTTTAAACTTGGCAACCTGATGGCCTGCCAGCGCCGTTGACAGCTCTTCCAGCAGATCCTTGCGGGACTTGGCCTTCAGAATTTCACCGCCATCCTGGTAAAGCAGCAGGGAACGCGGCATAACGTAGACAAAGTGCTGACATTCGGTTTCCCAGTGCTCCAGCAGCCAGGCGGCACGCGGAGACTGCGTGGCCTCCAGGTGCCAGTTCAGCATGGTGAGAACCGCCTGCTTATGAATCTGTGCCAGCTCATCCGGGTCAGCGATTGAGCCAAACAGAACGGAGTCGCCCGCCGCATGGCTCGCCAGTGAACCATAGGGATCGTACTGATAAGCAAAGCCGCCGCTCATGCCGTTACCGAAGCCTTTACCAAAGGTGCCCAGGTTTAACACTGCGCCGTTGGTCATGTATTCGCAGCAAAAGTCACCGACGCCTTCCACCACCGCAGTGGCACCGGAGTTACGCACCGCGAAGCGATCGCCGGCCTGGCCCTGAACGAACAGACGGCCGCCGGTGGCGCCAAACAGAGCGAAGTTACCGATCAGAACGTTGCCATCGCTGTCCTGCGCGCCGCCGCCCGGTGAGAGCACGACCAGTTCGCCGCCGCACTGACCTTTGCCGACGCCATCGTTACAGGTTCCACGATGTTTCATCAGCATGCCGTCATTGCAGAAGGCCCCGAAGGACTGACCGGCAGAGCCGGTCGTGGTGATTTCTACGCTGGCAGGTGCCAGATAGCGACGACCGCGATCGTCACGAAGCACGGCCGGCATTGCCTGAATCTGTGCAGCCGTCAGGGTGTGATTCAGCATGCGCTCAATATCGATAGCTAACTGGCCGCCCACGCTTTTATTGCGGTTGTTGAGTACAACATCCTTACCCAGTTGCAGAGAGGTTTTACCCTGATCGACCAGTTGCTGGCTCAGTTCTTCAACCCAGCGGTCATCCAGTTCAAAATCTTTCTCCAGATAAACTGGCTTAGCAATCTTCAGCTCGGGCACCACGGTCAGCATGGCACGCAGGTCCAGCTTACCGACTTCCAACGGGTGATCCATCAGATGGAGCAGATCGGCGCGGCCACGGGCTTCACGCAGGGAGCGCAGGCCCATACGCGCCAGAATCTCACGCACTTCATGCGCCACGTTCAGGAAGTACTGTGCCAGCTGGCGTGGGTCGCCATCAAAGGCTTCGGCGTTAGTGGTTAATCCCGCCGGGCATTTAACGTTACAGTTCTTCGCCATCACGCACTTCAGCATCATCAGCGCGGTGGTACCAAACTCAAAGCTGTCGCCGCCCAGCAGAGCGGATTTCACCACGTCGCTGCCGGTTTGCTGTGCGCCTGAGCAACGCAGCAGAACTTTGTCGCGCAGGCCGTTTGCACACAGGGCCTGGTGAACTTCGGCGATACCGATTTCGGCAACGCGACCGGTATATTTCAGGCTGGTCACCGAGGCGGCGCCCGTACCACCCGTGTTACCGGCAACGTTAATCACGTCAGCACCGGCTTTCGCCACGCCCACGGCGATGGTGCCAATACCTTCAGATGACACCAGCTTCACAATGACGCGCACGCGGGCCGCTTTACAGTCGTGAATCAGCTGCGCCAGATCTTCGATAGAGTAGGTATCGTGGTGCGGCGGCGGAGAAACCAGCTCAACGCCTGGCGTGCCGCCGCGTGCGGCGGCGATCTCTACGGTAACTTTTGCCGCCGGAAGCTGACCGCCTTCACCGGGCTTGGCGCCCTGGCCGATTTTGATCTCAAGCTCTTCCAGCATCGGATCGGCCAGGTAGGCCGCCCAGACGCCAAAGCGGCCTGACGCCAGCTGTTTGATACGTGAAGCGCGAATGGTGCCGTGACGGGAGTAGTGCTCACCGCCTTCTCCACAGTTACTCATGCCTCCGACCATGTTGGTGCCATGCGCAACGGCTTCATGCGCCGGTGCGACCAGCGCACCGTGACTCATCGCGCCAGACGCGAAAGTGCGGGTAATTTCGCTCGCGGGCTGAATATCGCTCAACGGCAGCGACGGCAGCGCCGTGAAAATGCGTGACAGGTAGTCCGCCGCTTTGCCGCTGGCGGTGACTTTCAGGCCGCCAGCAACCACTTCTGCGGTTTCAATCTCGTCGTTAAAACGGGCTTTCAGCGCACGTGACAGGTTGAGCAGGCGTTCACTTTCTGGTTTCAGTCCGGCAATGGCATCGGTCAGACGCAGCATAAAGGCATTCTGGCTGCCCTCAATGGCGTCACAGACCAGGCCGCGGGTGGCAAAACCATTGTTAGTCAGCGAGTAGCGACCCAGCTTACGCCGGAATTCGGCCTCACTGTCGATGTGGGTAAGATCTGCCGGGAAGGCCAGAATATCGCGCAGCGCGGCTGGGCGGCGTTTGCGCTCTTCGTACATCAGGCTGGAGAACTGACGATAATCGGCCGTAATGGCAAAATCATTCATCACCTCATCCGGGATGCGCTCAAAGCTGCTGTCTTTAAACGTCTCCGGCTTGATGCCAAAGGCATTGTCCAGACGGGCCAGCGTCATCAGACGAATAAAGTTATCCTCTTCACGCGCTTTGTCCGCGAAGCGAATCGGCTCTTCCGTCATATCAATAAAGGTGCGTACGGCAATGGTGCCGTAAGAGTGGCCTGCGCCCTCTGCACGTTCTTTAAACAGGCCTAACAGCGGCACTTCGGACTCGCCCTGAATTTTCAGTGCGCTCTGATGCCAGTCCACCGCCATCTGAGCGATGGTTGCGAAGCCCGCGCCGCCCACTGGCGTTTTGATGTTTGGAAAATACTTTCTCAGTACCGGGTCATCGGTATTCAGGAAGTTAGGCTCGAAGAACTCGCCGCTGCTGTAGCTCTCAACGGTACACAGCCCCACTTTACCCATGGTTTTCATCAGGGCTTTTTCGGCCGCTTTAGCGTAGCGTTTAAAGGCTTTGTTGCCTTCTTCGCCTTCACCAAATTTTTCCTCAGCACGCATTTGCACGCCGAGCGGATAAACGGCTGACGCGCCAAAGCCCAGCGTAGCCGCAATATGGTGAGAAGAGATGATCTGTCCGCTCTCCACCACCAGCGACACATCCAGGCGTAAACCTTCCTGTACCAGACGCTGGTTAACGGCAGAAATGACCAGCAGCATGGGCAATGCGGCCTGGGTAGAAGAGATATGGCGATCGGTCAGTACGGCAATGCCGCCCTCTGAGCGGGCAAAATCCACCACCTGCTGTGCCAGATCGTCAATCGCTTTTTCCAGCGCGCTGGCGTTCGCTGTGCGGCTCAGCAGATCTTTGCCGGTGACCGGCTCGTAAAGCATTTCGAAGCGAGCGTAAGGGGCCACGTTCTGCTCGCGCAGCTGCAGCATGTCCAGATGGGTCAGAATCGGGGTTGGCACAATGATCTGCCGACCTTTACTGCGGCCCAGATGCGGTTTAGCGCCCAGCGCCACGCGCAGCGTCATGCCATCCGCTTCGCGAATGGAGTCCAGTGGTGGATTGGTCACCTGGGCAAAGCGCTGCGAGAAGTAGTGCGCCATGCCGCCTTCATGATCGGAGAGGCCGTTAATCGCATTGCCGTAACCCATCGCAGAGATTTTCTCGGCGCCGGTGTTCAGCATCGGATCCATCATGAACTTAAAGCTTTCCTGGTTGTAGTAGTACGCCACGAAGCGCTGATAGGTTTTCAGATCGCCGCGATAGCGCAGGGGAGAACCCTGTTGTTCAGCAGGAATAACCGGCAGCTCTCGTAAATCGACACGCGACTTGCCGAGCAATGCCGCATAGTCTTTTTCAGCAGCCAGCTTCTCCAGCGCCTGGTGCGTGGTGTAACTGCGCTTTTCGCGATGGTCAAAATACAGCATGCCGCCGGCTTCAATACGGCCACGGCGTAGCACGCTTTCAGGGGGAAAGGCAATTTGTCCCGCTTCGGACATGGCACCGATGTATTCCGCCGTTTCGATTGAACGCAGCGGGCGCAGCCCCAGGCGATCAAGACGCGCACCGATTACCTCGCCGTTACCAAAAATTAAGGCGGCCGGGCCATCGTTTTTCTCTTCATAGAGCGAAAAGTATTCCAGCATGTCACGCACGGCAGGGGAGAGCGCGGTATCGTTTTCCCAGGCAGGCGGCATCATCGACACCACCGCGGTGATCAGGTCCAGATCGTCTTCCATCAGGCGGCTGTGAATGCTCTGATCCAGTCGCGAACTGTCTGACTGGCCTTTCGGACGCACAATAGTTTTGCCACGGGCGGAAGCCAACGCAGATTCGGCGATGCGGTTTTTACGATCGGTATTCAGCTCACCGTTGTGGGCCATCAACCGGAAAGGCTGTGCCATGGTGGTGTGCGGATCGGTATTCGTTGAGAAGCGAGTATGGAAAAACAGTCCGCGTACGTGATGATCGGGATCGGTCAGATCTTTGAAGTAAGGGATCACTTCATTCGAATTCAGGCGCGCTTTAAAGACCTGGGTGCGCGACGACAATGACAGTGGATATAACCCGCCAAATTCGGTTTGGGTAAAGGCTTGTGCCTCGATCGTCAGCAGGGCGCGATAAATCAGTTTTTCGAAATCGATCTGATTGCTGATGTCCTGAGGTGCGGCAAAAATCCACTGCACAATGGGAAGCTGAAACTGCATGGCAGCCGGGCGCGTGACGCTGTTATCCAGCGGCATTTCACGCTTCAGGATAACCGGCAGATTAAAGCGATTTAGCGTCTCTTCGACTAAACGTTCGGCATTGGCGCGCAGTTCCGTGTCTTTCGGCACGAAGAAGTTACCTACACCAAAGCGTCCGGCCTCAAGCGCCTGACCGGTAATTTTACGGAAAAAATGCAGGGAAAGATCGACGTTAACCCCGGCACCATCGCCCACGCCTTCGGCGGACATACCGCCACGGTGCGGAACCGTACAGAGTGCGCTGTGCGCCATGCGCAGAATTTCATGAGTCTGCTCGCCGTCCTTACGGGTAATGAAACCTACACCACAGCTGTCACTTCCTGCTGCTGGGTCATATAAGCCATAGGAATCAGGTTTTTTACTGGACATTGAGGGTCTCCTTAAAACTGCTTTAGACATTACCTGCATTGTTTCAGGCACTGAGTTCAACTGCACACTTCCCAGCGCAAATTCTTTCATTTCCGCGCCTGACAGCCTGCGCGATTGGGTTTTACGCACTTTTCATCGCCAGGAGAAAGGTCCCTTGAGGCGTTGCGCTTGATTTTTCCGTTCTCGAAAGGAGATGACTCAAACCATGTGGGCGTCATGTTGCATAGATATGCCGTGACACGTATCCATCATGAAAGCTTTCAGCGGAATTCCAACTTATCGGGAAAGCGAATCGAGGTCAAATAGTGATACTGACACAGTTTAATCCCGTCTTTGTATCCTTAACTGAATGAATTTATTATTTTTTTATGTCTAAAATGTGTCAGTTTACCATTCAGGTATAGGGGATGAAATGTGAACTGTATCACTGTGCAGAAGGCGTGAAATCACTGAAGTATGCTGGCGATTAGGGACTAAACAGCATCAAATGCTGCTGCGGGCAGTGTAAGCACAGGATGTATCTGTTTTTCTTATAGCACCAAATTTGAATGAATAAGGGCATCATGATTAGCAAAATTAATCACGTCAGGTTGCTTAAAACTGCAATTTATATGAATGAGTATGCATGAAAAGCAGGGCGTCGCGATAACAGGAGGTTATTTGGCGAAAAAGCAGAGGCAGGAATAGCCCGCCTTGCAAAAAGGCGGCCTTACAGATTCATTGAGTTAGCACAATTAGTCAAGGGTTTTAGCATTCAGGGGCTGAACGTCGGCGAAGAGACCGGCTTTTGCACCATATAAGTGCATCCGCGCGGCGATCTTACCTTATGCACTGCGACGACAGCGAAATAAATACGCTATCATGTGGCTGTTCTCATCCAGGGAGTGTTTATGAAACAGATTCGCCTGCTGGCGCAATATTATGTTGATTTAATGGTCAAGCTTGGCCTGGTACGTTTCTCGCTGCTGCTGGCCTCCGCGCTGGTCGTGCTGGCGATGATTGTGCAGATGGCGGTCACCATGGTACTGCGTGGCCACGTCGAAAGTATCGATATGGTGCGTTCGGTCTTTTTTGGCCTCTTAATCACGCCCTGGGCGGTCTACTTCCTTTCTGTGGTGGTTGACCAGCTGGAAGAGTCTCGTCAGCGTCTGGCAAGGCTGGTGGATAAGCTGGAAGAGATGCGCACGCGCGATCTCGAACTAAATCAACAGATGAAAGAGACCATCTCACAGCTTAATAATGAAATCGCCGATCGTAAAAAAGCTGAGGAAGCACGTGAGCAGGTGATGGCGAAGCTGCGTGAAGAGGTGGCGCGCCGCGAGCAGGCGCAAATTGAGCTGGAGCAACAGTCTTCCTTTCTGCGTTCGTTCCTGGATGCCTCACCGGATCTGGTCTTTTACCGCAATATCGATAAACAGTTTTCGGGCTGTAACCGGGCCATGGAGCTGTTAACCGGCAAAAGCGAAAAACAGCTTATTGGTCTGACGCCTCGCGACATCTATGACAACGATACGGCCACCAAGGTGCTGGAGACAGACGAAAAAGTCTTCCGGCATAACGTCTCGCTGACCTATGAGCAGTGGCTGCAGTATCCCGATGGCCGTAAAGCCTGTTTTGAGATCCGCAAAGTGCCCTATTATGACCGCGTGGGTAAGCGCAGTGGGCTGATGGGCTTCGGACGCGATATTACCGAGCGTAAACGCTATCAGGACGCGCTGGAGAGTGCCAGCCGCGAGAAGACCACCTTTATCTCAACGATCAGCCACGAGCTTCGTACGCCGCTTAACGGCATTGTCGGGCTCAGTCGCATCTTGCTAGATACCGATCTGAACCAGGAGCAGCTTAAGTACCTGAAAACGATCCACGTTTCCGCGATTACGTTGGGCAACATTTTCAATGACGTCATTGAAGTCGATAAGATCGAACGCCGCAAGGTTCAGCTGGATAACCAGCCGGTCGACTTCACCAGTTTCCTGGCCGATCTGGAAAACCTCTCAGGCCTGCTGGCACAGCCTAAAGGGTTGAAGTTTGTCATGGCGCCACAACTCCCGCTGCCGCATAAGATCTCAACTGATGGCACGCGCCTGCGGCAGATTCTGTGGAATCTGATTGGTAACGCGGTGAAATTCACCCAGCAGGGAGAGATCGTCGTACGCGTCGCGTACGAGCAGGATGACACGCTGCGCTTTGAGGTTCAGGACTCAGGGCAGGGGATTCGGCAGGAAGAGCAGGATAAAATTTTTGCGATGTATTATCAGGTTACCGATCAACACGGCGGGAAGCCGGCGACCGGAACCGGTATTGGTCTGGCAGTGTCACGCCGCCTGGCACAGGCCATGGGCGGGGATATCAGCGTAAACAGCGCACCGGGGCAGGGCTCCTGCTTTACCGTTGTGATAAAAGCGCCACGCATTGCAGAAGAAGTGGAAGATGAAGGCGTGGACGACCCGCTTCCGCTCCCTGCTTTGCACGTCCTGCTGGTGGAAGATATTGAGCTGAATGTCGTTGTTGCACGCTCGGTACTGGAAAAACTCGGATGCAGCGTAGAAGTGGCGATGACTGGCAAGGCGGCACTGGAGATGTTTGATCCGCTTGAGTTTGATCTGGTGCTGTTAGATATCCAGCTGCCGGACATGACCGGGATGGATGTGTCACGCGCCATCCGTCAGCAACATCCAGACGCAAACCTGCCGCCGTTGGTTGCGTTAACGGCCAACGTCCTGAAAGACAAAAAAGAGTACTTCGACGCTGGCATGGACGACGTGCTTAGTAAGCCCCTTGCCGTGCCCGCGTTAACGGCCATCATTAAAAAGTTTTGGGACTATCAGTCTGAGAGCGATGCGCAGCCGGCCAGGTTCGTGAATAACAGTAAAACCGATGCAATACTGGATGTTCCTATGCTCGAACAATATCTGGATCTGGTGGGGCCGAAGCTGATTACGCAAAGCCTGACTATGTTTGAACAGATGATGCCGGGTTATCTTGAGGTGCTGGATTCCAACATGATGGCGCGTGACCAAAAAGGCATTGCGGAGGAAGGACATAAAATCAAGGGTGCAGCAGGCTCGGTTGGGTTACAGCATCTTCAGCAGGTGGCAAAGCAGATTCAAAGCCCTGAACTACCGGCATGGTGGGACAACGTGGGCGAATGGGTCGAAGAACTGAAGCGTGAATGGCAACACGATGTGCAGGTACTGCGCGAGTGGGTTGCTGAAAAACAGCGTTGATACAAAAAAATGACCCCAGCCGAAGCCGGGGTGCGCTAATACTGCGCCAACACCAGGGAAAAAGACGCTGCTGCTATGCTTAATGTTATTCATGCAACAGCGGGGTATTGGTTAACACTTGCAACACCTTAGCAAATTCAAATTACTTTGTGACAAGATTCATTAAAATTTGTGATGTTGAACCGCGTTTAAATACAGGAAACATTAATTCGACAACATAGTCAAGCAATGAATCAATTTTACCGTCGTATTGGTTGTTTTTTAATCAAACCTACTGTTTTTTGTACGGGCTTAAGCCAAATTTGTTAACAAAACCTGTGTTGCGCGCGGTAACCAAAATTTTTTGCCGTAGCTTGCGAGTAAAATAGATATAAACTTATGATAATAAAGAATAATGAAGAAAACAGGTCGATCGGACCCAAAACGTTTCGGGTCACCGGATCTTATCTCATCATCAAAAGGTTTTGCCGATAGAAAGCCTTTTATAATTCGGCAAAAACATAGAGTTAAAATAACGCTGTGTGACAAATAAATCCCTTAGCAAGGTCACTGAGTGAACATTTTATCAGCAGGTGCCGTGAGGGCTTTTTACAGTCCGCAGAATTATATATAAGTTTTGTGAAACATTGAGGTATGGGATTGTCACAAAATGGTATCATCTTTTTAGAACGGTGAGCGCATTACAAAAAAGATGGAACCGATTCCTTACGCGTGGAAGTAATTGAACTCATTCAAACTATTGTTGCATTCAGAATGCATTTTCATTGTTTTGTTATAAACGTTGCACAACGTAGCAGCGCATTTGTCAGTAAAAAAGTGTACGCCGGGCAGTGGTCACGCCTGAAATTAATTAACGCATAAAAATCTTGAGACGAGCGCATGAGTAAGCATAAAGGGAACCTGTGGCGGCGCGTGAAGCCTGTAGTGATGCGCATTGTGTTTATTTGGCTGGGGCTGTGGCTGGCGGGCATTCTGCTCTTTTCGTTCATTCCTGTCCCCTTTTCAGCCGTGATGGCAGAACGTCAGGTAGGTGCCTGGTTCAGGGGCGATTTTGGCTACGTCTCTCATTCGGACTGGGTAGGAGCAGATGAAATTTCACCCTGGATGAAACTGGCCGTCATCGCTTCTGAAGATCAACACTTCCCCGACCATTGGGGGTTTGACGTAGCGGCAATCCGGTCCGTACTGGACGACAGTGACAGCCGGATGCGCGGAGCATCCACGCTGTCACAGCAAACGGCAAAAAATCTGTTTTTATGGGATGGCCGGAGTTGGGTGCGTAAAGGACTGGAGGCGGGATTAACCGTCGGGCTGGAAACCGTATGGACCAAACGGAGGATCCTGACGGTTTATCTGAATATCGCGGAGTTTGGCAAAGGCACGTTCGGAGTAGAGGCGGCTTCACGCCGCTTCTTTCATAAACCTGCCAGCCGATTAACCCTGTCCGAAGCGGCGCTGCTGGCTGCTGTCTTGCCTAATCCGCTGCGCTTTCGCGCAGATGCACCTTCAGGCTATGTCCGTCAACGCCAGCAGTGGATCCTTCGCCAGATGCGTCAACTGGGTGGCGAAGGCTTCCTGCAGCGCAATCACCTGAACTGACGTTAGTCTTCGTCGAATCCGGCTTCAAACAGCTCAATGACGGCGGCCAGGGCTTCCGTTTCCTGTGGACCGCTGGCTTCGATCTCAATATGACCGCCTTTGGCCGAATCCAGCATCAGCAACGCGATAACGCTGCTGGCTTCGGCCTCTGTTCCGCTCTCGTTACGTAACAGCACTTCGGCATCGAAACTCTGCACCAGTTCAAACAGCTTCATAGCAGGACGTGCATGCATGCCGAGCTTATTTCTGATTTCCACGGTTTGCTTAACGGTCATGATTTACGTTTTTCCAGCGTGCGATGACGAGACTGTACATTTTTACCCCGGGAGCGGAAATAGTCAGCCAGCTGTTCGGCAATATACACGGAGCGATGTTTGCCGCCAGTACAGCCAATCGCCACGGTAAGATAGCTACGGTTGTTGGTTTCCAGCATCGGCAACCAGAGTTCCAGATAGCTACGCGTCTGATATATGAAGTTATGGACTTCAGTATGGCGATCGAGGAACGCGGCCACGGGCCTGTCCAGACCGGTCATGGGACGTAATTTGGGATCCCAGTGCGGGTTAGGCAAAAAGCGCACGTCGAAAACGTAATCTGCATCAATGGGAATGCCGTGCTTGAAGCCAAACGATTCGAACACCATTGTCAGCTCACGCTCACGTTTACCCAGCAAGCGGGTACGCAACATCTCCGCCAGTTCGTGTACCGACATCTCTGAAGTATCAATAATCAGATCGGCACGGGAACGCAGCGGCTCAAGCAGGTCGCTCTCTTCGTCAATCGCGCTTTCCAGCGACAGATTCTTGCTGGATAACGGATGCAGACGGCGCGTATCACTGTAACGGCGGATCAACGTGTTGCGATCGGCATCAAGAAACAGCAACTGCGGTGAGAATGCTGAAGGCAAACTGCTGAGCGCCGTCTCAAAAATCTCAGGAGATTCGGGCATATTGCGTACGTCAATACTCACGGCCGCAGAGATATTGCGCTCGACCAGTGATTCAGCCAGTTGAGGCAACAGCACCACTGGCAGGTTATCAACGCAGTAAAAACCCATGTCTTCCAGCGCGCGAAGCGCCACTGACTTTCCCGAGCCTGACCGACCGCTGACGATCATCAGCACCATGACCTTCTCTCCCGTTTTAAAGCCGGCTTACGCCGGTAAATCACGCGCTTTATTGCTCTGTTTGTGCTTCGGTAATAATCGCATACAGTTCTTCATCGCTCTGCGCGGCACGCAGGCGGCGGCAAACCGTTTTATCCGCCAGTCGTTTTGCCACTAACGACAGCGTATGTAAATGGGTTTTGCACTGGTCAGCCGGCACCAGTAGCGCAAAAAGCAGATCGACAGGCTGGTTATCCACGGCATCAAAAGCGATGGGTTGCTCCAGGCTGATAAAGACGCCTACGGCCCGTAAAGTATCTTCCTCCAGCTTGCCGTGAGGGATCGCGATACCGTTACCGATACCGGTGCTCCCCATGCGCTCACGGGTTAGGATCGCTTCAAACAGCGTTTGATGCGGCAGGTTGAGCTGCTTAGCGGCCAGTTCGCTGATAATCTCCAGCGCCCGTTTTTTGCTTTGGCAGTGTACGCTACTGCGGGTGCAGTCTGGCGAAAGCACCGTGCTCAGTTCCAGTGTTAAATCATTGTTCATTGTCGTTTCACTTGCGAGTTCACATAGCCATCAACCCGGTACGTAAACATCACGTCGCGGAATAATGGCGCTGGCACAGATGACAAAACGGGGCGGTTAATCCGCCCCATCCTTTCAGCTTTGCGCGCCGGGCGCGCCTGCCAGCGTGAAGGTTAGTGTTTTTTTAGCTTGTCTTTATATTTGGTCAGTTGACGGGTCAACTTGTCAATCAATCCGTCAATTGCCGCATACATATCTTCCGCTTCAGATGTGGCGTGCAGCTCGCCACCGTTGACGTGCAGGGTTGCATCAGCAATCTGCGTCACCTTCTCAACTTTCAGGACAACATACACCTGATTGATATGATCAAAGTAATGTTCCAGTTTGGCAAATTTCGTTGTCACGAACTCACGCAGGGGTTCGGTGATTTCAACATTTTGCCCGGTAAGGTTCAGCTGCATAGGTCTTCCTTCTCATTTCTGTCAAACCAGCTGTTTACGCTGATTTGAAGGCGGTATGGACAAAGACTCGCGGTACTTAGCGACGGTTCGACGTGCCACTATTATCCCTTGATCAGATAACATGGAGGTCAGTTTACTGTCACTCAAGGGCTTGGCGGGGTTTTCCGCCGAGATTAATTTTTTCACCAGCGCACGAATAGCGGTAGATGACGCTTCTCCGCCACCTTCAGTATTAACATGACTGGAGAAAAAATACTTCAGTTCAAAAATGCCTCGTGGGCTGTGAAGGTATTTTTGCGTAGTCACGCGGGAAATCGTCGATTCATGCATGTCCACCGCCTGGGCAATATCGGCCAGCACCATAGGACGCATAAACTCTTCACCCTGGTCAAAAAAGGCCTGCTGCTGTTCCACAATACAGCGGGAGACTTTTAACAATGTCTCGTTACGGCTTTCAAGACTTTTAATCAGCCAGCGGGCTTCCTGCAAATTACTGCGGATAAACTGACTGTCGCTGTCGTTGCGTCCGGCTCCGCCCATGGCGGCATATTGCTGGTTGATCTTCAACCTGGGCAGGCTGTCGGTATTCAGCTCGACCGTCCAGCGCGTCGTCACTTTACGTACCAGCACATCGGGAATCACGTATTCGGGTTCACCGGTGTTAATCGACTGACCCGGGCGCGGATCGAGCGACTGAATCAGCAGCATCGCCTCTTTCAGTACGTCTTCTTTCAGACGCGTCACGCGCATCAGGCTGCGGAAATCGTGGTTCGCCAGCAAATCGAGATGGCTGCTGACGATCAATTTTGCTTCCGCCAGCATCGGCGTTTCAGGCGCATACTGCGACAGCTGCACCAGCAGGCAGTCGCGCAAATCACGTGCGCCGACGCCGACAGGATCGAAACGCTGAACGCGCTTTAACACGGCTTCGACTTCGTCGATTTCCAGCTCGTCGTTACCGATACTGTCGAGAATCTCTTCAAGTGAAACGGTAAGATAACCGGTGTCATCAATGGCATCGACGATAGAGGTCGCAATGGCACGGTCGTTATCGCTGAAGGGCGTTAACTCGACCTGCCACATAAGATAGTCCTGCAGTGACTGTGTGGTTTCGCCCTGATAAATCGGCAGCTCGTCATCCTGATAATCGGTACCGGTTCCTGAAGGCGTGCCTGCGGTGTAAATCTCGTCCCACGTGGCGTCAAGCGGCAGCTCTTCAGGCATATCCTTTTGTTCCAGCGCTTCTCGGGTATCCAGTCCCGCTTCGCCTTCCTGATACTCTTTCGCGTCTATTTCATCGTGCAGATCGGTTTGCTCAAGCAGGGGATTGCTTTCCAGCGCCAGCTGTAACTCTTGCTGGAGTTCGAGCGTAGAGAGCTGCAGCAGACGTATCGCCTGCTGCAGTTGTGGGGTCATCGCCAGTTGTTGGCTGAGCCTGAGTTGCAAACCTTGCTTCATAGACAGGATGGATATTCCCGGGTAAACATCAGTATTAACGACACCTTATCAGAGTCTGAACTCTTCACCCAAATAAACCCGTTTAACTTGCTCATCTGCAAGGACTTCATTCGGCGTACCGTGCGCAATCAGGTTTCCCTGACTGACGATATAGGCGCGTTCACAGACTGCCAGCGTTTCACGCACGTTGTGGTCGGTGATGAGAACACCAAGGCCACTGTCACGCAGGTGTTCAATGATTTTTTTGATGTCGATAACGGAAATCGGGTCGACCCCGGCAAAGGGTTCATCCAGCAGGATAAATTTCGGATTCGCTGCCAGCGCACGCGCAATTTCTACGCGACGGCGCTCACCACCCGACAGCGATTGCCCCATATTGTCGCGCAGATGAGCAATGTGAAACTCTTCCATTAGCTCGTTAGCCCGATCCTGTCGCTGCTCTTCGGTTAAGTCATCACGAATTTGCAGGACCGCCATCAGGTTGTCGTAAACGCTCAGGCGACGAAAGATTGAGGCTTCCTGCGGCAGATAGCCAATGCCGCGGCGCGCACGCGCATGAAGCGGCAGGATGCTGATATCTTCGTCATCAATAATGATGCGTCCCGCATCGCGCGGAACAATGCCCACCACCATGTAAAAGGTGGTCGTTTTACCCGCACCGTTTGGACCCAGCAGCCCGACGATTTCACCGGACTTTACCTGCAGGCTGACGTCTTCAACCACGCGGCGGCCTTTATAAGCCTTTGCCAGGTTTTCTGCGATTAATGTGGCCATAGTGATCAGTTACTCTTTTTTTCGCTGTTGGTTGACGCGGGCTTATCCTGCAACTGCGACGGCACCAGCACGGTCGTTACGCGCTTGCTCTGGCCCTGGCTGTAAGCCTGCATTTTTTGCTCTTTTACCAGATAGGTGATGCGGTCGCCTTTGATGTTGCTGTCCAGTTGCTCAATGTAGGCGTTGCCGGTCAGCTCAACAAAGTCATTGGCAAGCTCATAATGCAGTTTGGACGCATGACCCTGAACCGGTTTGCCGTTGTCCTGCATCTGGTAAAAGGTGGCAGGGTTACCGTAAGCATCAACGATGGTTTTTTTACTGTCACCGCCCGGACGCGTGACCACCACTTTATCCGCGGTGATTTTGATCGATCCCTGGGTGACAATAACATTACCGGTGAAGGTCGCGACATTGCCTTGCAGATCCAGAGACTGATTCTCAGAGTCAATATTCACGGGTTTGTCCGAGTCACCGGTCAGCGCCAGAGCAGGCAGGCTGGTTGCAAGCAGCATACTGGCCAGTAAAAACTTAATGCGGTTTTTGTTCATTTTGAATTTCATAAGAAGTTTTGACCTTTTCGATTAACTCGGCGTTCTTTGTCCGTAAATTACCGCGCATTTTCATACCGGTAGAGTTAAAACTGCGGCCATATAACGTCACCTGGTCGTCAGAGGCGACGTCCTGCGTGACAAGATTGACCTGAGCGTTATCCGTTTTAATTCTCTCAAGCTCAGAATCTGGAGCCAGAGCATTCAGCTCAACATGGCCGTACAGATACAGCATACGATCTTTGGTAAGCTTTGCTTTATCTGAACGTACCGTCCAGGTCGGCATTTTATTTTCGTCATAGGTAGTCATCACCGGATTATCAAACCAGCTTATTCCGCTGTCTTCGTAATAGGTGACTTTGTCCGATATCAGCTTATAAGCCAGCCCGCCTTGCGGGTTGTAGACTACGGTATGGGAGTTAGCACTGGTGTAGGTTGGCGTTTGATCATTATTCGCTACCGGCGCGCTGTTGTCGCCATCCCGGTTAGTGAAATTCCAGCCAATAAGCACCAGCGCAATCAAGGCCAGACCCAACGTTATCCAACGCCTGCTTTTACTCATACTGATTGCCCTTTGGCATCCTCGAATTTATTTTGCGCCATTAAGATGAGATCGCACAGCTCCCGCACCGCACCGCGCCCACCGGCAATACGGGTAACGTAGTTCGCGCGCGTCAATAGCAATGGATGGGCATCGGCGACAGCCACGCTTAGCCCGACTTTCGCCATCACTGGCCAGTCAATCAGATCGTCGCCAATATAGGCGACCTGATCGTCAGAGAGCGACAGTGTATCCAGAAGTTCACCATAGGCCAAAAGCTTATCTGATTGCCCCTGATAAAGGTGGCGAATCCCGAGCGTTTTACAGCGGTCTTCCAGTAATTTGGCCGTGCGGCCGGTAATAATAGCCACTTCGACGTCAGAGGTCAGCAGGCAGCGAACGCCATAGCCATCGCGCACGTTAAAGGTTTTCAGCTCTTCGCCACTGTTCCCCATATAAATCAGGCCATCCGACATCACACCGTCAACGTCGCAGATCAGCAGGCGAATTTTACTGGCGCGCGTCATGACATCTGAACTGACCGGGCCGTAGCACGTTTCTAAAGTGGCATTTTCCGACTGCATTATGTCTTCCTGTTTACACTACGCCAGCGCGCAGCATGTCATGCATATGTACCACACCCAACAGACGGTCGTCATCGGCCACCAGCAGGGAAGTAATGTTTTTGGTTTGCATCAAATTCAGCGCATCCACCGCCAGCACGTTAGGCCGCACGCGAATGCCACCCCGGGTCATGACTTCAGCGATAGTGGCGTGTTGAAAATCAATGCCCATATCAAAGATGCGGCGCAGGTCACCATCGGTAAAGATGCCCTCGATCTTCATCAGATCGTCCACGATAACCGTCAGGCCGAGATTTTTACGGGTAATTTCCAGCAGGGCATCACGCAGGGAAGCATCGCGAGTGACGTGCGGGAGTTCATCCCCGCTGTGCATAATGTCGCTGACGTGTAGCAGCAGCTTCCGGCCCAGCGCACCGCCCGGATGGGACAAGGCAAAGTCTTCTGGCGTAAAGCCGCGGGCTTCCAGCAGGGAAACGGCCAGCGCATCGCCCATGACCAGCGTTGCGGTTGTGCTGGTGGTGGGGGCTAGGCCGAGCGGACAGGCCTCCTGTGGGACTTTCACGCACAGGTGGATATCTGCGGCGCGGGCCATGGCGCTTTCAGGACGGCTTGTCATACAGATCAACGGAATCTTTTGGCGTTTCATTACCGGTATCAGCGCCAAAATCTCACTGGATTCGCCACTGTTAGATATCGCGATGACGACATCGTCTTTACCTACCATGCCAAGATCGCCATGGCTGGCTTCAGCGGGATGCACAAAGAACGCCGGCGTGCCGGTGCTGGCAAAGGTGGCCGCCATTTTTTTCCCGATATGGCCCGACTTGCCCATCCCCATGACCACCACTTTTCCCTGACAGGCATAAATCAGTGCGCAGGCGTCGGCGAAAGCCTCATTAATATATTGATCAAGCTGCTCCAGGCCTTCGCGCTCGATGCGTAATACTGTTTTACCGGCTTTCTGAAAATCAAAATTTACCGTTGGTTGCTGATATGACATGGCGAATCTGTCCTTGTTAGCCGTCCATAAACGCCGGCTGTAGCCACAGCAGCGTTACCCAGACGAAGAAACCACAGAGTAAAAGCGAGCCCGCCGTACGGCCAACCCGGCGACGACGCAGCAGACAAAGCATGGCGAACAGCACGCTGACACCCAGCATTATCCAGTAATCGCGCGCAAATGCGTGATAGTCTACGCTGCCGGGATGAATCAGGGCCGGCAGACCCAGAACGATAGCCAGATTATAAATATTGGCACCAATCAGGTTGCCGATAGCGATATCATCTTCACCTTTCAGCGCGCCCGCGATGACGGTTGCCAGCTCTGGCAGACTGGTGCCGACCGCGATGAGCGTCAGCCCCATGACCAACTCGCTGACGCCAAAGTAATCCGCAAATACGGTCGCGTTATCGATCACCATGTGCGTCGACATGGGCAGGATAATCAGTGCGACGGCCAGCCAGAGAAAGGCGACGGTATTTCCGCTCTCTTCACGCGGCAGTTCGGCTAATTGTTCGCGCGTTAACGTATCGTTATTGTCCTTCTCTGCTTTGCGCGCGATGCGGATGGTCACTATCAGATAAATCGCGGCGATAGCAATCAGTGCAAGGCCATCCAGGCGACTAAGATAGTTATCAAATAACATGATGCCGCTAAGAAGTGAGACCAGCACCATCAGCGGCAGTTCACGGCGTATTAAATTGGAATGGATGCTCAGGGGATGCAGCAAGGCCGCGCCACCGAGAATCAAAAGAATGTTGGTGATGTTTGAGCCAAGCGCGGTGCCCACCGCCAGATCCATCTGTCCGTACTGCGCTGCCGAGAAAGAGAGAATGATCTCCGGGAGCGAGGTGCCGATACTGACGACGGTCATGCCGATTATCAGGGGCGGGATGCCAAAGGATCGACAAAGTATTGCAGCACTAAACACCAGACGATCGGCACCATAAGCCAGTAAAAGCAGTCCGATAATCAGCAGTGCGGTAGCGACGAACATGAAAAATCCTTGCTTAAAACCCCTGTCGGCTCGCCTTCAGGTTCTTTGTGACAAAACAGGCGCTGATTTTGACCTTCTGAGCGGCAAAAGTAAATTTTATGACCGTTTTCGCCAAATCTTTGTATTAAGTTTCTGTAAAGCTATCGTGCGTTTAGCCTTAACAGGCTACCATCGTACCCTATGTTGACGCCCGATCCGTAATAGAGGTGATAATGATCCAACAAAAAACGAACCTGGTTGAGGTTCGTGGCGTGAGTTTTTCACGTGGCGATCGCAAAATTTTCGACGATATTTCGCTGACGGTGCCAAAAGGTAAAGTGACGGCGATTATGGGGCCGTCGGGGATCGGGAAAACAACGCTGCTACGCTTAATTGGCGGGCAACTGCAACCTGACAGCGGTGAGATCTGGTTTCGGGATGAGAACATTCCGACATTGTCGCGCACAAAGTTGTATGAAGCGCGTAAAAAGATGAGCATGTTGTTTCAGTCAGGCGCGCTGTTTACCGACTTAACGGTATACGAAAATGTGGCCTGGCCGCTGCGTGAACATACCCGGCTGCCCGCGCCGATTTTACACAGTACCGTATTGATGAAGCTGGAAGCCGTGGGTTTACGCGGTGCTGCGCAGCTGAAGCCTGCGGAGCTGTCAGGTGGGATGGCCCGCAGGGTTGCGCTGGCGCGCGCGATTGCGCTTGAGCCTGAACTCATTATGTTCGATGAACCCTTTGTAGGGCAGGATCCCATTACCATGGGCGTGCTGGTTAAGCTTATTGATGAACTGAATCATGCGCTGGGCCTGACCTGCATCGTGGTTTCCCACGACGTGCCCGAAGTGTTGAGTATTGCTGATTACGCCTACATTGTGGCAGGACAAAAAATTATTGCGCACGGCACGACGCCAGACCTGCGTGCTAACAACGATCCCCGTGTGCGCCAGTTTATTGACGGCATTGCGGATGGGCCAGTGCCGTTTCGTTTTCCGGCGGGCGACTATTTGGCCGACTTAACCGGCTCAGGGAGAATCTAAGCTGATGTTGTTGAAAGCACTGGCGTCGTTAGGACGCCGGGGAATAGGAACCTGCGCCAGCTTTGGGCGTGCCGGTTTAATGCTTTTTCATGCGCTGGTCGGTAAGCCCGCGTTCCGTAAACACTTTCCGCTGCTGATCAAACAGCTTTACAGCATCGGCGTACTGTCTCTGGTCATCATTGTCGTCTCCGGTCTGTTTATTGGCATGGTGCTGGGCCTCCAGGGCTATCTGGTGTTAACCACCTATGGCGCTGAAACCAGTCTGGGCATGCTGGTGGCGCTGTCGCTGCTGCGTGAACTGGGTCCGGTTGTGACGGCGCTGCTGTTTGCAGGGCGCGCAGGATCGGCCTTAACGGCAGAAATCGGGCTGATGAAAGCCACGGAGCAACTCTCCAGTATGGAGATGATGGCGGTCGATCCCCTGCGCCGTGTCGTTTCGCCGCGCTTTTGGGCGGGTTTTATCAGCATGCCGCTGCTGGCGTTAATCTTTACTGCTGTAGGGATTACGGGCGGAGCGCTGGTAGGCGTGAGCTGGAAAGGGATTGACCCTGGCTTCTTCTGGTCGGCGATGCAAAACGCCGTCGATTTTCGTAGCGATGTGGTCAACTGCATTATTAAAAGCGCTGTGTTTGCCGTCACTGTCACCTGGATTGCATTGTTCAACGGTTACGATGCCATCCCGACCTCTGAAGGGATTAGCCGCGCCACGACGCGCACCGTGGTGCATGCATCACTGGCGGTGCTCGGTTTAGATTTTGTGCTGACAGCACTGATGTTTGGGAATTGATGCGATGCAAAGCAAAAAAAGCGAAATTTGGGTTGGCGTGTTTATGATCATGGCAATGATTGCCGTGTTGTTTCTCTGCCTGCGCGTGGCAGATCTCAAATCTTTAGGTACGGAGCCCACCTGGAAACTGTATGCCACCTTCGATAACATCGGCGGCCTGAAAGCCAGTTCGCCAGTGAAAATTGGCGGCGTGGTGATTGGGCGCGTAACGGACATTTCTCTTGAACCTAAAACGTTACTGCCGCGCGTCACAATGGATATCAGTGATAAATATGCCAATCAGATTCCGGATACCAGTTCGCTGGCGATCCGCACTCAGGGGTTACTGGGCGAGCAGTTTCTGTCGTTAAATATCGGCTTTGACGATCCTGAGCTAGGATCGTCAATGCTGAATGACGGCGGGACGATTCGCGATACCAAGTCGGCGATGGTGCTGGAAGATTTGATTGGCCAGTTCCTGTATAAAAGCGGCGACAATAAAGGCAACAAGCAAACCAGTGACAGTAAGGACGCGCAGGGCGGCGAGATGGCCGCACCGGCAGCAGCGGCTCAACCTTAAATAGAGGGATAACATGATGTTTAAACGTTTTCTGATGATCGCCATGCTGGTGGTCACGCCACTGGCAGCCACCGCGGCCGATCAAAGCAATCCTTATAAACTGATGAACGAAGCGGCTAACAAAACGTTCACCCGTCTCAAGAACGAACAGCCGAAAATTAAGCAGGATCCAAACTATCTGCGTGAGATCGTTCGTCAGGAGCTCCTGCCTTACGTGCAAATCAAATATGCCGGTGCATTAGTGCTGGGCCGTTTCTACCGCGATGCCACACCGGCACAGCGTGAAGCTTACTTCAAAGCGTTTGGCGACTATCTGGCTCAGGCTTATGGCCAGGCGCTGGCCCTGTATCACGGTCAGACTTATCAGATTGAACCTGAGAAGCCGATTGGCAACACCAATATTGTGGCTATCCGCGTGACCATTATCGATCCTCAGGGCCGTCCGCCTGTACGCCTCGACTTCCAGTGGCGTAAGAACAGCCAGACCGGCAACTGGCAGGCTTTCGATATGATCGCGGAAGGCGTGAGCATGATCACCACCAAACAGAATGAGTGGGGCGATCTGCTGCGTACCAAGGGGATCGATGCGCTGACCGCTCAGCTGGAAGCCTCAGCGAAACAGCCTATCACCCTGGATCAAAACAAATAATGCAGGCATCACTGCACTGGTCACGCGAAGCAAACACGCTGCGGCTGGAAGGCGAGCTGGATCGTGACACGCTGCTGAGTCTGTGGGAGCAGCGTGAAGCGCTGGTTAACGCGGTCGAACTGATCGATGTTTCCGCCCTGCAAAGGGTGGATTCATCGGGACTTGCGCTGCTGGTTCACCTGCGGGAGATTACCTCGCAGCAGGGAGGCTCGCTGCGCTTTGTGGGAATCGGCGACAAATTGCAGTCGTTGATCACCCTTTACAACCTGCAACAAATTATTGTTTCTGCGGATTAAAGCGCCTGAACTGGCCTTTCTCGTCAAAGCCCCGGTCCCGTACAGGGGCTTTTGCGTATTTAAGAATCAGGCACTTTCCTCTACTATGTCAGCCTTATTATTATTAAGTGAAGTTAAGAGCAATGGAAAACAGTGAGATTCAGGCCGTGCTGATGGCAGCGCTGCCCTTAGATGAAGTTCATGTCATGAGCAATGATGGCAGCCATTTCCAGGTTATCGCCGTGGGTGAGCTGTTTGGTGAGTTAAGCCGCGTGAAGAAGCAGCAGGCTGTCTATGCGCCGCTGATGGAATTTATTGCGGACAACCGTATTCATGCCGTCTCCATCAAAACTTACACGCCTGCAGAGTGGGCGCGTGACCGTAAACTCAACGGTTTTTGATTCCCTCCGGGGCTGCTCGCCTGAGCGTGACCGTTTTATAGCCAGTTAATTGAGAACCGTGTTAATGGATAAATTTCGTGTGCAAGGCCCCACCCGCTTAAGTGGTGAAGTCACTATTTCCGGCGCAAAAAACGCCGCGCTACCCATTCTGTTTGCTGCTTTGCTGGCTGAAGAGCCGGTAGAGATCACGAATGTGCCAAAGCTGCGTGACATCGACACCACCATGAAGCTGTTGACGCAATTGGGTGCAAAGGTTGAGCGCAACGGTTCTGTACACGTTGATGCCAGCGGTGTAGACGTTTTTTGTGCGCCTTACGAACTGGTGAAAACCATGCGTGCCTCAATTTGGGCGCTGGGTCCGCTGGTGGCGCGTTTTGGCCAGGGCGAAGTGTCACTGCCGGGCGGCTGCGCCATCGGTGCGCGTCCGGTTGACCTGCATATTACGGGCCTTGAGCAGTTAGGTGCAGAGATCAAGCTGGAAGAAGGTTATGTCAAAGCATCCGTTAACGGACGCCTGAAGGGCGCGCTGATCGTGATGGACAAAGTCAGCGTGGGCGCGACCGTCACCATCATGAGCGCAGCGACGCTGGCAACCGGCACTACCGTGATTGAGAATGCGGCGCGTGAACCTGAAATCGTTGATACCGCCAACTTCCTCAACACGCTGGGCGCCAAAATCAGCGGTGCCGGTACCGATAAAATTACTATCGAAGGCGTCGAGCGTCTGGGCGGCGGCGTTTACCGTGTACTGCCCGATCGCATTGAAACCGGCACCTTCCTGGTTGCGGCAGCCATCTCCGGCGGTAAAGTCATCTGCCGAAATGCACAGCCCGATACGCTGGATGCGGTGCTGGCGAAGCTGCGCGATGCAGGGGCAGACATCGAAACCGGTGAAGACTGGATCAGCCTGGATATGCACGGCAAGCGACCTAAAGCGGTTAACGTGCGTACGGCTCCCCATCCGGGATTCCCGACCGATATGCAGGCACAGTTTACCTTGCTGAATCTGGTGGCAGAAGGAACGGGTTTGATTACCGAAACCATCTTCGAAAACCGCTTTATGCATATCCCTGAGCTGATTCGTATGGGCGCGCATGCAGAAATTGAGAGCAATACTGCAATCTGTCACGGTGTAGAAACCTTGTCAGGTGCGCAGGTGATGGCAACGGATCTTCGTGCCTCGGCCAGTCTGGTCTTGGCAGGCTGTATTGCGGAAGGAACAACGCTGGTCGATCGTATTTACCATATTGACCGTGGCTACGAGCATATCGAAGATAAGCTCAAAGCGATGGGGGCGAATATTGAGCGCATCAGCGGCGAATAATCTCGCGGCGTCATGCTAATGAAACCAGCCTTATCACAAGGCTGGTTTTTTTTCGGCTACCGATCGCGTTACGCTAGCTTTTGGTCTCGTTGTGAGTCGGTCGCACACGCTTTTTGCGATCCAGGAGACAATGGGTTTCGGGATCGTAATAACGACTTGGCCATATCTCTGACGGATGAACATTGATCGCATCGGCAATCAGCCATTCGCCTTTGGGCCAGGGGCGCGAGAGCGCGTTGGCCAGGGTTGATGAACTTAATCCCGACTGACGTGAAAGCGCCGCCAGCGTGGTGCCACGTTTACGTAGTGCGGCAATGATATCGGCGGGATGCCAGTCCTCTGTCCTGCTCTGCATAACCTTTTCTCCTTGTCCTTGTCAGTGCGTAACGCGCGAGTGATGCTGACTTGTCTACATCCTATCTGGAAAGTTGTCGAATTTTATATCAGAAAATTTCCATAAGATTCCAGTAATATTTAGGCAAGCAGACAGAACTGAGCGGCCTGACGCAAAAGGAGTGTAACGCGTGAAAGAAGAAGGGGAGTGGGAGAAGGTCACGGAGCCGTGGTGGCTCCGTCAGGAACAGAAATCAGAAATCGCGTTGGACTGACATATGCGCCAGCGCTTCTAGGGCTGAGCGCCACGGGGTTTCTGGCAGAATCTGCAAGGCTGCAATGGCTTTATCGGCCTCTTGCTCCGCACGCTGACGCGTCCATTCCAGTGAGCCACACTGGTTCATCGCTTCCAGAACGGGCGCCAGTAAATGGCGACCGTTGCCCTGTTCGATGGCATCGCGGATCATCTTCGCCTGCTCAGGCGAACCATGGTTCATGGCGTGAAGCAGTGGCAGGGTGGGTTTACCTTCGCTGAGGTCGTCACCGGTGTTTTTACCCAGGGTTTCGCCATCGGCACTGTAGTCAAGTAAATCGTCAATTAACTGGAAAGCGGTCCCCAGATAGCGCCCATAATCCTGTAGGGCTTTTTCCTGCGCTGGCGTTGCCTCCGCTAAAATCGCCGAGGCCTGAGAGGCGGCTTCGAATAAGCGAGCTGTTTTGCTGTAGATCACCCGCATATAGCTCTCTTCTGTGATGTCAGGATCGTTGACGTTCATCAGCTGAAGCACTTCCCCTTCCGCGATAACGTTCACCGCTTCTGACATCAGCGCCAGGATACGTAGCGATCCCATGCTGGTCATCATCTGGAAGGCGCGAGTATAAATAAAATCACCGACCAGCACGCTGGCTGCATTACCAAATGCAGCGTTCGCGGTGGCCTTGCCACGGCGCATATCGGATTCATCCACGACATCGTCATGCAATAGCGTGGCGGTGTGGATAAATTCGATCAGCGCCGCGTTGGTGACGTGGAGATCGCCCTGATAACCCATGGCGCGCGCCGACAGCACGGCAATCATGGGGCGAATGCGTTTACCGCCGCCACTGATGATGTAATAACCCAGCTGGTTGATGAGCGAGACATCTGAATTCAGCTGGTCGAGTATGGTCTGGTTAACGGCAGCCATGTCCTGTGCGGTTAATTCGTTAATCTGTTCTAAGTTCATTCGTCTTTTCAGCTATGACTCGTTTCTTTGCCATGGTAAGCGGTTTTACCCAGCCAGCGTTCAGTAATCTGTTACTGATTGTACTTGAATTTTCAGGTTGAGAAACGTTTGCATTGAGCCTGTGTTTTTTTTCTGCAAGAGTGTGCAAAGTGCTCTTGTCTTCTGTTTGAGTTTTGCGTAGAATTCGCGCCCTATTGTGAATATTTAGCGCGCCGCCTGATGAACTGAAAGGCAAGCGCAGAAGCGGAGTTTTATATGTACGCGGTTTTCCAAAGTGGTGGTAAACAACACCGAGTAAGCGAAGGTCAGACCGTTCGCCTGGAAAAGCTGGACATCGCAACCGGTGAAACCATCGAGTTTGACCAGGTTCTGATGATTGCAAATGGCGAAGACGTGAAAATCGGCGCGCCACTGGTTTCAGGCGGTGTGATCAAGGCAGAAGTTGTTGCTCATGGTCGTGGCGAGAAAATTAAGATCGTTAAGTTTCGTCGTCGTAAGCACTACCGTAAGCAAGCTGGCCATCGCCAGTGGTTCACTGATGTGAAAATCACTGGTATCACGGCGTAAGAGGAGATCTGACAAATGGCACATAAAAAGGCTGGTGGTTCGACTCGAAATGGTCGTGACTCCAATGCAAAACGTCTGGGCGTAAAACGTTTCGGTGGCGAATCTGTTCTGGCAGGTAGCATCATCGTTCGTCAGCGTGGCACCAAATTCCACGCAGGTAGCAACGTTGGTTGTGGTCGTGACCACACCCTGTTTGCTACTGCAGACGGCAAAGTAAAATTCGAAGTTAAAGGTCCGAACAACCGTAAATACATCAGCATCGTTGCTGAGTAAGGTTGTCGTGACGCAGACGGTTAACGTCTGAACGCACGAATTGAAGGCCCCGCAACTGTTGCGGGGCTTTTTACATTCTGCGACCCCTTGCCCGACAGGCGACATCGCCTGAATGTTTGCTGTACACTTTATGTACACGCTGGCGTCAGCCAGTTTTGATTTATCCGCCGCTGGTCGCGCAGAAGACCCTGGCGGACCCGTCTGCAGCGTATTGCAGACGATTGTGTGACGGAGAAAGAAAATGAAGTTTGTAGATGAAGCGACAATTTTGGTCGTCGCAGGTGATGGCGGTAATGGTTGTGTCAGTTTCCGCCGTGAAAAATATATCCCGAAAGGCGGCCCGGACGGCGGTGATGGCGGTGACGGCGGCGACGTATTCTTAGTGGCTGACGAAAACCTTAACACCCTGATCGATTATCGTTTCGAAAAGTCGTTCCGCGCCGAGCGGGGACAGAATGGTCAGAGTCGCGACTGTACCGGTAAGCGTGGTAAAGATATCACCGTTAAAGTGCCGGTGGGAACCCGTGTTATCGACCAGGGAACGGGCGAAACGCTGGGCGATATGACGCGCCACCAGCAGACCCTGATGGTGGCAAAAGGCGGCTGGCACGGTCTGGGAAATACCCGCTTTAAATCGTCGGTAAACCGCAGTCCGCGTCAAAAAACCATGGGTACGCCCGGTGAGAAACGCGACCTGCAGCTGGAGCTGATGCTGTTGGCTGACGTAGGCATGCTGGGTTTACCTAACGCCGGGAAATCGACCTTTATCCGTGCGGTTTCTGCTGCTAAACCAAAAGTGGCGGACTATCCCTTTACTACGCTGGTGCCAAGCCTGGGCGTGGTGCGTATGGATAGCGAGCAGAGCTTTGTGGTGGCCGATATCCCCGGCCTGATTGAAGGCGCAGCCGAGGGCGCAGGTTTAGGTATTCGCTTCCTGAAGCACCTGGAACGCTGCCGCGTGCTGCTGCACCTGATCGACATTGCGCCCATTGACGAGAGCGATCCGGTTGAGAACGCCCGTATTATTTTGGGCGAGCTGGAGAAATACAGCGATAAGCTGTTTAACAAGCCGCGCTGGCTGGTATTCAACAAAGTCGATCTGATTGATGAAGAAGAAGCTCAGGCGCGTGCAAAAGCCATTGCCGAGGCGCTGGGTTGGGAAGATAAATACTATCTTATCTCTGCCGCCAGCCGTCAGGGCGTTACGGACCTGTGCTGGGACGTGATGAGCTTTATCAACGCCAATCCGAAAGAAGCTGACGTTGAAGAAAAACAGCCGGAGAAAGTGGAGTTCATGTGGGACGATTACCACAAAGAAGCCATTGAAACCGCGGCGGTTGAAGAAGATGAAGAGTGGGATGACGACTGGGATGAGGATGACGACGAAGGCGTCGAAATCATCTACCAGCGCTAGACCACTTATGACTGCCCCCTTTCCACCGGAACGGGGGCAGATTTCTTTCAGGGCTGCGCCAGCACCGCAACGGTAAGCCGTGCGCTACAGCATAATTTATCCTGCTCGTGGCGAATCTCAATCTGCCACGTCTGATTCCGCTTCCCCACATGCAGCGGACGACAGATACCGCGCACCAGACCACCTGAAACGGCCCGATGATGGCTGGCATTCACTTCGATGCCCACCACGCGGCTGCCATCCTCCGATGCCAGATAGCCCGCCACAGAACCCAGCGTTTCGGCTAACACCACTGAGGCGCCGCCGTGCAGCAGGCCAAAGGGCTGCTGCGTGCGGCTGTCTACTGGCATGGTGGCTTCAAGATAGTCATCACCCACTGCGGTGAAAATGATGCCCACATGCGCCACCAGCGTATGAGTGCTCTGCGCATTGAGCGCATCCAGACAAACTACGCGTTTCCAGATCGTTGCCATTGTCAGGCTCCCAGGGTTGCGCCATCGTCTTCCACGCTGCGATGTCACATGACGTAACGCAGAGGCGAAAGAATTAGCGTAGTGATAACCGCCTGCGGCTGTCCAGTTTTACATCAGCATTGCATCTCAAGGGTAACAGAAGGGCGTTTACTGGGCCGGGCGACAGGGCGTTGCAGCCTCTGCCTGCGATCCCCGTTATCGTCCCTGAATCCGGGTGGATTAGGTTAAGAAAATTTATGCGATTACCCAGGGTGCCAGCGTGAGGCGGGGCGCAGATAACCCGCTAAACAGGTACCGATTCTGTAAGATCCTGGCATAAAAAAAGCCATGCGGCTGGGAGTGATGCGGCCTGGAGAGCAGGCGAAGGTATCCTGAACAGACTGTTGCGCGCCTGAAGCCGAGGCGTTATCCCTGACTTTTTGGCGATGATAAAAAAAACGCAGCAGGTGGTCGCCCGCTGCGTTTCCTAACATAAATCAGTAATTCTTATTGATATCGCGATAGAGCCGGCTTTCAAAGCGCACCAGCGGAATACGGCGTGTGCGCTGATCCTGCGGCGGAACCGCATAGCCAGAAAGGAACTGCACAAACGCCACGCGTGCCCCGCTGGAGGTGGTGATAAAGCCTGCAAGGTTATATACGCCCTGCAGTGAGCCGGTTTTAGCCGAGACCTTGCCATCCAGACCGGCTTCGTGCAGTCCGCCACGGTACTGCAGCGTGCCATCGTGTCCGGCCAGCGGTAGCATCGAAATATAATCCAGTTTGCTGTCGTTCTGCGCAATATATTGCAGCACCTGCATCATGGTGGCGGGCGAGATCAGATCGTGACGTGACAGGCCCGAACCATCCACCTGGATGCTGTTACCCAAATCAATATTGGCTTTTTCACGCAGGATGCGACGAACCGCATCTGATCCTGCGCGGAAGGTGCCCGGTACGTTGAAGTAATGATGGCCAATGGTGCGGAACACCGTGTCGGCAATCATATTGTCGGACTTCTTCAGCATCATATGCAGCAGCGTATGCAGCGGCGCTGACTGCGTTGATGCCAGCACGGTGCCCGGCTCGGTCACCTGCGTCTGACGTAGCAGATGGCCGCTGTAATCAATACCGGCGGAACGCAGTTCTGCTTTCAGGATTTCGCCTGCCCAGGCCGCGCCATCCTGAACCGCAAAGGCTAAAGGAAGCGGATCGCTACGCTGACGCATACAGCCGGTTAAGGTGTAGCGGTTCAGCTCGCCTGGCACCACGTCCAGCTCGCAGTATTGTCCGTCACCGCTGTTGCGCCCAATCGTCCGCACCTGGCTTAACATGTGAGCCGGGTAGTAGGACGCAATGCGGATAAAGGCATTTTCGCCCGGTTTTTCGGCACTGTAGAGTGAAACCGAGAAGCAGTTTTTATCCACAATAGCCGCCGCCGGCGGTGCGCTAAAGCACTGGGTCATGTCATTCCACGGCCAGCCAGGCGCCGCATCATGGCTGGCAAACACCGAGGTATCGATGACCAGATTACCTTTGATGTGTGTGATGCCTTGTTTTTTTAACGCCGCGACCATATTCCGCAGATCCTGACGACCCAAGGTAGGATCGCCAGCAAACCGGGCTACTAAATCACCATTAAGCGTGCCATCGACCAGCGCGCCTTTGGTTTCAAAGGTGGTTTGAAAACGGTAATCACCGCCCAGTTCCAGCAATGCCGCCAGGGCGGTGATCACTTTCATGGTACTGGCGGGAAGTGCCATCTGTTTCCCGTGGTAATCGATAATTGGCGTGGATGCGCCCACTTTTTGCACCAGCAAAGCCAGATTGGCACCATCTGGCAGATATTGCATGTATTCATCAACTGGCGCTGCTTGTGCCTGCAGCATAAAAGCACAGGTTAATCCGGTAACAAGTCGTGAAAATCGCATAATCTCGCGGCAACTGACAGGTGAAGGCGACAATACTACGTCCCTGGACGGTGGAAAGTAAACGATGACCCGCAGGGAACTCTGGGTTAAAATACGTATCAAATTGCAAAACCTTTTCTGGCCTGGAACACTTTCCGGGTCAGTCTTCTTTTATTTGCAAAACGAGGTCTTGCGCCGCAGAACGCTTTTTTCTGCAGTCACCGGTCAGGATGCACCGTGAAACAGGAATGATGACGAGGAGCTAAAATGAACCAGATTCCGATGACGTTAAGAGGCGCTGAAAGGCTGCGCGAAGAGCTGCATGAGCTGAAAACGGTGAAGCGCCCGCGCATTATTGCCTCCATCGCGGAGGCCCGCGAGCACGGCGATTTGAAAGAGAACGCCGAATATCACGCCGCGCGTGAAGAACAGGGGTTCTGTGAGGGACGCATTCAGGAGATTGAAGCCAAACTCTCTAATGCGCAGGTCATTGACGTCACACAGATGCCGAAAACCGGCCGCGTGATTTTTGGCGCAACGGTAACCGTGTTGAACGTGGACACGGATGAAGAGTTTACCTATCGCATCGTGGGTGATGATGAGGCAGACTTTAAGCAGAATTTGATTTCTGTTAACTCGCCGATGGCCCGTGGCCTGGTAGGGAAAGAAGCCGATGACGTGGCGATTATCAAAACGCCAGGCGGCGATGTCGAGTACGAAATCCTGAAGGTGGAGTACATCTGACAGGGTGCAATTGTCTGAAAAGCATTGCCGTACAGTGTAAAGAAAGGAAAAAGGCCGCGCTGCGGCCTTTTATCCCATGTAAGAGCATGGCACTTTCTTTGCCCACCTAGCGTGGCAGAGAAATTTTGCTCTCTTTAGCGGGGCGATACAGCACCAGCGTTTTGCCAATGACCTGAACGTTGCTGGCACGGGTTTCACGTACGATAGCTTCAACGATCAGCTGCCTGGTTTCACGTTCTTCAGAGGCAATTTTCACCTTGATCAATTCGTGATGTTCCAGCGCGTGTTCAATCTCAGCCAGTACACCTTCGGTCAGGCCATTGCCTCCGAGCATGACGACTGGCTTGAGCGGATGGGCGAGGCCTTTGAGGTGCTGTTTTTGTTTGGTACTTAGATTCATCGTATTATTTACTTACTCGGGGATTGAAAACGGTTCATTCTACCGCCATCTCGGGTATATCGCCAAATCGACGCAGCCTATCGCGTGCAGATTTATCGCTACGATGACGATTTAGTTGGAAATTTTATGACCGGTAAAAAGCGTTCAGCCAGCTCCAGCCGCTGGCTACAGGAACACTTTAGCGATAAATACGTGCTCCAGGCACAGAAAAAAGGGTTGCGTTCGCGCGCCTGGTTTAAACTTGATGAAATCCAACAGGGTGACAAGCTTTTCAAACCCGGGATGACCGTGGTAGATCTGGGTGCTGCACCCGGCGGCTGGTCGCAATATGTGGTACAGCAAATTGGGTCCAAAGGTCGCGTTATCGCTTGTGATATTCTGCCGATGGATCCTATTGTTGGTGTCGATTTCCTTCAAGGTGATTTTCGTGAAGAATCGGTGATCAAAGCATTACTTGAACGTGTGGGCGAGCAGAAGGTCCAGGTCGTCATGTCGGATATGGCACCGAATATGAGTGGTACACCTGCCGTAGATATTCCCCGGTCGATGTATTTGGTTGAGCTGGCGTTGGATATGTGCCGTGATATTTTGGCTCCAGGCGGCAGTTTTGTTGTGAAAGTGTTCCAGGGAGATGGCTTTGATGAATACCTGCGGGAAATTCGCTCCCTGTTTACGAAAGTGAAAATACGTAAGCCTGACGCTTCACGTTCACGTTCACGTGAAGTTTATATTGTGGCGACTGGGCGCAAACTGTAACCGACGTGATGGATAACCCGGCATTCCTGCTGCGATTCCATGTACGAAGGATCTATAGTACCCTACGCTATCTGTTAACACCGTTGTAATATGAGGTTAATCCCTTGAGTGACATGGCGAAAAACCTGATTCTCTGGCTAGTCATCGCGGTCGTGCTGATGTCGGTCTTCCAGAGCTTTGGGCCCAGCGAGTCGAATGGCCGTAGGGTTGATTATTCAACCTTCCTGTCGGAAGTGAACCAGGATCAGGTCCGCGAGGCACGTATTAACGGGCGTGAAATTAACGTTATCAAAAAAGACAGCAATAAATACACCACTTACATTCCTGTCAATGACCCCAAGTTACTCGATAACCTGTTGACCAAGAACGTCAAAGTGGTTGGTGAACCACCTGAAGAGCCGAGCCTGCTGGCATCTATCTTCATTTCATGGTTCCCAATGTTACTGCTGATTGGTGTGTGGATTTTCTTCATGCGTCAAATGCAGGGCGGCGGTGGCAAAGGCGCGATGTCCTTTGGTAAAAGCAAAGCCCGTATGTTGACGGAAGATCAGATTAAAACCACTTTTGCTGACGTTGCAGGCTGCGACGAAGCGAAAGAGGAAGTCGGTGAGCTGGTTGAATACCTGCGTGAGCCGAGCCGCTTCCAGAAGCTCGGGGGTAAAATTCCGAAAGGCGTGCTGATGGTTGGCCCGCCGGGTACCGGTAAAACCTTGCTGGCAAAAGCGATTGCCGGCGAAGCGAAAGTGCCTTTCTTTACCATTTCGGGCTCTGACTTTGTTGAAATGTTCGTCGGTGTCGGTGCATCTCGTGTGCGCGATATGTTTGAACAGGCCAAGAAGGCGGCACCGTGCATTATCTTTATCGATGAAATCGATGCGGTCGGTCGTCAGCGTGGTGCCGGTTTAGGTGGCGGTCACGATGAACGTGAACAAACCCTGAACCAGATGCTGGTTGAGATGGACGGTTTTGAAGGCAACGAAGGCATCATCGTGATTGCCGCAACCAACCGTCCAGACGTGCTTGACCCCGCGTTGCTGCGTCCGGGCCGCTTTGACCGTCAGGTTGTTGTTGGCTTGCCAGACGTGCGTGGCCGTGAGCAGATCCTGAAAGTGCACATGCGCCGCGTGCCATTAGCGACGGATATCGACGCGGCGATCATCGCGCGCGGTACGCCGGGCTTCTCAGGTGCCGATCTGGCTAACCTGGTAAACGAAGCCGCGCTGTTTGCTGCCCGCAGCAACAAGCGCGTTGTATCGATGGTGGAATTCGAAAAAGCCAAAGACAAGATCATGATGGGTGCAGAGCGCCGCTCCATGGTGATGACGGAAGCGCAGAAAGAGTCCACCGCTTATCACGAAGCCGGTCACGCCATTATTGGTCGCCTGGTGCCGGAACACGATCCGGTGCATAAAGTCACCATTATCCCGCGTGGTCGTGCATTAGGTGTGACCTTCTTCCTGCCTGAAGGCGATGCGATTAGCGCCAGCCGTCAGAAACTGGAAAGCCAGATTTCGACCCTGTACGGTGGTCGTCTGGCAGAAGAAATCATCTACGGTGTTGAGCATGTCTCAACCGGCGCATCAAACGACATCAAAGTGGCGACCAACCTGGCACGTAACATGGTGACCCAGTGGGGCTTCTCTGAAAAACTCGGTCCGTTACTGTATGCAGAAGAAGACGGTGAAGTGTTCCTCGGCCGTTCTGTGGCGAAAGCCAAGCATATGTCAGATGAAACCGCGCGTATTATCGATCAGGAAGTTAAACACCTGATTGATACGAACTACCAGCGTGCGCGTCAGATTCTGGGTGAAAACATGGACATCCTTCATGCCATGAAAGATGCGCTGATGAAGTATGAAACCATTGATGCACCACAGATTGACGACCTGATGGCTCGCCGTGAAGTGCGTCCGCCTGCGGGCTGGGAAGATCCCGGCACCAGCAGCAATTCTGATAATAATGGCACGCCAAAGGCACCGCGTCCGGTCGATGAGCCGCGTACGCCAAATCCAGGCAACACCATGTCAGAACAGTTCGACAAATAAGACTTCACGTCTTTTAATAAAACCCCGGCTGGTCCGGGGTTTTTTACATCTATACATTGCGCTACAAGGAGTACATCACCATGAAATTGTTCGCCCGTGATTCCCATCTTGATTTGTCGTTTCCACATGTGATGGGCATTCTTAACGTCACGCCGGACTCTTTTTCGGATGGTGGTAAACACAATGCGTTGGTGGATGCACTCACGCATACCAATGAAATGGTGAATGCCGGCGCAACCATTATCGACGTGGGCGGCGAGTCTACGCGTCCCGGCGCGGATGAGGTCAGCGTTGAGGAAGAACTTGAGCGGGTCATCCCCGTGGTGGCAGCAATCGCTCAGCGCTTTGAAGTCTGGATCTCCGTGGATACTTCTAAGGCTGAGGTCATCAGGGAAGCGGCGAGCGTGGGGGCACACATCATCAATGACGTGCGCTCTCTGTCTGAACCAGGAGCGCTGGCCGCCGCCGCCGCGACTGGCCTGCCGGTATGCCTGATGCATATGAAGGGCGATCCACGCACCATGCAGCAGGCACCGGCCTATCAAGATATCGTCAGCGAAGTGGATGCTTACTTCGTTGAGCAACTGGCCCGCTGCGAGGCGGCCGGAATAAAAAAAGAGAATCTGCTGCTCGACCCGGGCTTCGGTTTCGGTAAGAATCTCAGCCACAATTATGAACTGTTGGCTCGACTCAGCGAATTTCACCATTTTGGTCTGCCCCTGCTGGTTGGCATGTCACGAAAATCAATGATTGGTCAGTTGCTGAATGTCGGGCCTGGCCAGCGTCTGACCGGCAGCCTGGCCTGCGCGGTGATCGCCGCCATGCAGGGAGCACACATTATTCGCGTTCATGATGTAAAAGAAACGGTCGAGGCGATGCGGGTGGTCGAGGCGACACAAAGAGCTAAAGGATGATAGAGCATGAGTAATCGTAAATATTTTGGTACAGATGGTATTCGCGGCAAAGTGGGAGAGTCTCCGATTACCCCGGATTTTGTTTTAAAACTCGGCTGGGCTGCGGGTAAAGTGCTGGCGCGCCACGGTTCAAAAAAAATCATTATCGGCAAAGACACTCGTATTTCGGGCTATATGCTGGAATCTGCACTGGAGGCAGGACTGGCCGCCGCAGGGCTGTCAGCGGCGTTTACCGGCCCAATGCCGACGCCTGCCATTGCCTATCTGACCCGCACGTTTCGCGCTGAGGCCGGTATTGTTATCTCCGCCTCCCATAACCCGTTTGACGACAACGGCATTAAGTTCTTCTCAGCCGAAGGCACCAAGCTACCTGATGATGTAGAAGAAGCGATTGAACTGGAAATGGAAAAGCCGCTGACCTGTGTGGAATCATCCCTGTTGGGTCGCGCCAGCCGAATTGTGGATGCCGCCGGACGTTACATTGAGTTCTGTAAGGGCACCTTCCCCAGTGAGCTGAGCCTGAGTGGCCTGAAAATTGTGGTGGACTGTGCTAACGGTGCCACCTACCACATCGCGCCGAATGTCCTGCGTGAGTTGGGCGCAACGGTGATTGCCGTTGGTGTACAGCCTGATGGCATGAACATCAACAAAGAGTGCGGTGCGACCGATCTGAAAATGCTGCAGCAGCGCGTTCTGGCCGAGAAGGCGGACATCGGCCTGGCCTATGATGGCGATGGCGATCGCATCATGATGGTGGACCACTTGGGCGAGAAGGTCGATGGCGATCAGATTCTGTATATCATCGCCCGTGAAGGCCTGCGTCAGGGGCAACTGCGCGGCGGTGTTGTCGGCACGCTGATGAGTAATATGGGGCTGGAGCTGGCGCTGAAGCAGTTAGGCATTCCTTTTGTGCGGGCCAAAGTGGGTGACCGCTATGTGCTCGAAAAATTACAGGAAAAAGGCTGGCGGCTCGGCGCTGAAAACTCAGGCCACGTGATTCTGCTGGATAAAATCGCTACCGGTGATGGGATCGTAGCAAGTTTGCAAGTGCTTACTGCGATGGTGCGCAATCACATGAGCCTGCATGACCTGTGCACTGGGATGAAGATGCTGCCTCAGGTGCTGGTCAACGTGCGCTTTACGGGTGAACACGATCCTCTGGAAAGCGAAACGGTGAAAACCGTGGCGCAGGACGTGGAGAAAACCCTGGCCGGCCGTGGGCGCGTGCTGCTGCGTAAATCCGGTACGGAGCCGTTAATCCGCGTGATGGTAGAAGGCGAGGATGCAGCCCAGGTCACTGCGCTAGCTAACCTGATTGCGGATGCGGTGAAAGCGGTCTGACGCAGGTGACAGGCCGGGACAGCGTGCTGTTCCTGCCTGTAAAATCATCGCACTGGCGCTTTTTTCTGCAATCAGCCTGCCACAGCTAAATTGCACTTGCAGAGGTATGCGCCATTGGTTAGTATTCACACCCGCTTCTGATGGGTGATGAACATACTCCCCGTCATATTGGTTGAAGCTTTAACTGTGCGGATTACGCGCAAGGAAACAGGTTGATTATGTACGAAGCTCTGTTAGTTGTTTTCCTTATTGTAGCGATTGGCCTTGTGGGTCTTATTATGCTGCAGCAAGGCAAAGGCGCTGATATGGGAGCATCATTTGGTGCAGGCGCGTCTGGCACGCTGTTTGGTTCTAACGGGTCGGGTAACTTTATGACTCGCATGACCGCAGTGTTGGCTACGCTGTTTTTCGTGATCAGCCTGATTCTGGGTAACCTGAACAGTAACAAGACGTCCAAAGGAAGCGAGTGGGAAAACCTCACTGCGCCAGCTCAGTCTCAACAGCAGACTCAGCCAGCTAAACCGGCTACGCCGGGCAATGATATCCCGCACTAATAGCAGCAATATAGCGTCAGGAAAAAGCGGCAGAACAGCGTCGCAGTCAGTGCAGTACCGAGGTGGTGAAATTGGTAGACACGCTACCTTGAGGTGGTAGTGCTCGAAAGGGCTTACGGGTTCAAGTCCCGTCCTCGGTACCAAATCTTAGTATTACTTGCATTTTATGCATGTTCGGCGTAATATTCGCCACGTTTTCGGACGCGGGGTGGAGCAGCCTGGTAGCTCGTCGGGCTCATAACCCGAAGGTCGTCGGTTCAAATCCGGCCCCCGCAACCACTTTCCCTTAGAGTTCTTTTTCAAATATACTGTGTGCATCGACGGGCGCATAAGCAGCGAATTTTGAAAAAAATTCTTTTGGATGGGCGTCCGGGCCGCAGTGCGGCATACAGGGTCCAGTGATAAAAAGCCCCGAATATTCGGGGTTTTTTGTTATTAGCGAATCGTAATACTGGGCTATAGGCCCTTTTTTTATGTCTTGGGGGTGGGCTTGTCCACATTAGAGCAAAAATTGACAGAGTTGGTATCTGCTCCGGTAGAAGCGCTCGGCTACGAACTGGTCGGAATTGAATTCGTTCGTGGTCGCACATCAACCCTGCGCATCTATATTGATAGTGAAGATGGCATCAATGTTGACGATTGCGCGGACGTCAGCCACCAGGTGAGTGCGGTGATGGATGTGGAAGATCCCATCACGGTGCCTTACCACCTTGAAGTGTCCTCACCGGGGCTCGATCGTCCTCTGTTCACTGCAGAACATTATGCACGCTTTACCGGCGATGAGGTGAGCCTGGTGCTGCGTATGGCCGTTCAAAACCGCCGTAAATGGCAGGGAATCATCAAGTCTGTTGAGGGCGAGATGATAACGGTAAACGTTGAGGGTAACGACGAGGTGTTCGCGCTGAGTAATATTCAGAAAGCGAACCTGGTCCCCCACTTTTAAAAGTCCGGATTGAGGCTAACCAGGATGAACAAAGAGATCTTAGCTGTTGTAGAAGCCGTTTCTAACGAAAAAGCCCTGCCGCGTGAGAAAATCTTCGAAGCGCTGGAGAGCGCGCTGGCGACTGCGACCAAGAAAAAGTACGAGCAGGAAATTGACGTACGCGTCAGCATCGACCGTAAGAGCGGCGATTTCGACACGTTCCGTCGTTGGGAAATCGTAGAGCAGGTTACGCAGCCCACGCGCGAAATTACGCTGGATGCGGCGCGCTACGAAGACGAGTCTCTCAATCTGGGCGAATACGTAGAAGACCAGATTGAATCTGTTACGTTTGACCGTATCACGACGCAGACGGCGAAACAGGTTATCGTACAAAAAGTGCGCGAAGCCGAACGTGCGATGGTGGTGGATCAGTTCCGCGAGCAGGAAGGCGAAATCATCACCGGTGTGGTGAAAAAAGTTAACCGCGACAACATCTCGCTGGACCTGGGCAACAATGCTGAAGCCGTGATCCTGCGTGAAGACATGCTGCCACGTGAAAACTTCCGTCCGGGCGACCGTATCCGCGGCGTTTTGTATGCCGTGCGTCCTGAAGCACGCGGCGCGCAGCTGTTTGTGACGCGTTCTAAACCTGAAATGCTGATCGAACTGTTCCGCATTGAGGTGCCAGAAATTGGCGAAGAAGTCCTTGAAATTAAAGCCGCTGCCCGCGATCCGGGTTCGCGTGCCAAAATTGCAGTAAAAACCAATGACAAACGTATCGATCCCGTTGGTGCCTGTGTGGGTATGCGCGGTGCGCGTGTTCAGGCAGTGTCTAGTGAGCTGGGCGGCGAGCGAATCGATATCGTGCTGTGGGACGACAACCCGGCACAGTTTGTGATTAACGCCATGGCTCCGGCCGATGTGGCGTCAATCGTGGTTGATGAAGATAACCACACGATGGATATCGCTGTTGAGGCTGGCAATCTGGCCCAGGCGATCGGCCGTAATGGCCAAAACGTGCGTCTGGCTTCACAGCTGAGTGGCTGGGAGCTGAACGTGATGACCGTCGATGATCTGCAGGCCAAGCATCAGGCTGAAGCACATGCGGCGATCGATATGTTCACTAAACATCTCGACATCGACGAAGAGTTCGCCACCATTCTGGTGGAAGAGGGCTTCTCAACGTTGGAAGAAATGGCCTATGTGCCAATCAACGAGCTGTTGGAAATTGACGGCCTCGACGAAGAGACCATTGAAGCCCTGCGTGAACGAGCAAAAAATGCGTTAACCACCCTGGCACTGGCAAAAGAAGAGAGCCTGGGTAATCAGGAACCTGCAGAAGACCTCCTGAATCTCGAAGGTCTGGATCGTGCACTGGCTTTCCGTCTGGCATCGAAAGGCGTTTGCACGCTGGAAGATCTCGCCGAGCAAGGTGTTGACGACCTGACGGATATTGAAGGGCTGACTGATGAGCAAGCTGGCGCGCTAATTATGGCCGCACGCAATATCTGCTGGTTCGGCGATGACGCGTAATAACAGGAAGGAACAGCATGACAGATGTAACCGTAAAATCGCTGGCAGCAGAAATTCAGACTTCGGTCGATCGCCTGGTACAGCAGTTTGCTGATGCGGGGATCCCAAAGTCTGAAAATGATGCGGTGACCCAGCACGAGAAAGAAACCTTACTGTCTCACCTGAAGCATGGTCAGGCCGGTTCAGGCAAACTGACATTGCAGCGCAAAACGCGTAGCACCTTGAATATTCCTGGCACCGGGGGTAAAAGTAAGTCGGTGCAAATCGAAGTCCGCAAAAAGCGTACGTACGTGAAAGGTGATGCAGAGTCTGAGCAAGCTCAGGCAGAAGCGGAAGCTGAGGCACAGCGTGAAGCGGAAGAGCAGGCGCAACGCGAGGCCGCTGAACAAGCGCGTCGTGAAGCGGAACAGAAAGCGCAACGTGAAGCCGAAGAGAAAGCCAGGCGCGAAGCCGCTGAAAAGGCCAAGCGTGCAGCAGCGGAAAATGAGAAAGTGACTAATCAACCTACCGACGAAGTGACCAAGGCCGCGCAGTCCGATAAAGCACGTCGTGAAGCGGAAGCCGCCGAACTGAAGCGTAAAGCGGAAGAAGAAGCGCGCCGTAAGCTGGAAGAGGCTGCCCGCCTCGCTGCGGAAGAAGCCCGCCGTTTAGCCGTAGAAAAAGCGGCTGAATGGGAAAAGCCTGAAGAAGAGGATAAGGGCGACTATCACGTCACCACCTCTACGCATGCCCGCCAGGCCGAAGACGAGAACGATCGTCAGGTTGAAGCAGGCCGTGCCCGTACCCGCAGTGCGAAAGCTGCCCGTCCGGTGAAAAAAGGCAACAAGCATTCAGAAGCCAAAACTGACCGCGAAGAAGCGCGTGCGCAGGTTCGTGGCGGTAAAGGCGGTAAGCATCGCAAACCAAGCGCACTGCAGCAGGGCTTCAACAAGCCAGCGCAGGCGGTTAACCGTGATGTCATCATTGGCGAAACCATTACCGTTGCCGAACTGGCTAACAAAATGGCCGTCAAAGGTTCACTGGTCATTAAAGCGATGATGAAAATGGGCGCCATGGCGACCATCAATCAGGTCATCGACCAGGAAACCGCACAGCTGGTTGCCGAAGAAATGGGCCACAAAGTGACCCTTCGTCGTGAGAACGAGCTGGAAGAAGCGGTAATGGACGATCGTGATACCGATGCCGCACAGGAATCCCGTGCGCCGGTCGTGACCATCATGGGCCACGTTGACCACGGTAAAACCTCCCTGCTGGACTATATCCGCTCGACCAAAATCGCCTCTGGCGAAGCGGGCGGTATTACGCAGCACATCGGTGCGTATCACGTCGAAACTGAAAACGGCATGGTAACCTTCCTGGATACCCCGGGCCACGCCGCGTTTACCGCGATGCGTGCACGTGGTGCGCAGGCAACGGATATCGTTATCCTGGTCGTCGCGGCGGATGATGGCGTGATGCCACAGACCGTTGAAGCTATCCAGCACGCCAAAGCGGCGAAAGTGCCGGTAGTGGTTGCGGTGAACAAGTGCGATAAGCCAGAAGCCGATCCGGATCGTGTTAAAAACGAGCTGACGCAGTACGGGATCATCCCCGAAGAGTGGGGCGGCGAAAACATGTTCGTTAACGTCTCTGCGAAAGCGGGTACCGGTATCGATGACCTGTTAAATGCTATCCTGCTGCAGGCTGAAGTCCTTGAGCTGACCGCTATCCGTGAAGGTATGGCGAGCGGCGTGGTGATTGAATCGTTCCTCGACAAAGGTCGTGGTCCGGTTGCCACCGTGCTGGTACGCGAAGGTACGCTGAACAAGGGCGACATCGTTCTGTGCGGCTTCGAATACGGCCGTGTCCGTGCGATGCGTGACGAACTGGGCCGCGAAGTGATGGAAGCGGGTCCTTCAATCCCGGTTGAGATCCTCGGCCTGTCCGGTGTACCGGCAGCGGGTGATGAAGCGACCGTGGTACGTGACGAGAAGAAAGCGCGTGAAGTGGCACTGTATCGTCAGGGCAAATTCCGCGAAGTGAAACTGGCGCGTCAGCAGAAATCTAAGCTGGAAAACATGTTTGCGAACATGACCGAAGGCGAAGTGTCCGAACTGAACATCGTGCTCAAAGCCGACGTACAGGGTTCTGTGGAAGCGATCTCCGACTCCTTGCTGAAACTCTCCACCGACGAAGTGAAGGTGAAGATTGTCGGTTCAGGCGTAGGTGGGATCACCGAAACCGACGCCACGCTGGCAGCGGCATCCAACGCTATCCTGCTGGGCTTCAACGTTCGTGCTGACGCGTCCGCGCGCCGCGTGATCGATGCTGAAAGCCTGGATCTGCGTTACTACTCCGTCATCTATAACCTGATTGACGAAGTGAAAGCCGCGATGAGCGGTATGCTGGCTCCAGAGTACAAACAGCAGATTATCGGTCTGGCTGAAGTGCGTGACGTGTTCAAATCACCGAAATTTGGTGCAGTGGCAGGTTGTATGGTGACGGAAGGCAATATCAAACGTCACAACCCAATCCGCGTACTGCGCGATAACGTGGTGATCTACGAAGGCGAACTGGAATCACTGCGTCGCTTTAAAGATGACGTGAACGAAGTGCGTAACGGCATGGAGTGCGGTATCGGCGTGAAGAACTATAATGACGTTCGTGTCGGCGATATGATCGAAGTCTTCGAAGTGATTGAAGTTAAACGCACTATCGCTTAAGTCTTAGCGTTAATGATGCAATTTGGGAGGCCGCTGGCCTCCCGAATTATTTGGGAGAAATAAAAATGGCGAAAGAATTTGGCCGTCCGCAGCGTGTTTCGCAGGAGCTGCAAAAAGAGATAGCCATGATCCTGCAGCGTGAAATTAAAGATCCGCGCCTGGGCATGATGGTGACCGTTTCTGGCGTTGAGGTATCCCGTGACCTCGCTTACGCCAAAGTGTTTGTTACCTTCCTCAATGATAAAGATGAAGAAGCCGTACAAAATGGCCTGAAAGCGTTAAAAGAAGCCTCGGGTTATATCCGCACGCTGCTGGGTAAAGCCATGCGCCTGCGTATCGTGCCGGAACTGACCTTCTTCTACGACAACTCGTTGATCGAAGGGATGCGCATGTCTAACCTCGTCACCAACGTGGTGAAAAAAGACGTTGAGCGTCGTGGTCCTGAGGCCACGGACGATGACGAGGAGGCGTAATGAGTCGTCCTCGTCGTCGCGGTCGCGACGTCCATGGCGTCTTATTGCTGGATAAACCACAAGGGATGTCATCCAACGATGTCCTGCAAAAGGTCAAGCGTATTTTCAACGCTAACCGTGCAGGACATACCGGCGCGCTCGATCCTCTGGCCACCGGCATGTTGCCGATTTGCCTGGGGGAAGCCACCAAGTTTTCTCAGTATCTGCTGGACTCCGATAAGCGCTATCGTGTGATTGCCCGCCTGGGTGAACGCACCGATACCTCCGATGCGGACGGCAATCTGGTGCAGACCCGTCCTGTGACCTTCACTCAGGCAGAACTCGACACGGCGCTGGACAGTTTTCGTGGCGATATCATGCAGGTGCCTTCCATGTTTTCTGCACTGAAACATCAGGGCAGAAAACTGTATGAGTACGCACGTGAAGGCATCACCATCGAACGTGAACCCCGCCCGATTACCGTTTATGCGCTGCAGTTTATTCGCTGGCAGGGCAATGAGCTGGAGCTGGACGTCCACTGTTCCAAAGGTACCTACATTCGCACCATTATTGACGATCTGGGCGAGAAGCTTGGCTGCGGTGCGCACGTTATCATGCTGCGCCGGGTACAGGTTGCCCGTTATCCGTTTGAGAAGATGGTCACACTGGAGCAGCTCCAGGCACTGCAGCATCGCGCCAGTGAGACAGGTGAAGATCTGGCGCAGCACCTTGATCCGCTGCTTCTGCCAATGGATAGCCCGGCGTCCGATTATCCGGCGGTTAACGTTTCATCCGATGTCGCCGCGTACTTTAAGCAGGGCCAGCCGGTTCACGCCAGTCAGGCGCCAGCCCAGGGCTTAGTCCGCGTCACCGAAGGTGAAGAGGGCAAATTTATCGGCATGGCCGAAATTGCCGAGGATGGCCGAATTGCCCCCCGCCGTTTAGTGGTGGAGTATCAGAATTAAGTTGTGCGCTTTCCGCGTTGGGCATTTGCGTTGCCCTCTGGCGAAGAGTAGAATGGCGCGGCTTTAAAGCGGGATGCTGAATTAGAGATCGGCGCCCATACATTCATTTAACTGGAGTTTATTATGTCTCTAAGCGTAGAAGCTAAAGCAGAGATCGTTGCTAAATATGGTCGTGGTGCTAACGACAGCGGTTCAACCGAAGTTCAGGTTGCACTGTTGACCGCGCAGATCAGCCATCTGCAGGGCCACTTCTCTGAGCACAAGAAAGACCACCACAGCCGCCGCGGTCTGCTGCGCATGGTATCTCAGCGTCGTAAGCTGCTGGACTACCTGAAGCGTAAAGACGTTGCACGCTACAGCAGCCTGATCGAAAGTCTCGGTCTGCGTCGCTAAGTCTTAAAATTGGGTCGTCAGGGATGCCACTTAAGTGCGCTAAAACCCGACTGGCGATCTGATTTGTGCGAGTTTCATGAAAAGGGGGCCTTTATGGCCCCTTTTTTCGAGCAATGCGCAGCAATCCTGAGCAAACTCATGTATTGTTGTTGGGTGTGATCTTTGTTTGCAGAGGTTCGCGCGGCTAATGAGAGGCTTTTACCGCAGGGGCGGTTAAGGGTTGTCATTAGTCGCGAGGATGCAACGAGGATCGGTAATCAATGGCAGGCTCAATATAGCACTGCCCCGATGTTAAGGACTTTGATTTTGCTTAATCCGATCGTACGCAAATTCCAATATGGTCAACATACCGTCACGCTGGAAACCGGCATGATGGCTCGCCAGGCGACCGCCGCCGTGATGGTGAGCATGGACGATACCGCAGTATTTGTCACCGTTGTTGGTCAGAAAAAAACCAAGCCAGGTCAGGACTTTTTCCCACTGACCGTTAACTATCAGGAGCGTACTTACGCTGCTGGTCGTATCCCAGGTAGCTTCTTCCGTCGTGAAGGTCGCCCAAGCGAAGGTGAAACCCTGATTTCACGTCTGATTGACCGTCCGGTGCGTCCGCTGTTCCCGGAAGGTTTCGTCAACGAAGTGCAGGTTATTGCGACCGTTGTTTCAGTTAACCCACAGGTTCACCCGGACATCGTTGCCATGATCGGTGCTTCTGCAGCCCTGGCGCTGTCAGGTCTGCCTTTCAACGGCCCTATCGGTGCGGCACGCGTAGGTTATATCAATGACCAGTATGTACTGAACCCAACGGCTGATGAGCTGAAAACATCCCGTCTGGACCTGGTTGTTGCCGGTACACAGAACGCCGTTCTGATGGTGGAATCTGAAGCGGAAATCCTGTCTGAAGAGCAGATGCTGGGTGCGGTGGTGTTTGGCCACGATCAGCAGCAGATCGTGATTGAAAACATCAACTCACTGGTTGCCGAAGCGGGCAAACCGCGTTGGGACTGGCAGCCAGAGCAGGCAAATACTGCACTGATTTCACGCGTTGCGGCGCTGGCCGAAACCCGTATCAGCGATGCATACCGCATTACCGATAAGCAAGAGCGTTACACCCAGGTTGGCGTCATTAAAGACGAAACCATTGCTGCGCTTCTGGCAGAAGATGAATCACTCGATGCGGCCGAAATCGGCGATATCGTTCACAGCCTGGAAAAGAATGTGGTTCGTACCCGCATCCTGAACGGCGAGCCACGTATTGATGGCCGTGAAAAAGACATGATCCGTGGTCTGGACGTGCGCACGGGCGTTCTGCCACGTACACACGGTTCCGCACTGTTCACCCGTGGTGAAACACAGGCGCTGGTGACCGCGACGCTGGGCACCACCCGCGATGCGCAGAACCTGGATGAGCTGATGGGCGAACGCACCGACAGCTTCCTGTTCCACTATAACTTCCCTCCGTACTCCGTTGGTGAGACTGGTATGGTGGGCTCGCCTAAGCGTCGTGAAATCGGTCACGGTCGTCTGGCGAAGCGCGGCGTGCTGGCCGTGATGCCTAAAGCTGAAGATTTCCCGTATACCGTGCGTGTGGTTTCTGAAATCACCGAATCTAACGGTTCCTCTTCTATGGCCTCGGTCTGTGGTGCCTCTCTGGCACTGATGGATGCCGGTGTGCCAATCAAGGCCTCTGTTGCGGGTATCGCAATGGGCCTGGTGAAAGAAGACGACAAGTTTGTTGTCCTGTCCGACATCCTGGGTGATGAAGATCATCTGGGCGATATGGACTTTAAAGTCGCCGGTAGCCGTGAAGGTATCACTGCGCTGCAGATGGACATTAAAATTGAAGGCATCACCCGCGAGATCATGCAGGTTGCGCTGAACCAGGCCAAAGGTGCGCGTCTGCACATTCTGGGCGTAATGGAACAGGCTATCAGCACGCCGCGTCAGGAAATCTCTGAGTTCGCACCGCGCATTTACACCATCAAGATCAATTCAGACAAGATCAAAGATGTGATTGGTAAAGGCGGTTCTGTGATCCGTGCGCTGACCGAAGAAACCGGTACAACCATCGAAATCGAAGATGACGGTACCGTGAAAATCGCAGCAACCGATGGTCTGAAAGCGAAAGAAGCGATTCGTCGTATCGAAGAGATCACCGCAGAAATCGAAGTGGGCCGTATCTACAGCGGTAAAGTCACACGTATCGTAGACTTTGGTGCCTTCGTCGCTATCGGCGGTGGTAAAGAAGGTCTGGTGCATATTTCTCAAATCGCCGATAAGCGCGTTGAGAAAGTGACTGACTATCTGCAGATGGGTCAGGAAGTCCCGGTGAAGGTGATGGAAGTCGATCGCCAGGGCCGCGTACGTCTGAGCATCAAAGAAGCGACAGAAACCAAGCCTGAAGCTGTTGCAGCTGAGAGCGCACCTGACGCTGAATAAGTCTTTCCTGATTTGCCTCTCCTTGCCTGGCAGGGAGAGGCTTTTGTGTCATCGCGAGGGCGGGAATCCTTGTGCACAGCAGGCGGATAACAGGATGGTTGTCCCAATGTTTGTATTCGGGAGTGGGAAATGAAGCCTTTTTTGCGCTGGTGTTTTGTTGCGACAGCTTTGACGCTGGCAGGATGCAGCAACTCCAATTGGCGTAAGAACGAAGTTCTTGCAGTACCTTTACAGCCCACACTGCAACAGGAAGTGATTCTGGCTCGCATGGAACAAATTCTTGCCAGTCGAGCCCTTACCGATGATGAACGCGCACAGCTGTTATATGAGCGCGGAGTGTTGTATGATAGTTTGGGTCTGAGGGCATTAGCGCGGAACGATTTTTCGCAAGCGCTGTCTATAAGACCAGATATGCCAGAAGTGTTTAACTATCTTGGTATATACTTAACGCAGGCGGGCAACTTTGATGCCGCCTATGAAGCGTTTGATTCTGTACTTGAGCTTGATCCAACTTACAACTATGCGCATTTAAATCGTGGTATCGCCCTCTATTACGGCGGTCGATACAAGTTAGCGCAAGATGATCTGCTGGCGTTTTATCAAGACGATCCTAACGATCCTTTCCGCAGCTTGTGGCTCTACCTGGTTGAAAGCAGGATGGATGCCGACAAAGCAAAAGTGGCGCTTAAGCAGCGTTACGACAAAGCGGTCAAGGACCAATGGGGATGGAATATTGTCGAGTTCTACCTGGGCGACATCAGCGAAGCAACACTGATGGAACGTCTCAAGGCGGACGCAACGGATAACACCTCGCTCGCTGAACATCTCAGTGAAACCAACTTCTATTTAGGTAAGTATTACCTAAGTCTGGGGGAGAAGGACAACGCAGAAGCGTTGTTCAAACTGGCGGTTGCCAACAACGTGAATAACTTTGTTGAACACCGATACGCATTGTTGGAACTGGCGCAACTCGGCCAGGCACAAGACGATTTATCAGAATCTGACCAGCAATAGCTGACGAACTTTTTTGCCTGTAAAACCTGTCAAGTCATCATCTTCAGGGATGAGGGCTTTTCTGTTCGTCAAAACTTCTAATTTGAGCCGGTTCACACTTTTTGATGAAAATGACTGAAAGTTTTCACGACGAGTTATGTAGACTGGCCGCCGCAATCAACGAGGCACGTGTACTACATGACTGATATTCAAACCACTTTTGCAGAACTTGGCCTGAACGCCGAACTCCTTGAATCACTGAACGGCATGGGCTATGTCAAGCCATCCCCAATCCAGGCTGAGTGTATTCCTCACCTGCTGGCGGGCCGTGACGTATTAGGTATGGCGCAGACCGGGAGTGGTAAAACTGCAGCGTTCTCGCTGCCGCTGTTACACAACATCGATCCAACTGTTAAAGCACCGCAAATTTTGGTGCTGGCACCGACCCGCGAACTGGCGGTGCAGGTAGCTGAAGCTGTTACCGAATTCTCTAAACATATGCGCGGTCTGAACGTGGTTGCCCTTTACGGCGGCCAGCGTTATGACGTGCAGCTGCGCGCCCTGCGCCAGGGACCACAGGTTGTCGTAGGTACTCCAGGCCGTCTGCTGGATCACCTGAAACGTGGCACGTTAGATCTGTCTAACCTGCGTGGTCTGGTGCTGGACGAAGCCGATGAAATGTTACGCATGGGCTTCATCGAAGACGTTGAAACCATCATGGCGCAGATCCCAGAAGGTCATCAGACCGCACTGTTCTCTGCCACCATGCCAGAAGCGATTCGTCGTATTACCAAGCGTTTCATGAAAGATCCGCAGGAAGTGCGCATTCAGTCAAGCATGACTACGCGCCCAGACATCAGCCAGAGCTACTGGACGGCTTACGGCCGTAAAACTGACGCGCTGGTTCGCTTCCTTGAAGCAGAAGACTTCGATGCTGCGATCATTTTCGTGCGCACTAAAAACGCAACGCTGGAAGTGGCTGAAGCGCTGGAGCGCAGCGGTTACAACAGTGCGGCACTGAACGGCGATATGAACCAGGCACTGCGTGAGCAGACGCTGGAGCGCCTGAAAGATGGTCGTCTGGATATCCTGATTGCTACCGACGTTGCGGCCCGTGGCCTGGACGTTGAGCGTATCAGCCTGGTTGTTAACTACGATATTCCGATGGACGCAGAATCTTACGTTCACCGTATCGGCCGTACCGGTCGTGCTGGTCGTGCAGGTCGCGCACTGCTGTTCGTAGAGAACCGCGAACGTCGTCTGCTGCGTAACATCGAACGCACCATGAAGCTGACCATTCCAGAAGTTGAGCTGCCAAATGCAGAACTGCTGGGTCAGCGTCGTCTGGCTAAGTTCGCGGCAAAAGTTCAGCAGCAGCTGGAAAGCAGCGATCTGGAACAGTACCGTGCGCTGCTGGCGAAGATGCAGCCTGAAGAAGAGCTGGATATCGAAACGCTGGCTGCTGCGCTGCTGAAAATGGCACAGGGTGAGCGTCCGCTGATCGTTCCTGCTGATGCACCACGTCCAGCGCGTCGTGAATTCCGTGAGCGTGACGATCGTCGTGAGAGCCGTGATGCACGTGGTCCACGCGAAAGCCGTGATGGCGACCGCCCACGTCGCGAACGTCGTGACGTTGGCGATATGCAACTGTACCGCATTGAAGTGGGCCGTGACGACGGTGTTGAAGTGCGTCACATCGTGGGCGCAATTGCCAACGAAGGCGATATCAGCAGCCGTTACATCGGTAACATCAAACTGTTTGGTACGCACTCCACCATCGAGCTGCCGAAAGGCATGCCAGGTGATGTGCTGCAGCACTTTACCCGTACGCGTATTCTGAACAAGCCAATGAATATGCAGCTGCTGGGTGATGCTCAGCCGCACGAAGGTGGCCGTGGCGAGCGTCGTCCTGGCGCTGGTGCTGGCGAACGTCGTGGCGGCGGTGCACGTCCTGAAGGTCAGGGCCCGCGTCGTTTCTCTTCTGAGCGCCGTGAAGGTGGTCGTGAAGGCGGACGCAGCTTCAACCGCGAAGGCGGTCGTGGTCCACGTCGTGAAGACGGTGCGGCTGCACCACGTCGTCGTGACGCGTAAGCGAGCTAAGTCGTCGTAATAAAAAGGGAAGCCTGCGGGCTTCCCTTTTTTTGTCCTGCTTCTGGCTTATCCCAGAAGGGCGGCTGCTGCTTTACAGGCTGCGTGCAGCGTCCATCGCCAGCTTAAACGAGTGCAGACGGGCTTGCGTATCGTAAATCTGACCGTTAACCATAATCTCATCCGCCTGGGTTTCACGCAGCAGTGAAGCCAGTCCGTGACGCACTTTCTCGACATCCCCTACCAGCGACATGCTCAGCGCCTGCTGAACGCCATACTGTTCTGACGGCGACCACAGGCTGTCCATGTTCTCGACCGGGGCAGGCAGCGGGCCCGGCTTGCCACGGCGCAGATTAATAAACTGCTGCTGCATTGAAGTGAACAGGAAACGCGCGTCGCTTTCGCTGTCAGCGGCAACCACGTTAATGCACACCGTAGCGTACGGCTCGGCGAGACGGGCTGAAGGCGTAAAGTTCTCGCGATAGACATGCAGAGCCTGGAACAGCTGGTCCGGGGCAAAGTGCGAGGCGAAGGCAAACGGCAGTCCCATTTTGGCCGACAGCTGTGCGCTGTAAAGGCTGGAACCCAGCAGCCACACCGGAATTTTCAGGCCTAAACCGGGCACCGGCTGAACAGGTGGCTGCGCGCCGGCTTCCGCATCAAACCAGTCGATCAACTCAGCGACATCGTCCGGGAAGGTATCGGCCTGAATGCCCGACAGGTTGCGGCGCAGGGCCAGCATGGTGCGCTGATCCGAGCCGGGGGCGCGGCCTAATCCCAGATCGATACGGTCGGGATAAAGCGAGGCCAGAGTGCCGAACTGTTCTGCAATCACCAGCGGCGCGTGATTCGGCAACATAATGCCGCCCGAACCCAGACGCAGCGTTGTGGTGTTCGCGGCCAGATAGCCAATCAGCACAGACGTGGCGGCACTGGCAATGCCGGTCATATTATGGTGTTCAGCCAGCCAGTAACGTTCGAATCCCAGGGCTTCAGCCTGACGCGCCAGCGCGAGTGAATGGTGAAACGCATCACGAGGCGTGGCACCCTGAGGAACAGGGGCAAGATCGAGTACGGAGAGGCGAACGCTTTTTTTCTCAGACATGAGTACTCCAGAGTGTATAGCGCAGGTGTCATACCCTGCGCCATCAAGTATTGCGTAACATCCGCCATATTAAAACTTTTTACACTCGCCGTATGTTGCCTGTATGTGCCTTTCAGTCGCCAGCCTGCAAAACCATGCCCGGCAGCTTGCGCCAGTAGCCATTACAGTCCCGATTTTTCGCCAGATCCAGGGGGGCCTGCCCCTCTTCATTTGCGCGGAAACGGTCAATAAGGCTTAAGGTTTCCTCATCCTGAGGTGACAACCGCACGATATCTACATAGTTGTGCATACCAACCAGATCGTTCCCCAGGTTATAGCAGTAACCGCTCAGAGTCTGGATACCGTTCAGGACGAAAACCTGTTGCGATTCCTGTGAGAGGACCCGGCGTCCATGGGGATAATGAATACAGCAGGTTTCGCAGGCATCTTTGGCGCGATTCTCCGAACGTGCTGTAAAGCAGCGGGCTGACAGGGCCAGCGGCAAATGACCATAACCCAGCACCTCCACCTCGAACTGCTGGCGGATGCCCCTTGTCTCACACTGCTGGAGCAGCTCCACTAGCCAGTCGCGCGGCATTTCAACGGGCAAGCACCAGCGCGTCATGCCCTCTTTGACTAAAAGCTGCAGCGTATCGGCGTTATAAACATTGAGCGTGGGCCCCGCAACGAAGGGCAGCTTGCGCTCTGCCGCCATATTCACGGTGCCCAGGTCGTTGGCCTCAATAATAAACTCGCCGTTCTCTACATAGCGCTGTAGCTCTTTGAGCTCAGAAGGGGATTGCAGCAAAGCCAGCGTGCTAATGACCACCTGCTTCCCACGGGCTGACAGCATTCGTGCTAAATCCATCCAGGCGGCAAAAGGCGTGGCGCGTCGCTTGCTGCAGACGGCTTCCCCAAGACAAACAATGTCAGCGCTGCTGTCAGCAGTGAGGTGATAAAAATGTTCCAGCGTGGCGGTGGGCCAGTACCAGAGCACGGGGCCGAGAGAGTATTTCATGGTTTTTCCTCACTGCCAGTCACGATGATAGGCGCCTAAGGTGGTCTGCGTGCCTTCTGACAGGGCCCCCAGCGTTTTCGTCCACTGTTGTGCCACTTCAAAGTTATCCGGCTGAGCTTGACAGCGATCGATAGCCTGACGCCAGACGCGGGCGACATCGGATACGTAGGCAGGGCTGCGCTGACGGCCTTCGATTTTTACGGAGGCAATGCCTGCCCGCATCAGCTCTGGCAACAGTTCAAGCGTATTCAGGCTGGTGGGCTCTTCCAGCACGTGATAGCGCTGGTCGTCAACCTGATAACGGCCTTTGCACAGCGTGGGATAGCCGGCGCTTTCCTCTGCGCGATAGCGATCGATCAGCACGTCATTAAGGCGCACCTCCATGCCGGCCGGTGTTTGTTGCCAGCGAACAAACTTCGCGGGGGAGCAGGCGCCTTTACTGTTTGGCGATTCACCGGTTAGCCAGGAAGAGAGGTAGCAGCGGCCCTCGGCCATGATGCACAGGCTGCCAAAGGCAAAGACCTCCAGCGGAACAGGTGTACTGCGCGCCAGCTGTTTTACCTGATGAATCGACAGTACGCGCGGCAGTACCACTCGGTGCAAATTGAAATGGCGATGATAAAAACGAATGGCCTCAAGGTTGGTGGCGGAAGCCTGCACTGACAGATGACGTTCGATGTGAGGATAGCGCGCGGTGGCATATTCCAGCGTTGCAATATCCGCCAGGATCAGCGCATCAGCACCGCTGTCTGCCGCCACATCGATAGCCCGCTGCCAGCGCTGCATGCCGTCAGGATGTGCAAAGGTATTGATCGCCACGTGCAGCTTACGGCGATGCTGATGAAGGTAGTACGCCGCTTCGTGCAGTTTCTTATCTGTAAAATTCAATCCTGCAAAGTGACGCGCGTTGGTGTCATCTTTCAGTCCGACATAAACCGCATCGGCACCATTTTCGACCGCACTTCGTATCGCAGGCAGGTTTCCGGCCGGACACAGCAGCTCCATACTCAATCCTCTCGTGATGCAGATGGGGCACGAGTCTAGTCATGGCGCTTTGGGCAAATGTTGATTTAGGGCAGTGAAACGGTCATTGATGAGATAGCCTGGCTTTTTTTTAACCCGCTTACGATAGGTTTTATTGATCTCAAAGGAGGCGGGAATGGCACTCTATGGCAATATAGCTAAAATTTTTGTGACAGGAGTGCAAAACGTGTTCCAGCGGTTATCTGCCAGTTTAGTCAAAAACGGCCCTAAAATCCTTAGCTTACCTGCAACACTTGCTCCCTTCATATTGAAGAAGCAGCTCTTGCAACAACTCTTAAACTGGCAATTTCGTCATGTTTTAGCCGAAGGTGAGTTAGACTTTCTTCAGGGACGCTTTTTGGGGATTGAGATTAGCGATATTAATCTCACGTGGATCACCACGCTGGAAGGCGGCCAACTGAGGGTGTTGCAGCATGCCGAAGCAGATGTCTGGTTCCGGGGCAACGCCAATGATTTGTTGCTGGTAGCAGCACGCAAAGCGGATCCTGATATGCTTTTCTTTCAGCGCCGACTGCTGATCGAAGGGGATACGGAACTGGGACTGGAGGTTAAGAACGTAATGGATGCAATTGAACTCAACACCATGCCCAAGGGGTTACGTACCGCCATTCAACAGATGGCCGCAATCGTGGAGACAACAATGCAACAGGACGCGAAAGCCGCACAGGCACGCGCGGGTGTCTCATGTTAATACGCACAGAAATTGGCGTGGATGCCGCCGGTATCGATGCATTACTGCGACGCTGTTTTCCCACCTCAGCCGAAGCCGAGTTGACTCAGGCCCTGCGTGAAGACGGGCTGCTAACGCTGGGCGTCGTCGCCACAGACGATGAAGGGCAGGTGCTGGGCTATGCCGCCTTCAGCCCGGTTACCCTGCAGGGGGAAGATCGCAACTGGGTCGGACTGGCTCCGCTGGCCGTGGATGAAAGCCTACGTGGGCAGGGCATAGCGAAACAGTTGGTCTACGAAGGTCTGGATACGCTGAATGAGTTTGGCTACAGCGCCGTTGTGGTAAGGGGCGATCCCGCATTGTATCACCACCTGGGTTTCGAGCCCGCAGCACGGCATGGGTTGCACTGCCGCTGGCCGGATAGCGAAGCCTCTTTCCTGGTGTACCCTCTGGCAGACAACGCGTTTGACGGGGCCGAAGGGCGCATTGAGTATTCCGCGCCTTTTAATCCACTGCCGTGAGCCAGGCGGCAAGGCTTACGGGTTGCTCGGCAACCAACTGTAGTTTTCGTTGACGGGTCAGTTGCTTAACCTGGTACTCCAGCGCGGAAGCCTGCGACCGGTCGCCCGCCGCGCAGGCATAGACCAGCGCCAACGGGCCCTTACCGCGCAGGGCACGCGCCCCGCGCCCACAGGCATGTTGTCCAAGGCGGCGCGCAACGTCGGTTGTGATGCCGGTATACAGCATGCCTGCGGCCGTTTGTATCAGGTAAAGTTGCCAGTGCTGACTCATAATGTGTTCCAGAAATGCCCGTCCGGCAGTGTAGCGCGCTTCTTTGCGCCGTGCTATCCGTCGCCCTTACCCGGAGTTGATTGTGTCTGACCTTGCCCATCTTGTTCGCTACCTGAAAAAGCAGCATGTGCTGTCCCTGTGCTGCTGTGCTGACGATGATCTGTGGTGTGCAAACTGCTACTACGTGTTTGATGAATTACGCATGGCTTTCTGGCTCATGACGGAGTCGGATACGCGTCATGGCCTGTTAGCAATGAAAAATAACCGCGTGGCGGGGACAATCAATGGACAGCCGAAGACGGTACTGCTGATAAAAGGCGTGCAGTATCGGGGTCATATCCGGCCGCTCAGCGAAGAAGACGCGTCTGAGGCGCGCACCGCGTACCAGCGTCGCTTCCCGGTTTCGCGCAAGGTTTCTGCGCCCCTGTGGGAAATTACGCTTGATGAGCTGAAAATGACCGACAATGTGCTGGGTTTCGGCAAAAAAATTGTCTGGCAACGCGAGGCGTAAATAAAGCGCCCCCTTCCTGGCGGAAAAGGGCGTGGGCCGTTACAGTGCCTGCAGAATACGCAGGGACTCGCGGTTAAAGGCAGGCAGATCCGCCGGCGTACGGCTGGTGACCAGCTTGTCACCGTCAACCACCACTTCCTCATCACGGAAGTCGGCACCCGCATTGATCAGGTCGATCGCAATGGCCTTCACGCTGGTCATTTTACGACCGCGAACGCCGTTGGCGCTGATCAGCAGTTGTGGCCCGTGGCAGATAGCAAAGATGGGTTTGCCGCTGGCCACAAAGTCTTTGGTAAAGGCAACAAAGCGGTCGTCACCGCGCAGTGCATCCGGCGAGTGTCCACCCGGTAGCAGCAGTGCGTCAAATTCCGCCGGGCTAACGTCGTCGATGCTGCGATCGATGGTGACTTCAGCATCGCCCTGTTTGCCCTTCACGGTTTTACCCGCCTGTTCCTCAATGGTAACCACCTCATAGCCTGCACGTTTGTAGACTTCGGCTGGCGAGGTAAACTCAGAGTCTTCAAATTCATCGGTGATCAGAACCGCAATTCTGGTGCTCATCTATACTCTCCTTTAGGCATGTCAGGCGCATACTGCGCTATCCTGATGACCTGTTAAGCCTGGTTGTCGATTCTGAGAACGCAAGCCAGGCGGCTCACATTGGCCAGATTTTGCACGGCTGGCAGCGAAACAGGGAATATTCTGAGATGAATCGTGTATTACTGACGGGCGCAACCGGCTTAGTGGGATCCTGTCTGCTGCGTTTACTGATCGACGATCCGCGCGTGGATGAAATTATTGCGCCCAGCCGTCGTGCGCTTCCCGCAATGAACAAGGTCGTCAACCCTGTTGAAGCCGATCTCACGGATGTCCTGCGCCCGCTGGAGGCACCGCTGACGACGGTATTTTGCTGTCTGGGCACCACGCGTAAGCAGGCGGGCAGTAAAGAGGTCTTTATTCACGTGGATTACACGCTGGTGGTGGATACCGCCCTGAACGCGTTACGTCTGGGGGCCAGAAAGATGCTGGTGGTCAGTGCGCACGGTGCTAACCGTCACTCCCCCTTTTTATACAATCGCGTGAAAGGTGAGATGGAAAATGCGCTGCGCCATCAGGCGTGGCCGAGCCTGACGGTGGTCCGGCCTTCGCTGTTGCTGGGTGAACGAAAAGATAAACGTCGGGGAGAAAGCCTGATGGCTCCGCTGTTCGCCTGGTTGCCAGGCAACTGGCGTGCCGTGTCGGCTCAGGACGTGGCTCGCTGCCTGCATCACCAGGCGTTTGCCGAAGAAAATACGGGGTTCACGCTGATCGAGTCCGGCGCGATCCCCCGTGTTTCAGCGTAGATACCAGATTTTCTGATTTCGGCTGCCGCGCCACAGGAGCGTGGCATCGCGTTCTGCCTCTTCAAACCGCCCGTCAATCACCACGTCTATCCAGGGCAGGATCGCGCGCTGTGCCGGGCTGAGTGCCTGCATGTCATAGCCGGTCCACAACCAGATATCTTTGCCTGCGCACGTCTGTTTTACCCGTTTCACTAACCGACGAACATGCGGCACGTTATGAGGATGCAGCGGATCGCCGCCGCTCAGCGATAAACCCTGACGCGGGATACGCGTATCCTGTAAATCCGCTAACAGCTGCTCCTCCATTTCCAGCGTAAACGGCACGCCGGAATCCAGCCGCCAGGTGCTCTGGTTGTAACAGCCGCGACACTGATGCTCGCAGCCTGAGACAAACAGCGTACAGCGCGTGCCGGGCCCGTTCACGATATCCACATCGTAGTAACGATGGATGCGCATCATCCCAGCTGTCCGCTATCCAGGTGCTTCACCCGACGCTGCACTTCCTGCTGTTTACCGGCGTTAAACGGACGCGCATCCGGGCTGCCGAGATAGCCACATACGCGGCGCGTAACCGAAACCCGGGCAGGATCGTGATTGCCGCAGTTGGGGCAGGTAAAGCCGCGACTGGTGCAGGTGAATTCCCCGTTGAACCCGCATTCGTAGCACTCGTCAATCGGCGTGTTGGTGCCGTAGTAGGGCACGCGGTCATAGCTGTAATCCCACACGTCTTCCAGCGCCTTGAGGTTGTGCTGCACGTTGGGATATTCGCCGTAACAGATAAACCCGCCGTTAGCCAACGACGGATAGGGCGCTTCAAAATCGATCTTATCGTAGGGATTCACCTTCTTCTCAACGTCCAGATGGAAGCTGTTGGTGTAGTAGCCTTTATCGGTTACCCCCTTTACCACGCCAAACTGCGCGGCATCCAGACGACAGAAGCGGTCGCACAGGTTCTCACTGGGCGTGCTGTAGAGACTAAAGCCGTAGCCGGTTTCGTCTTTCCAGGCATCGGTAGCCGCACGCATATGGGCCACGATGGCAACGCCTTTAGCGCGCAGCGCCGCATCATCGAAAGGATGGTGTTGCGCGCCACTCAGGGCATTCAGGGTTTCATGCAGACCGATATAGCCCAGTGACAGCGAGGCGCGGCCATTGCGGAAAATGGGGCCAATCTCATCATCGGCATTAAGCCGCACGCCGCAGGCGCCTTCCATGTACAGGATAGGCGCAACGCGGGCTTTGGTTTTTTCGAGTCGGGCAACGCGCGTCATGAGCGCCCGCTTCGCCAGCGCCAGCCGCGCATCCAGCAAGGTCCAGAAACGGGTTTCGTCTCCGTCTGCTTCCAGCGCAATGCGCGGTAAATTAAGGCTGATGACGCCGATATTATTCCGGCCTTCATGAATCTGCTCACCGTTTTCCTCGTAAACGCCCAGAAAACTGCGGCAGCCCATGGGAGTTTTAAAGGAGCCAGTGACCTGGACCACCTGATCATAATTCAGAATGTCGGGATACATCCGCTTACTGGCACAGGTCAGCGCCAGTTGCTTAATGTCGTAGTTAACCTCTCCCGCACGGCGGTTCACGCCTTCCCGAATCGTAAAGACCAGCTTTGGGAACACGGCGGTTTTGTGATTTTTACCCAGCCCCGCCAGGCGGTTACGCAAAATGGAGGTCTGAACCAGCCGTGCCGCCCAACTCGTGCCCAGGCCAAAACCAAAGGTCACGAACGGGGTTTGCCCGTTTGCCGTGTGTAACGTATTTACCTCGTATTCCAGCGACTGGAAGGCGTCATAGCACTCTTTTTCGGTACGTTCGCGAGCATAGGCGTCCGCCTGAGGAATGTGCCAGTCCTGCGCCACGGCAAGGTGTTTTGCGAAGCTCTTTTCCACATAGGGTGCCAGCACTTCATCAATGCGGTTCAGCGTGGTTCCACCGTAAATATGGCTGGCGACCTGCGCAATGATCTGCGCCGTGACGGCCGTTGCGGTGGCGATGGATTTTGGCGGCTCGATCTCGGCATTACCCATCTTGAAGCCGTTGGTCAGCATCCCTTTCAGGTCGATCAGCATGCAGTTGAACATGGGGAAGAAGGGGGAATAATCGAGATCGTGATAGTGGATCTCGCCGCGTTCATGCGCCTGAACGACGTCCCGGGGGAGGATCTGCTGCTGCGCATAGTGCTTCGCGACGATCCCGGCCAGCAGATCGCGCTGGGTGGGGATCACTTTGCTGTCTTTATTGGCATTTTCATGCAGCAGGGCGGCGTTGGTCTGATCCACCAGACCACGAATGGCGTGATGCAGATGGCTGCGGCGCTCGCGCTCCACGTCGCGATCGTGACGATACTCAATATAGGTGCGTGCCAGCTGCGGGTAAGGCCCGGCCATGAGCGTTTCTTCCACCGCATACTGGATGTCACCGATATCCACTTCCTGACGATGGGCCAGTTGAGTGCTGACCCGATCGGCCACCGTGTCGCACCACCGTGCATCTTCCACGTTTGCCGCCCGTGCCGCAGCCTTCACTGCTGCGGCGATACGCTGTGAATCAAAGCCTACGCGGCATCCGTCGCGCTTCACCACCACCGTTGCCATTTTTTCTCCGTTAACTACATATGGGTGTGTTTTTGGATTTTAGACTCAACATGTAGTAATTGCAGTGAATTAATCGGCTTGTTTTTGACCTGAAGCAAAGAAGCCTTGAACAAGAAGATAAAATCGACACTGAAAAAAAACAGACCCGAGATCGCCTTTTCCGGCGGGCGAATTTGCTTAGCGGAGCAAAATGACTTAACTCTGTTTATCGTTCTTTTTAGCCATTGACCCGCAGGGAGCCGTGCCAATGCCGTTACGTCGAAATGTGCTGATCTGTTGTTGTGCGCTGACCTTTTCCGCCGCCGCCGATACGCTGCCGCTCATGCCGTGGCCACAGCAGGTTGAGCAACCTGCCCACGCAGGCTGGCTGACGCTCACCCCACAGCTGACGCTACAGATTGTCGGGGACACGCTGCCCGGCGCCGAAACACGCTGGCTGTCGCGCATCGCTCGCCAAACCGGCTGGCCGCTGTTACCCGCCGATCAGCCGGTTGAGCATCCCACAATTCGTATTGCCATCGCGCAGGCGGTCAACCCTGTCCCTCAGCCTGACAGCGATGAAAGTTACCAACTGGACGTCAACCGCGACGGCGTGCTGCTGAAAGCCAACAGCCGCTTTGGCGCGATGCGCGGCATGGAAACGTTACTGCAGCTGATAGAAAACAGTGCCGAAGGCACCCGTATTCCCTGGATAACGATTCACGATAAACCGCGCTTTGCCTGGCGCGGCATCCTTATCGACAGCGCCCGCCATTTTATGCCGGTCAGAACGCTGAAACGCCAGATCGATGGGATCGCGGCGGCGCGAATGAACGTGCTGCACTGGCATCTCACCGACGATCAGGGCTGGCGCTTTGCCTCCCTCCGCTATCCGCAACTGCAGCAGAAAGCCAGCGACGGGCTTTTCTATACTCAGGCGGAGATGCGTGAGGTGGTGCAGTATGCGGCTGAGCGTGGCGTGCGCGTGGTGCCGGAGCTGGATATACCCGGCCATGCCTCCGCGCTGGCGGTGGCGATGCCGGAACTGATCAGCGCGCCGGGGCCGTATCAGATGGAGCGCGGGTGGGGCGTTTTCAAACCCTTGCTGGATCCCAGCAACGAACAGGTTTATCAGGTTATTGACGCGCTGGTGGGGGAGATGGCAGCGATCTTCCCCGATCCCTACCTGCATATCGGTGGCGATGAGGTGGATCCCAGCCAGTGGCAGGCATCCGCCGCTGTTCAGCAGTTTATGCGCGATCGTGGATTAGCCGATCCCCATGCGCTGCAGGCCTGGTTCAATCAGCGCGTTGAGAAAATCCTCGAAAAACACCAGCGGCGCATGGTGGGCTGGGATGAAATTGCCCATCCCGATCTGCCGCACAGCATTCTGATTCAGTCCTGGCAGGGACAGGATGCACTGGGCACGGTAGCGAAAAACGGCTATCGCGGCATTCTGTCCACGGGTTTTTATCTCGATCAGCCTCAGCCGGCCAGCTATCACTATCGCAACGAAATCTATCCTCAGGGCCTTAACGGCCAGGATGTGGTGCAGTCGGGCGAACAGGCTCAGAGCTGGTCCTTTACCATGCCACGGTTAAAAGGCAGCCCGGTAACGGGGAGTTTCACCCTGATTAAAGGCCGCGACGGCTGGCGCGGTTTTATCGACTTTGCCGGAAAATCGCGTCGTCTGGTGAACGCCATCGACTGGCTTTCGGCGAACCGGCTGACGTTCACGGTGGATACCTGGATGGGACCGTTCAAACCGGTCGTCACCCTGGCGAACAATCAACTGAGCGGATACATGCTGGTGGGTAACGTCCGTTACGCGGCCGAAGGGCAGCGGCTCGACGCGGTGCCCAGGGGGATTCAGCCTGTGCTGCCGGATGCGCGCCAGATGCAGCAAAACCTGCTGGGCGGTGAGGCCGCGCTGTGGGCCGAAAACGTCAACAGCGCGATTATTGATACCAAACTCTGGCCGCGTGCGTTTGTGGTTGCGGAGCGGTTATGGTCAGCCCAGGATGTCACCGATCCCGACAGCATGTACCAGCGGCTGGCGGCAATGGACCGCTGGACGACCGTATCGGTGGGGCTGCAGCAGCATTATCAGGCAGACCGACAGATGACGCGGCTTGCAAACAGCACGGATATTCAGCCGCTGCGCGTGCTGGCTCAGGCGCTGGAACCGGCCCAGTATTACACTCGACAGCATCTCAAGTTTCAGGCCGGGCATTACAACTACTTTGAGCCGCTGAACCGGCTGGCCGATGTTTTACCGGCAGAAAGCGACGCCGTCAGAACACTGGATAAGCAGGTGGTCGCGCTGGTTGAAGACAGAAGCAACGTGGCGGCTGCCGCAGCTATTCGCTCTCAACTCCAACGCTGGCACGATAACGCTGCTCAGGTTGCGCCATTACTCAACGGCAGCGCGCCACTTAAGGCGCTGGAAAGCAGCGCGAAACAGGTGGATGAGCTGAGCGTCATGGGCATCAACATGGTGAATGCCTATGTCCGTAACCAGGCGTTTGGGGCCAGCGAAATGGCGCAAATGCATGCGAAGCTGGATGCGGCGGCGCAGGTGCAGGACGAAACCGTCATCGCCCTTGTCAGGCCTCTTGAGGCCCTCCTCCGCGCCTTCAAATGAATAAGCGGGTGTCCTTCGCGCCGCAGGTGTCCTTGGCCGCGACTCATCACCCCAGCCAATAAGCTGGCGTCCTTCGCGCCGCAGGTGACCTTTGCCGCTGCTCATCACCCCAGCCAATAAGCTGGCGTCCTTCGCGCCGCAGGTGCGTTGGCCGCGGCTCATCACCCCGGTCACTTACTGCAGTAAGCTCCCGGGGATGACTCACCTTGCCGCCTTCCTGCAACACGAATGCCACCGGCTTATTCCGCAGAAGATGAGGGATGGAAAAGACATTTTGAACAATGGTTTGGGGATGATTTGGCGGATGGGTTTCCAGGGGGCGGTTATGCCGCGCTGAGCGTCGCGGCAAGGTAAAGATGAACTCAGGATGAGGTCGCTGGTCCGCCGACTGAATGACGGCGGACCAGCGTGGGACTGAACATATTGGTCACTTACTGCAGTAAGCTCCCGGGGATGACTCACCTTGCCGCCTTCCCGCAACACGAATGCCACCGGCTTATTCCCTTGAAGGTTAGGAATGGAAAAGACATTTTGAACAATGGTTTGGGGATGATTTGGCGGATGGGTTTCCAGGGGGAGGTTATGCCGCGCTGAGCGTCGCGGCAAGGTAAAGATGAACTCAGGATGAGGTCGCTGGTCCGCCGACTGAATGACGGCGGACCAGCGTGGGACTGAACATATTGGTCACTTACTGCAGTAAGCTCCCGGGGATGACTCACCTTGCCGCCTTCCCGCAACACGAATGCCACCGGCTTATTCCCTTGAAGGTTAGGAATGGAAAAGACATTTTGAACAATGGTTTGGGGATGATTTGGCGGATGGGTTTCCAGGGGGAGGTTATGCCGCGCTGAGCGTCGCGGCAAGGCAACGATCCACTCAGGATGAGGTTGCCGGGCCGCCGACTGAATGACGGCGGACCAGCGTGGGACTGAACATATTGGTCACTTCCGGCAGCGGCTGTTGATGTGCCAGCGCCAGAGCCAGTTCAGCGGCCTGCTGCGCCATGGTGACAATCGGGTAACGCACCGTGGTTAAACGAGGGCGAACGTAGCGGGAAACCAGCACGTCATCGAAGCCGATGAGTGACATCTCTTCCGGCACCTGCACGCCGTTGTCGCTCAGCACCGCCAGGGCACCAGCGGCCATGGAGTCGTTGTAGCAGGCCACGGCGCTGAAGTTTTTACCGCGTCCCAGCAACTCCGTCATCGCCTGCTCGCCGCCGACTTCGTCCGGCTCGCCCCAGGCGACCAGCCGATCGTTGCAGGGCAGGCCGTGCTCCTGCAGCGCGTCGTAATAACCCTGCAGGCGATCCTCCGCATCGGAAATCGTGTGAGTGGAGCAGATAAACGCAATATTCTGATGGCCCAGTTGAATCAGATGGCGCGTCGCCAGCCAGGCGCCGTAGCGGTCGTCCAGCGCGATGCAGCGCTTTTCAAAGCCCTTCAGCAGACGGTTCAGTAAGACCATGCCCGGCATCTGCTTCATCAACACTTCCAGCTCGCTGTCGGGGATTTTCTTGGCGTGCACCACCAGTGCCGCGCAGCGATGGCGCATCAGCTGCTCAATAGCCTGCCGCTCTTTTTGCTCATTATGGTAACCGTTACCAATCAGCAGAAAGTTGCCTGTCTGGCCCGCCACCTCATCAACGGCCTTCACCATCGCGCCAAAAAACGGATCGGAAACATCCCCGACCACCAGCCCCAGCGTTTCAGTGGACTGCTGCGCCAGCGCCCGTGCATTGGCGTTTGGATGATACTGCAGCGACTCCATCGCCTGGCTGACCGCCTGGCGTGAACTGTCACTGGCTTTAGGCGAATTGTTGATGACGCGGGAAACCGTGGCGACGGAAACTCCCGCCAACCGGGCAACATCCTTAATGGTGGCCATGCGATTACCTGATTTTGGGGAAACGTTTACACATCGCACCAGTGTTACGGAAAAGCGGGCGCACATCAAGACAACAGAATGCCAGCGCTGTCGCAAACAGGGTAAAATCAGACGGTTGGTGATGCCTTCTGTTCAGGTTGCGGCCCATGCTATGCTGCTGATCCCAACACCTGCCATAGCGATGACCATGAAAACTAAAGTGCCACATCTGGCGCACTGGGGCGCCTTTACCGCGGTAAGCGAAAACGATCGTCTTATCGGCTGCGAACCTTTTTTTGCCGACGCCGATCCCTCGCCGATGCTCAACACCATCCCGGAACTGGTTTACTCAGACAAACGTATTCGCCAGCCCATGGTGCGCCGCTCATGGCTGAAATCGCGCGAAAACAGTGACCGCACGCTGCGCGGACGCGAAGATTTTGTTGCCGTTGACTGGGAGACGGCGCTGGATCTGGTGGCAGAGGAAAATCGCCGTATTCGCGAACGCTACGGTGCATCCGGCATTTTTAATGGCTCTTACGGCTGGTCATCGGCGGGGCGCGTCAACCATGCGCGTACGCTGGTGCGCCGCTTCTATTTCCAGGGTGGCGGTGGCGTCGATCAGCAAGGCAACTACAGCTGGGGCGCCGCGCAGTTTTTCCTACCTTACGTGATGGGCACCTACATGCCGCTGACCGGGCGCGTCACCGACTGGCCGCAGGTGGTGGAACATGCGGAGGTGTTTGTCGCCTTCGGTGGGCTGGCGTTAAAAAATGCTCAGGTGGCATCCGGCGGCGCAGGCCAGCACAGCCTGAAACCGGCGCTGGAGCAGCTGGCGGCAAAAGGCACGCCGGTGATTAACATCAGCCCGATGCGCGATGACTGCCCAGAGTTTGTTAACGCGGAGTGGATACCGATCCGGCCGAATACCGACGTGGCGCTGATGCTGGCACTCGGTTACGAAATTTGTCAGCGTGGTGCGACCGACGAGGCGTTTCTGGCCCGTCACTGCACCGGTTGGCCACAGCTACGTGCCTATCTGCTGGGTGAAAGCGACGGCATCGCCAAAACGCCCGGCTGGGCCAGCAAGATCACCGATATCCCGGCGGATCGCATTGTACATCTGGCCCGACAGCTGATCGGCAAACGCAGTTTTATCACCTGCTCCTATTCGGTTCAGCGCGCCCACCGTGGCGAACAGCCTTACTGGATGATGATCGCGCTCTCTTCCATGCTCGGGCAGCCGGGCTTGCCGGGTGCGGGCTTCTCGTTTGGACACGGCTCGATGAACAGCGTGGGCAATCCGCGTCAGGAAGGCCCCGCGCCGATGATGAGCACCGGACCGAACCCTTCAGGCCTGTCCATTCCGGTTGCCCGCATCAGTGACATGCTGCTCAATCCCGGCCAGCCTTATGGTTTCCAGGGCGAAACTCTGCACTATCCGGACATTCATATGGTGCACTGGGCGGGCGGCAATCCGTTTCACCATCATCAGCAGCTTAACCGGCTGGTGGAAGGCTGGCAGAAGCCGGATACCGTAGTGGTCCAGGATATCGTCTGGACACCTGCGGCGCAGATGGCCGATATCGTGCTGCCCGCCACCACCACGCTGGAGCGTAATGACATCGGCGGTTCATCACGTGACCGTTTTGTACTGGCAATGCACCAGGCGATTAAGCCGCAACATCAGGCACGGAACGACTTTGATATTTTTGCCGATCTCGCCGAGCGCTTAGGCTATCGCGATACCTTCACCGAAGGGCGCAACGAGATGCAGTGGATAGAACATCTCTACCAGCAATGTGCGGTGGCGCACGGCCGTCGTGGCATTCCTTTCCCTGAGTTCGGTGAGTTCTGGCAGCGTGGCTTTGTGGAGATCCCCGAAGGCGGTAAGCCTTATATCTTTATGGAAGACTTCCGCGCCGATCCCGAGGCCAACCCGATACAGACTGCCAGCGGTAAGATTGAGCTGTTCTGCCAGACCATCGCTGACTACCACCTGGAGGATATGGCCGGGCATCCGGAATGGCGTGAGCCTCAGGAATGGCTTGGCGCGGCAGCCAGCCGTGATTATCCGCTACACATGATCTCCATTCAGCCATCGGACCGGTTACACAGCCAGTTAGATGCGACGGCTACCGTTCAGGGTAACAAAACCGCCGGGCATGAAACCCTGTATATGCATCCGCAGGATGCGGCGGTGCGGGATATCGGAGACGGTGACGAAATAGAGGTCAGCAATGCGCGCGGCAGAATACTGGCCGGCGTGCGTCTGACCGAGGGGCTGAAGCAGGGCGTGGTGATCATTTCCACCGGCGCCTGGTTTGATCCCGGTTTTGGCAAAGCGTGGCAGCCGTTTGACCGGGCGGGCAACCCCAATGTGTTAACCCTGGATATCGGCACGTCATCCCTGACGCAGGGACCCAACGCCATGAGTTGCCTGGTTGACATTAAAAAACATGTCGTTTGCACAAAAGCCTAAGGTTCACACGGCTGGTTACATTTTGCAGGCATCTGTTGCGTTTCAGTCGTGGCGAAAAAGCCGTTTCGCTTGCTACATTCAGGATCCCAGAGGTATTGATGGGTGAACATCAACTGATTTTTTCTTGATTACACCGACCTGCGTAGATACGCAGGTTTTTTTTGCCCGAAATAAACTGAACGATAACGAACTGATACACAGTTTTCCTGTGTTTTTACCCGTGCTTTGATTATAACTGCGGGATTGACCTCTTTTTTTTAAGCGCAGCGGATTGCCATGCCCCGGATTAAAAAATTACTGGGTAAAGACCAGATAAAAGCCCCGTTTAACCCTTTCCGTTTTCGCCTGATCTGCCTGGGCGTATTTACCTGCATGGCTGTTCTGCTGGTGCGCGTCGCCGATTTGCAGTTTCTTAATCAGCCCATGCTGGAACACGAGGCCGATCAGCGCTCGCTGCGTACCGTTACGCTTCCGACCAGCCGTGGCACCTTACTGGATCGCAACGGCGAAGCGCTGGCGCTCAGCGTACCGTCGCGGGATGTCATCGCCGATCCGCAGCGCGTGCTGGAGAGCAACCCTGATTTTACCAGCGCCAAGTGGGCCTATCTGGCGGCGGCATTAAGTATGCGACCAGAAGAGGTCGCGGCGCAGATCACCGCTAACCCCAAACGTCGTTTTCTCTATCTCGGGCGCAAAGTCGAACTGGGGATCGCCAAAGATATTAAAGATCTGAAGCTTAAAGGCATCAGTGAAGTCTACGACGACAGTCGCTTTTATCCGATGAGCGAAGCCTCCGCGCCGCTGATTGGTATTGTGGGGGCCGATAACACCGGCCTCAACGGACTGGAAAAGGGCTTTGATAAAGTCCTGCAGGGCCAGCCGGGCAAAGAAGTCTACCGGCAGGATGCGGCGGGGAATATTATCGCGATGATTAGCTACCAGCCGCCCACTCAGCCGCCGACGGTGCAGCTCAGCATTGATAAATTCAGCCAGTACACGCTCTACAGTAAGCTGCGCGATGGCGTGCTGCTAAACAAGGCGGATTCGGGCGCGGCGGTGCTGGTTAAAATTGATACGGGCGAGATTCTGGCGATGGCCTCTTATCCCTCGTTCAACCCCAACAACTATCAGGGGGCAACCCCAGCGCAGATGCGCAATACCGCCATTAATGACAGCTACGAGCCGGGTTCAACGGTAAAACCCCTTGTGGTGATGGAAGGGCTGGAACGTCACCTCGTCCGGCCGGATTCCGTGCTGGATACCACGCCTTACCGGGTTAACGGCCACCTGATCCGCGACGTCGGTCACTGGCCGCGCCTGACCATGACCGGCATTTTGCAAAAATCGAGCGACATCGGCGTTTCTCATATCGCCCTGGCGATGCCGGCGGAAGCCCTGGTGAACACCTACTACGCATTTGGCCTGGGTAAACCCACCGGGCTGGGGCTGACCGGCGAAAGCGTAGGGTATTTCCCGCTGCACCGCACGCGCTGGGCCGATATCGAACGCGCGACCTTTTCCTTCGGCTACGGTTTGCGCGTCACGCCGCTGCAAATTGCCCGTGAATACGCCACGCTGGGTTCCTATGGCGTTTATCGTCCGCTGTCGATCACCAAAGTGACGCCGCCGGTGCTGGGCAAGCAGGTCGCTAATCCGGAAACGGTCAAGGAAGTGGTGCACATGCTGGAAAGTGACGTCCTGCCGGGCGGTACCGGACTGAAAGCGGCGGTACCGGGCTATCGACTGGCCACCAAAACCGGTACGGCTGAAAAGATGGGCAGCAGCGGGAAGTATGATGGCGGTTATGTGAACTACACCGCAGGTATTGCCCCGGCCAGCCATCCTGAGGTGGCGCTGGTGGTAATGATTAACCATCCTACCGCGGGCGATCACTTCGGTGGCTCCGTAGCCGCGCCGGTGTTCGGTAACATCATGGGGCCGGTGCTCAAGCACATGAATATTGCCCCGGATGCCATCTACAGCAAGCCTGTGGATAGCGGTTCAGATAAATCCTAACCAAATCAAACTGTAAGTGAGGTGTGGATGTTTTTACACCTCGTTTCATTTCGCCGAATTCATTTTCCTTTTTCACCTGTCACTGACTCCTGCAGGGTGAGAGTATGGACATCCCAGAGGTATTGATGGGTGTGAAAACGGGCACTGCTCCGGCAAGGCCAATCGTTATTACACCAACCCACGCAGATGCGTGGGTTTTTTTTGCCCACTATTCCGGCCGCCAGCCCCTGTTATTCGTGCAGGTCCACCCCGTGGGCAGGGGACTGGTAAGGTTTCTTAACGCAACCCTTACGGTTTGGCGATGGAAAGTCGTAACACAAGTAGCCGATAATCTTTGCAGATGCCGTTTCGACGATACCTCCCATCCGGAGGATTTCTTTTATCCCTGTTTACCTGAAGAGTTCGATGACTACTCACGCTCCCCGTACCCATGGTTCCCGCTGGCTGAAATGGCTGCTTCTGCTCATTGCGCTGTTAATCGTTGCCGCCGTGGCATGGCGACTGATGGGCCATAAAGGCGCAGGTGGCACCCTGCCCGCGCGCGGTCATGCCGGACGCCATGGCGGCCCTGGTATGCTGAAAGGCGGCACGACGCTGGTTCACAGCGGCACCGCCAGCACCGCCGATGTGCCGGTCTATCTCTACGCGCTGGGTACGGTGATCCCCAATGCCAGCGTAACGGTCACCAGCCGGGTAGACGGTCAACTGGAGAAGGTCTACTTCACCGAAGGGCAGAAGGTTGAAGCGGGCCAGCTGCTGGCGCAGATCGATCCCCGCAGCTACGAGGCCACGCTGAATCAGTATCAGGGGGAGCTCAGCGAAAATATGGCGTTGCTGAAAAGTGCCGAACTGACGCTGGCACGCTACCGTAAACTGGCGGCCCAGGACTCGCTGTCCCGCCAGGATTTAGATACGCAAATCGCGACCGTGGGACAGTATCGCGGCGCAGTGGCTGCCGATCAGGCCCAGATTGCCAGCGCCAGGCTGAATATTGGCTATGCGCGCATCACCGCACCCGTCAGTGGTCGGGTAGGGCTGCGTCAGGTCGATCCGGGCAATATGATTCAGAGTGCCTCCACGACCGGGCTGGTGACCATTACCCAGATGCAGCCTGCCGCCGTTACTTTTAGCGTGCCCCAAAGTCATATCCCGACGCTGGTAAAAGCCCTTCATCACGATCGGACACTGCCCGCCACCGCCTTCGATCAGGATAACCAGCATGCCCTGAGTCAGGGGCAGGTGAAATTTATCAGCAACGAGATCGACACGGCGACCGGCACCATTACGCTGAAAGCCATGTTCGCTAACGACGACGAGGCGCTGTACGCCAACCAGTTTGTGAACCTACGCCTGCAAACCAGCGTGCTGAAAGGCGCCACCATTATTCCGGCGCAGGCGTTACAGTTGAGCAGCGACGGCAGCTTTGTTTTTATCATCAATAAAGACAACACCGTGACGCGCCAGCCGGTTACGGCAGGTCCGGCTTACGGTGAGACGTGGCAGGCTATTCTGCAGGGCGTGAAGCCTGGCGACCGTCTGGTCACGGAAGGGATCGATCGCCTGACCAACGGCAGTAAAGTTTCGGTCGCGGACAGCACCCAACCGACCCCACCGGCTGAGGCACAATGAACCCGTCACGCCTCTTTATTCTGCGTCCGGTCGCCACCATCCTGCTGATGGCGGGCGTGCTGATCGCTGGCCTGTTTGCTTACCGGTTTCTTTCAACGTCGGCGCTGCCGCAGGTCGATTACCCAACTATTCAGGTGACAACGCTCTATCCCGGTGCCAGCCCGGACGTAATGGCATCGACGATAACTTCACCGCTGGAGCGCCAACTGGGACAGATGTCAGGCCTGAGCCAGATGAGCTCGACCAGCTCAGGCGGATCGTCGATCATCACCCTGACGTTCAGCCTGGATCTGTCGCTGGATGTGGCCGAGCAGGAGGTGCAGGCCGCCATCAACGCCGCCAATAATTTGCTGCCGACCGATCTGCCCACGCCGCCCACCTATAAAAAGGTCAATCCGGCCGACAGTGCGGTCATCACCTTAGCTGCCAGCTCGGATACTCTGCCGCTGACGCAGGTTCAGGACCTGGTGAATACCCGCGTTGCGCTCAAGCTCTCGCAAATTTCCGGCGTGGGCATGGTAACGCTCGCGGGCGGTCACCAACCGGCAATTCGCGTGCAGATGAACCCTCAGGCGCTGGCGGCCCATGGCCTGACGCTGGAAGACGTGAATACGCTTATCGGCAACAGCAACGTCAAAGGCTCCAAGGGCGGATTTGACGGCCGCTATCACTCCGTCACCATTGACGCCAACGACCAGCTGCGCACCGCCGCCGAATACGGCAACCTGATTCTGACCTACCAGAACGGCGCCGCCCTGAGGCTGAAGGACATCGCCCATATTGAGCAGGGACCGGAGAACAGCTTTCAGTCTGCCTGGGCCAACAACCACCCGGCCATCGTGATCGGCGTGCAGCGCCAGCCGGGGGCGAATGTCATCCAGGTGGTGGACAGCATCAAGGCGCAGTTGCCCACGCTGCAGGCCGCGCTGCCCGACGGCGTGAAAATGACCATCCTGTCCGATCGTACCCAAACCATTCGCGCCTCCATCCGCGATGTCCAGTTTGAGCTGATGCTTTCCATTGCGCTAGTGGTGATGGTGACCTTTCTGTTCCTGCGTAACGTGGCGGCCACGCTGATCCCCAGCGTGGCGGTACCGCTTTCGCTGGTGGGAACCTTTGGCGTGATGTATCTCGCCGGCTTCAGCCTCAATAACCTGTCGTTGATGGCGCTGACGATTGCCACCGGTTTTGTGATCGACGACGCGATCGTGGTGGTCGAGAATATTTCCCGGCGGCTGGAAGCAGGGGAGCCACCGCTGGAGGCGGCGTTAAAGGGATCGCAGCAGATTGGCTTTACCATCATCTCTCTGACCTTTTCCCTGATTGCGGTGCTGATTCCGCTGTTGTTTATGGGCGATGTGGTGGGGCGCCTGTTTCGCGAGTTTGCCATCACGCTGGCGGTATCCATTCTGGTTTCAATGCTGGTCTCGCTGACCTTAACGCCGATGCTGTGTGCTTACCTGCTGCACTTTGTTCCGCCCGAGAAGCAGTCCCGTTTCGCGCGCAAAGGCGGCGAGGTTTTTGATTGGCTGATTCGCGGGTACGACCGCCTGCTGACCCGGGTGCTGGATCATCAGAAACTGACGCTGCTGGCGGCGCTGGCGACCTTTGCTCTCACCGCGCTGCTGTATATCCTTGTCCCCAAAGGCTTCTTCCCAACTCAGGATACCGGGTTGATTCAGGGCGTGACCGTGGCCACGCAGGACGTCTCTTTTACCGAGATGGCGAAGCGCCAGCAGGCGCTGTCTGCGGTGATCATGCAAAATCCGGCGGTTGAGAGCGTCTCTTCGACCATCGGTATTGACGGCAACAACACCAGCCTGAACAGCGGTCGGTTGCAGATCAACCTGAAGCCCTTTGGTCAACGCGACGACAAAGCCGGTGCAATCATCAAACAGCTGCAGCAGGCGGCAACGCGCGTGGTCGGCATTCAGCTTTATCTGCAACCAGCACAGGATCTGACGGTTAACGATCAGGTCACGCCGAGCCAGTATCAGTTCACCCTTGACGATGCCAACAGCGAAGACCTGGTGACCTGGTCGCCGAAACTGGTGGCGGCCTTGCAGAAACGGCCAGAGTTCAACGGCGTGGTAAGTAACCTACAGGATCAGGGCCAGGTGGCTTATGTCGAGCTGAACCGGGACAAAGCCGCGCGGTTGGGCGTGACCGCAGCGGACGTTGATACCGCGCTCTACAGCGCGTTTGGACAGCGGCTGGTCTCGACGATCTTTACCCAGTCGAATCAGTATCGCGTGGTGCTGGAAGTCGCTCCGCAATACCAGCAAAGCCCGGCCGCTTTCGACGATGTGTATCTGAAACCCTCTGCCAGCACGTCCAGCACCGCATCAGACAGCACGTCTGCCAACAGCAGCCCGGATACCTCATCAGCCTCAACCGCCACCAGCACGGCCACAACCACCAGCAGCGGCATGGTCAGGCTGACCGCCATCGCCACGATCCATCAACGGACCGGGTCGCTGATGCACATGCGGCTGAATCAGTTTCCGGCGGTGATGATCTCCTTCAATCTCAATGACGGCTATTCGCTGGAAGATGCGCAGAACGCCATTACCAAAGTGACTGCACAGCTGCAGCTGCCCTCGGCGATTACGCTGCGCTATCAGGGAGAAACCTCGGCGTTTCAGAGCGCCACAGGTAACACGCTGTGGCTGATACTGGCGGCCCTGCTGACGATGTATGTGGTATTGGGCATTCTGTATGAAAGCTTCATCCATCCGGTGACGATCCTCTCGACGCTGCCCTCAGCGGCGGTCGGGGCGCTGTTAACCCTGTTGCTGGCGAATACGGCGTTCAGCCTGATTGCGCTGATCGGGGTGATTCTGCTCATCGGCATCGTGAAGAAGAACGCCATCATGATGATCGATTTTGCGCTGGAGGCCGAAAACAAGCAGCATCTCTCCCCCCGGGAAGCCATTCATCAGGCCTGTCTGCTGCGTTTCCGCCCGATACTGATGACCACCATGGCGGCGCTGCTGGGCGCACTGCCGCTGATGCTCGCGTCCGGATCGGGTGCCGAGTTGCGGCAGCCGCTGGGGCTGGTGATTGTCGGCGGATTGATCGTCAGCCAGGTACTGACGCTGTTCTCCACGCCGGTGATCTATCTGTGGTTTGATGGGATTGCCCAGCGCGGCAATGCCTGGGTGAAACGCCGTCAGCAACAGGCGCGGAGCGGGCAATGAACCTGACCCGGCTGTTTATCTTACGCCCGGTCGCCACGCTGCTGCTGACGATGGCGATTCTGCTGCTTGGCGTGCTGGGCTACCGCCTGTTGCCGGTGGCCCCGCTGCCGCAGGTGGATTTCCCGACTATTATGGTTAATGCCAGCCTGGCCGGTGCCAGCCCGGAAACCATGGCGGCAACGGTTGCCACGCCGCTGGAACGCTCGCTGGGGCAGATTGCCGGTATCACCGAGATGACCTCAAACAGCTCGCAGGGCTCCAGCACCATCATTTTACAATTCGAACTTAACCGGGATATCAACGGCGCGGCACGCGACGTGCAGGCGGCGATCAACGCGGCACGCAGCCTGCTGCCAAGCGCGATGGCATCGCTGCCGACCTACCACAAAGCCAACCCCTCGGATGCGCCGATTGTCATGCTGGCGCTGACCTCCGCCACCCGCTCGCCGGGTGAACTCTACGATCTGGCCGAAAGTAAAATCGAGCAGGCGATGGGGCAGATCAAGGGCGTGGGCGACGTGTCATTAATGGGAAGCGCGCTGCCTGCGGTCCGCATCGATCTGCAGCCGCTTAAGCTCATCCACGCGGGTATTTCGCTGGATACGGTGCGCAGCGCGGTGGCCAACAGCACCACCACGCTGCCTAAAGGCTCGCTGCAGGGCAGCAGCCAGTCGTGGATGGTGGACGGCAATGGCCAACTGGACAAAGCCGCCAGCTATCGCAACCTGATTATCAGCAACAAAGAGGGCAATGTCGTGCGGCTGGGCGACGTCGCCAGCGTGTACGATTCGGTAGAGGACCGCTATCAGGCCGGCTTCCTCAATGCCCAACCGGCGGTCATGGTGGGCATCAAGCGCCAGGCGGGCGCCAACATGCTGGACACCATCGATGCCATCAAAGCCCGCCTGCCTGCCCTGGAAAAAGATCTGCCTGCCGATACTCAGCTTAAGGTGGTGGTGGACCGTTCGCCCGGCGTGCGCGCCTCGCTATACGATACCGAAGAAACGCTGCTGATTGCGGTGCTGCTGGTGATTGCGGTGGTGTTTGTCTTTTTACGCAACCTGCAGGCGGTGATCATTCCGGCCCTGGCGCTACCGGTCTCGCTGATCGGAACCTGTGCGGTGATGTACCTGCTGGGTTACAGCCTGGATAACCTGTCGCTGATGGCGCTGATCATCGCCACGGGATTCGTGGTCGATGACGCCATCGTGGTGCTGGAAAATATCACCCGCCATATTGAAGCCGGCCAGCGCCCGCTGCGTGCGGCCATCCGCGGTGCGCGTGAAGTCAGCTTTACCGTGCTGTCGATGACGATCTCGCTGATTGCCGTGTTTATTCCCATCCTGCTGATGGGCAGCCTGTTGGGGCGACTGTTTCGCGAGTTTGCGATCACGCTAACCGTTTCCCTGGTGATTTCGATGTTTGTCTCGCTGAGCCTGACGCCGATGCTCTGCGCGCGGCTGCTGAAACCGAAACCCAACGTGAGCAAGCGCCCGCATCCGCTCTATCAGTGGATTGAAAATCAGTTAAACCACGCGCTTGCGGCCTACTCGCGCGGTCTCAACTGGGTCATGCGCCATCAGAAACTGACCCTGCTTAGCCTGCTGCTCACCGTGCTGCTTAACCTGTTTCTCTATACGGTGGTGCAGAAAGGCTTTTTCCCCGAACAGGATACGGGCCTGCTGATGGGGGCCTTACGGGCGGATCAGAATATTTCGTTTCAGGCGATGAAGCCGAAGATGCTGCAGTTCACCAACATCATTCGGTCCGATCCTGCCGTTGAAAGCGTGATGTCATCCATGGGCAGCGGGATGTTTGGCTCGCGCAATAACGCCGACTTTTTTGTCCGGCTTAAAGCTTTTGACAAGCGTGATGCCACGGCCAGCCAGGTGGCTAACCGCTTAAGCCAGAAAACCAGTAAGATCCCCGGCGCGCAGCTGTTTCTGATGGCGGCGCAGGATCTGCACATCGGCGGGCGCAGTGCCAATGCCACCTATCAGTACAGCCTGCAGGCGGACGATCTGGCCCTGCTGCGCGAGTGGACGCCTAAAGTCCAGGCGGCACTGGCGGCGATTCCGCAGCTCAACAGCGTTGATTCCGATGCGCAAACCGGCGGTCAGGAAGTGATGCTGACGATCGACCGCGACCAGGCCACCCGGCTGGGGGTGAATGTGAAGATGCTGGACACGATGCTGAATAACGCGTTCAGCCAGCGGCAGATTGCCACGCTGTACCATACGCTCAATCAGTATCACGTGGTGATGTCGCTGCAGGACAGCGATACCCGCGATCCGTCGATATTGCAGCAGCTGTTCGTCATTAACGACAGCGGCGACCGCATTCCGCTGTCGGCCTTTGTCAGCTTCACGGGCGGCAATGCCCCGCTGACGGTGACGCATCAGGGGCAGTCAGCTACCAGCACCGTGGCCTTTAACCTGAATGACGGCGTCTCGCTGGAGCAGGCGGAGGCGCTGATCAAACAGGCGATGGCCCAGATTGGCTTGCCCTCAACCATTCAGGCGGGCTATGCCGGAACAGCGGCCGAATTTAATCAACTGACCGCCACGATGCCGTGGCTGATTGTGGCGGCGCTGGTGGCGGTCTATATCGTTCTGGGCGTGCTGTATGAGAGCTATATTCATCCACTGACGATTCTGTCGACATTGCCCTCGGCGGGCGTGGGCGCGCTGCTGCTGCTGTTACTGACCAATACTCAGCTCACGGTGATCGCGCTGATCGGCATTATCCTGTTGATCGGTATCGTAAAAAAGAACGCGATTATGATGATCGACTTTGCCATTGATGCCGAGCGGCGGCTTGGCCTTTCACCGCAGCAGGCGATTACCCAGGCCTGCCTGATGCGTTTTCGCCCCATTATGATGACCACGCTGGCCGCGTTCTTCGGGGCGCTGCCGCTGGCGTTGGGCAGCGGCGGTGATGCCGACTTACGCAGCCCGCTCGGCATTGCCATCGCCGGGGGCTTAGCGCTGAGCCAGCTGCTGACGCTGTTTACCACACCGGTTATTTATCTGTGGCTCGATCGCCTGAGCCGTGCCACCCAACGTCAATGGCGTCGTCTGCGCCATGCGGGAACCTGAATCATGAAATCACGTCTTCCGGCCGTGCTGGTGCTGCTGTTGAGCGGCTGTACTGTTGGCCCCGATTACCAACGCCCTTTGATGGCGATGCCGGTTCACTACAAAGAGGCCAGAGGCTGGCAGCAGGCGACGCCCCAGGACGATCGGCACAAGGGCGAATGGTGGTCGGTGTACCAGGATGCCACGCTAAACAGCCTGCTCAGTCAGGTCAGCCTCTCTAACCAGAATGTGGCTGAATACGCGGCGCAGTATCGCCAGGCGCAGGCGCTGGTGGCGCAGTCCCGGGCGGCGCTGTTTCCCACCCTGGATTATGACGCCAGTACGACGCGGAGCGGCAGCCACACTGACAGCACGCGCACCACCAGCAGCAGCCATCAGGCGGCGCTGAATGCCAGTTGGGAGCTGGATTTATGGGGCAAACTGCGTCGGACACGGGAAGAGGATCGGGCCAGCGCGCAGGCCAGCGCAGCGGAACTCGCCAATATCACCCTGAGCGCCCAGACCGAGCTGGCGGAAGACTACTTCCAGTTGCGCATCATGGACGAAAAAATTGGTTTGTATCAGCAGAGCATCGCCGCCTATCAGCGCTATCTGAGCGTGATACAGAACCAGTATCAGGCGGGAACGGAATCCCGTGCCACGGTGGCTCAGGCGCAGCAACAGCTGGAGAGCGCCAGCGCCTCGGCCCAGGATTATCAGTGGCAACGCGCCCAGATGGAACATGCGATCGCCCTGCTGGTGGGCAAAGCGCCTGCGGATTTCAGCCTGCCTGCCGCAACCCTGACGGCAACCTTACCGGCGATTCCCGGCGGCTTACCGGCCGAACTGCTGCAGCGCCGTCCCGATATCGCCATGGCCGAGCGTAAAATGGCGGCAGCCAACGCGGCGATCGGAGTTGCCACCGCCGGGTACTATCCCGATCTCACCCTCAGCGCCAGCGGCGGCGTGAGCGCCTCTGCGCTGCATAACCTGTTCGCGTTACCTAACCGTGTCTGGTCGCTGGGACCCGAGCTGAGCGGCTCGCTGCTGGACTTTGGCGCCACCTCGGCCAGTGTGGATCAGGCCCGCGCTGCCTACGATGCCAGCGTGGCGAACTATCGACAGACGGTGCTGACGGCGATGCAGGATGTCGAAGACCGCTTGGTGGAACTGAACACGCTGCAGGGCGAAATCGCCGCACAGCAGCGCGCCACCGCCGCCGCGCAGACTTCGGCGCAGGTAACACGCAATCAGTATGAGGCCGGGATGATTGACTATCTGGATGTGGCGACAACCGAAAACAGCAGCCTGAGCGCGCAACAAAGTTTACTGACGCTGAAAAGCACCCAGTGGGTCAGTAGCGTGGCGCTGATCGCGGCGCTGGGCGGCGGCTGGCATACCGCACCATGAAGGCGGCATAGCGCTGAAATCTGCCAATAATCAGTTGTCGATTACGGCTAAATCCTGCATCGTGAGTGGCTATTTTTAAGATGCTAAGGAGCCGGCATGTTATTCACCTTTTTCCGCCTGGTATTCCGCCTGCTGTGGCGGGTTGAACTCCGGGGCGATCTCGCTGAACTGCATAAGCAGAAGGTGCTGATTACCCCGAATCACACCTCGTTTCTGGATGGGGCGCTGCTGGCGCTGTTTCTGCCCATCAAACCGGTTTTTGCGATTTACTCGTCGATCAGCGAGCACTGGTTTTTACGTCTCATCAAGCCGTACGTGGATTTTGTTCCGCTCGATCCCACTAAACCCTTGGGGCTGAAGCAGCTGGTGCGGCTGATCGACAGCGGGCGTCCGGTGGTCATTTTCCCGGAAGGCCGTATTACCGTCACCGGATCGCTGATGAAAATTTACAGCGGGGCCGGATTTGTCGCGGCAAAATCTGGTGCCACCGTGGTGCCGATGCGCATTGAAGGCGCGGAGTTTACGCCGTTTGGTCGCCTGGCGGGCGTCTTTAAGCGTCGTTTGTTTCCGCGCATCACACTCAGCATTTTACCCGGCACCCATATTCCGATGCCTGAAGCGAAACGCGCCCGTGATCGTCGCGTGCTGGCCGGTGAACACCTGCATCACATTATGATGGAAGCACGCATGGCCGTGCGCCCACGGGAAACTCTGTTTGAGGCCTTTCTCAATGCCCGCCAGCGCTACGGCGCGTTTAAACGCTGCATTGAAGATGCGAATTTCAAACCGGACAGCTATACCGGTTTACTGAAAAAAGCGTTGGGCGTCGGACGGATTCTGGAGCGTTACAGTCAGCCCAACGAGTACGTAGGGCTGCTGCTGCCTAACGCCACGGTCACCGCGGCGGCTATCCTGGGCGCTTCCCTGCGTGGGCGCGTGCCTGCGATGCTGAACTATACCGCTGGCGTAAGCGGCATGCGCGCGGCGCTGACCGCATCAAAAGTGAAAACCGTGTTCACGTCCCGCCAGTTTCTGGACAAGGGCAACCTGTGGCACCTGCCGCAGGGCCTGACAGAGGTACAGTGGATCTACCTGGAAGATCTGAAGGATACCGTCACGCTCAAAGACAAGCTCTGGATACTGGCGCATCTGATCGCGCCGCGCCAGGCCCAGGTGGCGCAACAGCCTGAAGAGGCCGCGATGGTGCTGTTTACGTCGGGATCGGAAGGCCATCCCAAAGGCGTGGTGCACTCGCACAAAAGCCTGCTGGCCAACGTTGAACAGATCCGTACCGTGGCAGACTTTACGCCGCGCGACCGTTTTATGTCGGCCCTGCCGCTGTTTCATGCTTTTGGCCTGACCGTGGGGCTGTTTACACCGCTGATGACCGGGGCGCAGGTCTTTCTCTATCCCAGCCCGCTGCACTACCGAATCGTGCCGGAGCTGGTTTACGACCGTAACTGCACCGTCCTGTTTGGAACCTCCACCTTCCTGGGTAACTATGCCCGCTTTGCCCAGCCCTATGACTTTGCGCGACTGCGCTACGTGGTGGCCGGGGCAGAGAAGTTGCAGGAAACCACGCGCCAGCTGTATATGGACAAGTACGGCATTCGTATTCTGGAAGGCTATGGCGTCACCGAATGCGCGCCGGTGGTGGCGATCAACGTGCCGATGGCCGCGAAAGCGCATACCGTGGGCCGTATCCTGCCGGGAATGGATTCTCGCCTGATGTCGGTGCCGGGCATCGAAAACGGCGGGCAGCTACAGCTGCGTGGCCCCAACATCATGAAGGGCTATCTGCGGGTCGAGAACCCCGGCGTGCTGGAAACCCCGGCCGCTGATAACGGTGAAGGCCAGAGTGAAGCGGGCTGGTACGATACCGGCGATATCGTCAGCTTTGATGAGGGCGGCTTCTGCCAGATTCAGGGGCGAGCCAAACGCTTTGCCAAAATAGCCGGTGAGATGGTGTCACTGGAGGTGGTCGAGCAGATTGCCCTGAAGGCCTCTTCGGATAAACAGCATGCGGCCTCGCTGCGCCCTGACGGTAATCGGGGTGAAGCATTGGTGCTGTTTACTACCGACAGCGAACTGGCACGCGAGAGCCTGCAAAAAGCCGCGCGTGAGCTGGGGGCTGCCGAGCTGGCCGTACCTCGCGACATTCGCGTGGTAAAAACGTTGCCCCTCCTGGGCAGTGGTAAACCTGACTATGTCACGCTGAAAAACATGGCGGAAGAGGAACAGGCATGATCGTAGAACGTGATGCGCCGTTATTGTCGCGCGGCATGATAGCGGTAATGGTGGCGCAGTTTTTCTCCGCGTTCGGCGATAATGCCCTGCTGTTTGCCACCCTGGCATTATTAAAAAACCAGTTCTATCCCGACTGGAGCCAGCCGATCCTGCAGATGCTGTTTGTGGCAACCTATATCCTGCTGGCCCCGTTTGTGGGGCAGATGGCGGACAGCTTTGCCAAAGGGCGGGTCATGATGTTCGCCAACAGCCTGAAGCTACTGGGTGCGATGATCATCTGCTTTGGCTTCAATCCCTTCCTGGGTTACACCCTGGTGGGGATCGGCGCGGCGGCGTATTCGCCCGCCAAATACGGCATTCTTGTGGAAATCGCCCATGACGAGAAGCTGGTCAAAGCCAACGGGCTGATGGAAGCTTCCACCATTGCGGCGATCTTACTGGGCTCGGTGGCGGGCGGCATCCTGGCTGACTGGAACCTGGTTGCCGCGCTGGCGGTCTGTGCCTTGACCTATGCCGTGGCGGTAACGGCGAACCTGTTTATCCCTAAACTGCACGCCGCGCGTCCCGGCCAGAGCTGGAACTTCGCGGCCATGCTGCGCAGCTTTATTGCCGCAACGCGCGTACTGTGGAACAACGCTGAAACGCGTTTCTCCCTGCTCGGGACCAGCATGTTCTGGGGCGCAGGCGTCACGCTGCGTTTTCTGCTGGTATTATGGGTGCCGGTGGCGTTGGGGATCCAGGATAACAAAACCCCGACCACGCTGAATGCCATGGTGGCGGTCGGTATCGTCGTGGGCGCGGCGCTGGCGGCAAGGCTGGTTACGCTGGAGACCGTGCGCCGCTGTATGCCTGCCGGTGTGCTGATTGGGATCGTGGTGGTGATTTTCTCGCTGCAACATACGCTGCTGAATGCTTACCTGCTGCTGTTAGTGATTGGCGTACTCGGCGGTTTCTTCGTGGTTCCGCTTAACGCGCTGCTGCAGGAGCGGGGCAAACAGAGCGTGGGATCCGGTAATGCCATCGCGGTACAGAACCTCGTTGAAAACACCGCCATGCTGGTGATGCTTGGGCTGTATACCTTAGCCATTCGGGCTGGCGCGCCCGCGGTGGCGACCGGCATGGGCTTCGGCGCACTGTTTGCACTGGCGATTGCCGTGCTGTGGCTGTGGCTGTGGCTGTGGCGTCCTAAAATGTAACATTCTCGCAGTCAGTCGCGGCTAAACAAGTTACGCCAGGCTCCCGGCGAGGTCTTGAAAGTCCTGTTAAAGTGCTGGCGCAAGGATACCGCACTGCCAAAGCCTGACTGTTGCGCCACGTTTTCGATCGGCTGGCGCGTGCTTTCCAGCAAACGTTGAGCATACGCAAGACGCTGGCCCAGCAGCCACTGGTTGACCGTCATTCCCGTCAGTTCACGAAAGCGTCGGGTGAAGTTTCGCCGGCTCATGGACACTCGCTGCGCCAGTGCATCAAGCGTATGCTGCTCAGCGAGGTTCGCCACCATCCAGTTCAATAAATCCGATAAACGGTCTCCGCCCGGCTGATGGTGCAGGGGCTGTTCAATATACTGCCCCTGGCCGCCCTGACGGTGGGGCGCAACGACCAGCCGCCGTGCAATCTGGTTCGCCACCTCTGCGCCATACCAGCGGCGTACTAAATGCAGACAGCAATCGAGCCCTGCTGCGGTGCCGGCCGACGTCACCAGTCGCCCGTCATGCGCATCCAGATACAACACGTCAGGCAGTAATGTGATCTGCGGATAGCGCTGCGAAAAATCTGCCACTGCGCTCCAGTGCGTGGTGGCTTGCTGTCCATCAAGCAGCCCGGCTTCCGCCAGCACATAGGCGCCCAGGCACAGGCCGACCACCGTTGCCCCGCGCTGCCAGGCCGTTCGCACCGCATTCAGCATGGACTCGGGTGGACGTTCCGTTGCGCTGCGCCAGGAAGGGACGATTAACACCTCGGCCTGCATGGCATCCTCAAGCGTCAGATCGCTATGTAACGTAAAACCCGCGACGGTGCGCAGCTTAGCATTTTCGTCAGCATCCACGGCACAGACGCGCAGATCGAAGGCAGGTAAACCTTCACCGGCACGGTTTTCAAACACCAGGCAAGGCACTGAAAGGTGAAAAGGACTTATACCGTTAAACGCCAAAACGGCGATAGTGCTGGGTGGCATCCTGGTTTCCATATTGGCCCGATTATTTCGTTTATTGTCTTTCGGGCCACTATACCGCATTCCGGCTACGGGGGAAGATGGGGTGAGAGGACTGGCGCACCGTCAGCCCGGCATTTTCAGAGGAGTTCTGCTAATGGTCACAACCTTCACCGCAAAGCGCGCCTTGATCGTAATTGATGTTCAGAATGAGTATTTTAGCGGCAATCTTCCACTAGAATATCCCAGCCCTGATGAAACGCTGACCAATATTGGTCTTGTCATGGATAAGGCGCGTGAGGCGGGGATCCCGGTGATTGTGGTGCAGCAGACCTCGCCTGCTGATGCCCCCTTGTTTGCGGTAGACAGCGACGGCTGGCAACTGCATCCCACCGTGGCTTCACGTCCGCACGATCTTCTGCTAAAAAAATCCCGTGCCAGCGCCTACGCCGGCACGCAACTGGCGGAGTGGCTGGCAGAGCGCGATATTAATACGCTTACCGTTACGGGTTACATGACCCACAACTGTAATGCCTCCACCATTAACCACGCCTGGCACAGGGGAACCGCCGTAGAATATCTTCATGATGCCAGCGGATCGCTGCCATATAAGAATCAGGCAGGACAGGCGAGCGCAGAAGAGATCCATCGGGTATTTTGTGTGGTATTGCAGTCAAATTTTGCGGCGGTGCTTTCAACCCAGCAGTGGCTGACGTGCGTGGACAATGGTATGTTGCCGGTGCGTGATACGCTTTACCGCTCAAATCAACGGGCGCGGGGAGTGCTATACCAGGAAAGGTAAGGGCAGTGTGCAAAAACGCGCACGGTCAGTGCCGTGCGCGGTCAGATTCAGCGACGCAGCGCGATCGCTTCAATCTCAATCTTCACATCTTTGGGCAGACGGGCCACTTCCACGCAGGAGCGCGCCGGGAAGGGCGCATTGTGCTCGGTAAAGAAGGCTTCGTAGGTGGCGTTTACGGTCGCAAAGTCATTCAAATCTTTCACGAATACCGTGGTTTTCACGATATCGGCAACCTTCAGGCCCGCCGCTTCGACGATCGCCTTCACGTTTTCCAGCGACTGGCGCGCCTGTGCCGATACGTCTTCAGCAACGTCGCCCGTGGCCGGGTTCACCGGAATCTGACCCGAGGTGATGATCATGCTGCCGAGATCAACGCCCTGCACGTAGGGGCCGATAGCCGCTGGGGCTTTTTCCGTACTGATTTCACGAGACATCATTTCTCCTTAGAGTAAGGCCGGGGCAGCAAAGGCGCTGCCCGCCATAAAACGCGGTTCATTATAAGCGCGGCAGGGCCGATTAAAAGTGACCCAATACCACATGACGGGCGAACTCTTTCTCACAGTATTTACACTTGAGGTGTACCTCATCGGCGCGGTGCTTCACGGCGAAGCTGGAGAACACCGGTTCGCTGCGGCTGATGCAGTTGCTGTTCGGGCAGGTCAGCACCCGATCGATGCGATCCGGTAGCGCAGGGGCGATCTTGGCCACCACTTCATAGTCATCAATGCGGTTGACGGTGGCGTGCGGCGCATAAAACGCCAGCTGATTGATCTGATCTTCCGTGAGATAGGTGTTCTCGATCTTAATCAAATCTTTGCGGCCCATCTCCCCCGACGGCAGATTCAGGCCGATGGTGATGCGCTGGTCGGTTTCGGTCAGGCGAAACAGCGACAGGAGCTTAAAGCCTACCTGCGCAGGGATGTGATCGATAACCGTGCCGTTTTTGATGGCTTCGACCTGCAGTTTGTTATCCTGGCTCATACTGTCACTCCTTACAGGGCGGTGTCGCTGTTTAAAACCAGTGCCAGTAAAGCCTGGCGTGCGTAGATGCCGTTACCGGCCTGCTGGAAGTACCAGGCGTACGGCGTGCTGTCCACGTCGGTGGTGATTTCATCGATGCGCGGCAGCGGGTGCAGCACCTTCATGTTGTCGCGCGCACCGTTCAGGTCTGCGGCGCGTAAAATAAACTGCGCTTTGACGTTGGCATATTCTGAAGGGTCAAGCCGCTCTTTTTGCACCCGGGTCATGTAGAGAATATCCAGATCCGGCATCACCTCTTCAAAGCTGTCGTGACGTGACCAGGTGATATTCTGCTCGTCCAGCATATCGGTAATATACGCCGGCATCGCCAGCGCATCCGGGGCGATAAAGAAGAAGCGGTTGCCGTCAAACTTCGCCAGCGCCTGGGTCAGAGAGTGCACGGTGCGCCCATATTTCAGGTCACCCACCATCGCCACGTTCAGGTTGCTGAGGCGCCCCTGGGTTTCACGAATGGTGAACAGGTCCAGCAGCGTTTGCGTTGGGTGCTGATTTGCGCCGTCTCCGGCATTCAGAATCGGGATGCCGTTGGAAAACTCAGTGGCCAGCCGCGCGGCGCCCTCCTGCGGATGACGCATCACGATGGCATCCACGTAGGTGCTGATAACCGAAATGGTATCGGCCAAGGTTTCCCCTTTTTTACCCAGTGACGTATTGCTGCCATCGGCGAAGCCCACCGCAGAGGCGCCCAGGCGATGGATGGCGGTTTCAAACGACAGCCGGGTGCGGGTCGAGGCCTCAAAGAAGCAGCTGGCGATCACGTTATGTTTCAGCAGTTCCGGCTGGGGATGTGCTTTAAGCTGCGCAGCGGTGTGCAGGACCAGCTCCAGCTCGTCGCGGCTGAGATCGTTAATTGAAATGATATGCTTGCGATATAGCGGGTTAGCCATAGCTCTCTCCTCTGCGGCGCGGCCGGATTGCGGACAAAAAAAAGCCCCTTAGAAAGGGGCTTTTTTAAGATCGGTTCGATGACGGAAAGAAACAGCGGTGCCGCCTGCGTTGAGGCGAGGTAGCGCGTCACATTGTGCACGATGCTGTTGCATGTTTCCTCCGGCAAATTGTGGCGCATTATACGCCATCAGGCATGCGCATCAAGGAAAAATCGCGCCACAGGTAAACGTTTGCGGCAACTCGATTAGCGCTGTCCCAGCGTGGCCACCATCACCGCTTTAATGGTGTGCATCCGGTTTTCCGCCTGGTCGAATACGATGCTGTGCGCCGACTCAAAGACGTCATTGCTGACCTCCATGCCATCCTGCAGGTCATACTGTTCCGCCATCTGACGGCCCAGCGTGGTCTGATCGTCATGGAAGGCCGGTAAGCAGTGCAGGAATTTCACCTGCGGATTGCCGGTCAGCGCGAGCATCGCGTGGTTGACCTGATAGTCGCGCAGCAGGGCAATACGTTCTTCCCACACTGCTTTGGCTTCACCCATGGAAACCCAGACGTCGGTATAGATGAAATCGGCGCCTTTCACGCCCTCGGCAATATCTGCCGTCAGGGTGATTTTGCCGCCTGTCTGTTCGGCAACCTGACGGCACTGGGCCACCAGGTCGGCTTCCGGCCAGCAGCTTTGCGGCGCGACCATACGCAGATCTAAGCCAACCTGTGCCGCCGCTTCCAGCATGCTGTTACCCATATTGTTGCGAGCATCGCCCACGTACACCAGGGTCATCTCACTGAGCGGCTTGCCTGGCAGATGCTCCTGCATGGTCAGCAGATCGGCCAGCAGCTGCGTTGGGTGGAATTCGGTGGTCAGGCCGTTCCACACCGGCACGCCAGCATGTTCCGCCAGGGTTTCGACCAGTGCCTGACCGTAACCCCGATACTGAATACCGTCATACATGCGGCCTAACACGCGCGCGGTGTCTTTCATCGACTCTTTATGGCCGATCTGGCTGCCGCTTGGGCCGAGGTAAGTGACGTTTGCCCCCTGATCGTAAGCGGCAACTTCGAAAGAGCATCGGGTACGGGTCGAGTCTTTTTCGAAGATGAGCGCGATGTTTTTGCCTTTCAGGTACTGGGTTTCACTGGCGGTTTTTTTTGCGCGTTTTAATTCGGCGGACAGGGTAAGCAAGTAGTCAATCTCAGCCGGGGTAAAATCCAGCAGCCTGAGGAAATGACGTTGATACAACTGACTCATACAGCACTCCGGTACGGGGTTTATAATGAATTAAAATTCAATTTAACCGTATGAATATGCATTTTCAACCCTGACGAGAATAATCTTTTCTGTTTTGTGTAGTGGCGCGACAGGCAGTATGGGAAAATAATCACTTATTGCCGAACTCAGAGAGGATATCGCCATGGCATTTGAAGCATTGTTGGAAGAGCAGCGTGAAGAGACGCGGCTGATCATCGAAGAACTGTTAGAGGATGGCAGCGATCCCGATGCGCTCTATACCATTGAGCACCATCTCTCCTGTAATAACTTCGACTCGCTGGAAAAAGCGGCGGTGGACGCCTTTAAACTGGGCTATGAAGTCACCGAGCCAGAAGAGCTGGAGCTGGAAGACGGCACTACCGTGATGTGTGTGGACATCCTCAGCGAAGGCGCGCTGAAAGCGGAGCTGATTGATGCCCAGGTGGAGCAGTTGGTGAACCTGGTAGCCAAATACAACGTCGACTATGACGGCTGGGGTACCTACTTCGAAGACCCGAACGCCCAGGATGATGACGAAGACGACGGCGAGGCGATCGACGAAGACGACAACGGCATTCGCCACTAATCAACACCGGCGGAGCCTGCTCCGCCTTTCCTGTTCTCCGGCCCTGTCTGACATCCATGAATTACGCACCTTTACTTGAACCGATACATCAGTTTTTGCTCTGCCGCACGCCTCAGTCCTGGATCCTTGAGGCGCGTAAACCGGAAAACCTGACCCTGCTGCTCACTGACCATCTGGTATGCGAACTGAAAGCGGCCCAGACCGCCGTGTGGCTGATCCGCAAATACGTTGCCGACAAACCCAGCGGTGACCGGATTCTGGCGTGGCTGAAGCCTTACGAGAATTTTATCTTCCGCGAGGACGGCGACAGCGATTTTATCAACGCCCATAAAAATCTGACCAAAGCCATTATTGTGCGTAACGAGCTTCCCTGGGCGGACGATCTGGTTGAGAAAATGGTGCTGCTGATTAAAGAAGAGCTGCATCACTTTTATCAGGTGTGGGAAATTATGCAGGCGCGCGGGCTGATCTATCAGAAAATCACCTCAAGCCGTTACGCCAAAGGCCTGCTGCGTGAAGTGACCACACACGAACCCGATACGCTGGTGGATAAGCTGATTTGCGGTGCCTATATTGAGGCGCGTTCCTGCGAACGCTTTGCCAGCCTGGCGCCTTATCTGGATAGCGAATTAGAGAAGTTTTATATCTCGCTACTGCGTTCAGAAGCCCGGCATTACCAGGATTACCTGGCGCTGGCCGCGCAGATCTCACCGAAAGACATTTCGGCGCGCGTGCGGGCGATTGGGGAAGCGGAGGCCAGGCTAATCAGTGAACCGGACACGGAGCTGCGCTTTCACAGCGGTGTTCCGGCGTTTTAAGCGCATTACAGCGTTTTCAGCATCCTGAACTCGCAGTCACCATGTCCGGTACAGCCCAGCGCATGGTCGATGCGGGCAAAACCCAGCGATTCATAGAGCTTAATGGCGCGGGTTAAGCTGCCGGTGGTTTCCAGATAGCAGCGGCGAAAGCCCCGCTGACGCGCGTGCGCCATGGCTAAAAGCGCCAGTTCACGCGCCACGCCGAGGCCACGGATGCCCGGCAGGAAATACATCTTTTGCAGCTCACAGATATCCGGCGCACTGCAGGCGAGAGGGGCAATGCCGCCGCCGCCCATCACTTTTCCCTGATGTTCCACAATCCAGTAGGCGCTGTGCCCGGCGCTGTAAAGTTCATAAAGCTGGTCCAGGTTGGGATCGGCCACGGTATAGCCTTTGTCCGCCGTCAGGCCAAATTCCGCAGAAACGTCGCGGATCACCCGGGCGATATAAGGATTGTCGTCGGCGACGATAGGACGCAGCAAGGGTTGCGGCTGAGTATCAGGGATCATAACGGGGTAGCGTGACGGAATCAGGTTAGACATGCGTCAGAAATAGCATTATCGTCGGGCAAAAGCAATAATGTTCACCGTGCATGGAGGCGTATAACGTGTTTTCCCGTTTCAGTTTTAAAACCATTAAAGACCTTTTCCCTTTCTTTATTATTGTCGGCTTTATCAACGTCTGGGCATATTTTCAATGGATTGGCAGGCCGGATGTTTTTCCGCTGATAATAAATAATGTGGCTGGCGTTATTGCTGTCCTTATCACCTCGATACTGTTTTTCAGCGTATTTTCGGTCACGTTACTTATTCCCTCCGGGCTCTGTTCATTATCCGCCTTGCAAAAGGGCAAAAAAGCTCGCCCGACGCGGCGCTATAACGAAGGCTGCTGCGCAATAACCGCCTTTAGCGCCTTTCTTACAGCCTTTACAGCGATCTATTTTGGAGAAAGTTCAGATGCCTGGCTGATATTATCCGCGGCAGGTGCCGTGGCCACAGGCGTACACAGTTTGGTTAATCACCGAGTTAATCGGCTTCGGCAGCAACATCACCGCCAGTTGCTTGCCAGGCTGAAGCGCATGCGGTCGGCGAATAACGACTTAAGCACCCGCCTTAAAAGAAAATTTTGTCTGGCGGAAATAAGCTTGAACGTGGTTGTCATCAATCTTCGTTACGTTATTTACGCCGTGTTTGTATCCCTGGTCTCTTTTCTACCGCTGTTGTTTTTACTGCAGGGCGATATTTATTTCTCAGCGAAAAATACCCTGCCGCAGTATTTTATTATTACCGGTTTATATCTGCTGCTCTTTATGCCGGCACTGTTCTCACTCTTGACCAATAAAATAAAAGCGCATCATGGCTTCAAACCCATTTTGGCGTTTTCACCTGGTCTGGTCATCGGCGTGTTTACGCTGTTTTCTGTTCAGCTGGTGCAGATTAATCAGCGTGCGATTGAAATCGTCGGCATGGCGTCCTGGCACGAAAAGGTGTTTTCCGTGCCCTCGAAAGACTTCCCGGCCTATTACTTTCCCGCGTCGGTCTGGGGGCCCAGTAAAGCGATGGGCGATGCACGTTTGATTACAGGCATCGAGGCATTTACCAACGGCGAAACCCACCTGATCTGCCCGGCACGCTTAAAGGCGCTCAGGCAAAGGGCGCTGAAAAGGAATGCCTTACTGTGGCAGGCTGATGAGAAAGCCAAAACGGACCTGGTTGGCATGAGCCAGAACTGTCTCTTGATTAAGGGCGATAAGGTGACGACGGCGGCGGTACTGAAAACGCTCCTGCCCGATGAGGTCAATGTGAAGCCATAAAAAAGCCCACGCCAAAGCGTGGGCTGTAGCAAACACGAAGCTGTACGATTACAGCGCGGCGATGACGGCCTGCTGTTCGATCAGTTTGGTTTTTGACTGTTCCATCTCGGCGACGCGCTCGCGCTCTTTGGCGACGACCGCTTCCGGGGCACGGGACACAAAGCCTTCGTTAGCCAGCTTGGTCTGGATCTTCTCGATTTCCACATCCAGCTTCAGCAGCTCTTTGGCCAGGCGCTCCAGCTCGGCGGTTTTATCCACCAGATCCGCCATCGGGATCAGCAGCTCGGCGCCTTCCACGATTTTGGTCACCGACACCGGGCCTTTCTCGCCCGCAGGCAGAATGGTCAGGCTTTCCAGTCGCGCCAGGCGTGACAGGAAGTTACGGTTGGCCTCAACGCGGCGCTGGGCCGCCGGAGAGCAGTCGCGTAGCAGCACATCCAGCAGCTTGCTGGGCGCGATGTTCATCTCCGCACGGATATTACGGACCGCGATGATCGCCTGCTTCATCCACTCGATGTCGGCTTTGGCTTCGGCATCTTCTTTCGCCGTATCAAACTGCGGGAACGGCTGCAGCATGATGGTGTCATCGCTGATGTTTTTCAGGCCTTTCACGCGCTGCCAGATGGTTTCCGTGATAAACGGAATGATCGGGTGCGCCAGGCGCAGCAGCGCTTCCAGTACATGAACCAGCGTATGGCGCGTGCCGCGCAGCTCGGATTCACTGCCGCTGTTCATGACCGGCTTAGTCAGCTCCAGGTACCAGTCGCAGAACTGGTTCCAGGTGAAGTCATACAGGATGTTGGCAGCGATATCGAAGCGATAGCTGTCCAGCGCCTCACGGTAGGCTTTTACCGTGTGGTTGAACTCGGTCAGAATCCAGCGATCCGCCAGCGACAGCGTCATCTCGCCGCCGTTCTGACCGCAGTCCTGGTCTTCGGTGTTCATCAGCACAAAGCGGCTGGCGTTCCACAGCTTGTTACAGAAGTTGCGATAACCTTCCAGTCGCTTCATGTCCCAGTTGATATCACGGCCGGTTGAGGCCAGCGCCGCCAGCGTAAAGCGCAGGGCATCGGTACCTGATGGCTCAATGCCGTTCGGGAACTGCTTCTCGGTACGCTTGCGGATTTTTTCCGCCAGCTGCGGCTGCATCATGTTGCCGGTGCGTTTTTCCAGCAGATCTTCCAGCGAAATGCCGTCAACCATATCCAGTGGGTCAATCACGTTACCCTTGGATTTCGACATCTTCTGGCCTTCTTCGTCGCGGATCAAACCGGTCATGTAGACGGTTTTAAACGGCACCTGCGGCTTGCCGTTTTCATCTTTGATGAAGTGCATGGTCAGCATGATCATGCGGGCAATCCAGAAGAAGATGATGTCGAAGCCACTCACCAGCACGCTGGTGGGGTGGAAGGTGCGCAGTGCTTCGGTATTTTCCGGCCAGCCCAGCGTCGAGAAGGTCCACAGGCCGGATGAGAACCAGGTGTCCAGCACGTCATCGTCCTGGCGCAGCGCCACATCGGCGGCCAGGTTGTTCTCGGCGCGAACCTCGTCTTCGGTACAACCCACATAAACGTTGCCGTCGTTGTCATACCAGGCCGGAATACGGTGGCCCCACCACAGCTGACGGGAAATACACCAGTCCTGAATATCACGCATCCAGGAGAAGTACATGTTCTCATACTGCTTCGGTACAAACTGAATATCGCCATTCTCAACCGCTTCAACCGCGACTTTTGCCAGCGGTGCCGTACGCACGTACCACTGATCGGTCAGCATCGGCTCGATGACCACGCCGCCACGGTCGCCGTAAGGCACGGTGAGATCATGCGGTTTGATCTCTTCCAGCAGGCCCAGCTCGTCTACCGCAGCCACGATGGCCTTACGGGCGGCAAAACGCTCCATCTTCTGGAACGCAGCAGGAATCGCGTCGCTGTAAGCGGTGCTGGCTTCGCCGTTGGTGTCATAAACCTGGGCGCTTTCACGGATATCGCCGTCGAAGGTCAGGATGTTGATCATCGGCAGCTTATGACGACGGCCCACTTCGTAGTCGTTAAAGTCATGCGCCGGGGTGATTTTCACGCAGCCGGTGCCTTTTTCCATGTCGGCGTGCTCATCGCCCACCACAGGAATCAGGCGGTTAACCAGCGGCAGCATGATAAATTTACCGATCAGATCTTTGTAACGCGGATCTTCCGGGTTTACCGCCACGCCGGTATCACCCAACAGGGTTTCCGGACGGGTGGTCGCGACGACCAGATAATCTTTACCGTCGGCAGTTTTCGCGCCATCGGCCAGCGGATAACGGATGTGCCACATCGAGCCTTTGCTCTCGCGGTTTTCCACTTCCAGGTCAGAGATTGCCGTACGCAGCTTCGGATCCCAGTTCACCAGGCGCTTGCCACGGTAGATCAGGTTTTCTTTGTACAGGCGCACAAACACTTCTTTCACCGCATTAGACAGGCCATCGTCCATGGTGAAACGCTCGCGCTCCCAGTCAACCGAGTTGCCCAGGCGGCGCATCTGGCGGGTAATGGTGCCGCCCGATTCAGCTTTCCACTGCCAGATTTTGTCGATGAACGCATCGCGACCGTAATCCTGACGGGTTTTGCCTTCTTCTGCGGCGATCTTGCGCTCAACCACCATCTGGGTGGCGATGCCTGCGTGATCGGTACCGGCCTGCCACAGGGTATTTTTGCCCTGCATGCGCTGGTAGCGGATCATGGTGTCCATGATGGTTTGCTGGAAGGCGTGACCCATGTGCAAGCTACCGGTGACGTTCGGCGGCGGGATCATGATGCAAAAGCTTTCCTGGCTGGTGTCGCCATTCGGTTTGAAGTAGCCCTGCTTTTCCCAATGCTCGTAAAGCGGCTGCTCGATATCTTGCGGGTTATATGTCTTATCCATTTCTGCTATGTCGTTTGCGGCTGTGGCGGCGTTGCCGTATTCAATTGGAAGCCAACGCTGCGATACGCTTTGTAGCGATCGCGCGCCAGCTGTTTGAGAGCGTCTTCGTAAGGAACGAAGTCTATCACTTCATGGAAAGCAGTAGCAAAATCTGCGAACTGCGGCAGCAGGCTGATCAGCAGGTCGCGTGGCGAATTGCCCCGACGCTGCGGCCATGCCAGCTCAACCGGTGCGCCGTAGCGCGGACCTTCCCCGGCGAGATTGTGCGGCACAAAGGCGTTGGCGGGGCGCTGCCACAGCGCCTCATCAAGCCGAATGGCTTGCTGCTCATCTTCACAGGCGATGAGCACCCGCTTACCGGCCCGCCAGCGTGTTTCCGCCAGATCGCACACCAGCGCTTCAACGGCGCTTAAGCCATCGCTGGATGCATCGGTTTCCAACACGTAGAAGGTTGCGTTTTTCATCGAATTGCCTGTTTAAAGAAAAGAAGGGCGGAGTAAGCTCCGCCCCGATGGGTTCGGTGGTCCGTACGATCAATCGTCGCCGTTCAGGCCAGCACGATTCAACAGGAACTGCGACAGCATCGGCACCGGACGACCGGTGGCGCCTTTGGCCTTGCCTGAACGCCAGGCGGTACCGGCGATGTCCAGATGCGCCCAGTTATATTTGCGCGCAAAACGGGCCAGGAAGCAAGCGGCGGTAATCGCCCCACCCGGACGGCCGCCAATGTTCGCCATATCGGCGAAATTGGATTCCAGCTGTTCCTGATACTCATCGGCCATCGGTAAACGCCAGGCGCGGTCGCCAGACTGCTCCGAGGCACCAATCAGTTCATGCGCCAGCGGATTGTGGTTCGACAAGAGTCCGCTGACGTGATGACCCAGGGCAATGACGCAGGCGCCGGTCAGTGTGGCAACGTCAATCACCACTTCCGGATCGAACCGTTCCACGTAGGTCAGCGCATCACACAGCACCAGGCGGCCTTCAGCATCGGTATTTAACACTTCAACCGTCTGACCGGACATGGTGGTCAGCACGTCACCCGGACGCATGGATTTGCCGTCCGGCATGTTCTCGCAGCCGACCAGCACGCCCACCACGTTCAGCGGCAGATTCAGTTCGGCGACCATGCGCATCACGCCATAAACCGAGGCCGCGCCGCACATGTCGTACTTCATCTCATCCATGCTGTCCGCAGGCTTGATGGAGATACCGCCGGAGTCAAACGTCAGCCCTTTACCAACCAGCACAATCGGGCGCGCGTCGGTATCCGGGTTGCCTTTGTACTCAATGACCGACATCAGGGATTCATTATGCGATCCCGCGCCCACCGCGAGGTAGGCGTTCATGCCCAGCTCTTTCATCTGCTGCTCGCCAATCACGCGGGTCGTGATGTTCTTGCTGTAGGCATCCGCCAGCTGGCGCGCCTGAGATGCCAGGTACGCAGGATTACAAATGTTAGGTGGCATGTTGCCCAAATCTTTTGCCGCTTTCACACCGGCGGCCACCGCCAGCCCGTGCTGAATGGCGCGCTCACCGCTGGTGAGTTCACGGCGCGTCGGCACGTTAAACACCAGCTTACGCAGGGGACGACGAGGCTCCGCTTTGTTGCTCTTCAACTGGTCGAAGTTATACAGCGCCTCTTTCGAGGTTTCGACGGCCTGACGCACTTTCCAGTAGGTATTACGCCCTTTGACGTGCAGCTCGGTCAGGAAGCACACGGCCTCCATCGAGCCAGTGTCATTCAGCGTGTTGATGGTTTTCTGGATCACCTGCTTGTACTGGCGCTCGTCCAGCTCACGCTCTTTACCGCAGCCAATCAGCAGAATACGCTCTGACAGGATATTCGGCACATGATGCAGCAGCAGCGTCTGGCCCACTTTGCCTTCCAGTTCACCGCGGCGCAGCAGGGCGCTGATATAGCCGTCGCTGATCTTATCCAGTTGCTCGGCAATCGGTGACAGACGACGCGGTTCGAAAACACCAACTACAATGCATGCACTGCGCTGTTTTTCCGGACTACCGCTTTTTACACTGAACTCCATGCACTCTCCTGAATCTTAAAGACAACGGCCGCTGCTGCCGCTAGAATGTAGCGCGTTCGTGACCCATTTATTAATTAGAGCAACATGACAGCATGCTGCTGGAGGTCATAATGAATCAGGGTGACAAGATGTTGTTTTTTCACCACCCAAACGCGATTACCATACATTTTTAGCGTCGACGACGGCCATTTATGAAGAAAAATGGCTAATAAGCGTTGAAATTAGCGATTTTCCTGCAAAAAGACAAGTTTTCACAGGCGTATTAAGCGTGATCATTATTAGATATCTGGTTCGGGAAACGCTCAAAAGCCAGCTGGCTATCCTGTTTATCCTGCTGTTGATCTTCTTCTGTCAGAAGTTGGTAAGGATTTTAGGGGCTGCGGTGGATGGCGAAGTGCCGACAAACCTTGTTCTGACGCTGTTAGGACTCGGCGTGCCTGAAATGGCGCAACTTATTTTGCCCCTAAGCCTGTTTCTGGCGATTTTAATGACGCTCGGGCGGCTGTATACGGAAAGTGAAATTACCGTTATGCATGCCTGCGGCCTGAGTAAGGCGGTGCTGGTCAAAGCGGCGATGGTGCTGATGCTGTTCACCTCGTTAGTGGCTGCGGTTAACGTCATCTGGCTTGGCCCCTGGTCGTCGCGCTATCAGGAACAGGTCACTCAAAACGCTAAAGCGAACCCCGGCGCAGCGGCAATGGCTGCCGGGAAGTTCCAGACATCCAGCGATGGCAACACCGTACTGTTTGTTGAAGACGTTAAGGGCAGCAATTTTGGCCATGTCTTCCTGGCACAGCTGCGGCCAAAAGGGAATGCGCGGCCTTCCGTGGTGCTGGCCGACAGCGGCCATATGGAACAAAAGAATGACGGCTCACAGATTGTGACCCTGGATAAAGGCACTCGCTTCGAGGGAACGGCGTTGCTGCGTGATTTCCGCATCACCGACTTCACTAACTACCAGGCTTACGTAGGTTATAAGCAGGCCACGCTGGATCCTAACGATGTAGACCAGGCCACGTTTGCTACGCTGTTATCGAACAAAACACCTGAGTTTAAGGCCGAACTTCACTGGCGTATTACGCTGGTCTTTTCCGTGCTGATTATGGCGTTAATGGTGGTGCCACTCAGTGTGGTCAACCCGCGTCAGGGACGCGTGCTCTCGATGCTGCCCGCGATGCTGCTGTACCTGATTTTCTTCCTGCTGCAGAGTTCGCTGCGCTCAAGCGGGGCGAAAGGCCGCCTCGATCCGGCTATCTGGATGTGGGTGGTGAATATCAGTTATCTGGCGTTAGCGATCGTGCTTAACCTGTGGGATACCGTGCCGATGCGTCGAATTCGTGCGCGCTTTACACGCGGAGGATCGGTCTGATGTTTCGCGTTCTCGATCGTTATATCGGTAAAACGATATTTAATACCATCCTGATGACGCTGTTTATGCTGGTCTCGCTGTCCGGCATTATCAAGTTCGTCGATCAGCTGCGTAAAACCGGACAGGGTGCCTACAGCGCGCTGGATGCAGGTTATTACACCTTGCTGAGTGTGCCAAAAGACATCGAAATCTTCTTCCCAATGGCGGCCCTGTTAGGTGCATTGCTGGGGCTGGGAACGCTGGCGCAGCGTAGTGAACTGGTGGTCATGCAGGCGGCGGGCTTTACCCGCATGCAGGTGGCCCTGTCGGTGATGAAAACGGCTATTCCGCTGGTGCTGCTGACCATGGCTATCGGCGAGTTTGTCGCCCCTCAGGGCGAGCAGATGGCGCGAAACTTCCGTGCGCAGCAGCTCTATGGTGGCGCGCTGGTGTCGACGCAGAGCGGTTTGTGGGCCAAAGACGGCAACAACTTTATCTACATTGAACGTGTTAAAGGCGACGATGAAATTGACGGCGTCAGCATTTACAGCTTCACAGACGATCGCCGTTTACAGAGCGTCCGCTATGCTGCAACGGCGAAATGGGATAAAGACAAGAAGTTGTGGGTGCTGTCTCAGGTGGACGAATCGAATCTGACCGATCCGAAACAAATCACCGGCTCACAAAGCCTGACTGGCGAGTGGAAAACCAGCCTGACCCCAGACAAACTGGGCGTTGTGGCGCTGGATCCGGATGCGTTGTCGATTACCGGCCTCTACGATTACAGCAAATACCTGAAGCAGAGTGGTCAGGAGTCTGGCCGTTACCGGCTGAACATGTGGAGCAAAATCTTCCAGCCGCTGTCCGTAGCGGTCATGATGCTGATGGCGCTGTCGTTTATCTTTGGTCCGCTGCGTAGCGTATCCATGGGCGTGCGCGTGGTCACCGGGATCAGCTTCGGCTTCCTGTTCTACGTACTGGATCAGATTTTTGGCCCGCTCAGCCTGGTTTATGGTCTGCCGCCGATTTTCGGCGCGATACTGCCCAGCTTTGCCTTCTTTGCCATCAGTCTGTTTATGCTGATAAAACGGCGATAAACGCTGACAGTCAGAAAGGCCGCGCGATGCGGCCTTTTTTTATGGCTGGTGTCGGTGACGAATCGAACGCCTGAATTTCACCGCCTGATGCGGTGGCGATCGTCACGTGCCAGTAAAGGTGCATCCGGTTGCCCTGATGTTTTACAGACTGGATTATCGATCTAGTAAGGTAAGGCATTCCTGAGGAACCCATCCATTTTCCCCAGAAGGCTTCTCAGCCCAGTACCAGCCGTTAAGCGCCTGCGTCACTATCAGGGCCTCACCGGGATGGACGGTTAACTCCTGTGCCCTATAGTCTTCCAGACAGACAACCTCATTTGGGCTCAGTGGCAAAAAGTATTGCTCTGGCGCCCAGCCCGCTTTGCCATCGGGCAGCGTAATCCATATCCATCCTCGCCATTCAAGATCGCAGTGGCTCACCACGGCTATCTCGTCGGCCTTAATCGTAATCGGATCGGGGAATGCCGACCTGTATTCATCGGTGACCACGGCCTGTGCTCTCATGATTTTTTCTCCTGCCATCTTACGAACAGCTTTAACAGACAGCTAAATCGGGTTTACCGGGCGGCGTGCCAGCAGCGCGCCTACATCACCGACACCATCCCCGCATTGTTGCCGACCTTGTAGGGCAGATCGCCTTCACCCGGCCGTGCTTCAGGAGAATACCGCTTCACAGGTCATCGCACTCCGTCACAAATCAACGCACCATAAAGCGTCTCCGCCTCGGCTAACCTGCTCAGCAGGCAATATTCATCGGTCTGGTGCGCCATTGAGGGCTCGCCGGGGCCCAGAATTATGCAGGGCGGATTGCCCAGCGCAGGCAACAGCAGCGACGCATCGGTGAAGTAGGGCACAATGCGCGGCACCAGCGGCGCATCATGCAATGGCTGGCATCGTTGATAAACCGCCTGAATCCATGCGTGATCGCCTTCACTGAGTACCGCGGGCAGGTCCACCAGCGTAGATATCGTCACACTTTCGCCCAGTAAGGTGCTGAGCTGCTGGCGGATGGTGGCGTGCTGAAGATTGGGCGCGCTACGAATATCCACGTCAAACTGCGTGCGGTCAGGCACGGAGTTAATGTTCAGGCCGCCTGTGATGCGCCCGACGTTGATCGTGGGCTGTTTCATCAGCGGGTGCGGCGCGCCGGGGGAGAAATGCTGAATTTTACCCAGCGCATCGGCCGCCAGGTAGATCGCATTGATGCCCAGCTCCGGCATCGCGCCGTGCGCGGTTTTACCGCGGGTTTCACAGCGCAGCCACAGTGCGCCTTTGTGGCCGATAACCGGATAGTTCGCGGTAGGTTCGCCAACGATCAGCGCGCCCACCTCGGGCAGGTCAGCGGTATCGATCAGCGCCCGCGCGCCGTCGCAGCCGGTTTCCTCACCGCCGGTAATCAGCAGCACCACGCCCGGCCCCTGGCGAATGGCCTGCTGGTGCGTAACGCAGGCCACGGCAAAGGCGGCAACGGCCGCTTTCATATCGCTCGATCCCCGGCCATAGAGCCGATCGTCGACGATCTCGCCAAAGGGACTGTGCTGCCAGTCGGCGTTACCGAGCGGCACCGTATCCAGATGGCCGGTAAAGGCCAGCGCAGGTCCGGCCTGCTCGCCGCTAAGGCGGGCTATCAGGTTATGGCGTCCTTCGCCGAAGGATGACAGCGTGACCTCGAAGCCGTTTTCCTCCAGCCAGCCGGCAAAAAATATCATGCAGGCGGCTTCGTTACCCGGTGGATTGAGGGTATCAAAGCGGATCAGCTGTAACGCCAGATCCGCCGTGCGGGTAAGGGCCATCAGTGACGAACCGTTAACCAGTCAAGACAGTTGATCCACAGCTGGCGATAACCCTGCCACTGGGCAAATTCCTGCGGCAACCAGTGGGCAGACATATCGCTGGTCCACACCAGCGAGCGGCCCTGCTGATATTCGCGCACCGCCAGCAACGGATGCGCGGTGCCGGCAATGGTTGCCAGCAGTTTGCCTTCAGGGTGCATTTCCACTTCGTTATAGCCCAGTAACCACGGCCATTCGTCGGGCATGTCGGTAAACAGCGCGTGGGATTCGGTGACGCTCGGATAAGAACCCTCGGGCGTTTCGATGCGGTCGTCCCAGGCCAGGCAGCGTACCGGCAGCACTTTCTCGACCGCCGTGTTGCGATAGCGCGCGCCGCCGTTGATGCCCTGAAAACTGAAGTAGCCGCCGATCATCATCAAGGCACCGCCCGCCGCCACATAGTCGTGGATCAGCATCAGACGGTTCGCTGTGCGCTGGCTCTTCAGCCAGGTATCCGGATGCAGCAGTAACGTGTTCGCGCCGATATCCGACAGAATGATCGCGTCCCACGCTTGCAGCCCGGCCAGCGTCAGCGGAAATTCGGTCGCCGCCGCGTGCGCGGGCATATAGGTGATGGCATAGTCGCTGTCAGCCAGCGCCGCCATAAAGTCGGTTGCCCCATTGTGCCAGGTGGCGGTGGCAAACTGATCGAAGCCTTTAACGTGAACGGACGTGCTGGTCCAGGATTCCCCGACCAGTAAAATTTTCTTCTGCATTACGGTTCTCCCTTACCCACCAAAAACGCGCTGTGGGTTAGCAATCAGTAAGGTTTCAAGTTGTTCGCCGCTGACGCCGTGGCGTTTCAGGCGCGGAACAAAATGTTTAAGGATGTAGCCATAGCCGTGGCCGCCGTAGCGGGTCAGCATGGTTTTCAGGAACACGTCCTGGGACAGCAAAATCTGCTCAATAAAGCCGTCATCGATCAGTTCGCGGATGGCGCGGGCGTTCTCTTCGTCGGACGGTGACTGCGCGGACTCGTCGGCGTAGTAATAGCTCATGCCGATCATGTCGTATTCCAGAAATGCACCGCGCTGGGCCAGTTCACGCTGATAGCGCTTGTCGGCAAAGCTGGGGTTCATGTGGCACAGCACCACGTGGCGCAGATCGGCCCCTTCGTGTTCAAGAATATCCAGCACCTTGTGCCCCAGCCGCTCCCAGCCGGGCAGATGCACCTCAATCGGCACCCGGGTTGCTGCACTGGCCCGGCCCGCCGCCCGCAGGGATTTTTCCTCGCTGGCGGTAAAGCGGCTGGACACGCCGATCTCACCGATCAACCCGGCGAGTACCTCGGGTTTTTCTTCCCGGCCGCCCAGGTCGTAAATCAGCTTGTCAGCTAACGCCTCGACGCTAATCGTTTTCACCCATTCCGGATGCGAAGGCTCCAGGTACAGGCCGGTGCTCATGATGATGTTCAGCCCGGTCAGGCGGGCGATGCGCTGCAATGCCTTGGGATCCCGACCGATGCCGATATTGGTAGGATCGACAACCGTGTCACCGCCGAGAGCACGGAACTTCATCAGCTCCTCAATCGCCAGATCCACATCGAACAGCTGGCAATTATCGCGGCTGATTAACGGGTTAAGCGACAGTTCGCCCAGGTTTTCCATACTCACCGGCATTTCCGCTAAATGGCGATCGCCACAGCAGCAGGGCGGCACCCACTTGCCGGACGCATCCAGCAGAATGTGTTCATGCATCAGCGTCACGCCCATCTCACTGACCGGCAGCGGCCCCAGCACCGTCATGACATAGCCGCTGTTGATGCCGAGCGGTAGGGGATCCGGATGCCGAAAAATAGAGTGTTTCATTGGCTATCCTTTTGCCGCCGCGCGGGTCGGGTTGAGAATGCGGGTATTCAGCCAGATCGCCAGCAAAATAATCGTACCTGTCGCGATCTGCGTGTAAAAAGGAGAGATGTGCGACAAAATCAGGCCATTCTGAATAATGGCAATCGACAGCGCGCCCAGCAATGTACCGATGATGGTGCCAAAGCCGCCAAACAGGCTGGTACTGCCCAGCACCACCGCCGCAATCACCTGTAACTCAAAGCCTTCGCCCTGGTTAGAGGAGCCGCTGCCCAGACGGGCGGTGATAATCATGCCCGCCAGCGCGGCAGCCATGCCGCTGATGATATAGACCTTCATGGTCACGGCTTTGGTGTTAATCCCGCTGCGGCGCGCGCCTTCGGCATTCGCGCCAATCGCGGTGACATAGCGACCAAAACGCATATGATTAAGCACGATATGGCCGACAATCAGCACCACAATGCCGATCAGCGCCGGCATCGGCACGCCCAGCACTTTCGCGCGCCCCATAAAGGCAAACAGGCTGTCGGCAGGAATGGGAATGGAATAGCCCTGGGTAATCAGCAGCGCGACCCCGCGCACCACGGCTAAGGTGGCAAGCGTGACGATAAAGGCCGGAATGCCCTCATAGGCGATAAAGAAGCCGTTGATAGCGCCCACCAGCGCGCCCAGCAGCAGGCCGCCCAGCAACACCACCGGCCAGGGCAGTCCCCAGTTGTTCAGCGCAATAGCCGACAGCGCACCGACCAGCGCCAGCGTCGATCCCACCGAAAGATCGATCCCGCCCGTGGTGATCACCAGGGTCATCGCCGTGGCGACGATCAGCAGAGGCGCGCTCTGGCGAATGATATTGAGCCAGTTAGCACTGCTGAGAAAGTTGCCGGTGATCAACGAAAACACCACGCAACAGAACACAAAGAACAGCGCGATGCTGACCACGCCAGAGTGATTGTGCAGCAGGCGACGCGGCAACGAGTGTTGGGCCATACGGGAACCGCTCAGATTCATAATAGTCATCCTGTTACCTCGCTCAGTGCGTCGCCGCAGAGCGGGCGACAAATTTTTCGCCCACGATCAAATTCACAATTTCGCCCAGATCGGTGTCCGCCACCCGGCGGTCTGCCACGTTGGTGCCTTCGTACATCACCATGATGCGATCGCAGACCAGGAACAGATCCTGCAGGCGATGGGTAATCAGGATCACGCTGACGCCGCGCGCCGATACCCGACGAATCAGTTCCAGCACCGCTTCCACCTCGGCCACGGCCAGCGCGGCGGTGGGCTCATCCATGATCAGCACTTTGGGATCGAAGGCGGCCGCGCGCGCAATGGCAATCGCCTGACGCTGTCCGCCGGACAGATTGCGCACCAGCAAACGCGTATCAGGAATGGAAATGCCCAGGCCTTTCAGCATTTCGCGCGCATCAGCGTGCATTTTCTCTTCATCAAGAAACGGAATGCCGAGGATAGATTTCATCGGCTCGCGTCCCATAAACAGATTGCCCGCCACATCCACGGTGTCGCACAGCGACAGGTCCTGGTAAACCATTTCGATATGGCAGCGGCGAGAATCCGCCGGATTGCTGAACTGCTGCTCTTCACCGTCAATGCGGATCGTGCCGCTGGTGGGCACCACCGCGCCAGACAGCACTTTGGTCAGCGTGGACTTGCCCGCGCCGTTATCGCCCACCAGGCCCAGCACTTCGCCGGGCGCCAGCTGTAAGTTCACGCCGCGCAGGGAACGTATCGCGCCGTAGGTTTTGGTTATATTCACCATCTCTACCCGTGCCGGGGCAGTTTGTGATTGCTGCATTCGATAACTCCCATCACCACTAACGGGAAAAGCTGAACAGAGATAAAAAAACGTTATCGTGCACGGTTTACGCCCTTGTAAACCGGTTTACTTGCCAGATAAAGCCTTCATACATAATCTCTGAACAACCGCTGTAACGATATTTGCTTGCCAGATACGTCATTGCAGCATCCGTGCCAGCCTGCAACACAGGCATTACACATCCGGTTTAACACGTTGTTTTTAAAAACGTTTAAATGCTAACTTTTGGTAAACCGGTTTACTAACTATAACGCGCAGAAATTAAAAAGCGCGTTATTTGCGCTAAAGTTGTGCACTTTTGCGCCATTTTGGGACGCTGTTAACACATCCGTATCGAATCGCGCGCCACCCATTCCACCGCAAGGCGGGTTTCGGGAGGAATATCGGGCTCGTCATTCAGGATGCGCAGCATAATGTGAACCGCCGTGCGGCCCAGTTCCCGGGCGGGCTGGCGGATGGTGGAAATGCGGGGTTGGGTAAAATCGGCATAGGTGGCGTCGTCAAATCCCACCAGAGACAGCGCCTCGGGAGCCTGCAACCCGCGTGCGCGCAGACCATCCAGCAAGCCCAGCACCAGATAGTCACTGGCGGCAAACACGGCGGTTGGGCGTTGCGGCCGGCTGAACAGGTGTTGAAGCGCCTGTTCGCCAAACTCACGCTGGTATTCGCCGTACATTACCCATTCAGGCGGCACGGTCAGGCCCGCCTGCGCCATGGCGGTGCAGAAGCCCTGATAGCGTTCGCGCACGCTCATCAGCTCATCCGGCCCGCCAACAAACGCGATATGACGATGACCGGCGGCGATCAGCTTTTCGGTAGCAATGCGCCCGCCCTGCACGTTATCGGCGAACACCTTTGGCACTCTGCTGCCGGGAATATCTTCATCCAGCAGCACAATACGCTGGTGACGGTTAATTTCCTTACGCAGCAGCCCGTTATCCGGGTGGTTGGTGGTAAACAGCAAACCATCCACCTGGCAGGTATCCAGCCAGCGGATAAACTGGCTTTCTTTGCCGGGATGGTTGCGGGTGATGCAGAGCACAAGGCTGTAGCCACAGGCCGAAGCGGCTTCTTCCGCCGCGTCCGCCAGTTCGGCGAAGAAAGGGTTAGTAATATCGGGCAGGACCAGTCCTAAGGTTTCACTGCCGCCTTTGCTCAGGCGGCGCGCCAGGCTGTTGCCGCGATAATCCAGCTGGCGAATGGCGGCTTCAATGCGGTCGATGGTGTCCTGCGGCAGCATAATGCTTTGATTCATATAGCGGGATACGGTCGCTTTTGACAGCCCGGCCAGCGTCGCTACGTCGGATAACAGCACCCGTTTTTTAATCATATCCACAGCCATCTTGCCCAGAATCGGCTATCTGTAACACAGTTACGCGCGCCGGATACAGTATTTTTGCGCTGCCCCTGGCGATAAAATAATCGCTTGACAAAATCTGAGCGGAAGAGAATGGTAGAGACAGTTTACCGCATTACCCGGGAGTCACTCCCACACCGGCTTAGCCCGTTTCAGGTGTTCACCATAATGGACAGTGAGCAGAAACGCGGTTATTCAGGTTCAGGCTGAATAAGCCATTCACACGATATTTGCCCGCCAACAATAATCCCTCTGCATTTCGATGCGGAGATCGACTGGTTATCGCACATTCCCGACGAGGAATTTTAAGATGATGGCATTTAACACCAGAAAACTGCGTTCTGTTGCGCTGGCAACGGGCTTACTGGCAGCGGGTTCGTTTTTTACTTTGGCTCATGCAGCACCAACTTATGCGCTGGTACAGATCAACCAGCAGGCCCTGTTCTTTAATCAGATGAATCAGGGTGCGCAGGAGGCAGCGAAAGCCAGCGGTAAAAATTTAGTGATCTTCAACGCCAACGATAATCCCGTATCGCAAAACGACGCGATCGAAAATTATATTCAGCAGGGCGTGAAGGGCATTATGGTGGACGCGATTGACGTCAACGGCATTATGCCTGCGATTAAAGAAGCGGCCGCCGCCAAAATACCGGTGATTGCGATTGATGCGGTATTACCGGCGGGCCCACAGGCGGCGCAGGTGGGCGTGGATAACCTGGAAGGCGGTAAGATTATCGGCAAATATTTTGTCGATTACGTGGCGAAAAATATGGGCGGCAAAGCGCGGCTGGGCATTGTGGGCGCGCTGAACTCAGCCGTGCAAAACCAGCGTCAGAAAGGCTTTGAAGACACCATTAAGAGCAATCCTGGCATTACCGTCGCGGACGTGGTGGATGGCCAGAACGTGCAGGACACCGCGATGACGGCAGCAGAGAACCTGATCACCGGCAACCCGGACCTGACGGCCATCTATGCCACTGGTGAACCGGCGTTACTGGGCGCGATTGCGGCCGTAGAGAACCAGGGGCGGCAGAAAGACATCAAGGTGTTCGGCTGGGATCTGACGTCAAAGGCGATCACCGGTATCGATAACGGTTATGTCACTGCCGTTCTGCAGCAGGACCCGAAAAAAATGGGTGAAGAGGCGGTCAAAGCTCTGAACGCGGTGACGTCCGGCAAAACCGTGTCGAAAACCATTCTGGTACCGGCGACGGTTGTCACCAAAGCCAACGTGGACAGCTACCGCGCGATGTTTAAGTAACGCCTGACTCGCCGCCTGCACTCAGCAGTGCGGCGAGTTCGTTGACGGAGGGGAAGGCACTCAGCGTGCCGCGACGGCTCACCGTGATGGCGGCGGCCTGACTGGCGTGAGTAAGTGCTAACTTATCAATCTGAACCTGGCGTCTGAGTGCCGACGCCAGCATGACGGCAAGAAAGGTATCGCCCGCGCCGGTGGTATCCAGCGCCTCGACGGGCGTGGCAGGGCAAAACTCGCGGCGGTCGCCCTGAATCAGCCAGGCGCCCGCGCTACCGTGAGTAACCACTAACGTTTTAACCGCTTCAGGATGCAACTGCCGGGCTTCGTGCTGATTCACCACGGCAATATCCACCAGCGGCCAGCAGGCACTGAACCCGGCATGGACCGGCGAAGGGTTAAAGACGGTGATCAGGCCACGCGACTTCGCCAACTGGAACAGCGCATGGGTTTTCTCCGGCGAGAAGTTGCCCTGCTGCACCAGGACATCGCCAGCGCGTGCCGCGGCCAGATGTGCACTGATGATATCAATGCTCAACGCATCGGCTGCCCCGGTGCTCGTAATAATGGCGTTGTCGCCGTCGGCGCTGTTGAGAATAAGCGAGGTATCGCTATAGGGATGAACCGGTTCAGCGGGCATAAAATAAAGCGGCTCCTGAGTGAGCTGCTGGCGAAGAGTTATTCCATTGCTGTCTTTGCCCGTTGCGGCAATTAAATGGGTTTCTATGCCGCAGCGGGATAACAGAATCGCCTGATTCGCGCCTTTACCGCCGATATCCTGCGAAACTTTATTTCCATGAACCGATGCGCCTTTTAGCGGAATATCGGCAATGCTCCAGATTTCATCGACAGTGATATTTCCGGCCACATAAACACGCATAGTGTTTCCCTGAACAGGATAAAGACAAGATGGTTGCTATATCAGCAGAAAAAAATGATGCAATACAAGCGATATTTTCCCGCCCCAAAGCGGTCATTGGCGTGATTCACTGTGACCCGTTTCCCGGCTCGCCTAAATACCGGGGGAAATCAGTCAAGGCGATAACAGAGCGTGCCCTGCGCGATGCGGAAAATTATATTTGCGGCGGCGTTCATGGCCTGATTATTGAAAACCACGGCGATATTCCGTTTTCAAAACCCGAGGATATTGGCCCGGAAACCTCAGCCCTGATGGCGGTTATCACGGAAAAAGTGCGCGAACGGTTTGGCGTGCCGCTGGGCATTAACGTGCTGGCGAACGCGGCGCTGCCGGCCTTTGCCACCGCGCTGGCGGGCGGGGCGGATTTTATCCGCGTCAACCAGTGGGCGAATGCTTACATCGCCAACGAAGGCTTTATTGAAGGGGCCGCCGCCAAAGCGTTGCGCTACCGCAGCCAGCTGCGTGCCGAACATATTCGGGTGTTTGCCGACAGCCATGTTAAACACGGCAGCCATGCGATAGTGGCCGACCGCTCCATTCAGGAACTGACGCGCGACGTTGACTTCTTTGACGCGGACGCCGTGATCGCCACCGGACAGCGCACAGGCGACAGCGCCACCCTGGACGAAATCGACGAGATCCGCGCCGCCACCGCCTTGCCGCTGCTGGTGGGGTCGGGCGTCACGCCTGCCAATGTCTGCCAGATCCTGGGCCGCACCCAGGGCGTAATTGTCGCCAGCGCGCTCAAGGTGGACGGCGTCTGGTGGAACGATGTGGATCGGGAAAGGGTTAAACACTTTATGGCCGTGGCGCAGGCGGCGCTGGATAAGGCCTAGCCGCCGTTTAACGTCAGCCACAGGCAACAAAAAACCCCGCGGGTGAGGCGAGGTTTTTTGTTTACGTCAGCACGGTTACGTGCGGTGCACATCATGCATTATCAACCTAATCAGCCTGTTACAGGCAGCGGAAAGGGTCGCAGGCTGTAAGTGCTCCTGACCACAGGAGCCAGCGTATGAGATGGATAGAAATCGCTCGCGTATTTCTTAAGCTCATGGTTGCACTACTGCAAGAGCTTGAAATTATCGTGAAGTCCTTCAGGTAAATCACGTTCAGGCCGCACCTAAAGGAGGTGATATTCACCTCCCTTTAATCACAGGGTTCGAAAAAGCAGAACGGTTACGTCAGGCCAGCCAGCCTTTCACCACCGGCAGCACCGCCGGAATCTGCGACAGCAGGTAGAGAATCAGGCCGATGGTGCCGCCCACCAGCGTGCCGTTGATGCGGATAAACTGCAGGTCCTTACCGATATTCAGCTCGATCTGCTGCGACATATCGCGCGCATCCCAGCTTTTCACCGTGTCGCTGATATGGCGCGTCAGGAACGCCGCGAATTCTGGCGCGACGCTGCGGGCAGCGTCTTCCAGATGCTGATTCATCGAGCTGCGCAGCCCTTCATCGGCGGCCAGGGTTTCGCCCAGCCACAGGGCCGCCTGACGGACCTTGTCCTGCACTTTTGACGCCTCGCTGTTGAGATCCGTTTTCAACCAGTCGCGCAGATCGCCCCACAGCTCGCCAATATAGCGGTTCAGCGTGGGATCGTCTTTCAGCCAGCCTTTGATCACCTCGGCGCGCTCGGCCATCTCGGGATCGTTTTTCAGTTTTTCGATCAGGCGATCTACCGCGCGATTAAAGCCCAGCCGCAGCTCGTGGCCCTGATCCAGCGCCACGTCATCCAGCAGGGAATCCACCGCGTTGGCCACCAGCTCTGCGCTGTGCTCCCCCAGCCATTCGGTCGGCAACATTTTGGCCTTGATGGGGTGCTCGCGCTTCAGCCAGCGCACCAGCTGGCTGGCGATAAATTCCCGGGTGCTGGGCTTATGCAGCAGCCGCAGCAACTGCTCGACCGCCGCATCCAGCAGTTCCTGATGCCGGTTATTTTTGGTCAGGCTTTCCAGCATCAGCGCGCCGCTCTGGCTGAGATCCACCTTGTCGATCGCCTTATGCACCGCGCGGCGCATGAAGTGCTGGATGCGCGCGTCATCGGTCAGATCGAGAAAGCCGCGCATGACCTGCAACAGGTGGCGACCGATCCGATCGGCATTGCCGGGCGCGCTCAGCCAGGTGGCCAGCATCTGCGAGGGATCGTGACGGCGGATCAGATTCAGCAGCGAATCGGTATCCAGAAACTTTTCCTGCACAAAGCGGCCCAGATTTTCCCCGATGCGATCTTTATTGCGCGGGATGATCGCCGTATGACGGGCAATAAACGGCACCGGTACGCGGCGAAACAGCGCCACCACCGCAAACCAGTCAGCCAGCGCGCCGACCATCGCGGCTTCGGCGATGGCTTTGATGCCGCTGACGTAAAAGTTGGGCGGCAGAAACAGGGTAACCACAAAGGTAGCGGCAGCCAGCAGCAGCAGCGACAGCGCCAGACGTTTGGTCCGTTTTAGTTCACGTTGTTTATCCATGTCCTGATCTTAGCAGCTTGCCTGATGAATACGTCAACATCGCCCAGTCCCGGCCCTCAAATCCAGTTAAGCCTGGCATTAAACCGGCCTGTCTTAACGCGGTGGGCGATTGCCGCATCAGACTGTTCCTAAAAACTAATAACCTCAAAAATTACCACTCTTATAAACAGTTACGTCAGTGTACATTTCCGGTGCAGTCTCCGTACGTTGACGCACCCTATCCATGGAACCAGACCAGGAGAATTCACGTGAAAGCAATCGCAACGGCAACCGCAAGTCTGTTGATGTTAATGAGTGGCGTATCCGCGCAGGCGGAAGGGCTGACCACCTCGCAGGATGGTAAAAACCTGACCGTCAGCTTCGGGCAGCCCACCATTAAGCAGGTGCTGCATTACCGTAAAATGTACGACAAAAAACCCTTCCCCGATGCCGAAATTTATTACTACGACAACGGCACCTATAAAATCATCTCGCAGGGCGAAAACCACTACGGCGTTTACGTGATGCAGGGTAAGTTTGATGATGAGACCTTCACGGTGCGCTTTATCTCGCTGCCTTCCACCGACTGGGGCAACAAAACCGCCTTCCATCAGCTGACCTTTGTGCGCGGCGACAAGCAGAACGTGTTTATTCAGAACGCGATTGTTGATACCGGCGAGGCGATCGCCCAGCAGAACGGCACTTATACCCAAGAAAAGAACACCGTCACCAATCCGGTGTCCACCAGCTGGAAACACAAGTAGCGTTGAGGTGGCAGCCCGGCTGCCACCGTATTTTACCGACGGCGTCCGCCAAACAGGCTGCCCAGCACGCCGCGAACGATCTGGTTAGTAATCTGACGCCCCGCGCTTTTTGCCATGGTTTGCACCACGCCGTCCCGCTTGCCGCCGCGCGGACCGGTGCTGCCAAACAGAATGTCTTTTAATCCCCCCAGAATACCGTCATCCACTGCCACCGCATTGCCTTTGGCTTCGGGCGCATTGGCCTTGTCACTGGCGGCCTGCACGCCCTGTTGCAGACGTTCGTAAGCCGATTCCCGATCGACTTCCGTGTCGTACTTGCCCGACAGCGGAGAATGGTTGATCAGCCCGTTGCGCTCGTCCGTGTTCACCGGCCCCATGCGCGAGCCGGGTGCGATCACCATCGCCCGCTCCACCACCGACGGGCTGCCTTTGGCATCCAGAAAGGAGATCAGCGCTTCGCCGGTGCCCAGCGCCTGTATCGCCTCCACGGTCGTAAACGCCGGATTGGCGCGCAGGGTTTCGGCGGCGGTTTTCACGGCTTTCTGATCGCGCGGGGTAAAGGCGCGTAGCGCATGTTGCACCCGGTTGCCCAGCTGGCCCAGCACGCTGTCGGGAATGTCCGCCGGATTCTGCGTCACAAACCAGATCCCCACGCCTTTGGAGCGGATCAGGCGGATCACCTGCTCAATCTTCTCCAGCAGCACCGGCGGCGCCTCGTTAAACAGCAGGTGCGCCTCATCAAAGAAGAACACCAGCTTCGGTTTATCCAGATCGCCCGCTTCCGGCAGGTGTTCATACAGCTCTGACAGCATCCACAGCAGGCTGGTCGCGTAAAGTTTGGGCATCTGATACAGCTTCTCGGCCGACAGGATGTTAATAACGCCTTTGCCGTTGCTGTCAACGCGCATCCAGTCGCTAATCTCCAGCATAGGCTCGCCAAAGAAGTGCTCTGCGCCTTGCTCCTCCAGCGCCAGCAGCCCGCGCTGGATCGCGCCTACTGAGGCGCTGTTAATGTTGCCGTACTGCGTCTGAAAGCTTTTCGCGTTATCGCCGATGTACTGTGTCATGGCGCGCAGATCTTTAAAATCCAGCAGCAGCAGGCCCTGGTCGTCAGCGATACGGAAGATGATCTGCAGCACGCCGCTCTGCACCTCGTTCAGGTTCAGCAGCCGCGCCAGCATCAGCGGCCCCAGATCCGACACCGTCGCGCGCACCGGATGGCCTTTCTCGCCGAAAATATCCCACAGCACCACCGGGCTGCTGGTCGGCTGCCAGTCGGTCACACCGATGTTGGCCAGCCGCGCCTGCAGCTTTTCGCTGCTCTGGCCTGCCATCGCCACGCCGGTTAAATCGCCTTTCACATCCGCCATAAACACCGGCACGCCGATGGCAGAGAAGGATTCCGCCAGCTTTTGCAGCGTCACGGTTTTTCCTGTGCCGGTGGCACCGGTGATCAGGCCGTGGCGGTTTGCCATCTGTGGCAGCAGGTGCAGTTGAACGTCAGGGGTTTGGGCGATAAGCAGGGGAGCGGTCATAGCGCGGCACTCATAAACAGTCAGTCATGCGTTAAGCATAGCCAGAGGGGCGGCAGACGTGAGTAAAGATTACGTGCTGCCGCCCTGAAATTTACTTCTCCACCTCTTCAAAATTCAGTAGCGTGACGCCAATCCCCTGTTGCGCGTGCGTCACGTTCTTGCGCAGCGCCACCTGAACCTCGCCCTGCAGCATCACCACGTAAGGCGAGTTCTGCTGAAGCTGCTGTTGCAGCGAGACGTAATCGGCCCGGCGCTTCGCGGCATCGCTTTCTCCGGCGGCTTTGCGCGTCAGGGCGCTCAGTTCCGGAATATCCCAGCCTACGCGCCAGGCCAGGGTTTTGCTGCCGTTCGGCACGTTATAGGCGAAGGTGCTGGCGTTGGTATTGGGATCGATGTAGTCCGCGCCCCAGTAGGTAAAGATGGATTCAAAGTTGCGGCTGCGCATCTTGCTCCACAGCTCGGATTCCGCCACCGGCTGAATATCCAGATTTACATCCGCCTTCGCAAAGCTCGACTGCAGCGCCTGGGCAATATCGATATAAGGCGGCTGATTCACCACCGACAGCGCGATATGCGCGCCGGGCTTAATGCCGCCTTTGGCTAAAATCGCTTTGGCCTTCTCGACATCGTAGTGGAACGGTTTGGTTTCCAGCGCGCCGTCAAAGCCTTGGGGCAGGAAGCTCTGGTGTACGCGATATTGCCCCTTCAGCAGCTGATTCGCCAGGCTGTCGTAGTCCACCAGCCAGCGCGCCGCCTGCCATAAGGCCGGATTGCCCAGCGCAGGCTGCTGCGTACTTTTGGTGTTAAAGCCAAGATAGTAGATCAGGCTGGAGGGAAAGGCGGCGATGTGCACGTTGGGATCGCTTTTCAACGAGGCAAGCTGATCCGGCCCCAGCTGGTAAGCCGCATCCACATCGCCCTGCTGGATCAACAGCCGACGGGTACCCGGATCGGCCACGCCTTTCAGCAGCACCCGTTTCAGGTGCGCTTTCTGGGTGCTGTTGGGATTGGCCTCCAGCACCAGCGCCTGCAGGGGCACGAACTGCTTGATCGCATAGGACGCGCTGCCCGCCGAGTGGGTTTTCAGCCAGCCATTGCCGAAGTCGTTATTGGCGGCATGCGACTGCGCCAGCTTGCTGTCAACGATGGAGGAGACCGGCGCGGTCAACAGGCGCAGGGCCAGATCCTGCCCGATCTCTGCCGGCCAGCGCAGCTCAAGCTGATGATCGTTGATCACGGTAAACTGCTGATCGATGTTCTCCGGCGTCCAGCCAAATTCCCCGAGGATAAACGAGGGCGCTTTGTTCAGCTTTACCGCGCGGGTTAAGGAGAACACCACGTCCTGCGCCGTTAACGGATTGCCGCTGGCAAAACGCGCCTGCGGGTTCAGGTCAAACACCAGGCTGTGCGGGGTTTTGCCCGCCTGCCAGCGCAGGGCCGCCAGCGAGGCCAGCTTCTGCGGATCATTATGGTCCGGCTCCAGTAACGTCTGATAGATATTACGCAGGCTGCTGTTGCTGACGGTTTCAAAGCTTTCCGCTGGGTCAAAACTGATAATGCCGTCCAGCGGCACGGCGACCACAAACGTATCTTTCGGCGTTGCCGCGTGGGCGGCAGAGGAGAGAGCAAGGGCGGTAAGCAGGAGCAGCGGTTTGCGCATAGCGGTTATCCTTAATGATTGATAACCCTACTGTAACCCGCGCCAGAGCAGGTCAAAATGCCGGTTTGTTCTGAGCTATGCCAGTTTCGTCTTAGCCGATTTGCCTTAGGTGATAAGCCGCCCAGAGGCGGGCAGCTCAGGCCGTCAGTGGAAGTTATGAATGACTTCCAGCACGCCGTTGATGATGAACTGGACGCCCATGCAGACCAGCAAAAAGCCCATCAGGCGTGAGATCGCCTCGATGCCGCCTTTACCCACCAGGCGCATGATCGCCCCTGAACTGCGCAGGGAAATCCATAAAATCACGCTCACCACCAGGAATGTCAGCACCGGCGCGACGTTCAGTACCCAGGCAGGGAAATCCACCCCGCTGCGCACGGTAGAGGCCGAAGAGATGATCATCGCGATCGTCCCTGGTCCCGCCGTGCTCGGCATCGCCAGCGGCACAAAGGCGATGTTCACCGGTTCCTGCGCGGTTTCCAGCTCATCGTGCTTGTGCTTAGCTTCAACCGAATGGCCCACCGGCTTCGCCGGAAACAGCATCCGAAAACCAATAAACGCCACGATCAGCCCGCCCGCGATGCGCAGCCCCGGAATGGAGATGCCGAACGTGTGCAGCACCGCGCTGCCCGCGTACCAGGCCACCATCATGATGGCGAACACATAGATGCTCGCCTGCAGCGCCTGACGGTTGCGCTCCTGAAAATTCATCTCACCGGCCAGGCCCAAAAACAGCGCCACGGTGGTAAGTGGGTTGGCGAGCGGCAGTATCACCACCAGCCCTAACCCAATTGCTTTGATTAACTCCAGCATGCCTTATCCCGCTTAGTGTTTAGGACGTTCCAGCGCTTCCAGCAGCTCCGGAAAGAAGTCTTGCAGGATCTCCGGCGTCATCAGCTCCGGGTACTGCATCAGGTGCTCGCGGATACGTTCGTTTACGTCCGGGATCAGGCGCTGTGCCGCATCGCTGGCGCTGATTTTGTGCTTCTTCATGCTGCGCAGCAGGTCGGCGGGCAGGTTATCTTCGTCTTCGTTATCTTCCACCATCTCCAGCGCGTCCAGCTCGTCGAACATCTCCATCAACGCTTCGGTCTGCGGCGTGCGGGATTCATATTCGCGCGGATGCTCTTCTGCCATATAGCGCAGCATCAGGCGCATCGGCGTGCCATCGGGGGACTTGGGCGGTTCGGCGGCGAACCAGGTCAGCAGCTGGTGGATGGTGACCTGATGGACGTGATAACCGTTATCCACCAGCTCGTCGGCCAGCAGCTCGGCGCTTTCGTTTTCAATCAGACAGATATGCGTGCGGTTGGGATCGTACTCTTCGAGCCACTGGTAGATCTCTTCGATCACCCCATCGTCGTACTCGAACTTTTTGTTTACATAGCTCCCTTCTGACGCATTTACGCAGGCTGTGATCAGGTCTGGATCGAAGTAAATTGCGATGTTGATACCTTTCATGCGTGCTGTCCTGTTCAAATCCAAAACATCACTATAGCGCCCAACGCATTAGGAAGGAAAACTTATGACTTAACGTGTTGCGATACAAGGTGATGCAGACAGCGGGCGGGGGACTGACTGGCGGTAAAAAAGCGGATAAGAAGGGGCGATAAACCTGCCAGCGCTGGGCTGGCAGGCGGCTGTCAGGAGATAAAGTTTTTACCCTGTTTCAGCACCACGTCACAGGCTTTGGTTTTCAGCTTCTCGCCCATCGGTGAGTTGCTGAGGCTTTGCAGGTTTAGCTGCTGGCCATTGCCGGTGTTTAGCAGCCCGGCCACGCCCTGGGTATAATCTGGTTTCTGCTCCTGTGCCGCCGTGGTATTCAGGCCCAGCTTGCTCAGCACCTGATCTTTTACCGACTGCACGTTGTTTTTCACCACGTTGTGCTCCACGCAGTACTGCATCACGCCGGCGGCGTTGGTCATGCTGTTGGCGCTCATGGCTTTGTCGTTGCTGTTCAGCAGGCTGGTAATGGAGGACATCGACAGCCCGCCGTTCTGCTGACCTGCTGCGCCGTTATTTTGCTGGCTCAGCTGGTTGGCGGCACTGCTGAGTTGATCCTGCCAGCTTGCAGCTGACGCATTGCCCGCCAGCAGCAGGGCTGCCAGGGCGCAGGCGATATGGCGCTTTTTCATTTCGACCTCGGTTGGGTTTTATGCTTCGTGCTGTTAAGAGGCGGTGCGGATGAGAAAGTTCCGACGGAAACATAAGTGGAAGGCGGTTTGGGAGGATTCTGGCAGCGAGACAGCGCGGGTTTACCGGGTTCCGTGTGTTTTTTCGCCGCTTAGCGCACATCACAGCGGAATTGGGTTGCTTGCTGGGCACGTAACGGTATAATCCCCAACGTTTTCCGCATCCTCTTCAGTGCCGAAGTGGCGAAATCGGTAGACGCAGTTGATTCAAAATCAACCATCGAAAGATGTGCCGGTTCGAGTCCGGCCTTCGGCACCAAGTCATAAAAATCATTACTTATCAAAAAGTTAGGATTGAAATTATACCTTTTTTGCATGTAAGAAATGACATATACCGTTAACCAGAAATTGCCGCTGTAGTTAGTAGTGGCCAGATCTAGGAAATACTATCTAATAGCGGCATGTAGTTCCAAGCTTCAAACACGTTCAGTTTTCAACTTGAAACCTATGACGCCTAGCCACGTCTCTAAATCATCCCAAAACATTCTGTCAGACGCATTTAAGCCCGATGTGTAGCCTTATATGGCTCCTAAACAGGTTTATGGTGGTAATTCTCCGGTAGCTACAGATCCGGCTCTGCCAGCGTCTCAGCCACGCTCCCGCAAGAGTAAACGCTTACCCTGATAAGGTGTGGTCAGTCTGGACAATTGATGAAGTCGCTACGCTCCGCTTGTTGGTAGTACAACCAACGAGGCTTATTGGTTCCTATGTTTTTTTATATAGACTCTTTCTAAACTGACTCATATGATAAAACAATCTTATCTGTGGGGCTGATGCATGGATACAACTGAAGAGTTAAACGGAACGTACTTCTATAAAGGCGTATCTAACCTTTCAGCAGGCGAGTTGTTTTTCTGGGTATTCCTTGATGCTGTAGATGAGCAACTTGGGGTATCAGATATCGCTGCTGCTGCTTTCATCATAGTTGGACAACCAAATCGCCCAACACGTGGCAAAATTGGCGGTACAATGACGACTAAAGGTACTTCCCTAATCTCAGAGGCAGCAAGACGCTATCTCAATGTAGAACTTCCTTTCAGACTTCCAACACTCACCAATTCCAGCATAAAAAGATTAAGGTTTTCATTTGTTACCAATCTTGGCGCTTTTGTAGGACGGACTGTGCCGATATTGGGCTGGGTTATGGTTGCCTCAGACTTATCAAAAATTGCTTTCAATGCCACGACTAACTACAACCGCATAGCACGAGGTAATGATAAGTTATGGTAACTTACGAGCAAGTCTTGGATTTCTTTCGACAAAAATTACCGCAAGTCAGAACGTTCAGCTTCAAAATCGTTCCACTTGAAATCGATGACGCTTTACAGGAATACGCAGAATTTGATGATTTAGTTGAAGCTATTGATAAGTATTCTGAACAATTTAATATCGATGTTTCAAAGTTGAATATTGACAATTATTATCCGTGGAAAACCTCTTGGTTCTTCCGTAAATGGTTTAAAAAAGAGCCAGTAAAACAAAATAAGAAGCCTCTGACAGTAAGGATGTTCGCTGAATCAGCAAAGGCGGGACAGTGGTTATACGAGTACAAAAAGTCGTGATTATTTATCTTGAATATCTCTGGAGAAAAAAATGAAAAGATTTGCAGTCGAGCTTGAAGGTATTACCTACGGGTATATTGCAGAAGGGCGCTTTAAGGATAGAAGATGGGAGCTTGTGTATCCGATAGTGGATGGCAAAGTTTCAATGGACATAACCAAAATTTTACCTAAAAAGCATTCAGAGGGCGGCGCTGGCTTTATAGTTACAAAACAAATCGAAACTATAGCATTTGGTATAGATATCGATAATCGGAAAATGACTCGTAGTGATGGTACGGTTTTTAAACTTGTTGAAATAGAAGATTAGTTCACAATATTAATTTATTTTAAGGCCCATTAAAGGGCTTTTATCTTATCATTTCCTCAATATGTGACAGTAATAAGTCTTTGCGAACGCTTCCTTCAAAACATCAAGCCACGGACGATTAGACGTAACAACGTCATATTGTCCAAAGAGGCATGTAAGATTTGACTTGTTCCCCGTTGATCAATACACCGCGATGTTTGTAATGTATTCATAAGCCACATGAGGACATCCCCATGAAGAAGCGTTTTTCCGACGAACAGATCATCAGTATTATCCGCGAGTCTGAAGCCGGAGTTTCTGCTCGTGAGCTCTGCCGTAAGCACGCCATTTCCGACGCCACGTTTTACACCTGGCGTAAGAAGTATGGCGGCATGAAGATGCATGAGGTTAAGCTCCTGAAGTCGCTTGAGGAAGAGAACGCCAGACTCATGAAGCTGCTTGCCGAAGCCATGCTGGATAAGGAGGCACTTCAGGTTGCTCTGGGGCGAAAGTACTGACGACAGGCCAGAAGCGGGAAGCCGTGGTGTTGATGTGCTCTGCAACCGGTTTGTCGCAACGTCATGCCTGCAGGCTAGCAGACTTATCCCTATCGGTTTTCCGCTACGAGTTTATGCTTGCGGATGCATATTTATCTGGGGGCATAACTAAACTAGCGCTTAAACGTAAATATTTTTTTACTGGCCAAATGAGAGTGTTTGTGGTCGAAGGTCTTAATTACTTGCTTTTAATATAAAATGGCTTTTTATGAAGGATGATTTAAAGTCCACTTTGTAAAATCTTCTCAACTCATTGTATTTTAAGTTTTTTTATTTAAATGGTGCAGCTATAAAAAAGTAGACATTTAACAATCAGAGTTTTATTATATATTAAACTGCTTCAATAAATACTAAATTATCATCAATGATTTATTAATTTTAATTTATTTGAATTAATATTCCAAGTTAAAGAATTAAAGAATTAAAGAATTAAAGAATTAAAGAATTAAAGAATTAAAGAATTAAAGAATTAAAGAATTAAAGAATTAAA
>NZ_JASCAK010000031.1:0-320651 GCF_029967885.1 Pantoea sp. V106_11
GCCGGGCGACGGTTGTCCCGGTTTAAGCGTGTAGGTGTGTGTTCCAGGCAAATCCGGTTCACTTTACACTGAGGCGTGACGACGAGGCACTACGGTGCTGAAGTGATAAATGCCCTGCTTCCAGGAAAAGCCTCTAAGCATCAGGTAACACAAAATCGTACCCCAAACCGACACAGGTGGTCAGGTAGAGAATACCAAGGCGCTTGAGAGAACTCGGGTGAAGGAACTAGGCAAAATGGTGCCGTAACTTCGGGAGAAGGCACGCTGGCGCGTAGGTGAAGGGACTTGCTCCCGGAGCTGAAGCCAGTCGAAGATACCAGCTGGCTGCAACTGTTTATTAAAAACACAGCACTGTGCAAACACGAAAGTGGACGTATACGGTGTGACGCCTGCCCGGTGCCGGAAGGTTAATTGATGGGGTTATCCGCAAGGAGAAGCTCTTGATCGAAGCCCCGGTAAACGGCGGCCGTAACTATAACGGTCCTAAGGTAGCGAAATTCCTTGTCGGGTAAGTTCCGACCTGCACGAATGGCGTAATGATGGCCAGGCTGTCTCCACCCGAGACTCAGTGAAATTGAAATCGCTGTGAAGATGCAGTGTACCCGCGGCAAGACGGAAAGACCCCGTGAACCTTTACTACAGCTTGACACTGAACACTGAGCCTTGATGTGTAGGATAGGTGGGAGGCTTTGAAGCGTGGACGCCAGTCTGCGTGGAGCCGGCCTTGAAATACCACCCTTTAATGTTTGGTGTTCTAACGTAGGCCCGTAATCCGGGCTGCGGACAGTGTCTGGTGGGTAGTTTGACTGGGGCGGTCTCCTCCCAAAGCGTAACGGAGGAGCACGAAGGTTGGCTAATCCTGGTCGGACATCAGGAGGTTAGTGCAATGGCATAAGCCAGCTTGACTGCGAGAGTGACGGCTCGAGCAGGTGCGAAAGCAGGTCATAGTGATCCGGTGGTTCTGAATGGAAGGGCCATCGCTCAACGGATAAAAGGTACTCCGGGGATAACAGGCTGATACCGCCCAAGAGTTCATATCGACGGCGGTGTTTGGCACCTCGATGTCGGCTCATCACATCCTGGGGCTGAAGTAGGTCCCAAGGGTACGGCTGTTCGCCGTTTAAAGTGGTACGCGAGCTGGGTTTAGAACGTCGTGAGACAGTTCGGTCCCTATCTGCCGTGGGCGCTGGAGAATTGAGGGGGGTTGCTCCTAGTACGAGAGGACCGGAGTGAACGCACCGCTGGTGTCCGGGTTGTCACGCCAGTGGCACTGCCCGGTAGCTAAGTGCGGAAAAGATAAGTGCTGAAAGCATCTAAGCACGAAACTTGCCCCGAGATGAGTTCTCCCTGAGCCTTTAAGGCTCCTGAAGGGACGTTGAAGACGACGACGTTGATAGGCCGGGTGTGTAAGCGCAGCGATGCGTTGAGCTTACCGGTACTAATGACCCGTGAGGCTTAACCTTACAACGCCAGAGGCGTTTTGGTTGAGAGACGATTTAAATTTTCAGCATTGTTTACCGGATAAAGAATCTGCGGAAACGAAAGATTTTGCGGCGTGACAGGGCGCAGCGCGAAGACATCAGCGGGAGCATACTGAAGTATGTGACCGGTGTGGCTGAGCGATGGCAACGCGGTCACGATGTAAAAGATTCGTTTCGGCACAAAGAATTTGCCTGGCGGCTGTAGCGCGGTGGTCCCACCTGACCCCATGCCGAACTCAGAAGTGAAACGCCGTAGCGCCGATGGTAGTGTGGGGTCTCCCCATGCGAGAGTAGGGAACTGCCAGGCATCAAACAAGTGAAGAAGCCCTGAACTGACGTTCAGGGCTTTTTTACGTGCGTAACCGGTGAAAAGCGGGGCGTCAGGCCGGCTGTCCTGCACGGCCGGGACCGCGCGAGTGCCTTCCGCGTCATTAAAACCGCCGGATCGGGAAAATGGCGCGTGAGAAAGCCGGATGGCATGCCGCGCCCGGCGTCATATACCTGCACCCCCTGCCCAAAGACGACGAACCGCCTGATCATCGTGATACAACAAACGCCATCGATACAAAAGCCGCAGGTCAACAAAAGCCGCAAGTACCTGACCGCAATCCACCGCATTCCTTCTCTGTTTGAGATCCAGCACAATGCAATAGCTGTTTTTTTAACCGATAGCATTAATCAGGCAACAAGGAATTTGCCGACTACCCAGCTATGAAGGGTAGAACGAGTGAAAAGCAACTTTGCATTGCATCCTGCAAAATCGCGACACCGTTAAACCGGTAGCGGATGCGTTTTCTTCACTTCTCTGAGCGAAATCGAAGAATTAATACTCAGTATCCCCGGTAATTTACGCAGTTCCTTTTCGATAAAAAGACTGTAATGGTCTAAGTCGCGCGCCACGACCTGTAAAAGGAAATCAGCTTCACCGGTAATGTTGTGGCAGGAAAGCACATAGGGATTGGCATTAATCCTGTCTTCAAAATCCCGCGTTGCCGCTTCACTGTGCTGGCTACAGACCAGACGGACAAATGCCATCACGCCAAAGCCCACTTTTCTGCGGTTAACCACCGCCTGATAACCCTCAATAAACGCCTCATCCTCAAGCCGTTTCAGACGTCGCCATGCAGAAGCCGGGCTAACATCCAAATCCTGTGAAAGTTTAAGACTCGATACCCTGCCGTCCTGCTGCAGATAACGCAGCAGCGCCAGATCTTTCTTATCAAGAAGACTCACTGAAATATCCACTCAACCATTGCATGTTTGATGAAGGATAATTTCATAAATAATTATCCGCCTGCAACAGATGAAAAGTAATTTCCGAATCGAAAGGTATAATTTTATGAACGCCTACGATGAGGGTTTACTGATGAAAGCAGTGATATACGAGTCATTTCTGTCGCCGCCGATGCTGCAAACGGTCCCGGACCCTACTCCCGAGCCGCATGGCGTGGTGATTCGGGTCAAAGCCACCGGTGTTTGCCGAAGTGACTGGCACGGCTGGGTCGGGCACGATCCCGATATTCCTCTGCCTCATGTGCCGGGACACGAATTCGCAGGCACAATTGAAGCCGTTGGCAACGCGGTGACTAAATGGCGGCCGGGCGATAATGTCACGGTACCTTTTGTATCGGGGTGCGGCTTTTGTCACGAATGTCATACCGGTAATCAGCAGGTCTGTGACCATCAGTTCCAGCCTGGCTTCACGCACTGGGGATCGTTCGCCGAATACGTAGCGATACAGCAGGCCGACTTAAATCTTATCGCACTGCCGGACACGCTGAACTTCACTACCGCAGCCAGTCTCGGGTGCCGTTTTATTACCTCGTTCAGGGCAGTGGTCGATCAGGGAAGAACGTCGGCAGGTCAGTGGCTTGCCGTGCACGGCTGTGGCGGTGTGGGACTTTCCGCCATCATGATCGCGAATGCGCTCGGAGCAAACGTGGTGGCGGTGGATATTTCGGATGAAAAGCTGCAGCTGGCCCGTGATTTGGGTGCAGTTGCCGTAGTAAATGGCGCTCGCGTGCACAATGTGGCGGAAGCCATCAGAGAAATCACCCAAGGCGGAGCACATGTGTCACTGGATGCGCTGGGTCATACTGTGACCTGCGTGAACTCCATTCATTCCTTAAGAAAAAGAGGCAGGCACATCCAGATAGGCCTGATGGCGGGCGAACACAGTGCACCGCCCATTCCAATGGCCAGCGTTATTGCTAACGAACTGGAGATTATTGGCAGTCACGGCATGCAGGCTCATCGTTACGGCGACATGATGAACATGATCGCCACCGGTAAACTCTGTCCTGAAAAGCTCATTGGCCGCACCATCAGCCTCGAGCAATCCATAGAAGCGTTAATCAATATGGATAAGTTTGAATCACCGGGCGTCACGGTAGTCACGACGTTCTGATGCACTAAAACACCGGCCTGTCTGCACTGCTCGTACACATGTTGTAGAGAAAGGTCGGTCGTTTTTGATATCCGTAGCGGGCTGGCGCGGTGGTCTGACACTTTCAGTTGTTACAGCAAATTAACAACATAAGTCACATTTTGTCATCCAGAACCAACACCTCTTTCCGTTTTATTCCCGTCCATGCTTTACTCAACGCTTTAACGCTGCTTATCAGCATGGAGCCGAGGCATAGCATGTCAGATGTGATCAAAAATCCACAATCGCAGTTGCTCGACAGAAAAAAACGTATCTGGGCCATCGTAGGTGCATCCTCAGGTAATCTCGTCGAATGGTTCGACTTTTATGTGTACTCGTTTTTCTCACTCTACTTTGCCCATATCTTCTTTCCGCAAGGGGATACGACAACCCAGTTGCTCCAGACGGCAGGCGTGTTTGCCGCAGGCTTTTTAATGAGGCCGATTGGCGGATGGTTATTTGGCTATATTGGTGACCGCCACGGGCGAAAAAAATCCATGCTGATTTCTGTCTGTATGATGTGTTTCGGATCGCTGGTCATCGCCTGTCTGCCGGGCTATAACAGCATTGGGATAGCCGCGCCAGCCCTGCTGTTACTGGCTCGTATGTTCCAGGGGCTGTCGGTGGGCGGGGAGTACGGCACAAGTGCAACCTATATGAGTGAAGTGGCCCTGGAAGGGCGCAAAGGCTTTTATGCCTCCTTTCAATACGTCACCTTAATTGGTGGGCAGTTAGCCGCTGTGCTGACGGTGGTGCTGCTGCAGTTCATCTTAACCGACCAGGAGCTACGCACATGGGGCTGGCGCATCCCGTTCTTTTTAGGCGCTGCGCTGGCCGTGGTGGCGTTATGGCTGCGCCGCTCTCTGGACGAAACGTCCGATAAACAGAGCCGTGAGCATCGGGATGCCGGTAGCGTCATTGGCCTGTTACGTAATCACACCAAACCCTTCCTGATGGTGCTGGGCTTTACGGCGGGCGGTTCGTTGAGCTTTTACACCTTTACAACCTACATGCAAAAGTATCTGGTAAATACCTCAGGCATGGATGCGAAAACCGCCAGTGCATTGATGACCGGTGTGCTCTTCGTCTATATGCTGCTTCAGCCCGTTATTGGCGGTTTGTCGGATAAGATAGGCCGACGCACGTCCATGATGATTTTCGGTGCCGGTGCAGCAATCTGTACCGTGCCCATCCTCACCCTGCTGCAAAACGTACAGAGTCCGGGCATGGCATTTGTTCTGATTATGCTGGCACTGCTTATTACCAGCTTTTACACCTCGATCAGTGGGATCCTGAAAGCTGAGATGTTTCCGCCGCAGGTGCGAGCCCTGGGCGTCGGGCTGTCTTATGCGGTGGCGAATGCGATCTTCGGTGGGTCTGCAGAGTACGTGGCGTTACTGATGAAGCACAAAGGGATGGAAACCACCTTCTTCTGGTACGTGTCTGCGATGGGCGCGCTGGCGTTTCTGGTTTCGCTGCTGCTCCACCGGCATGGGAAAGGAATTAAGCTGTAGCAGAGGAAAGGAGTGCCGCAGGCAGGCTGCGGCATTCTGAGGGTTTACAGTATGCGGCTGATGAGGCGGTCAATACGAATACGGCGTAGACGGCGAATCAGCTTACGCACTTTCGCCGGGTAGTCAGCGATGCTCTCCAGCTCACGAAAGTGTCCAACGACCGTGGTATGTTGACGGATCAGCATCAGCTCATGCTGTCGCTGATCGGCCAACTGCTGATGCGGATCGTGGATCAGTACCGCATTCTCGAGATCCAGCCGCCAGGCGCGGGGATTAAGATTGTTGCCTGTGATGAGCTGCCACTCATCGTCAACCCACATTCCTTTCAGGTGATAGCTGTTTTCACCGTCTTTCCATAAACGTACGGTCAGCTGCCCGTTGCTAACGTAGTACTGCAGCCGGCTTAAAAAGCGACGCAGGTTAATTTCGTAGAGGTAGGGCAGTGCACCGATGATCTTAAATGGCTGATCGGGTGCGATATAGAAGTCATTCGCTGTTTTATCACCCACGATGATCTCAACGTCACGCCCCTGACGTAGCAGGCCAATGATATTGCGCACCAGCAGCGCAGGCAGGTTGAAATAAGGCGTGCAGATGGTGAGCTTCTTTTCAGCGCAGGGCATCAAATGGAAAATGGTCTTGTTCAGCAGGCTACGCTTGCCCAGGCCGACCAGTGGCGTCACGGTGAGTTCATCGTTGCCGGCGTTGCCTTCAAACTGATAGTTGAACCCGCGCAGGTCCTGACGAAACTGACGCGTTTCATTTTTAATTTCCGGACTGGAAGGACGCTCAGCATAGTCCAGGCGATTGACGGCCTCGGCGTCTTTTAAATGGTGGTTGATCCATTCGAACATGGTGTCGGCCAGCGCGGGATTACGAATGAGCTGGTAGCGATCGTAGCGATATTTATCGTGCTGATGCAGGTAAACGTCATTCAGGCTGGCCCCGCTGTAGAGCAGCGTATCATCAATGATGAAGCCTTTCAGATGCAGTACCCCGAGTGCCTCGCGAGTATTAACCGGAATGCCGTAGACAGGAATGACGTGGTCGGGATGCTGTTGGGCCATCTCACAATACCAGTCGGCATTGGTCACGCCTCGTGCAGCACCAATGCGGCCACGTTGGGCACGGTGCCAGTCGACTAAAATACTGATGTCGAGCTGTGGGCGAGCGAGTTTCGCAGCATACAGTGCATTCATGACGGCGCGGCCCGCATCGTCATTTTCCAGATAGAGTGCGACGATACAAATGCGCGATTGCGCTGACGCAATCTTTTCCAAAAGCGTCTCACGAAATTCGGCGGGCGAATAAAGCGTCGACACATCCGCAACAGATTGTGACAGTTTAGGCAGCTGTGCGAGGTGTTGTTGGTGTTTATTGCGTTTAAATTTAGACAACATCACAGTGCACTTCTTCTCGGTTCATTGTATGGCCTTTTGCCACCAAATCAGGGTCATAACGCTAAATAATAACATCAACCACGACGAACTGGGCGATTTTTACTTTTCTCTACACGGCAAACTGACATTATCCTGTAACAAAAGCTTAAGACTGACGATGCCATCGTCCATTTGGACATCCACGTCAAAGTTGAGTTTTTTCGCCAGCGTCACCATGCCGCGGTTGCCGGGCATGGTAATGCCATTCAGTTGTTGCAGGCCATGCGCGCGGGTGTAACGGATCATTTTTTCCAGTAAACGTCTTCCCATCCCCAGCCCTTTAAGATCGGAGCGCACCAGTACCGAAAACTCGGCATCAACGTTGTCGGCATCCGAAATCGCGCGGGTCACACCGATGATCTCCGGCTGCCCCTGATGCTGCCGAACGGCGACAATCGCCATCTCCCGGTCGTAGTCAATCTGCGTCATATTGGCCAAATCGTCATGGGTGAATTCATTAATTTCGCTAAAGTAGCGGTAGTAGAGATCTTCTTTCGTCACCTGGCTGATAAAGTCACGCAGCAGCGGTTCATCTTCCGGCAGGATAGGGCGGAATAAGCAGTGCTGACCGTCCTTCAACTCGACCTGTTCTTCCAGGTGCTGAGGATAGGGTCGGATGGCCAGACGCGTTTCGTTATCACCGTCAAAAGGCGCAAGCGTCAGCGTAACGTCCAGTAAGGTGAAATCGCTACCTGCTGCCAGCAGTGGATGAATATCCAGCCGTTGTATTTCCGGGCAATCTACCACCAGGTTAGAGACCTGAACCAGCAGTTGGCTCAGGCCAGCTACATCAAGCGGAATCAAGGCACTTCGGCTGCGGACCTTGCCGCTTTTTATTGCCTGGATCACCAGATAGCGCGCCAGGGTCATATTCAGCGGCGGCAAAGCAACCGCCGCCTGTTTCTCTGCCTGCCACTCTACGCCGCCTTCACCCAGCATGATGATAGGGCCAAACAGCGCATCCTGCTCCACCACAATCCGCAGCTCCTGGGCACCAGCCCGGTTCGCCATGCTCTGCACCACCAGTCCTTCAATACGCGCGTGCGGCAGCGTCTGCCTGACCCGGTCAATAATCGCGTCCGCCGCGCGTTTAACTTCGGCGGCGTTACGTAGGTAGAGCATGACGCCCTGCACTTCAGACTTATGCGCCACATCGGGCGAACGGAGCTTCAGCGCGACCGGATAGCCGGTTTGTTCAGCAATCGTGACGGCGTCCTCACTGTCTTTTGCTATCCAGGTGGGTAACGTCGCGAGGCCGTAAGCTTTAAGAACGGGCTGCACTTCGTGCGTATCCAGCGACAGGATGCCCTTATCCAGCGCCTGAGACAGCAACTGGTGGGCCTGAGCGCTGTCCTGGGTCAGGTTTACCGGCAGGGCGGGGGTTTCCCGCAACAATTTCTGGTTACGCCGGTATTCAACCTGATGCATAAAGGCGGTGACGGTGCCCTCCGGCGTTCGCCAGGTGGGAATGCCGGCCTGAGTAAAAGCACGGCGCGCCGCCTGAGAGGAGAATTCGCCGCACCAGTTGGTCAACAGCGTGAGCTGTTTTCCGCGCGGATGCTGATGAATAAGCTGAATGATTTTCTCTGCGGTTTCGGTCGCCGGGGCAACAGCGCTGGGGGCATGAATAATCATCAGGGCATCTAAATCATGGCTGTCGAGCAGGACGGCCAGGCAGGCCAGATAGCGTTCCGGCGTTGCATCGTCCTTTAAATCGACCGGATTGCCGTGCCCGACGCCCTCCGGCAGAACGGCACTAAGCTGCTCTATCGTTTGCTCGCCCAGCGTGGCGAGCTTACCGTTGCGGGCATAGAGTTCATCTAACGCCAGCGCGGCGGGAGCCGCGCCATTGCTGATAATCATCAGCCGGTGCCCGCGTGGTGGACGCATATGGCTCAGGGACTCAACTGCGGTGAACAGCTCGTGCGTATCCTGCACCCGTAACAAGCCCGCACGCTGGATCGCCGCATCCCAGGCGGCATCGAGACCGCTGTGCGTACCAAGCAGCGCCTGTGCCTGGCGACTGCGGCCGCTTTTGATAATCAAAATAGGTTTGTTACGGGATGCGCTACGGGAGGCCGACACAAACCGGCGGGCATCGCTAAGGTGTTCAAGATAAAGCAGAATCGCGCTGGTTTTGCCGTCACGGGCCAGAAAATCCAGCAGATCGTCCACGTCGGTATCCAGGCTGTCGCCTAAGGCGATAAACCATGAAAAACCCAGGTTACGTTGCTGCGCCCAGTCAAGAATGGTGTTGGAGACGGCTGATGACTGCGATATGAACGCAATACGGCCTTTGGCGATGGGAACAGGAGAAAAGCTGGCGTTAAGCCCCTGCCACGGGGCCAGCAATCCCAGACTGTTTGGGCCTAACAATCGGATCTGCCAGCGGCTGGCGCAGGCTTTTAACTCGGCGAGCTGACTGGCGGGGGCGGAGAGGATGATGCAGGCTTTACAGCCTTTCTCGCCAAGCTGTTGTAACAGCGTCAGATTTCTTTTGTGATGGGTACAGATCACCGCCAGGTCGGGGGCGAAGGGCAAACTGTGAATATCAGGCCAGGCCAGCACGCCGCTAACGGCTTTATATTTTGGCGTCACCGGCAACACCGGGCCGCTAAAGCCGCCCGCCAGCAGATTACGCATCATAAAATAGCCTGCCCGTCCCGGCTTGACCGAGGCGCCGATTACCGCAATTGATTTTGGTCTTAACAGCGCTTCCAGTCCACGTTGACTCATCACCTTCTCCATTCGTCGGCATTTAGGGGAGTGTAAACGCTTTTGGGCTTTTTTACCGTCGGGCAGATCCCAGCCTGAATAATGACAATCGGCCTGTCAGAGCGAGTGTTACCTCTCCTGGCCGGGATGATGCGGCTTACCGGCAAGATAGGCCTGACGGAACTGCTCAAAGTGCAGGGTTAATGCCTCGCCAGCCTCACGGTCGCCGGCCTGGTGCAGCAGCGCCGCGGCAATCTCTGCGGTGCAATGCTGACCTTCGCCATGCGCTTCGCGCAGCCTGTAGCGGGACGGTGCCGTGACATTAAGCGAGATCACCGGAAAGCGATCAAGCCAGGGGCTTTTACGAAACATCTTGCGGGCTTCATTCCAGGTACCATCCAGCATGATAAACAGCGGCGGTTTACCTGACAGCGGCGGCGAATGCACAATCTTGCGACCTTCATCGGCGTAAGATGCAGGGAAAACCACCAGTGGCTGATAAGCCTCACTGGCCACGGCCTGCAGCAGTAAAGGATCGGGCTCGGTGCGTGACCAGCCAAAGGCCTGGGTATCTGGCAAGACGTCGGCGATCAACCGGCCCGTATTACTTGGCTTCATCGGTTCGGTATCAAACATCACCAGACAAAAGCGACTGCGGGCAGACTGCACACGAATGCTGGCGCACAGACAGTGTTTTTCCGGCAACAGACATCCCTGGCAACGAAGCACACGGTTTCCACGTGCCAGAAAGGGACGAGTGGCGCGGGCCAGACGTTGGGCACGTAAACGCAAAACGGCATTTTCAGACATGATTATTCAGGACAAGAAAAAGCGTAGTGTAATCGAAGCGTCGGACAAAGGGAAAAGGCCAGCACGGGCTGGCCTTTTGCGCTTACAGGGATTCGTCGAGCCACTCGTTGAAGGGCGCTTTCGGCATGGCACCGTTTAGCATGTCCACCATCTCACCTTTCTTAAAGACCATAATGGTGGGAATGCTGCGAATGCGGAAGCGACTGCTCAGCGCCGGCTCGGCCTCCGTATTCACTTTAATGAAGCGCACCTTGCCGCTGCGCTCCTGTGCGACGTCTTTAAACACCGGGGCAAAATTAACGCAGGGGCCGCACCATGGCGCCCAAAAGTCCACCACAACCGGCAGATCGTCCTGCAGATAGCTGTCCAGCGTGGCGGCGGTGGCGTTGATGACCTCGCCAGAAAACAGGCTTTCGCCGCAACGACCACATTTGGCACCATCGGCAAGCCGTTCTTCGGGAACGCGATTGGTTGCCTGACAAGACGTGCATACCGTATTCATATAAACCTCTGATAATGAACTAGAGCACTTTGCTCAATATTGTCCATTATGAAAGGGTGGTAAGATCGTCTCAATGTGGATTGCTCTATAGGTACAATAGTTGATAGCTAAGCGCAGTCACATCAGGTAATCTTCGCGCTCTCAATGCAGGAGGAAGAAATGAACGACGAATTTAAAGGCAAAAGTGGTAAGGTCAAAGTCATGTATGTGCGTGGCGAAGATGAGCAAAGCGCGCGCGCGCCGAATCCTCGTACAGGCAAAGGTGGCCGTCCTGCTGCTCGCCGTGAAGACAATCGTCGTTCATCCGGCCCACGCACTGAGCGTAGTGAAGAAGGCGGACGCGGTACAGGCCGTCGCAGCGATAGCGCGCCACGCCGCAGTGACAGCGCACCGCGCCGCAACGATCGCGGCAGCGACAATCGTGATGCTTACGGCAGCAGTGATTCCCCATGGCGCACCGTCTCCCGCGCGCCGGTCGTGGAAGACAACAAACCGGAAAACCCAGGGATTAGCGGTAAAGGCGTGGTTGACGTTGAGCAGATTCGTCGCCAGCGTCTGGAAGAAACCCGCGTTTACGGTGAAAACGCCTGTCAGGCGCTGTTCCAGAGCCGTCCTGAATGCATCGTTCGCGCCTGGTTTGTGCAAAGCGTGACGCCACGTTTCCGCGATGCGCTGCGCTGGCTGGCGGCTAACCGCAAAGCCTATCACGTGGTCGATGACGCAGAGATCACCAAAGCTTCCGGTACTGAACACCACGGCGGCGTCTGCTTCCTGATCAAGAAACGCATGGGCATGGACGTAGCAGAATGGCTTAACAAGGCCGAAAGCAAAGACTGTGTACTGGCGCTTGAAGATGTCAGCAATCCCCATAACCTTGGCGCGATCATGCGCAGCTGCGCGCACTTTGGTGTGAAAGGTCTGCTGGTTAACGATGCCTCGCTGCTGGAATCCGGTGCAGCGGTTCGCACGGCGGAAGGCGGCGCTGAACACGTTCAGGCTATCAGCGGCGCAACCTTTAATGAAGGCCTCGAAGCCTTCCGCAAAGCGGGTTACACCATCGTGACGACCTCGAGCCATCAGGGCACATCCCTGTCTGACGCGGTGCTACCGGCCAAAATGGTACTGGTGCTGGGTCAGGAGCGTGAAGGCTTGTCTGACAGCACGTTCCAGCAGGGCGATATGAGCCTGTCGATTGGCGGCACCGGCAACGTGGAAAGTCTGAACGTCTCCGTCGCTACCGGCGTTCTGCTGGCCGAATGGTGGCGTCAGAACGCCTGATGTTAGCTGATGTATGGTGCCGTGAAACGTGCCATACAGGTTCAGTGTTCCCGGCGGGGCGTGAAAGATGCTCCGCCAGCCCGTTACCCCGCCTTACCCTCCCCGGAGTCGGATGTAGCCTGATCAACATGTTCGTCCATCTCATCAAGCGCCCGTTGATTATCCAGCCCCCATTGATACAGCTGCTCTACCGGTTCCGCGAAGGTCTGGCCCAGCGCCGTTAACGCATAGACGACTTTGGGTGGGATCACGTCGTAAACATGGCGGGTGATCAATCCGCGCTGCTCCAGCTCCTTCAGCGTCTGAAACAACATCTTTTTTGATATCCCCTGCAAACTTCGCTGCAACTCGCCCGTGCGTGCGCGGCCTCCCGGCCAGTGATACAGCGCATGCAGCACCATCGGATTCCACTTGGCAGAAAAAAGATCCATGAGTCGGCGCGGCGGTGAATCCACATAAAAAACCAGTTTACCCTCTATCCAGGCAGGCATCGTCTTCTCCCTCCTTTATGGTCACCAAATGGTAACTACTATCAATAATGGCACTATTTAAGTAGAGTTTGCCGCCCTCCGTTATCAAAAGCCAGTCACTATGAGAGGCACCATGAAAATTAATGCACTGATCGCGCACGATGCGACCCAGCCCCTTACCGCCGGCCAGATCGCGCTGCGCCCGCTTCAGCCGCAGGATGTCCGGATAGAAATCCTTTACTGTGGCGTTTGCCACTCAGATTTGCATATGGCACGCAACGAATGGGCGGTAAGCCATTATCCCCTGGTGCCAGGACACGAAATCGTTGGACGGGTGAGCGAAACCGGTAGCGCTGCCACCCGATTTACGCCGGGTGATATTGTTGGCGTGGGCGTGATGGTGGATTCCTGCCGCACCTGTCATTTCTGTCAGCAGCAGGAAGAACAATATTGTGAAGCCGGTTTCACTGCGACCTATAACGGTACGGATAAATACACCGGTGAATCTACCCGAGGCGGCTATGCTGAGCACGTGGTGGTCGATCAGGACTTCGTGGTTTCGGTGCCACAGCACCTGCCGTTGGCCGGTGTTGCGCCGTTGCTGTGCGCGGGCGTCACTGTCTGGTCACCGCTGCGCCATTTTAACGTGAAAACGGGCGATAAGGTTGGCGTGATTGGCCTGGGTGGGTTAGGCCACATGGCGGTGAAGCTGGCGAGTGCGCTGGGAGCTGAGGTGACGCTTTTCACCACGTCGGCTGACAAAGCCGCGGATGCCCGCCGTCTCGGTGCCCGTCATGTGGTGGTATCACGCGATGCTCAGGCTATGCAGGCCAGCCAGAACGCGCTGGATCTTATCGTTGACTGCGTGGCGGCCCCGCACGATCTTGACCCTTATCTGGCGACGCTCAAAACCAATGGCCGCCTGGTGCTGGTGGGCATTCCCGACAGTCCGCACGCTTCACCGAACGTGACGCCAATGGTGTTCCGTCGTTTAAGCATTAGCGGCTCGTCCATCGGCAGCATTAAAGAAACCCAGGAGATGCTGGATTTCTGCGGCGACAACAACATCACCGCAGACATTGAGATGATTCGTGGAGAGCAGGTCGAAGAAGCCTTTACGCGAATGCTAAAAGGTGACGTGAAATACCGGTTCGTGATGGATATGAAAGCGACGCGCTGGGCGTAAAAACGGGTTCTGGCGGGCGTGACTTCCACGCCAGAACCCCATCGCGTTCGTCTAGTGCGCGCCACCACCACCGCCACCGGCGGTAAAGGGCGGACGGGCAAACCAGATCAGCACCAACAGCACCAGAAAGACGCCCGCCGACGCCCAAAAAATCTCGTTGGCGGAAATGATCAATCCCTGATTGGTGATCTGCTGAGCGATGTACGCTGAGGCCTGCTGATGCGTCATGCCCATCCCCTCAAGCTGACTGTACATCTGCTGCGCATTAACGTTATAAGGCGTCACCGATTCGCTGAGATTACTGTGGTGCATTGCCTCACGATCCGTCCACATCGTGGTGGTGATCGACGTCCCTATCGAACCCGCCAGCGTACGCACGAAGTTCGACAAACTGGATGCCGCCGCCATCCGGTCGGGTGTCAAACCCGACAGCGTAATTGTGGTAAGTGGCATAAAGAAGCAGGCGACCGCGAAGCCCTGAATAAACTGTGGCCAGGCCGACGCGCCAAAGTCCATGCCCGGTTCAAACGTGTAAGCGCGCCAGTAGAAACAAATGGCATACATGATGAAACTGAAGGTGACCAGTTTCCGCATATCAAGCTTATGGGAGAACCGACCAATGATGGGCGACAGGATAACCGGGATAATCCCGACCGGCGCTGAGGCCAGCCCTGCCCAGGTCGCGGTATAACCGTAGACCTCCTGCAGCAACTGCGGCAAGAGAACGATCGATCCAAAATAGAGCATGTAGGCAAGGCTAATGGATAAGCAGCCTATGGTGAAGTTGCGCGATTTAAACAGCGACAGATCGACTATCGGGTGATCGTCTGTCAGCTCCCAAATCAATAGCATCACCAGCGCCAGCACCGCGACAATCGTCAGCACAATAATTTCTGTTGAGCTAAACCAGTCCAGCTCTTTACCGCGATCCAGCATCACCTGCAACGAGCCAACCCCGACAACCAGCAGCACCAGGCCAACGGTATCAATGGGGCGGATCTGGGTAGCGGTTTCACGACCACGCAGGGTTTGCAGCGTGAGCATGATGACCACAACACCAATCGGCACGTTGATAAAGAAGATCCAGCCCCAGTGATAGTTATCACTGATCCAGCCGCCGAGAATGGGGCCACATATGGGGGCCACAATCACCGTCATCGCCCAGAGTGACAGGGCGATACTGCGTTTTGCGGGCGGATAATTATTCAGCAGCAGGCTTTGCGACAGCGGGATCAGCGGACCTGCAACGATCCCCTGAATTATCCTGAAGAAAATCAGCATTTCCAGGCTTTCGGACATGCCGCAGGCCCAGGAAGCCAGCGCAAACAGGATGGTCGACCAGGTAAAGAGTTTGACTTCACCGATGCGTTTGGCCAGCCAACCCGTTATCGGAATCGAGATGGCGTTTGCCACCCCGAAAGACGTGATGACCCAGGTCCCCTGGGAGTTTGAGGCCCCCAGATTACCCGCAATGGTCGGTATAGCAACGTTCGCAATGGTGGAATCCAGAACCTGCATGAACGTCGCCAGGGAGAGCGCAATGGTCATTAAGACCAACGGCATCCCTTTAAGCGGTGCTTGTGCCATTACAGCCTCCGGGTGATCATCCGGCGTTCGCGTGGACGATATCGGTAATCAGCTTATCAACCGGTGCAAGGTCAATGGCCAGGGCGTTGCTGCTGTAGGCAGCCTGCTGACGAACGCTGGTAGCCAGTGCGCTGCCGTCTTTATTATCGGTATCAATTTCTACCAATGTTGACAGCCCGATACGCAGAGGATGTTTAGCCACTTCGTCCTGATTCAACTCAATACGGACCGGCAGACGTTGAACCACTTTGATCCAGTTACCGGTGGCGTTTTGCGCCGGCAGCAGGGAGAACGCGCTTCCGGTTCCCATGTCCAGACCGACAACTTTACCGTGGTAAACCACATCGTCACCGTAGATGTCCGCCACAACGGTTGCCGGTTGGCCGATACGCACGCCAGCCAGTTGGGTCTCTTTGAAGTTGGCGTCTACCCACAAGTCGGTTGCAGGCACCACCGCCATCAGCGGCGTACTGGTATTGATTTGCGAGCCAACCTGCACGCTGCGGCGCGAGACATAGCCATCCATTGGGCTGCGAATGTCAGTACGTTGCAGTGCCAGCCAGGCATCACGCAGCTGTGCCGCACTCTGCTTCACGGCAGGCTGGTTTTCCAGAGAGGTATTCAGGATCATCGCCTGGTTCGCGTTATACTGCTGAACCGCCACATCCAGCTCCGCTTTCGCTGAAGCCACGGCATCGCGTGCATGTTGCAGCTCTTCACGCCCAATCAGGTTAGAGGCGCCCAGCGGCTCGCGGCGTTTCAGATCGGCCTGCGCCTGATCTAACGCGGTCTGACGGAGCGCAATGGTGGCCTGATACTGTTTCGCGTTGATCATCTCCTGATGTACCTGGCGCACGCTGGTCGCCAGCCCGGTCTGGGCTTTTTCAAACGCCTGCTGTGCGTCGGTTTTATCCAGCGATACCAGCACATCCCCTTTTTTGACAAAATCGGTATCATCAAACCAGACTTTATTGACGCTGCCTGAGACCTGGGCCATCACCTGCACCTGGTTACCGGCAACGTAAGCATCGTCCGTTTCCTGATAGTGGCGTAGCACCAGGTACCAGTAAACGCCCCACGCAATGCCAAGCAGTACGACGACCAGCGCCAGTAATAGCAGCGCGCCTTTGCGCTTTTTCTTCTTGTTATTTACTGGCTGATGCGGGCTTTGCGCCTCTGATGCACTCATTTATTTCTCCACGTTTTCCACTTAATCGGCGGGTTAAACTCCGTTTTCACCATCGCCCGAGCCAAAAAAGCCAGCGACTAAGCGCTGGCCGGATAAAAGAGGGTTAAAATAACGATTTCGTCAGGTGATTGTGTCGCAGATCTTGCTATTACCGCGACAGGGAAGCAGTTAGTTTATCTTCTTCCATCTTATCCAGACGGGTAAGCAGCTTGCGGGTGATGTTTTCCAACTGTGACTTCTCATCACCGGTCAGTGAAGACCACAGGTATTGCAGGCTCTGATGTTGAGGCGGCAGCACCTGCTGCAGAAATGCATTGCCTTTGTCGGTCAGATGCAGATGCAGACAACGGCGATCCTGCGCGCTTTCACGACGTTCAATCCAGCCCCGTTTTTCCAGCTCATCGGCAATGCGCGTGGCATTAGTCCGTGAGGAACCCAGGGCGGTGCTCAGCTCAGAAGGCTGAATGCTCTGGTCTTCCTGCGCATCCAGCGTCAGTAACGCCATAAACAGGGTTTCATTAATACCCTGTTCTTTAAGCATTTTGTTGCGATTGTCCAGCAATTTACCCTGCATATGCATGCAAAGGCGCGTCAGGAGAATTTCCTGGAAGGGGAAATCCGTGTGACGATTGGCACGGATATTTAACATTTGCTCAATGGGCGTAAACGAACTTTCCATTAGAAAAAACCTCACTAATTTCAACTTTTATAATCACCACGGTGGCAGCGTCATTGCTGAGTATTCTGGCCTTAACAGGTCATCCTCAGGCTGTCGCACTGTGGTAGTTCAAGATCTGTCCTTGACCCCAGGGTAAAGGTTTTGCGCATCGATTTCATACGCGTTGGTCGTACAGTGAAACGGTACGACATCAAATGATTGCAAAAGAAAAAATAACTGGCGTGAATAACTTTGGGCCAACGATAGCAAACTCACACTCCGCTGAACAGGCTAAATCACACTATTCTGGCTATTCGTTTGTTCCAGGCGATGATTCCGCCACCAGATCAGTAAATTCAGGCAAGTCAGTGTCGCACCGGCCGCGCAGACGCCATACCAGCCCGCGAAATGGTAGGCATTGGCCGACAGCAATGAGCCTAGCGCACCGCCAATAAAGTAGCTGGTCATATAACCGGCATTCAGTCGATTTCGTGCCTCAGGCTGGCGTGCGTATATCACGCTTTGATTGGTGATGTGCACGGCCTGAACCGCCAGATCCAGCACTAAGATGCCGACAATCAGCGCCACAAGCTGCTGCGCGCCCCAGGCAATGGCCGCCCAGGACAGCAACATCAGCAGCAAGCCTGCGCTGGTAGTGAGTTTGGCATGACCTCTGTCCGCCAGCGAGCCAGCTTTTCTGGCTGCCAGTGCCCCGGCGGCGCCGACCAGTCCCAGTAACCCGATTTCTCCTTCCGAGAAACCGTAAGGCGTGGCAGAGAGCAGAAATGCCATTGATGTCCACAGGATGCTGAAATTCGCAAAGGTAAGACAGCCGGTAACGGAACGGGTGCGCAGCACAGGATCGGCGGCATACAGCCGAAATAAGGAAATCAGCAATTGCGGATAATTCAATGAAACAGAAGGTGTGATGCGCGGCAGCGTGCGCCATAGCGCAATCGCCATCAGCAGCATAAATACGCTGGCGACCCAGTATACGGTTTGCCAGCCACCTAACTGCGCCAGCCCGCCCGCAACGGTTCGCGCCAGCAGGATGCCCAGCAGCAAGCCGCTCATGACCGTGCCGGTAACGTTGCCCCGCTTTTCCGGCTCTGCCAGCGTCGCGGCCAGCGGCACCAGAATCTGGGCCGCCACCGAAAAGAGTCCGGTGATCACCGTGCCTAACAGCAGAAAGGGAAATGAGGAGGAGAGAGCAATGATCACCATGCCCGCCGCCGCCAGCACCATCATGCCCACTATCAGGCCGCGCCGTTCCAGCATATCGCCAAGCGGGACCAGCAACAGTAGCCCACAGGCATAGCCAAGCTGTGCGCTGGTCACAATGAACCCCGCGAGCGCCACCGACAGGTCAAAGTGTTGGGCAATGGTATGAAGCAGTGGCTGAATATAATAATTGCTGGCAACACAGAGGCCAGTGGCAACGGACATCAGTCCCACCAGTGCAGACGTTAAACCAGGGCGAGATGTTGTCATAGGGAGGCAGAGGTAAATATTAATAAAGTGGCGTTAATAATAACCTAAAAAATTATTTGAGAGCTATGTTTATGTCATGCGCCTGTTAATCAGTCATAACGGAAAAAGGGCAGACAGGTGTCCGCCCTTCGTCTGCCTGTCGAGCCTTACTGAGTCGCGGCGCGCGCGTCGTTAATCCACTTATCAAACTGGGCCTGATGGCCCTTGATCCAACCGTCTACGTGGCGATTGATATCCTCTTCAGAATTTTGCCCTGCGTGCATGGCGGCATTTTCCGCATTGATATCACCAATCGGCAGTGTCATCTCAGCAAACAGTTTCGCGGCGGCGGGATTTTTTTCCGCCCAGGCTTTGTTGGCTACTATGTGCATCGTGTTGACCGGGAAGCCATAGTTCGCGCCGTTAGCCAGTTTGGTATCCACGCCTTTCTGTTCGCCCGGCAATGAAGAGAATGGCACCTGCAGCCAGACCACGTCGCGGCCCGGTTTAAGCACATCACTCAGCCAGTAAGGCGTCCAGGTGTAGTAAAGGACAGGTTTTCCCTGTTTAAAGCGCGCCAGAGTATCCGCGATCATCGCCGAATAGTTGCCCATGTTGGCGGTGACGGTGTTGCTCAGGCCATAAGCTGTGTTTTGGTGGTTAATGACCGCCTCGCAGCCCCAGCCAGGCGTACAGCCGGTCATATCCGCTTTGCCATCGCCATTGCTGTCGAAAAGCCTGGCAATCTTGGGATCTTTCAACTGGGCGATATTGGTGATGTGATACTTTTCAGCCGTTTTTTTATCGATGAGATAGCCCTGAGCCGCGCCGGAAACATAGGTTCCCTCGCGATAAAACGCCTGGCTCCCGCCTGCGGCTTTATACATATCGTCATGCAGTGGCCGCCAGTTGGTTGCCAGGAAGGTCGCATCACCCGAGGCGATGGTGGTATAGGCGACGTTGTAATCCACTTCGCTCGGTTTCTCAACGGTATAGCCCAGCTTCTCCAGGCCCCGGCTCACGAGCAGCGTCTGAAAAGTCTCTTCGGCAATCGTACTTTGTACCGGTTTCACCGTGATGCCTTTACCCGGCAGATCGGCCGCGAAAGCGTGAGAAGCAGAGAAAGTGGCCAGAATGGCAACGGCAGCAGGGAGCGTCTTGCGCATGATTATTCCTTGTTTTTATTGTCGCGATAACGGCGGCAGCTGACTGCCGCGCTCAAGATTCAGGATTGACGGAAAGGACGCGTCAGCAGGCCAATGGGGCCGGTGTGATACCAGTGGCGACGGCCACGGCTGCGTTTGTCACGCGCCACCGACTGCGTCAGGCGGTCAAGGATAATGGCCAGAATCACGATGCCGACGCCGCCCACGGAGGCCAGGCCCATGTCCAGACGACCAATGCCGCGCAGCACCATCTGGCCCAGTCCACCCACGGCAATCATGGAGGCAATCACCACCATCGACAGGGCGAGCATCAGCGTCTGATTCACACCCGCCATGATGGTGGGCATGGCCAGCGGCAGCTGAACCTTAAACAGCAGCTGGCGCGGACTGGCGCCAAAGGACTCACTGGCTTCGATCAGGTCGGCAGGAACCTGTTTAATTCCCAGGATGGTCAGCCTGACAATGGGCGGCAGGGCAAAAATGATGGTGACGACGACGCCCGGGACATTCCCGATACCAAACAGCATGACAATCGGCACCAGGTAAACGAAGGCCGGTGTGGTCTGCATGGCGTCCAGCAGCGGACGCACAATACGTGCCGCACGTTCACTGCGCGCCAGCCAGATGCCCATAGGCAGGCCAATGATGATGCAAAACAGCAGGGCGGTGAGCACCAGCGCCAGCGTAATCATCGCCTGCGACCAGGCACCAATGGCGCCAATGGCGATCAGTGAAATCAGCGTGGCAATGCCCATTGCCGGACTGGCGATTTGCCAGGCGATTAACGCAAACAGCGCGATAGCCACCGGCGCGGGCATGCCCAGCAGCAGCTGTTGAAACGCGCTGAGGATATAATCCACCGGTACGCGAATGCTTTGAAAGACCGGACGGAAATGATTCACGACCCAGTCGATCCCTTCGGTGACCCAGTGATCCAGCGGAATCCAGGTTTTATGGAACGGATCCATAATAGTGAAATGGTCCGCCTGGGGGGCAGGCGCGTTGTTCAACCAGTCTGTGCTGCTGCTGGAGCCTGTCGCGGCACTGCCATCTGGCGTGCCCCACGCATCTGCACCGCCGGTGGCGGCATGATGGCCGCTGTCGGCGGCACCGCTCTGATCTGCGGCACCTGACCAGGGATCGCTCGCCGGGGCGCTCTGCGTATCGGTGGTCGTGGGGTTACCCCATGGGGTTGCTGTGTCTTTACTCATTGCTGGCTCCTTCACGATCTAAAGCACGTAGCAGCGTGCTTTTCGATATCACACCGACGTATTGATTTTCTTCTCCGACCACCGGAACGGCACAGGGAGCCTGCGCCACGTGTGAGAGCAGTTCATTTAACGAGGTCGTGGCAGGAACCGCCGCTGGCGCGTCGAGCAGGGCGCTTTCCAGCCCTTGCCCTGCCGCCAGGGCCGCCTTGAGAGAGTCGGTTGACACTACGCCGATGAATTTCTGTTTCTCCAGCACGTAACCGTAATCACGATCTTCTTCCTGCAGCAGTTGTATGGCCGAGCGCGGGCCTAATCCGGTCGCTTTGCGAATGAGCGCGCCAGCATTTCGGCGTGCAATATCGTTAGCGCTAAAGACGTGACTGATATCGACGCCGCGGAAGAACGTGCGGACATAATCATTGGCGGGATTATTCAGGATTTCATCGGGTGAGCCGACCTGAATGACTTCGCCATTTTGCATAATGGCAATACGATCGCCAATGCGCATGGCTTCGTCCAGGTCGTGTGAAATAAATACGATAGTGCGCTGATGTCTGGCCTGTAATTTCACCAGCTCATCCTGCATTTCGGTACGAATTAAGGGATCGAGTGCAGAAAAGGCTTCATCCATTAATAAAATATCGGGATTAATGGCTAAAGCGCGTGCCAGACCTACACGCTGACGCATGCCGCCTGATAGCTCATCAGGATAGGCGTGGGCGTAATTCTCCAGCCCAACCTGACGTAATGCCTCAAGGGCTTTTTCCTGACGTTCTGCTAAGGGGATGCCGGCTAATTCCATGCCAAAAGCGGCATTATTTACAACGTCAAGATGCGGCATTAAGGCGAATGACTGAAATACCATGCTGATCTTATTTCGGCGAACCTCACGCAGTTCGCTGTCCGATATTTTTGCAATATCGACACCGTCAATAATCACCTGGCCGCGCGTCGGCTCTATCAGACGATTGAGAAGGCGAACCATGGTGGATTTCCCTGAACCGGATAACCCCATGATGACGAAGATCTCGCCTTCTTCAATGGCCAGACTGGCATTTTTGACACCGAGCGATAAGCCTGTTTTTTCGAGGATTTCCTCTTTACCACAACCCTTATCAATATATTTAAATGCCCTCTGTGGATTATCACCAAATACCTTATAAAGATTTTTTACTTCTAATTTTATTGTCATCCGTAATTAATGCCTTGATTAAATTATTTTAATGTAAAATGACGTACCCTGGTTCAATTTAAGCAGGCTATAACCTGACATACTCAGATTATCTGTCAACCCTGGTGTAAAATATTCATGGCTGGAAATCATGCCTTATCGCGATAATTTCCAGTCATCACAAGGGATGCGGGGAGATGAATTTTTTATGATTTATTTTGAAAAACGACAGTAATTAGACCGTGCAGCGCTGAGATATTGGCAGAATGACGAGCGGTAGGGAGGGAATGAATGAGAAATAATGACGCTGATTTAAGGGAAATAACAGCTTATTAATCAGCGCCAGTAATCATGACCGCCTGTGACCTGTTATGACGGTACAGACAACCTTAGAAACTCCAGTCTTCGTCTTCGGTTTCGACCGCTTTGCCCATCACGTATGAGGAGCCCGAACCCGAAAAGAAGTCGTGATTTTCATCCGCGTTTGGGGATAACGCCGACAGAATTGCCGGGTTAACCTGAGTTAATTCTGCCGGGAACAGCGCTTCATAGCCAAGATTCATCAAGGCCTTGTTGGCGTTGTAGTGCAGGAAGGTTTTCACTTCTTCCGCCCAGCCGACATCGCCATAGAGCGCTTCTGTATAAACAACCTCGTTTTCATACAGCGCCAGCAGCAGATCGATGGCGAACTGCTGCAATGCTTCGCGGCGGCCTTCATCAACCTGCTCAAGGGCTTTTTGGTACTTGTAGCCAATATAGTAGCCGTGAACGGCCTCATCGCGGATGATGAGCCGAATCAGATCGGCGGTATTGGTCAGTTTGCCACGGCTTGACCAGTACATCGGCAGCCAGAATCCTGAATAGAACAGGAACGACTCCAGAAAGACGCTGGCGATTTTTTTCTTTAACGGATCGTCAGCGCGGTAATGAGTAAGAATGATCTCGGCTTTATTTTGCAGCGCCTGATTCTCTTCGCTCCACTGATAAGCGGCATCCACATCGCTGGTATGACACAACGTCGAAAAAATCGAGCTGTATGAGCGGGCATGTACCGCCTCCATAAAGCTGATATTCGACAAGACGGCCTCCTCATGCGGCGTCAGCGCATCGGGCATTAAGCCCGGCGCACCCAGCACGTTCTGGATGGTGTCCAGCAGCGTCAGGCCGGTGAATACGCGGATGGTCAACTGCTGATGCTGTTTATCCAGCGTCTGCCAGGCCGGCAGATCGTTGGACAAAGGGACTTTTTCCGGCAACCAGAAGTTGCTGGTCAGACGGTTCCAGACTTCAAGATCTTTCTCATCCTGAATACGGTTCCAGTTAATGGCTTGAATTTGTCTGAGTTGCATAATGGGTTCTCACAGTGCGCAGGAGACGCAGCCCTGAATTTCAGTGCCTTGCAGGGCCATCTGGCGCAGTCGAATGTAGTAAAGCGTTTTAATCCCTTTCTTCCAGGCGTAAATCTGCGCTTTATTAATGTCGCGCGTGGTCACGTCATCCCGGAAAAACAGGGTTAATGACAGGCCCTGATCCACATGTCGGGTCGCCTCTGCGTAGGTATCAATAATGGCTTCCGGCCCAATCTGGTAAGCGTCCTGATAGAGTTCCAGATTGTCGTTGGTCATGAAGGGAGCCGGATAGTAAACGCGACCGGTTTTGCCCTCTTTGCGGATCTCTATTCGCGACACAATCGGATGAATACTGGACGTGGCGTGGTTGATATAGGAGATCGATCCGGTAGGCGGTATCGCCTGCAGGTTTTGATTATACAGCCCCGAGGCCATCACCGATTCACGCAGTGCCAGCCAGTCGTTGTGACAGGGCAAGCTGATGCCCGCATCGGCAAACAGGGCGGCGATGCGGGCGGTTCGCGGCTGCCAGTCGCTTTGCAGATATTTGTCAAAATACGCGCCGGTGGCATAGGTTGAGGCGCTAAAACCGTCGAAAGTCTGCTGGCGCTCTTTTGCCAGCTGATTCGAGGCACGCAGGGCATAATAAGTCACACAGTAAAAATAGAGATTGGTGAAATCCAGCGCCTCGGGTGATCCGTAAGCAATGCCTTCACGGGCCAGGTAACCATGCAGGTTCATCTGACCCAGACCGATAGCATGCGAGCGGCGATTGCCTTCCGCAACGGAGGGAACCGAGCCAATGTCACTCATATCTGACACCGCAGTCAGCGCCCGAATTGCCGTTTCCACCGTGTGGGCCAGATCGCCAGAATCCATCGCATGGGCGATATTCAGCGAGCCAAGGTTACAGGAGATATCTTTGCCCATGCGGCGGTAGCTGAGATCCTCGTTGAATTCGCTGGCGCTGTTCACCTGCAAAATCTCTGAGCAGAGGTTGCTCATATTGATGCGACCGGCAATCGGGTTGTCCCGGTTTACGCTGTCCTCATACATGATGTAGGGATAGCCTGATTCGAACTGGATTTCCGCCAGCGTCTGAAAGAAATCGCGCGGCTGAATATAGGTTTTACGGATTCTGTCGTCCGCCAGCATCTCCGCGTATTTCTCGCTGATGCTAATATCGCCAAACGCCTGACCGTAGATTCTTTCAACATCGTAGGGCGAGAACAGCGCCATCGGCAGATTCTCTTTGGCAAGCTGGAAGGTGATATCCGGAATGACCACGCCCAGCGACAGCGTTTTAATGCGGATTTTTTCATCGGCGTTTTCGCGCTTGGTATCCAGGAAGCGCAAAATATCCGGATGGTGAGCATTCAGCCAGACTGCGCCGGCTCCCTGACGCGCGCCGAGCTGGTTAGCATAAGAAAACGCATCCTCCAGCATTTTCATCACCGGAATAACGCCGGAAGACTGGTTTTCAATGCGCTTGATCGGCGCGCCGGACTCACGCAGGTTCGACAGCAGAAACGCTACGCCGCCGCCGCGTTTTGACAGCTGGAGCGCAGAGTTCACGGCCCGGCCAATCGACTCCATGTTGTCTTCAATGCGCAGCAGGAAGCAGGAAACCAGTTCGCCGCGCTGTTGCTTGCCGCTGTTCAGAAACGTCGGCGTGGCGGGCTGAAAACGCCCACTCAGGATGGCTTCCAGCACCGAGCGCGCCAGGGTTTCATCGCCCTGTGCCAGCGTCAGCGCCACCATACAGGCACGCTGCTCGAAGGTTTCCAGGTAACGCTTGCCATCAAAACTTTTCAGGGTGTAGCTGGTGTAGTACTTCCACGCACCCAAAAAGGTCTTGAACGCAAAGCCCCATGCATCGGCTTCGTCGTGCAGTCCGCAGACAAAGTTAAAATCATACTGATTAAGTACGGAAGCTTCGTAGTAGCCTTCGGCGACCAGATAGCGCAGGCGCTCGGCGATGCTGGTAAAGTGCTGGGTGTTGGGCTGCACGTGCTGAATAACAAACTGACGTTCGGCCTGCTGATCCTTGTCAAACTGGATACGGCCGTCAGCGTCATACAGGTTCAGCATGGCGTTCAGCGCATGGTAATCCAGCGCTACGTCGTTGAGGGTATCTGTCGTTGCCAAAATTGGGTTACTCCCGCTTTCACATTGGCGATATCGTCGGGGGTTCCCATCAGTTCAAACCGATACAGGTAGGGAACCTGACATTTCTTAGCAATGATGTCGCCAGCCAGGCAGTAACCTTCGCCAAAATTACGGTTACCGGCGGCGATAACGCCGCGTAAGCCGTTGCGGTTGGCGTCATCATTGAGAAACTGAATAACCTGTCTGGGCACCGCACCGCGGTGGCTGCCGCCGCCATAGCTGGGCACGACCAGAATATAGGGCTGGTCAATGTGCAGCTGTTGCTTCGCGTCAATCGGTATGCGGCACGCGGGCAGGCCCAGACGGAGAATAAACCGATGGGTGTTTTCCGACTGGCTGGAAAAATAGACCAGTGGAAACATGCGGCTATCCGCCCATCGCCACGGACTGAGACAGGCCAGCTATCTTGTCAGGGCGGAACCCACTCCAGTGATCGTCACGCGTCATGACGACCGGTACCTGGCGGTAACCCAAGGCCTTGAGGTTATCGATGGCCTCCGGTTGCGTATCCAGGTTGATGAGGTGGTAGTCGATGCCCTGACGATCCAGTGCATTTTTCGTGGCATTACACTGGACACAGTTGTTTTTAGTGTAAATAATAATGCGCATGATTCGTATTCCTCTTTCATTGCGGTGCCGCTGCGGATAACGAAGTTTTTTTCCATGAATCAGGCTTCGTCCTTGCAAACATCTTGTGGTGTGACAATGAAATGAATACTAGATGTAGCGTTAATTGCGGTCAAGCGTACTATATATGGGGTTAATGGCCCCGGATGCGGCAAGCCAGTGGCGACGCGCCCTGCCACGCGAAAAAATATTTTGTAAAGCCAGTTGCGCAAAAAACAGGCATAAAAAAACCCCGCTCATTGAGCGAGGCTGATGATAACGGCAGGGCAGGGACTAGCGGCGGGACACTAACAGCGCGCCCAGCACAATCCCGACCGCAGCGCCGATGCCGACACCGTACCAGGGTTTATCATGCACATAGGCATCAACCTGATAGCCGGCGTCGCGGGCGGCCTGCGAAACACGATTACCGCCACCGTTTAATTTCGCACGGGTTTGCTTCAGCAGCGCTTCCGCCTGGCTGCGGGCTGAATTAACCTCATCCTTCGCTTCGCTGCCGTAAGATTTCAGCAACGCTTCAAGTGAATCAGCCAGCTCGTTCACATCCTGATTGATATCAATGTCATCGTTTTTTTGCGTTCGATTAAACATTTTTGGCTCCCTTGTCATTAACACGTAATACTCAGTGTAGACCACGTTTGACTTAACGAGGCGCGGGATGGCCCTTTAGGGAAAATTCCGAATGCCCGTGCAGCCACGCTGATGTAAGGTTGCGTGGCTTTTGAAGAGGAGAGGATCAAGCATGTATTTACGACCAGATGAGGTAGCGCGCGTACTGGAAAAAGTAGGCTTTGAAGTCGATGAGATTACACCACGCGCTTATGGCTACCGTCGTGGCGACAACTATGTTTATGTTAACCGCGAAGCGCGTATGGGGCGCACGGCGCTGATCATTCACCCAACGTTGAAAGAAAAAAGTCAGCCTTTTGCCGAACCGGCGTCAGAAATGAAAACCTGTGATCACTACACGCAGTTCCCTCTCTACCTGGCGGGTGATTCGCAGGAACATTATGGTATTCCACACGGTTTCAGTTCCCGCATGGCGCTTGAACGCTATATACAGAGCGTGTTCGGCTAGCGCATCCCGCCCCGTTAACGCGGGGCAACGATCCCTTCCCGTCGATGCCTGACCGTTTCGCCCGTTGCATTTCGGCGCCGTAATGCGTATAAATCTGCTGCATATAGATGTTTAGACGTCCATACGGATGGGATATATGAGCGAGCAGACGACTTCTTCGCAGGATCAATTTAAGCGAACCATGAAAGTTCGCCACCTGGTGATGCTATCGCTGGGCGGCGTCATCGGTACCGGCCTGTTTTTTAATACCGGCTACATTATTTCCACCACCGGGGCCGCAGGCACGCTGCTGGCTTATCTGATTGGTGCGCTGGTGGTATGGCTTGTGATGGCCTGCCTGGGTGAGCTGTCGGTCGCCATGCCTGAAACGGGGGCATTTCACGTCTATGCCGCTCGCTATCTGAGCCCGGCCACGGGCTATACCGTCGCCTGGCTGTACTGGCTGACCTGGACCGTCGCGTTGGGCTCCAGCCTGACGGCGGCAGGGTTCTGCATGCAGTACTGGTTTCCACATGTGCCGGTCTGGCTATGGTGCCTGGTCTTCTGCATCGCCATCTATCTGCTCAACGTGATTTCCACCCGTTTCTTTGCCGAAGGGGAATTCTGGTTTTCCATCATCAAGGTCATCACGATTGTCGCCTTTATCGTCCTGGGCGGCGCGGCCATGTTTGGCTTTATCCCGATGAAAGACGGCACGCCCGCGCCGGGTTTGAGCAATATCACCGCACACGGCTGGCTGCCTAATGGTGTATTACCGATTCTGATGACGATGGTCGCGGTGAACTTTGCCTTTTCCGGCACCGAGCTAATTGGCATTGCCGCAGGCGAAACCGAAAACCCGCAAAAAGTCGTGCCGCTGGCCATTCGCACTACCGTCGCGCGCCTGATCCTGTTCTTTGTCGGCACCGTTTTCGTGCTGGCCGCCTTAATTCCAATGGACCAGGCCGGCATCGTTAAAAGTCCCTTTGTGCTGGTATTTGAGAAGATCGGCATTCCCTGGGCGGCAGATATCATTAACTTTGTGATACTCACGGCCATCCTGTCTGCGGCGAACTCGGGTCTGTATGCCTCAGGCCGCATGCTGTGGTCGCTGGCCAATGAGAACACGCTGCCGCGCGCCTTCGCCCGGGTCAACAAACGCGGGGTACCGCTGCTGGCGATAACGGTCAGTATGATCGGCGGCCTGTTGGCGCTGTTCTCCAGCGTGGTCGCGCCGGATACCGTATTTGTGGCGCTGTCTGCTATCTCTGGCTTTGCCGTGGTGGCCGTGTGGTTGAGCATCTGCGCGTCGCACTATGTTTTTCGTCGTCGTCATGTGCAACAGGGTAAATCGCTGCAGGAACTGGTTTATCGCGCGCCGCTGTATCCGCTCACTCCCATCCTGGGCTTCCTGCTTTGCCTGCTGGCCTGTGTGGGGCTGGCTTTCGATCCCTCGCAGCGTATTGCCCTGTGGTGCGGAATTCCGTTTGTGCTGTTTTGCTATGGCGCTTACCATGTCACGCACAAAAAAACACAGGCTAAGGAGGCCAGGGATGTCGCATAATCCTGTTTCGCGCGCATTACAACAGTCTGCCCCGCTGATTCTTGACGGCGCGCTGGCGACCGAGCTTGAGGCACGTGGTTGCGATCTGGCGGATGCGTTATGGTCCGCTAAAGTGCTGGTGGAGAATCCTGAGCTGATTTACCAGGTGCACTACGACTATTTTGCTGCCGGCGCGCGCTGCGCCATTACTGCCAGCTATCAGGCAACGCCGCAGGGCTTTGCGGCGCGGGGCCTCAACGAAACGCAGTCTCTGGCGCTGATCGCGCAAAGCGTCGAACTGGCTAAACGTGCCCGCGCAGATTATCTGGCGACGCAGGCCGAAGCAAAGATCCTGCTGGTGGCGGGATCGGTCGGACCTTACGGCGCGTTTCTGGCCGATGGATCGGAATACCGGGGGGATTATGCGCTGCCAGAGACTGAAATGATGGCGTTCCATCTCCCACGGATCAACGCATTACTGGCGGCGGGCGTGGATGTACTGGCCTGCGAAACGCTGCCCTCCTTTGCAGAAGCCCAGGCGCTGGTTGCCCTGTTAGGCGAATTCCCTGACAGCCGCGCCTGGTTCTCGTTCACGCTGCGTGATGCCGAACACATCAGCGACGGTACGCCGCTGCGTGAGGTGGCGGCTTACCTCAATGCGCAACCGCAGGTGGTGGCATTAGGAATCAACTGTATTGCGCTGGAAAGCGTTACGCCGGCCCTGCAGCAGCTCCAGCGCCTGACGGACAAACCGCTGGTGGTCTATCCCAACTCGGGCGAGCAGTACGACGCCAGCAGCAAAACCTGGCACTCTGCGCCCTCTGGCTGCACCTTGCATGACAAGTTTAGCGAGTGGCAGCAGGCCGGTGCCCGGCTGATTGGCGGCTGCTGCCGCACCTCCCCCAAAGACATCGCGGCTATTGCCCGGCATTGTCAACCGCAATAAAGCGGCAGAATCGGGCGATGATAGCCCGATTGAGACAGATGAAAAGGTGGGAAGGGCGGTTTACACTGTGCTTCCTGACTTTTATCGGATCCTTCCATGAAACAGCACATTCTGGCGCTTGCCGCCGCGATGCTTCTGAGCGGCTGCGCCACCATTGTTGGCACTGAAACTCAATCGGTTCTGATCGATTCACAGCCGCCGGGCGCGCGTTTTACCGTGCAGGATGAAAACGGCCGCCCGGTTGCGGAAGGATACACGCCGAAAACCGTCATCCTGGAGAAATCCAACCACCGCTACTTTGGCAAAAAACACTATCTGCTGATGCTGGAAAGTCCGGGCTATGTGCCAGTAACGGTGCCAATTGAGGCCCGCGCCAACCTCTGGTATCTGCTGGGAAATATTCCCCTGCTGGGTTTACCCGGTTGGTTACTGGTGGATCCTTTCTATGGCGGCATGTACAACCTCGAGCCAGAGCATCCCAGCCCTTACATGAATCCGGTCGGCGCGCGCGGCTGATTACTGGGCAGTGGGTTTGACCATGCTGCCCTGGGTTTTATGCCGTTCCAGATACTGATGCTGGAAAATGCACATACGGATCGTATTGCGGTACTCGCCATTGATAAAGAATTCGTGTTTTAGCACGCCTTCGATCTCAAAACCGAGTTTGCTGTAGATATGGATCGCTTTCTCATTTTCCTGATCGACAATCAGGTACAGCTTGTACAGGTTGAGGACTGAGAAACCGTAATCCATCGCCAGTCGGGCGGCCTGGGTTGCCAGGCCTTTGCCCTGATGGGTCGGATCGATGATGATCTGAAACTCAGCGCGGCGATGGACATGGTTAATTTCGACCAGTTCCACCATTCCCGCTTTTTGCCCCTCATGTTCCACCACGAAACGTCGCTCGGTCTGATCGTGAATGTGTTTGTCGTAGAGATCGGACAGCTCAACAAAAGCCTCATACGGCTCTTCGAACCAGTAGCGCATGACGCTGGCATTGTTATCAAGCTGGTGCACAAAGTGCAGATCTTCTCTTTCCAGCGGGCGGAGTCTGATGGTCATTATCTTTCCTTACTTAGGCTGGAGCGGCAATGTGCTCAACGATCCGCCCCTGCGCCATGCGGACGGCACGGTCACACATATGGTCAATCACGTCAGGATCGTGACTCACCAGAACCATGGTCAGGCCATCCTGACGCTTGAGATCGTTAAGCAGATTGAGGATTTCAGCCTGTATTGACATATCCAGTGCTGATGTCGGCTCATCCAGCAGCAGTATTTTGGGCTGCAGCAACAGAGCGCGAACAATCGCCACGCGCTGACGCTGGCCGCCGGACAGCTGATGAGGATAACGATCGGCTAACGACGGGTCCAGCCCGACATGGCGAAATCTGTCATCAATACGATCGTCAATGTTATCCTGCTTAAGCAGCCTGAGCGGCTCAGCCAGCGTGCGGCGCAAACGGTGGCGCGGATGCAGGGAAGCATATGGGTCTTGAAACACCATTTGCACGTCCTGGCGCAGCGCACCGGTAAAGGTTTTGCCTGGCTGCACCGGATGCCCGGCCAGCTGCATCTCGCCCTGCCAGTGGGGATTCAGTCCAGCCATAACCCACAGTAGCGACGATTTACCACAGCCGGACGGGCCGACCAGGCCAAAGCACTCACTGGCGTTCACCTGTAGATTCACGTCGTGCACCACCGTGCGGAGATCGTAACCCTGTTTGTGTGACACACTGAGGTTATGCAAATTAATCATTGTGGTTGGCCTCCAGCGCCGCGCGGTCCAGAACCGGCAGTGGTTGTCCATGTGTTGCTTTACTGGGACGGCATGACCACAGCGTGCGGGTGTAGGGATGCGTGGCCTGAGGCAGATCGGCGGCCGGCAGCGTATCCAGCACCCGGCCTTTGTACATCACCATAACCCGCTCGCAGTGTTCCGAGACCTGTTGCAGGTCGTGGCTAATCAGCAGCAGGCCCATGTTGCGTGACTCAACCAGCTGGCGGATCAGCGACAGCACCTGATCGCGCATGGCGTGATCCAGCGCGGAGGTCGGCTCATCCGCAATCAAAAAAGCCGGATCGGTAATCAGGGCGATCGCCAGCATCACGCGCTGGCCCATGCCGCCCGAAAGCTGATGCGGATAGAACTGCATCAGGGCTCGCGGATCGGGCAGGCCCACCGCATCCAGCATATCGCAGACTTTTTCTTTACGTTCCGCCCGACTCAGGCGGCGATGCAGAATCAGCGGTTCTTCAACCTGCCAGCCGATCGTCCGCGCCGGGTTCAGCGCATACTTGGGATCCTGCATCACCATGGCCACGCGATCACCACGAAGCTTACTCCAGCTGCGTTCGTTCAGGGTCAGGGCATTTTCACCGGCGACCTGGAGCTGGGTAGCCTGCAGATGCAGTGACGGCGACAGCAGTCCCATCAGGGTTCGTGCAGTAAGCGATTTGCCGGAGCCAGATTCGCCGACCAGCGCCACGCGCTCACGCCCGATGGAAAAGCTAATGTTATCGACCAGCGTCGCGTCGTCGCTGCGGATGCTGAGCGACTCTACCAGAATGTTATTTTGCATGTCGGGTATCCAGTCGGTCACGCAGGCCATCGCCTGTCAGGTTAAAGGCCAGGCTGGCAAACAGAATGGCCGCGCCGGGTGCAGCAGCGACCCACCACTGGTCAAATATGACCTTACTGCCTTCTGCCACCATTGAACCCCACTCGGCGGTCGGCGGTTGCACGCCCATGCCAAGGAAGCCCAGTCCGGCGGCCGCCAGAATAATCCCACCCAGGCTGAGTGCGGCGCGCACCACCGCGGTGGGCAGGCACAGCGGCAGAATATGGCCGAACATCAGGCGAAAACCGGTAATCCCCTGCATTCGAGCCGCCGCCAGATAGTCGCTGCGGCGCAGCGCCAGGGTTTCGGCTCGTGCCTGGCGGGCAAACGGAGGCCAACTGGTCAGCGCCAGAGCCAACGCGCCGTTCATCAGTCCCGGTCCCATCATTGCGACCAGCGCCAGCGCAATCACCAGGTTGGGCAGCGACAGAAAAATATCCGTAATGCGCATTAATACGCGCTCGGTCCAGCCGCCTGCGTAACCCGCGGTGATCCCCACCAACAGGCCAACCGGAATGGTCAGAACCAGGATCAGCGAAACCAGCAGCAGCGTAGGGCGCGCGCCATAAATCACTCGGGAGAGTAAATCGCGACCAAATCCATCGGTGCCGAACCAGTGTGCAGCCGAAGGGGGCAGCAACCGGCTGGCGATGGTTTGCAGATTCGGATCGTAGGGGGCAATAAGCGGGGCCAGCACTGCCATCAGAATCACAATCGTCACCAGCGTCAATCCAATGGTTAACGAGGTGATGCGGCGACGGGGTCGCACCGTTTCAAGTTCAGTGAGTTGTTGCGTCATCGTGTTCTCGGGTCGGTTAACCAGGTGAGGGCATCCGCCAGCGCGTTAATCAGGATAAAGCAGCCGCCGATCAGTAAGGTGGCGCCTAAAATCGCCGGCACATCGCCAGAGAAAAGCGCATTGGTCATGTAGCGCCCCACGCCGGGCCAGGCAAATACGGTTTCCGTCAGGACCGAGCCTTCCAGCAAGGTCGCGTAAGAGAGCGCAATCACGGTAATCAGGGTGCCGAGCACGTTAGGGAAAATATGGCGCAACAGAATGCGCCCCCGTCCCGCGCCTTTGGCTCGTGCCAGCACCACATACTCTTTGCTGCTCTCTTCCAGCAGCGCCGCGCGCAGCAGGCGGGTGATGCCTGCCATCGCCAGCAGGCCCAGGATCACCACCGGTAACCATAAGTGCGCCACCGCATTCCAGAATATTTCCCGGTCACCCGACAGCCAGCTGTCAATCAGCACGAAGCCGGTTTTCGGCTCCAGCGTATAGGCCCAGATATCATCCAGCCGCCCCGGTCCGGCAGACCAGTGCAGAACCGCATAAAACAGCAACAGGCCCAGCAGGCCCAGCCAGAAAACCGGCACAGAGTAGCCCAGCAGGGAGATAAAGCGGGCGACGTTATCAATCCAGCTGCCGGGTTTCCACGCGGCAATCAGTGCCAGTGAAACGCCAAAGATGACGGCAAAAATCATCGCGCAGGTCGCCAGCTCGATAGTGGCCGGAAACGTCTGAAGCAGGTCGCTGCTCACCGGCTGGTTGGTCAGGCGGGATACGCCGAGATCGCCGCGCAGCAGGTGTTCAATGTAGTGCCAGAACTGCATCAGTACCGGCTGATCTAATCCCAGATCGTGACGCACCTGCGCATAGGTCGCTTCGCTGGCATGATCGCCAGCGATTTGCTGTACCGGATCGATAGGGGACAGATGCGACAGCATAAAAGTGAACGCCAGCAAACCCAGCAGGGTGATCGCCAGCGACAGCAAGCCTGATGAAAGGCGGCCAACGCGCCGCCAGACATGCCGGGCGGGCCCGGCAGAAGAGGCAGACTGTGCCATTACTTCGTTACCTGCGAGTAGTAAACCATGTCCGGGTTAATGCCCTGAACATAGCCCTTGAGGTTATCGCGCAGGGCGATGAGGTTTTTCGCCTGCAGGCCAATCACATAAGGCGAGCTTTTCAGCACTTCACGCTGCATGGCCTGATACAGCTCAACGCGTTTTTTCGGATCGCTTTCAGCCGTTGCCGCCAGCACCTGTTTGTTCAGCTCCGGAATGTGCCAGTCGGAACGGTAAGCAATCGTCTTGCTGCCATCTTCCGGGTTATAGGCAAATGACGCGGCGTTGGTGTTCGGATCAAAGTAGTCTGCGCCCCAGGCGTTGATCGTGCCTTCGTAATTATGCGCTTTGACGCGGGTCGAGACTTCAGAACTCAGTCCCGGTAACACTTCCACTTTCACGCCGCCCTTGGCAAAGCTGCCCTGCAGGGCCTGAGCGATATCCAGGTAGGGAGGCTGATTGCTGGTAGACAGGGTGAAGCTGACGTTAGTCAGGCCGGCCTTTTTCAGAATCGTTTTGGCTTTTTCAGGATCGTAACTGTAGGGGTTGTCGTTTAATGCACCCAGAAAACCTTTCGGCAGAAACGTCTGGTGCACATCGAACTGGCCTTTCAGCAGCTGTCCGGCAATGCCCTTGTAGTCAAACAGGTAGCGCGCGGCTTCCCAGAAGGCCGGATTTTTTAAGGCGGCGTTGTTTTTGTTGCCGATGTTGAACTGAATGTAATACAGCGAGGCCATCGGAATGGCTTCGGTTTTCACACCGCTTTTGCCCTGCAGCGAGGCGATCTGATCGGCCCCCAGGTTACGGGCGATGTCTGCATCACCTTGCTCAAGCAGCAGACGGCGGGCCGCGGGTTCCGGCACGTTCTTGATCAGAATATTTTTGATCTTTGGCGCCCCGGCTGGAGAGGTCGGATTGGCGGTCAGGATCACGGCCTGGTGCATCACGACCTTGCGAATCTGATACGGGCCGCTACCGGCGGAGTGCGTGGCCAGCCAGCCGTTCCCCAAATCGCCTTTTTCGGCGTGCGCGCTAACGGTTTTTTCATCGACGATGGAGGATACCGGTGCTGACAGCAGGCTCAGCACATAGGCCGGGCTGACGTCGGCCGTCCAGCTGATTTGCACATGGTCGTCATCGACCTTTTTCAGGAAGCTATCCACATTATCTTTATTCCAGCCGAGCTGGGTAAGAATAAAGGAGGGATCCAGATTCAGTTTCACGACGCGACCCAGCGAGAAGATCACATCTTCCGGACGCAGTGGATTGCCGCTGGAGAATTTAGCGTCTTTACGCAACGCAAATGTCAGGCTGCGTTTGTCACTGCCTGGCTGCCAGGACGTTGCCAGCGTGGGTTTTAAATCAATTGGGTTCTGCGGGTCGGACTGGACCAGCCGCTGATAAATATTGGTGAACGCCTGTACGCTGGTGAGTTCAAATCCCTTCGCCGGATCGAAGCTGTCGGCATCATCGGTCGATTGCACCACGACTAACGTATCTTTTGGTGTGGCAGCATTGACGCTAAAGGCGGTGGCCAGTGACAAGGCCAGTAGTGATGGAATTATTTTTTTCATGGAAAATCCTTGCCTGAGAAAGTAACGCGAGTGTACGAAAGGGCTCATGCAAAGAATAGTCCATTATCGGCTAATGATATGCAAAAAAGTTATAACAAATGCAGCCCGGTTATAAGACGCAAACAAAATGGCTGTGCGAAACAGAAACGGTTAATAAACGAGATGGCGATTGAACGGTTATTTTCCTTTACCCGAAGGGCCCGGCGTTTATACTACGTGAAAATATTTGCAGGAGTCATACATTGGACAGTCACCCTAAACGCGATTTAACTCCGGCAAGCTAACTGCATTTCGCTGCTTGCCACACGGCGGGCAGCAATCCCTTCTTTAGATCACGATTGCTCTCCTTGAAATTAACGCTGTAGTCACCGCGAGAGCGCGCTATGTTGATGTATATTCTGGCACTTTTTCCTCCGCCTCGACAGGCGTAGCTGCGGGCTGCGCACCCTTTCACTTTCAGCTTTCTTTTGCTTTGCGTTTATTTCGCAAGGCCCGACATCTGTCGGCCTGATATTACGGCCGCAGGGTGGGAAAAATAACTTTTTCTAAGAGACGGGCTGATTCAATAAACCGGTAATCACCGGAAAACCAGGCATGCATTATTTGGCATGCAGGATATCTGTTGCTTTAAATCAGGGAGATGTCGACATGAGCGACATGAAACTCGAACAAGCCGCGATGGCTTACCATGCGCATCGTGCAGCAAAAAAATCAAACACCCCTTATGCCATTGAACGTGAAGCACGTTATCGCACCGATGTGACGCTGACGAATCTGCACAGCAGCTTTGAGGGGCTGACCCATGCGGAAGCCAGCGCGCGGCTCAATGACTATGGTCGTAATGAAGTCATGCATGAGAAGGCGCCCTCTGCGTTTATCCAGCTGATTACGGCATTCAATAATCCGTTTATTTATGTGCTGATGGTTCTGGCACTGGTGAGCTTTATAACGGATTACTGGCTGCCGTTGCGGGCTGGTCAGGAAACCGATCTCTCGGGCGTAACGATTATTCTTACCATGGTGACGCTGAGCGGGCTGCTGCGTTTCTGGCAGGAGTTTCGCACCAATCGTGCCGCTCAGGCGCTGAAATCTCTGGTGCGCACTCAGGTGACCGTGCTGCGTCGTGAAGAGGGCTGTGCAATCTCCCGGCGCTACGATATCGATATGCGCGAACTGGTGCCGGGGGATGTCATTTTACTGAGCGCGGGCGATCTGGTGCCTGCCGATGTGCGCCTGCTGACCTCACGCGATCTGTTCATCAGTCAGGCGATCCTGACCGGGGAATCTCTGCCGGTAGAAAAAAACGATCTCAGCGCAGGCGTGGAGATTGAAGAGCAACCCGGTCGCAGCGTGCTGGAGCTGAAAAACAGCTGCCTGATGGGGACCAATGTTGCCAGCGGCACGGCCAGAGCGTTAGTGGTCGCCACCGGCAGCGAGACCTGGTTTGGTTCGCTGGCGGCCTCTCTGTCAGGCCGCCGTCCACAGACATCGTTTGACCGCGGCGTGAACAGCGTTTCCAGACTCCTCATCCGTTTTATGTTGGTGATGGTGCCGATTGTCTTACTGCTGAATGGCTTTACCAAGGGCGACTGGATGGATGCCATGCTGTTCGCGCTGGCCGTTGCGGTGGGCCTGACACCGGAAATGCTGCCCATGATTGTCAGCGCCAATCTGGCAAAAGGCGCCATTGCGATGTCCCGCCGCAAAGTGATTGTTAAACGCCTGAACGCCATTCAGAACCTGGGAGCAATGGATGTGCTCTGTACTGATAAAACCGGCACGCTGACACAGGACAATATTTTGCTGTCGGCGCATCTCAACGCTAACGATGAAGAGGATGCCCGCGTCCTGCTGCTGGCATGGCTTAACAGCAGCAGCCAGAGCGGTGCGAAAAATTTGATGGATCGCGCCGTGCTGAAGTTTGGTGAGCAAACGCTGTCTAAAGCGCAGTGCAGCCAGTTTCAGAAAGTGGATGAGCTTCCTTTCGACTTCGTTCGTCGTCGTGTCTCGGTCATCGTGGAGGATTTGCAAAGCCACCGCCCGTTGCTCATCTGCAAAGGCGCTGTAGAAGAAATGCTGGCGGCGGCGACCACGCTACGTCAGGGCGATACCACTCTTCCACTGTGCGAGCAAAAGCGCGCAGAGCTGCTCGCGCTGACCCGGCATTATAACCAGCAGGGTTTTCGTGTGCTGCTGGTGGCCACGCGTGAGCACGGGATATCGGTGCCGCTCAGCCGTGAAGATGAGTGCGAATTAACGATTGAAGGCCTGCTGACATTCCTTGATCCGCCTAAAGAGAGCGCGGGCAAGGCGATACAGGCACTGAAAGACAGCGGAATTCGCGTTAAAGTGCTGACCGGCGATAATCCCCTTGTGACGATGCGCGTCTGTCAGGAAATCGGGCTGGCTTCAGAAGCCATGCTGACCGGTAATGAAATCGAGGCCATGAGTGACGACGAGCTGCGCCGGGACGTCGAGCGCTGCATGATCTTCACCAAACTTACGCCTCAGCAGAAGTCACGCGTGCTTAAATTACTGCAACAGAATGGACATACCGTTGGCTTTCTTGGCGATGGCATTAATGATGCGCCCGCGCTGCGCGAGGCGGATGTCGGCATTTCGGTCGACAGCGCGACGGATATTGCCAAAGAGTCATCCGACATTATTTTGCTGGAAAAAGACTTAGCGGTACTGGGCGAAGGCGTACTGAAAGGGCGTGAGACCTTTGGCAATATCATCAAGTACCTGAACATGACGGCCAGTTCGAATTTCGGCAACGTGTTTTCCGTGCTGATAGCGAGTGCGTTTATTCCTTTTCTGCCCATGCTCTCTGTGCAGTTACTGATTCAGAACCTGATGTATGACGTCTCTCAGTTGGCGTTGCCCTGGGATAAAATGGATCGCGAGTTTCTGCGCAAACCGCGTAAATGGGATGCGGGTAACATCAAACGTTTTATGCTGTGGATGGGGCCAACCTCTTCCATTTTCGATGTCACAACCTTTGCGCTGATGTGGTATGTGTTTGGCGCCAATCACGCCGGTGCGCAGTCGCTGTTCCAGTCCGGCTGGTTTGTTGAAGGTTTACTGTCCCAGACGCTGGTGGTGCACATGTTACGGACGCAGAAAATCCCCTTTGTTCAGAGCTGTGCCCGGTTACCAGTGCTGCTGACCACGCTGGGTATTTCCGCCGCCGGTATTCTGCTGCCGTTCTCGTCGCTTGGCGCAATGGTCGGGTTAGTGCCCCTGCCATGGCACTATTTCCCCTGGCTGGTGCTGACGCTATTCAGCTACTGCCTGGTCGCGCAGGGAATGAAAATGTTTTATATCAAACGTTTCGGCCGCTGGTATTAATCTGCCTGCAGGAATAAACCGATAACGTCATAAACAACAGGTGGATGCCGAAACCGCGTTGGCAAGGCATCCACCGCCCGCCGTACTCTCCCCGCATTGCTGCCGATCGCGCACTTTGTTTTGGATCAATCCGTCGAAAGTGATGCCATAAATGTAAGCAAGCTATTGGTCATTCCCTCTCTCCCGCCAGATTTCTCTGATACAATTTGCACATTATTCACCGCGCCAGCGTCGGGGGATCTTGAGGTGAGCCGGTATGGGGCAGGCCGCGTTCACTGCCGCGGGTGCAGGTTGTTAACCACCTGAACCTGCGATCGCCTCGACGAGGGCCTGGTCCTGCCGTAGCGAATTCCGCATTCACCGTTTGTGTGCCTTCGCGAGCCATTGCGCTTTTGTCCCATGCCGATAAGGGTTTATTGCCACGCATGTGTTGCTTATTGACTAAACACGCAGTTTGTTGCCGGAGAACAGGATGCAACAAACGGAGTATGTGATTGACGATTTGGTGCGGTTTATACCGGCTCAGGGCCTGCTATGCCTGGTGGATTCCAGCGAGACCAGCGTGCCGCTATCGCCTGCCTGCAACCATTTACTGGAAATGTTCCTGAAAAGCGCCGGCGTCGTGCTGGCCCGCGAGCAGATCCTGGATAACTTCTGGCAAGAGACGGGCGCAACGCCTTCTTCCAACAGCCTCAATGCCTACGTTTCCGCCATTCGACGCGGGCTGTCTTCACTGGGCATAGAGCAGGAGGCGATTACCACGGTGTACAAGGTGGGCTTCGTTTTCAATCCCGCCATTCGCATCCAAAAATCGGCCCTCCAGCCCCCAAATCCCGGGGGCGAACCGGCGTCCACTTCCACATCCGTTACGCGACGCAGCCCGCGCGCCTACTGGCTGTCTGGCGGTTTTATCTTGCTGTTACTCGGCGTGCTTCTTCTTCCGCTGCTTCTGAAAGAGAAAAGCATCACGCCCGTCAGCGTCGCCCGGCTGGACGGCTGTGACGTCTTTTATCTTCCCGTTCACCCCGGTGAATCGACCTTTCCTGCTGAACGCGTGTGGCACAAGCTGATTGCAGACAGCGGAATGGCGTGTCAGAAGGGCGGTCGGTATATGTTTTATGTGGACAGAAATGTCACGGCAGGACACAGCGGCAACGTCTATGTCTCCTACTGCGTGAGAACGAAAGACGAAAAAATAGCGTGCTCAAATTATACCGAGCTGGGATGGAGGCCAGATAATGATAAACCCTAAACGACGCCTCGCCTTATTGCTGTGCCTCATCATTGCCCTGGCGGGCGTGGTCATTTATGCCAGCTATTATTACGTGCGATCGCACAGTGACATGTTTGAATTTACCTGCGCGGCTAATTTACAGCAGCGCGATGCCGCCACTGACTTTCATCTGGACGCCAGTTTTGTGCTGACGCTGCGTTATTCTGGCGACGCAATGGTCTCCGTTGATGGCATCGTACATAAAAATGGCAAGGATTACGTATTAAGGCGTAATGCCGAATTCCACTATTCACCTTATATTCAGTCTCTGTATAAACTCAATCATTTCACCCTTCATCCGGGTCTGCGGGATAATGTTCCTGACAGCGTATTGAATACCAACTTCTCCTATCTTTATATCAGCAAAATAACCGGTATGAACGATGCCGTACTTATCGGTAGCCGTGTATTGCCACTGATTGTCTGTCACACCCGCTAACGGATTGACCGGACGGGCACGAGCTTGCCTGCCGCTCGCCTGTCCTCATTCTTCTTGCCTCACCGCTGCCTTTGTCTGGTTTATTATTTTGTGTTTATTTATAAATTCAGAGTATTAAATCTAAAAACAGGCATGGATAAGTGTTTGTGGTTGCCTGAGGGCGGTAATTGTTAAATTGCATCGTCGGTTAAGATTGCGGTCGGTTGTGGCAGAGAGCCGTCGCCGATACGCGCTTATACAAGCGTTTGATTTCGAAAATGAAGTCGGATTTTTACCTTACGGGGAGCCAGCGATGAAAAATTTAGCTTATAAAATTCAGTGTGAGGCGAAATGGAATCAGCTTCAGGAAACGGAAAAAAAACCAAAAATGAAAGATGTGATGATGTGCCTGATAAAGCGCCAGGCGGAAGGAATAATGACTCGTGATGTCGCGGATGAATGCGATATGTCTATTTATGCTGCGCGAAACTGGTTATTGAAACTGGAAAACAGTGGTTTATTAAAAAAAGAACCCGGGCGTAAATCCTGCAAGTGGTTCATCCTCTGAATTTTAATTATCTTATTTCTGTCGTGATAACAGGCCCAGCCCTGAACGCTACGCTTTTTTTAAGGGACAACACATTATCAGCATGGCAACGGCGTGCATGAAAGGAAAAAGCGCCAGCTTAGTATGGCCTGGGGAAAGGGGAGTAGCGCAGCAGCAAGCTGGCTGCCCATGATGAGATTTCGGCCAGCACGGCAAAAACGCCCTCGTCTCAAGTGCGCCGTAGCACGCGACCAGTCTGGCAGCCCGACAAGCAGCCCGTCCTTGCACAGAAAGCGGCCTGAAGGGGCACGACCGAATAAAAGCTGAGAGTAAACACAAACCGGCAGGCAGAACAGGCGATCACAAACGGCTGGCCGGGCGCAGCGGAAACGGTGACATCGCGTTAAACATTTAACGCAGCACTGAATCAGGCATAGTAATGAATATGCTTCTTGCCATGGACGGGCGACGTCTCGATTTTCGTCCTGACCTTGAACACGTCCCACAGAAGCGACTCTGTGAGTATCTCATCAGGCGTTCCCTGCGCAATCAGTTCGCCCTCCAGCATCACAATCAGCCGGTCACAAAACAGCGCCGCATGATTCAGATCGTGGATGGCGACAATGCTGGTGACCGGAAGCTCGCTAATGAGTTTCATCAGCTGGATCTGATGGTGAATATCCAGGTGGTTAGTGGGCTCATCAAGCAGAATTTCATTGGGCGCCTGGGCTAATGCTCTGGCGATGTGTACGCGCTGGCGTTCACCGCCGGACAGGCTCTGCCAGCCCTGATCGCAGCGTGAGCACATATCCACCCGCGTCAGCGCGGCTTCAACTATCTCATCATCGTGATGTGTCCAGCTGGAAAAAGGGGAGTGATGCGGGATCCTTCCAAGCTTTACGACATCACGTACGGTCATATTGGCGCTGGTTAACGCATGTTGCTCAACAAAAGCCACACGGCGGGCAAGCTGCTTTCTGGCAATCAGGGACAGATCCTTGCCATCCAGCATCACTTTGCCCGTGTGTTGCTTACGCAGACCGGCCAGCAAGCGCAGCAGCGACGATTTACCGGAGCCATTCGGCCCCAGTAAGCCCACGGTTTCGCCCGACGAGACCGCCAGGGACACATCGTTAACGATGACTTTTTTTCCTACCCGCCAGGTAAGATTTTCTGCGCTGATGCTCATTATTGCGTCCTGGAGCGATAAATAATAATTGCAAAGAAAGGCACGCCAACCAGCGCGGTCACGACGCCAACCGGCAGGCTCTGCGGCGCAATCAACATACGTGAAGCAATATCCGCCAGGACCATCAGAATCGCGCCGGCGATGGCACAGGCAATCAGTAAGCGGCTGTGTAGCGGGCCGAAAAAGAAGCGCATCACGTGGGGAACGACCAGGCCGACAAACCCGATCGAGCCAGCCATACTGACAATCGTGGCGGTCATCAGGGCGGTTGCCGTGAACAGCACCAGACGCACCACGCCGACCGGAATCCCCAGCGAGGCGGCGGCGTCGTCACCAAAGGTAAATGCGTCCAGCGCGCGGGAATAGTACAGGCAGACCGCTAAACCGATGACCACTATCACCAAAACCAGCTGAAACTCAGGCCAGCGCACGCCGCTAAAGCTACCCAACAACCAGAACATCACGTCACGCGCCTGTTGGGCATTGGCTGAGGTACTGATGGTATAGGCGGTAATCGCATTGAAAAGCTGCGACGCTGCCACGCCCGCCAGAATGGTACGCTCTGTGCCACCGCGTGCGCCATTGGTGAGCAGTGCAACAAAGGCAAAGGCGGCAAAGGCGCCGGTAAAGGCGCCCAGCGACAGGGAAATCGCACCGGCCCCGACGCCCGAGACCACGATCAATACCGCACCCGTCGATGCGCCGGCAGAAACGCCCAGTACGTAAGGTTCGGCAAGGGCATTTTTCAACAGGCTTTGCAGTACAGCACCGCAAATGGCCAGACCGGCACCGCTCAGCGCCGCAACCAGCGCACGGCTTAAACGAAAGTCCCAGATAACGCTTTCGTGAATACGGTTCACGGGCACATCCGTCATACCCAGTTTATTGGTCACGGTGTACACCACGGATTTCAACGGTATCGATAATTCGCCTACGCTGACGCCGAGCGCGATAACCATAAACAGCACGACGATGGCGATGATTGCGACAGCAATAAAACCCATGCCACGTCGTGCCTGAACAACCCCTTCACGCATTAATTCAGGCCCATCTTACGTAACTGTTCGCCAACCTGTTCTGCCCCGTAAAGGGTACGAATCGTCGGGTTCATTGCCTGACCGTCCATCACCACGATATGGCCTTTCTTCACCGCATCCAGCTGGCTGACCGCCGGATCGCTTTTCAGGAACTTAATCTTTTCTTCGGCGTTATCCAGTTTCCAGCGATTACGGTCAAGGCTGGTCACAACGATCACATCCGGATTGGTGGCAATAATGCTTTCCCAGCTCACGGTGGGCCATTCAGTTTCAGTGGTAATCGCATTATGGCCGCCTAACACATTGGCAATAAAACCGGATGCGCCGTTCTTACCGCCGACGTAAGCGTCGGCAGAGGGCGAGGAGCTGGAGAACCAAAACAGGAAGGAGAGATCTTTCTTACCTTTCGGGAAGGCTTTTCTCAGGGCGCTTTCGCGTGCTTTAAAGTCGTTGATCACCTGCTGGCCGCGATCTTCTACGTTAAAGATTTTGGCAAAATCGGCGATCTCTTGATAAACGTAGGACATATTCCACAGCGTGGCACGGCTACCGTAGATATCGCCGGTGTTCTGTTTTGTGGCACACATGCCCGGAGACAGATAGGTGTTGATGCCCACTGACTCAAAGTCTTCACGTTTGGCGACCTTGCTGTTCGGCCCCATCAGCAGCTGGATCTGTGCCGCAACAAAATCGGGGTTCTTCGCCAGAATGGATTCCAGCGTTGGGATCTCGACGGTCAGTACCGGCACTTTGGCATTTTGTTCCGCTAACTGCGGTAAGACTTTGGTCGGCCAGAATGCGCTGGCCACCATTTTGTCCTGCAGTCCCAGCAGCAGCAGAATTTCAGCGGTATTCTGCCCAAGCGCCACCACGCGTTCAGGTGCCTTGGTGAATGTTTCTTTCTGACCACAGTTTTCAATCGTCAAAGGATAGGTGGTTGCCCAGGCGGAACTCGTTGTCAGGAAAATAAAACTTAACAGGCTAAGCATTTTTTTCATTAGTATCTGTCCATTAATAAATGAGACTGCGTGCTTTTAACATTCTGGCGCGGCGGATTTTATCAGACCTAAAATGTAAATAGAAATCATTATTATATGAGTTGGCTTTTAGCTGAAATGTATAAAAATTACTTGAGTGAAAGAAATCAACGTGCCAGCCTGGTCATTATTAAAATAAATAACACTGAGCTAAAACAGATGAGTAAACCCTTCATTACAATTAGAGGAGTAATAGTTAATGTAATGATAGATGAAATAATATTAACCATGAGAAGAGGGTGAAGTACGGCAATGCGCGGTTTAGCGTTCCTGACTGACTGACTGACTGACTGACTGACTGACTGACTGACTGACTGACTGACTGACTGACTGACTGACTGACTGACTAGGTTGCGAGCGCCTCACGCGGGAATGCGTCTGCGTTGCCCCGGCGCGGCGCGTCTGCAGCGCCAGCGACGTTTTCGGCAAGGGCTGGCGGCTCCATCTCTGCTCCATCATTCACACAAACTCCAGCAATCTATTCTGCTTATCATCCTGCCACTTTCGGGGAGGATAAGATGAAGACGCTGAACTATATCGCTAAATATGTTGAATATAACCTCAAAATCATCAGGTGTTTTTTAATTAGCGACGTACTTTTCCATACGCAACGACTGCGCCCGTTGTTAAACAGAGAGCCGGATCTGATTCATCCTGTCACGTTGAATGAAAAAATGTGCTACAGGCTGCTCTATGACAGGAAGCCGCTTTATACGCTGCTGGCAGACAAGCTCGCTGTCCGTCACTACGTTGCCAGCCGCACGGATGAAGTCACGGTCGCGCCCTTAATTAAGACCTATAAAAGCACTAAAGAGATTGATTTTGCCGCGTTGCCCGATACCTTCGTTTTAAAGTGCAATCACGACAGTGGCAGCACGATAATCTGCAAAGACAAAACGGCGTTCGATAGTCAGTCTGCTTTATTAACGCTGGATTTAGCCCTGAAAAAGAACATGTATTACTGCACGCGAGAGTGGCAATACAAAGACATTACGCCCACCATTCTGTGTGAAGAATATATTGAACTGTTTGAGGGAAGGGACAGAAGCACTACGCCCGAAATGTTGCGTATTCACTGCTTCGATGGCAATGCGAGCATTATCGAAGCCGACTTTACTGATGAACAGGGCAGGGAGTACGTGAATGTGTACAACAGAAAATGGGAACTGCAGCCCTTCCAGATAGCCTATCCCCATCATCCGGCTTTTATACCGGAACCGGCGCTGTTTTATCGCGCCCTCTCTGCTGCGCAGGCGCTGGCAAAAGATATCGACTATTGCCGGGTCGATTTAATGCTGAAGGACGACAGCCTGTACTTCAGCGAGATCACGCTTACGCCACAGCGCGGTAAGCTCAAAATCATTCCCCAGGAATGGGACGCGATACTTGGCGCGATGTGGCAACAGCAGGCGTACCATAAAACCTTCCGCCTGCCTTCAAGCCCAGAGGTGGATTTGCGCTAGTCAGCGTCAGGCCAGCGCAGTAAAAAAAGGGAGCCGCCCTGGGATGATGTGCGGTAACGAATATCGCCCCCATGAGCCTGCATAATCGCCTTCGCAACGGATAAACCCAGCCCGCATCCCGCCGGGTTTATCGCACGACCTGCGGCGCCGCGTTGAAACGGCTCAAACATATGACGCTGGAAATCGTCAGGCACGCCCGGCCCCGTATCTTCCACCTCAATAAAAAACAGGTTGTCCCGATGTCCGCTTCGGACCCTGACGATGCCCGGCGTGGCGTAATTAAGCGCGTTATCAAATAAAATGGTCAGGCACTGGATAATGCGCAGCGGATCACACCGCGTAACGGCATTATTTTGCTCAATGATGAGGTTAAATCCCTGCTCCTGAAACGGGTGACCAAACGATGCGCCAACGTTTTCCAGCACATCGCTCATTGCCACGGCTTTCACATCCAGCGTAAAGGATCCGCCTTCTGCCGCTCCCACGACGCGCAAATCGTCGATAAGCCGTGATAATCCTTCTGTCTGCCGCAGCAGGCTTTTGAACAACGGCGGATCGGGTTCAAACACCTCTTCAACCAGCCCCTGCAGCCTGCCGCGTAAAATCGTGACCGGCGTTCTGAGTTCATGGGCGATCGCCGCATTCCAGGACTTTCTTTGGTTGTCCAGCGTCTGCAGCTTTTCCGCCATTTCGTTAAAGTCCCTGACTAACGTATTCACCTCCCCCAGGCTGCTCTGACTGTTTGCGGCGCGGGCGCTCAAATCGCCCTGAGAAATCCGGCGCAAACTGGTGGCAACGGAACTCAGGGGATTCAGTATCTTGGCGGAGAGTTTGAAAGCAAACAGTAATGCAATCAGGAAGCTGATTATCGAGCTGATAGCGATCCAGACCCAGTCAAAAACCGTCATGCTTTCACTGTTGCTGGCGGACAAACCGCCGGGGAAGTTTTCAATAATGAAGCTGTAAAACAGATAGGAACCGACCACGGCCACAATAATGATGGTGAACGTCAGGGACAGCATAAACAGAAGAATTTGCCGACTGAGCGCTTTATCTTTATTCACTTCTGTTCACCCAGCCGATAGCCTATCCCACGAATGCTTTCCGGTACGCCGTTTAAGCCACAGCCTTCAAATTTTTTACGCAACTTACTCATGTGGCTGTCTACGGTTCTGTCGAGCGTGTCGCTTTCGGGCAGGCAGGCATTGAGCAGTTCTTCACGGCTGAAGACCTTACGGGGATATTTTGCCATGTGCGTCAGAAGCTTGAATTCTGTGGTGGTCAGCACCGGCGTAAACGTCTGTCCACCGCTGTGGATCTCCACACAGAACTCATCGGTGTAGATGGTCATAAAGCGGGTTCTGATCAGGGATTGAGGGACAGCCTGATTTTTTGCTCTGCGCAGCACGGCCTCAATACGGGCGACCACTTCCGAAGGATTAAAGGGTTTAACGATATAGTCATCGGCACCCAGGCGAAGCCCCATCAGCTTATCAATATCCTGATCCAGCGCGGTCACCATGATCACCGGCGTGTTGCTTTCTTTACGCAACGTTGAAAGCACATTCCAGCCATCGATTAGCGGCAACTGGATATCCAGCAGCACCAGGTCAGGCTGTAAGGTTTTAATTAAGGCCAGAGCGCTTTCCCCCTCTGCCGCATGTACCGCTTTCATTCCGGCGCGTTTGATATAACTCATTAATATATCAGAGATTTCAAAGTCATCCTCTGCCACAAGGATTAGATTGTCGTTGCTCATAACGCCCTCAAAATTAAAAACACCTGTTGCGGATGATGGGGCAGCACAGCCGGAGGAGAAGCGCGTCCTATCATCAGGAACATTACGCCTGTCATGACAGGCAGACCAGCAAAAGCACTGCGCACAGCATGAAACCCACAATCAGACCTTAGCCAAAAGAAAAGCAACGTCACGCGGCGACAGAAAGCATGGAACGCCGATTAGCTGATGCACCACTCTCTTTGCAGGATGGCGTAAACCTGCGTATTTTCATAAATCGCGATGCCATTGTGATCCGTGAATGACACATGCTCTTTAAAGCATCCTTCCAGCCGCATCCCCAAACGCTGACATAATCGCTGCGAACCTGCGTTGTCATCGGCGACATAGGCATAAATCCGCCTGACATTTTTTATCCGAAATAAATAATTAAACAGGCAGATTGCGGCTTCCTGAGCATAGCCATGGCCTTGATAGGCAGGATTCAGATACCATCCCACGTTCCGGGTACGGGCATCCGGTTCTTCGTCATCGCAGGCAAAAAGATGACCGATTAATTCGCCTGTCTGTTGCAGACACAGGGCAAACTGCGTGGCGTCAATGCTCCTTTTCCGCGCCTCCTTGACGGCGGCCTCAAGATCGGCCAGTTTCTCATCGAAAAAGCAGGCCGGATAAGGCGCGGATAAATAATTTAACAGGCCCTGAGCATCCTGTTGCAAAAAACGCCTGATGAAGACGCGTTCACTTTCAGCTATTTTCATCTCAAACCCTTTCCCGGGATAAAATAAAGGCGAATACCTTGTAATTTTGTGTCCAGATAATCTCTGTCCCTGTCAAAGTTCAGCATATATTATGTCCTGCGCTTTTAAATTGTCTATCGAATATATTGCGCGGTGTGCGACGTTTTTTTATTTTTACCTATCCATACTCTCTCCATAAACTTTACATAATAGGTCATTGTCAGGCGGGTACACTCCGGAATAATGCGCATTATTGGAGAGTATTCGTGATGACGCCGCGTAATTTAGTGAGGTCCGGTTTTTGCTTTTTATTTTTGCTGCTGTTCACCACCGGTTTGCATCCTTCCGGCGTCACACCGCTACAGCAAGCGTTAAGCGTTAAGGGGAGAAGCGTGATCGCGACGATGTATCGGCCAGTGAAAAAGATTAATCGCCATGAGCGAACCGCCCAGACGCCGTTCTGGGAGGCGGTCACCACCAATGCGCTGGCCTGCCGGGGCGGGCGCGTGACCCGGCTCCTGTATAAGGCCGCGCTGCGCCGACTAAAGGAGGCGTAAATGCACACAGCAAACAAGCCAGTTACCACCACGATGAATTGACAGACTGGCGTCTTACTTTAAAAAGCACGCACACCTGCGGGGCTTGCAGCGTAACAGGTGACGGTTTTCTGCCCTCATCTTTTTTATATTCAGTCAGGGTAAATCATGCCTCAGTTTTTTATTAATCGACCGGTATTTGCCTGGGTTATTGCCGTCTTTATTATTTTGTTTGGCCTGCTCTCCATTCCAAAATTACCCGTAGCGCTTTATCCCTCGGTGGCACCGCCGACAATCAGCATCACCGCCTCATATCCGGGATCAACGCCGGAAACCATGAACAACAGCGTGGTGGCGCTGATTGAGCGTGAGCTTTCATCGGCAAAGCACGTGCTGTATTACGAATCGTCCAGCGATACCAGCGGTATGGCATCCATTACGGTGACTTTTGCGCCCGGCACCGATCCTGAGCTGGCTCAGGTTGATGTGCAAAACCGTATCAAAGTGATTGAGCCGCGCCTGCCCCAGGCCGTGCGGCAGAATGGCCTGAGCGTTGAGGCCTCGGGCGCTAACTTTTTGATGATCGTCGGGCTGACGTCTAAAGATGGCAAACTCACTGAGGCCGATCTGAGCGACTACTTTTCACGCAATATCACGGAAGAGCTTCGTCGTATTGAAGGCGTGGGCCGCGTGCAGCTGTTTGGCGCAGAGAAAGCAATGCGGGTCTGGGTCGATCCGGTCAAGCTTAGCCAGTATCGCCTGACCGTCAGCGATATCAGTCGGGCAATCAACACGGAAAATACCCAGATCGCGCCCGGACGGACCGGTGACGCACCGGCGGTTGCTGGCCAGCAGGTCAGCTATCCGCTTCTGGTCAAAGGCCAGCTTGGTTCACCCCAGGAATTCGCCAGTATTACCCTGCGCGCCAATCCGGATGGATCTCGCGTGGTGCTGAGCGACGTGGCGCGGGTTGAGCTCGGATCGCAAACCTACAGTTTTGCCACCCGTGAAAACGGACGCGTCTCTACCGCGGCAGCGATTCAGCTTTCGCCAGGCGCCAATGCGGTTAAAACCGCAGAGCGGATCAAACTCCGTCTGAACGAGCTGCGTCAGGCTATGCCAGAGGGAATGGCTTACAGCATTCCGTTTGATACGACGCCCTTCGTGAAGATCTCGATTGAGAAGGTCATTCATACCTTTATCGAAGCCATGATACTGGTCTTCCTTGTGATGTATCTGTTCTTACAGAATGTTCGCTATACCTTTATCCCGGCGATTGTTGCGCCGATTGCGCTGCTGGGCACCTTTACCGTGATGCTGCTGGCGGGATTCTCGGTCAACGTATTAACCATGTTCGGTATGGTGCTGGCGATTGGAATCATCGTTGACGATGCGATAGTGGTGGTGGAAAACGTCGAACGAATCATGACGGAAGAGGGGCTGGGCCCGAAAGCGGCAACGCAAAAGGCGATGAAGGAGATTACCGGTGCGGTCATCGGGATTACGCTGGTCCTGAGCGCGGTCTTTATCCCGATGGCGATGGCCAGTGGTTCCGTTGGGGCGATATACCGGCAGTTTACGCTCTCAATGGCGGTTTCTATCCTGATCTCCGCCTTCCTGGCGCTCAGCCTGACGCCGGCGCTATGTGCCACGCTATTAAAACCTGTTGATCGGCATGCTCATCAGAAAAAAGGCTTCTTTGGCTGGTTCAACCATAAGTTTGCAGCAATGACTTACCTTTACGGCCAGGGCGTAAGCCGTTTATTAAAACGGGTAGGCGGTGCGTTAGCGGTTTATGCGGCGCTGTGCCTGCTGTTCTTTCTGGCGATAAAAAACCTGCCGTCTTCGTTTCTGCCGGAGGAGGATCAGGGCTACTTTATGACCTCCATTCAGCTCCCCTCGGACGCGACCAGCGAACGCACGCTGAACGTGGTAAAAGCTTTTGAACAGCAGGTGCTTTCAAGCCCGGCGACGCAGTCAACTATCGCGATAATGGGGTTCAGCTTTGCAGGTTCCGGGCCTAACTCCGCCATGGCTTTCACCACCTTAAAAGGATGGGAAGATCGTCAGGGGGCCACCGCCTTTTCTGAAGCCGCGCGCGCGCAGAAAGTGATGTCAGCGAATCCTGAAGCGGAAACCTTTAATCTGATCCCCCCGGCTATTGACGAGCTGGGGAACTCATCGGGCTTTACGTTGCGCCTGCAGGATCGCGGCGGCAAAGGCTATGCGGCGCTGAAAAAGGCGGAAGAGCAGTTGCTGGCGCTTGCGGCGAAAAGTTCTGTCGTCCGGGATGTGTACGTTGACGGCTTACCCGATGGGCAGATGATCCGGCTTAATATCGATCGACAAAAAGCCTTTGCGATGGGTGTGGCTTTTGATGAGATCAGCCAGACGCTTTCCGGCGCGATAGGTTCGCTTTACGTCAATGATTTTCCCAACAGCGATCGTATGCAGCAGGTCATCATTCAGGCCGATGCGAAATATCGTATGCAACCCGAGGATATTCTCAGGTTATACGTGCGCAATGCGTCCGGCGGAATGGCACCGCTAGCTGAGTTTGTTCATGCGGAGTGGGAAACCTCCCCGTTGCAGCTGGTTCGTTATCAGGGTTATCAGTCAATCAAGATAACCGGCAATCCCGCACACGGCTATTCAAGTGGCGATGCGCTGAACGAGATGAGCCGGCTGGCGAAACAGCTGCCAGAAGGTTTTGCAATAGAGTGGACCGGTGGCTCGTTACAGGAGCAGCAATCGGCCTCTGAAGCGCCTATGCTGATGGTGCTGTCCATGCTGGTGGTGTTCCTGGTGCTGGCGGCGCTTTATGAAAGCTGGTCAGTGCCGGTCTCCGTTATGCTGGTCGTGCCGCTTGGCCTGCTGGGCGCGGTCATTGCCGTCAGCCTGATGGATATGCAGAACGACGTATTCTTCAAAGTTGGCATGATTACGATTATTGGACTGTCGGCAAAAAATGCCATTCTGATTGTCGAATTTGCTAAGCAGATGCACGAAGGCGGCAAAGGGCTGGTTGAGGCAACGCTGGAAGCCTCGCGGATGCGTTTACGCCCGATCCTGATGACGTCGCTGGCCTTTACCCTGGGCGTGGTACCTTTGATGCTGGCTAGCGGAGCAAGTGCCAGAACGCAGCAGGCGATCGGCAGTGGCGTATTTGGTGGGATGATCAGCGGCACGCTGCTGGCCATATTCTTTGTACCCCTGTTCTATTTTTCAGTGATGAAGGCGGTCGAAAAACTAAAACCGAAGCAGCGCTAAGCGCCTCTGAATCAGGCCGGGCGAGGGCAACATAGCCATTCGTCCGCTTGTCGGGTCAGATAGCGTATTAGGTCGTTAAGATGGCGTGATGATCTTTACTGCTGTGACGTGACGTGACGTGACGTGACTGCGCCGCTGGCGTCAGTGCATGAGGGATGGCTGAGGAAACCGATTAGCGGTGCGGCATTCTGGCTTCGAACGCTTTGCCACTAAAGCGGGCATATTGCCCTGTAAGGCGCCAGAAGGCAGGCTGAGTCTCGGTGTAGATTTCAGCGGCCAGCACCAGACGGCGCTGCACATCTTCAGTCAGGTCAAGCTGTGTCCAGGGAATAAAGTAGCGTTGGCTGTCAGTCAACAACAACCACATTGGAGAACCACAGCCGGGGCAAAAATAGCGTTTACCCTGTAAAGACGAGGTGAAACATGAGGGCGAGGCTGACTGCCTGAGTAATGCTGGCGCACTGGCCGCTTCCATGTACATGGCAATCCCGCCTGACCATTTTTGACACAACGTGCAATGACAGGCATGCACGTTCAGTTCATCGATCTCGACGGCGAACTGACACTCACCACAAAGGCAACGCCCGGTAAATGTTGTCAAAACCATCCTTGTACCCCAGAGCGGTAAATATGCGGGTGATAAAAAAGCCAGCTCTGAGAGCTGGCTTAACACGAGTGCGTCGGAATTAGAATTGATAAACCAGGCCGACGGCCAGAATATTGTCAGTTGAAATGCCCGCTGCCTGAGTGAAGTCAGTTTCATCCAGCAGGTTGATTTTATAATCGATGATGGCTGACATATTTTTGTTGAAGTAATAGGCCGCACCTAAATCAACATATTTCACTAAATCCCGGTCGCCAAAGCCTTCAAGATCTTTCCCTTTTGATTGCAGATACGCGATGCTGGGGCGCAGACCAAAGTCGAACTGATACTGCGCAACGACTTCGAAATTCTGTGCTTTGTTGGCGAAACCTGGGTTGCCATTACCAACGCGTGTGGCATTGTAGGTTTGGGTATATTGTGCCGCCAGATAAACGGCATTGGCATCGTATTTCAGCGCGGCTGAATACGTTTCGGCATTATCACCCTCACCCAATGCCAGACCGTTCTGGTCCAGTGTGCGTTTGGAATGAGAATAGGCCACACCGGCATTTATGCCCAGAGGAGAGGCATAGGTCACTGCTGCACCGTAGCCGTCGCCGTTTTGCTTCGCAGCATTACGGTTATTATTCGTCACACTGTTGCCTTCACCATCAGCACCGCCGTTTCTGCCTTGATACTGTAAGGCAAAGTTAAGTCCGGATACCAGGCCAAAGAAGTCGGTATTACGGTAGGTCGCCAGGCCATTGGCACGCTGTTGCATAAAATTATCGGAGCCATAGGTGTCGCCGCCAAACTCCGGCAACACGTCGGTCCAGGAGGTAACATCGTAAACCACGCCGTAGTTACGGCCGTAGTTAAACGAACCATAGTCACCGTATTTGAGCCCCGCGAAGCCTAAGCGCGTCCATGACTGGCTCTCAGATTTTTCATCGCGGTTCGCCTGCATGTTGTATTCCCACTGACCGAACCCGGTCAGTTGGTCGGTGATCTGCGTTTCCCCTTTTACACCGAGGCGAGCATATGAATTATCACCACGCTCACCTTTATCACTGCTGAAATAGTGCAATCCCTGCATTTTACCGTAAAGATCTAATTTATTACCGTCTTTGTTATAGATTTCTGCAGCATTTGTTACACCTGCTGCTAACAATGTAGTTACTGCCACTGCAACTAATTTAAGTTTCATGAGAGAAATCCTGTAGTTTTATTTTATATTAACCAGAGCCACTGATGGATGAGGCGCGCTTAAATGGCTCACTATTTTTAAATGACAATCCGGTATGAATTCAATGATAAGTTTCCTGCCATTTCGATTTATTTGTGTTTGTATGATCTGCGTCTAAATAGAAGGTCTGATGTGTTTTTTGTTTGTCTTGATATTATTGTTTTTATATTGTCGTTGTTGCTATTTTTTTAATATTCCGTTGTTTTTTATGGGTTCTTGGTTTTGTTCTTATTATGACTTATTTGTTAATTGTTTTTTCTGGCATTCTCTGGTTTTTATAACTTCATTAATAAAAGAATAAAGGTGAGCGAAGTGTTTTTACGTAATTAAAGGTTTTGCATTTATTGACACGGAAGGTGAGATCTTACCCTGAGAGACGGGTTGATAATGTACAGCGTCTCTATTGCACTCTGTTAAAATAGTGTTTAATAAGAACGATGTGTTTAAAAAAGTGGATATGTTTATCACAAGTATTTGTTAACCGCATTTATCTTCCCGGATCTACGTCCTCAGCAAAACTGTTGAGTTTCTCAACATCCATTCACCGTTAACTGCCTCACATCTTCACTTTCAGAATGAAATGGTTAATCAATCTCTCTTTTCTTTTTGAAAAGCTCCCGTTTTTTATGCGTGATAATCATCACTCTTATGCGACTACATGTCTGGGACACCGAGGCTATGAAATATCATAAAATCAAATGATTATATTTTTTGATTGTTATTCTTTCGGTGTTGGCACGCACGCTGCAATACATTCTGCGTATTCAACACAGGAGAAGTTTACATGGCATATAAAATTTTGCTCCCTCAGGAAATAATGGCAGAAGGGCGCGCTTATTTAGAAAGTCGGGGTTATGAGCTGATTACCGGTTCAGGTATGGAAGAAGACGACATTATTCGTGATATTCCTGACTGCGACGGCATTATTGTGCGGCTATCAAAAATGTCTGACCGCGTTTTTGAGGCAGCAAAGAAACTGAAAGTCGTCGCCCGGCACGGCGCGGGCTACGACACTGTTGACCTTGAGTCGGCCAAACGTCATGGCGTTGTTGTTCTGAACGCGCCCGTTGCTAACAGCATGTCCGTAGCAGAACTGGCTATTTTCTACATGTTGCACTGCTCGCGTAACTTCAGGCTGGTTGAAGAGAAAATGCTGGAGGATTACTACTGGGCTAAATTGCGCACGCCAAAGGTCGAACTGGACGGTAAAACGCTTGGCTTAGTGGGCGTCGGTAATATTGGCTCACGCGTCGCGCTCAAAGCGCTGCACGGTTTCAACATGAAAGTCATTGCTTACGATCCCTATAAAACCCAGGCGGAAATGCCAGAAGGCGTGGAGCGTACCGAGGACTTTGACCGCATTTTTCAGGAAAGTGACTTTGTCTCTCTCCATTGTCCAACCACCTCGGAAACCCAGGATTTCGTCGGTGAAAAGCAATTTGCCATGATGAAGCCCACTGCATATTTCATTAATACCGCACGCGGCAAGCTTGTGGATGAAAAAGCGCTGTATCACGCGCTCGCTAACCATCTTATCGCCGGTGCCGGCCTGGACGTCTTAAAGAAAGAACCCTTCGACCCGAACGATCCTGTTTTCTCACTCAGTAATGTCGTGATTGGTCCGCATATTGGTGCCGCCACAAAAGAAGCCACTGACAGAGCTTCACTGCATACCGCAATCGGTATCGATGAGGTTTTGTCCGGTAAAAAACCCACCTGGCCCGTTCCTGGCTTTGGAGAATAAGATGACTATTGGCAATCGTATTTATTTAAAACGCCCTGAAGGCAACCCTGAATTACTCAAAGCGTACGCGCAACTGCCCGCTGCGAATATTGCGGACACCATGAATCGTATTGCCGTACTGGGCAACGGTATTCAGCGTATTTCTTCACCACAAAAACCGGTCATGGCGGGTTATGCCATTACCGTTAAAGCCCGGGCTGGCGACAACCTGATGCTTCACGCAGCACTGGATATGGCCACGGAAAACGACGTCATCGTGGTATCCAACGAAGGCGACCGTTCTCGGGCGTTGATGGGCGAAATCATGGTGGCTTACGCCCATCACTGCAAGAAAATCGCCGGTATCGTTCTGGATGGGCCCATCCGCGATATTGATGCCTTATCGGTACTGGACTTTCCTCTGTTTGCCACGGGGTCAAACCCGGCTGGCCCGTTTAAAGAAGGCCCCGGCGAGGTCAATACGCCGATTGCCGTTGGCGGGGTTGCGGTATCGCCCGGCGATCTCATTGTCGGTGATGCGGATGGCGTGATTGTTGTTCCCTTGGCTGATGCGGAAGCCTTGCTTGAAAAAGCAAAAGCCTATTCAAAATTTGACGCGAGCAAAGTCGAGGCGGCCAAAAATGGAACCGCCAACCGCGCCTGGGTCAGAAAAACACTGGACGAGAAGCGCGTTGAGTTCATTGACGACGTATTTCGTTAGTCTGCCTGGCTAATATCGATTAGCTCAAGCCACGGAAGCCATGCTTCCGTGGTGATAAAGCAAAGGTAATAAAATATGTTCTATTTAAAACTTTTCCCGATCGTATTCTTTCCGGTTTTATTTTGGATAATACCGAATCCTGAAGAGATTTCCGCCACGACCTGGCATATGGTCGGCATTTATCTGGCGATGCTGTGCGGACTGGTATTTCGGCCTTTCACTGATGCGATTATTATGCTGATCATTTTGGGCATCGCATCGATCTTCATCGATCCGCATATTCTTTTCGCGGGTTACGGCACCTCAATGGTCTGGTTTATTATCAGTGCCTTTATTATTTGTAAGGCATTTGTCATTACCGGGCTCGGTAAGCGTATCGCTTACGTTCTGTTAAAACGCTACGGTAAAAATACGCTGACGCTGGGTTATCTGATGATGGTAACGGATACGGTGCTGGCCCCGGCAACCGGATCGAATATGTCGCGGTCTGGCGGTATCGTTTATCCCATTTTCAGAAATATAGCTGAGGCACTGGGATCGAAACCAGACGAGGGTAGCCGCCGGATCGGCGCCTATCTCACTATCCTGATGTATGTGGTGTCGATGGGGACGTCGAGCCTGTTTTTAACCGGTATGGCAACCAACGCCATTACTGTTTCACTGGCTAACGAAATCATGAAGGTTAATCTGGACTGGATGACCTGGTTTAAGGCTGCCATCATTCCTGCCGGATTTATCCTGCTGCTGTGTCCATGGCTCCTTTACAAAGTCTATGCGCCAGAACTGAAAAAGATCGATAACGTTAATGAGATTGCTGAGCAGGGGCTGCGTGAACTGGGGCCGGTCAAACGTGAAGAGAAGCTGCTGATCGTCTTCTTCATCATGGGCGTTTTGGGATGGATGACGGGATCAATTACCGGTATTCCTTTTATCCCGGTCGGATTTGCCTTTCTCGCCTGTCTGTTGTTATTTAAAGTCCTTAGTTGGGAACATGTCGTCAGCGAGAAAGCGGCCTGGCAGACATTTGTCTGGTACGGTGCGTTTTACGGATGCGCCGTTGCGCTGTCAAAAGGGGGATTCTATGTCTTCCTGGTCGGCGTCATTAAAAACTACCTTGACCTGTCTCATCTCAGCGAATTTAGCGCAATCGGCGTGCTGATCTTTATCAGTCTTGCTGTGCGTTACTTCTTTGTGTCCAACAGCGCATTTGTTGTCTCCTTCTATCCCGTGCTGTTCACCCTCGGTATGACCACCCAGGCAGAACCGATGTATGTTGCCTTGTCTCTGGCATTCTCGGCGGGTTACGGCGCACTTCTGACGCATTACGGTAACGGCGCTGGCGTATTTACCTTCTCCAGTGGCTACGTGCCGCAAAAAACCTTCTGGCTGTTGGGCACCATGATGGTGCTGATTAACGTCATCGTTTATTTCCTGATTGGTCTTCCTTACTGGAAATTGATAGGTATTTAACCGGAGGATAAAGATGAAACTGGATTTGCTTATCAGAAATGGCCTGACGGTGGACAGTGACAAACAAGATTACCTCAGGCGGGATATTGGCATCATCGGCAACCGTATTGTTGACCTTGAAAACGTTGACAGCACCGAGGCGGAAACGGTGATTGATGCAGCGGGTTGCCTTGTTCTCCCCGGATTGATCGACTTTCATGCGCATGTTTTCCACGGCGGGACGGCGATAGGCGTTAACCCGGATGTGGTTTGTTTACCCAACGGCGTAACCAGCGTTGTCGATGCCGGCAGTAGTGGCTGGGTAAACTATACGTTGTTCCGTAACAGCGTGATTAATACGGCTACCGTGAAGATAAAAAGTTATCTTAATGTGGTTAATGTTGGCTTGTCTACGCTGGGTGGCGGGCCAACGGGATACCTCGAAAACACCAATCCGGCCAACTATAACCTGCCACGAATCAGGCAGGTATTAAGCGAAAATAAAGAGAATATTCTTGGGCTGAAACTGCGTTACAGCCAGGATATTGCCAAAGGCAAGTCGTATAGCAGCGATCCGTTTTTAACCACGGTTGCGCTGGCGCGTGAGCTGGAGACGTCACTCTGTGTGCATGTCACCGATTCCTTTCTGCCGGCGAATGAGCTCATTCAGCATTTCAACGCGGATGATATCTATGCGCACTGTTTCCACGGCACAGGCCATACCATTCTCAACGGTCGGGGCGAGGTGTACCCGTCTGTTCTGGCGGCACAGCAAAGAGGCGTAGTCTTTGACTGTTCAAATGGTGTGGCGCATTTCGATTTTAACGTTGCCCGCAACGCGATGGATCAGGGGTTCTATCCGGATATCATTAGCACCGACTTAACGCAGCGCAACAGTCTGCGTACCGATAAGGTCTACAGTCTGCTACATGTCATGTCTAAATATCTCAATATGGGCATGTCTTTGTTTGAGGTTATCAGGGCGGTCACGAGCACGCCGGCACGACTCATGAAAATGCAAGGGCAGATAGGTACGCTGGAGCCGAAGGCATTTGCCGATATTTCGGTGGTAAAACTGCGCAATGAAAAAATTGTTTTCGAAGATACTCAGGGAGCCAGACTGCAAGGCGAACGCTATATCGATAACTGCGTCACGATCAGTAATGGTCAGATCTGCTATCGGCGCCTGCATGGCTAATTTTTAACTACCTCGTCTCTCAAGCCTTGTTACCTGAATATAACAAGGCTTTTTTTACTCAAGCTGGAATGACGTCTGTTAATATCTCATTCATCGTTATCCTTATACTCGATGAAATAGCGAGCGACAAAAGCGAATCTTCAATGAAGTCTAATGAAATCGTCATTTTCTCCGTTTCAAAAACCATCACCCAACGCATTTTAAATGTTCTTATTGAAAAGCAGATTGAACTGCCAGTGTACGAAACGGGCTATTCAGAAGTATTAGATAAAGCGAATGAAATGATTCGGTCTGGAACGAAAATCATTATTAGTCGTGGCGGGACTGCCGCGCTTCTTCGCAGCAATTTGACCATTCCGGTGATCGAGATAGCGCATGATTTTCATGGCATTTATCGTATTCTTAAGCAGGCGAAAAATAAATCGCAAAAAATTGCTGCGGTAGGTTTTCCCCAATTTTGTAACGCGCTCAAGCATTACCAAAACATGACCAATGAAAATTTAAAAATCTGTCAGGTCTATAATCACTATGACATCGAAAGTGTTGTGAAAAATCTTGCAGAAAATAACTACAAAGTCGTTATAGGCGGTCTGACGGTTGCAGAGATGGCGAAGAAATATGACCTCAATGTTGTGATGGGGGACACGGATAATAATTCAATTGAGCAAGCCATCAACGAAGCCTTCAGTTTGCTGAAATATATCCATCAGGAAAGTCTGAAGTTGGATATGAGCTATTCCGCGATGAATCAGTGTCGTGAAGGCATTATGTGCATTGACCAAATGGGAGAGGTGGTGAGCATTAACAACCGAGGGAAAACCCTTTTTCAGTGTCATGCTGGCGATAAAATTTACCGCAAAGACGCTTTCAAAGAGGTTTATCGCTCAATTATCGATGAGTCAGACGTAAAGGAAATGATCGTAGAACTCGACGGTGATTTTATCTGTACCTCAATAAAGCATTACACCAAGCGCCAGGATGGCTATTCCATCGTTACCGGGTTTATTCAGGGGAAGAGCCAGTGGCGAAACAGTGCAGACAAAAAGATAAAACAGCAAGGCTTTTATACTCGCTACGCTTTTGATGACATTATTGGTCATTCAGCCAGCATTAACATCGCGATTGATAAAGCCAAGCTGTGCGCGCGTCATGATGCCCCCATTCATATTTTGGGTGATACCGGCACCGGCAAAGAACTCTTTGCGCAGAGTATTCATCATCACAGCATCCGAAAACATGGCCCCTTTATCGCAATCAATTGTGCTGCCATTCCTGAAAACCTCCTGGAAAGCGAGCTGTTTGGCTATGCTGAGGGGGCATTTACTCATGCGCGGAAAGGTGGCAAGCCCGGCGTGTTCGAAATGGCGATGAAGGGAACGGTTTTTATTGATGAGATCAGCGAAGCGCCGCTCAATGTGCAGGTTAAATTACTGCGTGTCCTGCAGGAAAAGCAGTTTGTCCGTCTGGGGGGAGAGGCGCTCATTGCGGCAGACTTTCGGCTGATTACCGCCAGCAATAAAGATCTGCATGTTTTGGTTCAGTCGGGCGTTTTTCGCCAGGATCTTTACTACCGAATCAATATCCTGGAACTCAGGCTACCTGCACTGGCTGAGCGCGAAGGGGATATTGAATTACTGGCGCGGCATTTACTGCATCAGCAGGGAAAAGAGATCGCGTTTACTCCGGATGCGCTGGATGTCTTAAGGCGGCACAGCTGGCCGGGTAACATCCGCGAATTACAGTCGGTTATCTACAGGCTGGCCGTGTTTCACGATCGCGATGTTGTGGACAAAGACGAACTGCTCAGGGCCGTGCGGGTTGCCGATGATTTTGGCTCTGCCAGCCAGCAATCCCTGCTTTGCGAGCCTGCGGAGAGTGAAACCCATTTGCTTAAAAAGCAGGAAAAACACCTCATCACGCGTATCATCACCCAAACTCAAGGGGATAAGGTCAGGGCAGCAGCCATCCTTGGCATCAGCCCGACCACCCTGTGGCGTAAGTTGAAAGAGTACGATCTTAACGGCTAACCGCGGCTGGCGAAGCGGCTTTGATGTGGTCAATAAATGCCCTTAACGCCGATGACATATAGTGGCGATTAGGATAGTAAAACTGCAGGCTGGGCTGCTCGGGTAACCACGCTTCCAGTACCGGAACCAGACGGCCAGCTGCCAGCTCATCTTTTACCTGTTCGTGATAGAGGTAGCCCAGTCCGGCACCGCACAGCACGGCATCACGTTGAGCGTCCATATCGTCCAGCAGGATATTACCGGCCGGAAGTATCTCAAGCCTGCCTTCCGGGCCGCTGAATTCCCATTGATAAATGCGACCGCTGCCGTGACGGAACATCACGCACTGATGATTCATGATGTCACGCGGGTGTTCAGGCGGTGCATGGCGGGCGAAATAGTCCGGGGTTGCCACCACAACCAACCTGATTTTGGGCCCGACGGGAAGCGCGATCATATCTTTTTCAAGCCTGCTGCTGAGGCGAATACCCGCGTCAAATCCCTCTTTAACAATATCGACCAGCCGGTCTTCCGTTGTGATTTCCACACGGATATCCGGATAAAGCCGACTGAATGTTGCCACCAGTGGGATTAACACCATGCGCGAGGCAAGACGCGATGAGTTAATTTTTAGCGAGCCCATGGGCGTCTGACGAAAACAGTTAGCCTCATCAAGTATCACATTGATTTCATCAAAGGCCGGGCGCAAACGCTCATACAGATTTGCTCCGGCTTCTGTCAGGGCAACGCTACGCGTTGTGCGATTGAACAGCCGGATTTTCAGCCGCTGCTCAAGTTGCTTTATTGCGTGGCTGACCGCCGAGGGCGACAGGCCAAGCTCGTCACCGGCCGCGCGAAAACTTTTGTGGCGTGAAACCGCGATAAAGGTCGCAAAGTCATAGACGTTCAGTTTCATTGGTGAAAATCTCTCATTAACCCATCTCAAATCATACGTTTCACACACTAATGTGGCGAGCGTAATGTGAATGCCTCAACACAAGATGAGGTGAAAGATGAAATCAACAAACCTGTATATCGTCTGGTCACATCCCCGTGCCGATTCACTCACCGCACAGATGGTGGAAAGCCTGCGCCACCGGGCGGAGCAGCGGGGCGCACATGTTAAGACGCTGGATCTCTACCGCAGTGGCTTTGATCCGGCGATGCGGGAAGAGGACGAACCCGAGTGGGAAAATCCGGCTAAGCGCTACTCACCGGAGGTGCATCGTCTGTTCAGTGAGCTTGACGATCGTGATGCGATCATTTTTGTCTTTCCGCTGTGGTGGTACAGCTATCCCGCCATGCTCAAAGGCTATCTGGAACGCGTATGGAACTACGGTCTGGCCTACGGTGAAAACAGCGCGTTAAAAGATAAAAAAGTACGCTGGCTGGCGCTGGTCGGCGGTTCTCAGCAAACCTTTATTAAATATGGCTGGGAGAAAAACATCACGGATTACATGATGGGCGTTACGGGCTATCTGGCGATCGGTGACGTGGAGGTTCATTTCCTCTATAACACCTTGGGTGTTGAGGAGACGATTGATGACAGCCACTCGCATTATGAGCAACTGTTTGCGCAAGCGCAGGAGGTCGTAGACAGCACCATTGAATAAAGCATGGCAGGGCGATCGCTGCCCTGCAAAACGGCGTACATGACAGCCTGGCCTGTATCGGGCGTCGACAGGAGATGACCAAAATGAAAATAGCCATAGCGGGCCTGTTACTGATATCCGGCTCTGCCATTAGCGCGGTGGGCAGTTGCGATGTCATTGGAGGTGGGGCGCAGTATCAGGATCGTCTTACGCCGGATAACGTCGCCCACTATGTTACTGTCCGCACTTTCGATGCGTTGAAACAGGCTGTCGACAGCAATCATCCCTTCATCTATGTTCCGGGTGATGTCACCATCACGGTGCCGAATCAGCCACAGGCATTGCGCATTAAAGCCGGGCAGACGCTTTTTAGCAATCGTGGTGAAAAAGGTAGTCGGGGCGCTTTATTACAAACGCCATGGCTCAATGACGGACTTAATCAATATCCTGTGTATGTTGTTGAGGCTAAAGCAAGGATAACCGGGCTGCGTATTGAAGGCCCCTCTGGACAACCGGACACGCCGAATAAAACGATTGGCATCCAGTTTTTACCAGGCACCGATCATATTGATATCGACAACAATGAGATTTATCACTGGCCGTGGGCCGGGATTAGTGTAAAAACGTCCGTCGACAATAAAATTCATCACAACGTTATCCACGATAATATCCGTACCCAACTGGGCTACGGTGTGGTGGTACAAAATGGCCATGCCCAGGCCGATATCTACTGCAATACCTTTAACGCTAATCGTCATGCTATTGCCGGAAAAGGCGATGACGGTGAGGGCTATCACGCTTATAACAACCTTGTGCTCAATGGCGGAGCACGGGGCGCTTACCATCAGTTTGATATGCACAAGGGCGCGCAGGGCCACGGCGGGAAAAACATCATCATAAACAATAATCTGTTTGATTATGGCCGCTACGGGACGTCAAACCGAGGCAGTGTTTATATTCGAGGTGTACCGACCGACGGGCCGGTTAGCGTTAACGACAATCTGTTTACCCAGCCCTGGACAGTAGGCTTGCAAACCGCAGTAGGTGGTGTGCCTGGCTCAATCCCGCCGGTTGAGGAGATTAAACGCCACAATCGTTTCAGTGTGGCGGCACATTACAGCAAAGATGCGGCCGGATTTTGTGTTGTCTCCGTGGCAGAGCACAGGATGCCGGTGAACTGTGAGTCGGTTGCTTCTGTGCTTGAGAAATAAGCAATGGCGAGACAGCACAGAAAACCGGTCATCGGTTGCTGCGGGCCACCTTGTGATGTGGCAGATGGAAACGTACTGAACGACTGAACCTCACCACCTGCGTTTCAGGTTCCTCCCCATGATATCCTGCGGAGGAACCTGTCCAGGATCAGTCATAACAGGTTTTGGGGGCACCGCGCACGGCCATTCATTGTGCTTCAGCCTCGGACGTTTCCGGCACAACGGCGGGGTTTTTTTTGCCTAATAAGGCCAGCGCGTGTTGCTCTCCCCACTGCTTTAACAGCCCAAGCAAGGGCGCAAGCGAAGCGCCTTCTTCGGTCATGCTGTACTCCACCTTCGGCGGAACTTCAGCATACACTTCGCGATGAATTAACCCGACGTTTTCCAGTTCCCGAAGTTGTCGCGTGAGTACCCGCGGCGTGATATCACCCAGCCGTCTTCTTAGCGCATTAAACCGCAGCGTTTCGTTTTGCAGGTGGTAAAGAATCATCCCTTTACCCTTGCCGCCAATCAGTTCCAGCGTGGCTTCAACCGGGCAGGCCACCGCATCGTAATTTTCATATCTTGGGGTTTTTACAGTATCCAAAATGTACCTATATCACCTAAATGACCGTATTTAATAAAATGCACATATGGTCTATGTTTAGCAACTGCTGATTAAGACATCCCTCTTTTAACGGAGAAAAGCATGAAAGCACTTACCCTTAAAGCACCAGGCGGACTCAACAATATCCATGTGTCGGACATCGCCGATCCGGGCCAACCGGGCAAAGGTGAGATTCGGGTCGCTATCAAAGCCGGCTCCCTGAATTTTCACGATCTGATTGTCGCTACCGGGCAGTTTCCAACCGAAGACGGCCGCATCCTGCTGTCTGATGGCGCAGGCGTGGTAGAAGCCGTTGGCGAAGGCGTTAAGGATTTCCGCGTGGGCGACAGCGTTGTGTCAACCTTCTTCCCCGTCTGGCTGTCCGGCAAACCTTCCGCAGAAGTGGGAGGCTTTGCCCATACGCCGGGAGACGGCATTGATGGCATGGCCAGCGAATACGTGGTGCGTTCTGAGAATGCCTTTACCCATGCCCCGAAAGGCTGGACGCACACCGAGTCAGCCACGATCACCACATCTGGCCTGACAGCCTGGCGCGCCCTGATCACTGAAGGCAAACTGCAGGCCAACGACACGGTGCTGGTGCAGGGCACGGGCGGCGTGTCCATGGCTGCCCTGCAGATCGCCAAAGCGATGGGCGCGAAAGTGATCGCCACATCCTCATCAGATGAAAAGCTTAAGCACGTTAAAGCGTTGGGTGCCGATGAAACCATCAACTACCGCACCACTCCGAACTGGGGCGATAGCGTCCTCGCACTGACCAACGGCGTGGGCGTGGATCATGTTGTTGAGGTGGGCGGCCCGGCGACGCTGGGCGAGTCACTGAAAGCGGTCAAAATCGGTGGGCACATCACCCAAATCGGTATCATTTCCGGCGATGAAGCAACGCTGTCCATTCTGTCTGTTCTGGCGAAGCAGGTCACCATTAAAGGCGTGATCGTTGCCAGTCGTCAGGACCAGATTGACTACGTGAAGGCGCTGGAAAGCATGAACCAGAAGCCGGTTATTGACCGGACGTTTAAATATGACGATATTGCCGAGGCCTTCGCCTGGCAGCAGAGCGGCTCGCATCTGGGCAAAATCTGTGTTGAGTGGTGACAGATAGATAAAGTGGGCATGTAAGCCTTGTCATAAGAGGCGAAAACCTGCTTGTCGTCGGTCAAAAAAGGGTGCATACGCTGTGCACCCTTTCCAACAAAACCCCCTGCACAGCACGGGTAAGTGAGCGGTGTTATCATCCAACGGCTCGAACCTTGTCTGACTTGCAGGCTCTGCCCCTCTTCATCATCCTTTAGTCATTATCATGAATATAATACGCGGCATCAGCAGGCTGAAAATCGGTCATTTCGCCTGTGGCGATGCCCGTGGCTAATGCCTGCTTGTTGTCCAGCAGCTTATGGTTATCTTCACTGTAGGTGATCTTTTCAATCTGCTCGTCAGTGAGGTGGGTGCAGGACTGATAAATCGTTTTTATCACGTTCCGGTATCTGCTGGTAAATTCGGTTTTCTCGTCCAGCATATTTTCACTGACATTGCTACGCGGCGCGTTTCCAACGGTTGGCGCATGCAATAAGAAAATGCTGTCACCCATAACCTGCCTCTTTTGTGCGCCGCAGTAGATCATCGTGGCCGAGGACTCGACGGAGGAGGCGTTCACGGTCGTAACGGGAATGGGGGAGTTTTTAACGACCTGATAACCAATTTTCCCGGCATCAATGTCACCACCGGGGCTGCTGATATAGAGCAGCACCTGCGTGGCTGATTTATAATTCTGACCGATCTCATCGAGCACGGATGAAAGCGACATCACCTTATTAAGCGTGACCACGCCGGTAAAAAACACCTTTACGGATTTAACCGTATTTGGCGGGCGTTTGACGTCAACGACTCTGTTGATAGCAGCCAAAGAGGGTGCACTGATCGTAATAAACAGGGCCGCTATCAAAGCGTTATATTTCATTGTTGAATCATCACTCCGTTTTTTTCATTTCTTATCAGCCACAGGGATTTTATGCAATGCCGATTGGTTATTTGCAGGGCTTTGTTACCCTTTAATATATTTCACATTATTATTTATCAGGCATTTTTAATCGTTAGGGTGCGAATTTTTTTTCCTCGCGATAGTAATAGCGTGAATCTCGGAATGCCTGATGCTTAACACTGTTTTGGATATCGCGAAACCTGTTATCAGTGAACACCTGCGCCTCTGAACGGAGTGCTGTCACCTGAAAGCAAATGGCGGCGCATGGAGGATAATCCAGCTGTCGGGTGATTGCCGGATGACCGTGAATGCGTTGACCAGGCACGTTCGACGCGTGCACTGAAGGCGCTCTCAACACAAAACGCTGTCAGTGTCGGTCAGGTCATCGATTCGCGCCTTATCCTGGGTGTATTTTCGCCTGTCTGCGCTCGCGTGCAGTGAAAACATGAAGAGACCTTCGCGCGACATCACGTTTTTAGTGGCGGTGTATTGAGGCGCAAAATGAAACTGATAAGATGCCTTTTTAAAATTGTTACTGCTGCGGCAGGCAAAACCTGATTTCCTGGCCTGTGCCGGAAGTCGGGTTTTTTTGTTTCTGGGGTTCTGATGAAAATCGCCAAAATACTTAATAACAATGTGGTGGTTGTTCTGGATGAGCACGGACGTGAGCAGGTTGTTATGGGCCGGGGGCTTGCCTTTCAGAAACGGGTCGGTGAAGAACTGGATAAACAGCGCGTCGAAAAGGTGTTTGCGTTGCAAAACGATGAGCTGGTTCACCGCCTGGGGGAACTGCTCAACCAGATCCCGCTGGAGGTCATGACGACCTGCGATCGCATTATCGAACGGGCAACAGAATGTCTGGGAAAATTGCAGGAAAGTTTGTACATCACCCTGACCGATCACTGCTACTTTGCGATTGAGCGGCAGAAGAAAGGGCTGGCGATAAAAAATGTGCTGCTGTGGGATATCAAACGTCTTTATCCCAAAGAGTTTGCGCTAGGGCAGGAGGCCAGGCAAATCATTGCCCGTCGTCTTCACACCGAGTTGGACGAGGACGAGGCGGGTTTTATCGCGTTGCACCTGGTCACGGCGCAACTTAACAGTGAAATGCCTGAAGTGATGCACGTCACCCGGGTTATGCAGGAAATCCTGCAGTTGGTGAAATATCAACTGAGGCTGGAGTATCAGGAGGAATCGCTCAGCTATCAGCGTTTTGTGACGCATCTGAAGTTTTTTGCGCAGCGCATGTTAACGCGCACCGTGGTGGAAGATGATGATGTTTCACTGCATTCGGCAGTCAAAGACAACTATGCGAAAGCCTGGAAATGCGCTGAAAAGGTTTCACAGTATCTACAGCAAAACTATCAGCGTGAGCTGACAACAGAAGAGATTGTGTTTCTTGCCATTCATATCGAACGGGTAAGAAAAGAGGCGCATTAGGCCTGATTAACACAGGATTGTAACTGCATTGCGCAGGCAAAACCTGAGCGCAGCCCATGACACACAAGGGGGCCGTTCTCAGGTTTTTTTATTTTTAACGGATGCCATCGGCATCGCTCTGAGGACAGCAACATGAAATATCAACCGTTGGCCAGGGATATTCTCAGCCACGTCGGCGGCAAAGAGAACATCGTCAGTCTGGTGCATTGTGCCACGCGTCTTCGCTTCCGGGGCAGGCACCCTGGCACGCAGTCGCAAGAAAAGCTTCTACTGGTATCAGGACGTGATTGCATCCAAAGGCGCATCGTTAACAGCCCGTCCTTAATAGCATAGCGTCCCTCAGGTGGGTTGAGGCTGTGCGATTCTGTTGCCTCAGCTTGCCTGCCATTTTGCGGCTGGCCTCTGTCTCGTCGGCAGCCGACGCTGCCACATCATCCATCAGGCGACTCTGCCTAACGCCAGCCTTGCCGGTCTCTGCTGATATTTTGACTGTCGCATTTCCCCAACATCGCTCCCGTTTCAAAGCGTAAAAACTCCTCCAGCGTCACATATCGCCGCTTATGCTGATACCTTTTTGTGACAAATAACACAACCTCATAACATTTACCTGCAGCGGAAAAAGTTTGACCAGATAATGAGTGTACTTTGTACACCAAGGTTTTACAGAGTAAAACAAGCGATGTATCCAGGCGTAAAACCATGACAATTCTGCGAGGAACACCATGTCTGACAAGATGCCGAATGGCGCATTAACCTCCGATATCGAACAGCAGACCGTAAAACGCGTGATAAGACGGATCCTTCCCTTCCTGATCGTCTGCTATCTGATCGCTATCATTGACCGGGGCAACATCGGAATGGCGGCGTTGCAAATGAACGAGGATCTCGGCCTGTCCAAAGCGGTATTTGGTCTGGCAAGCAGTCTGTTTTTTGTCGGCTATTTTCTGTTTGAAGTGCCCAGCAACTTAGCGATGCAAAAGATTGGCGCAAAGATTTGGATATCTCGCATTATGGTGACGTGGGGCATCGTATCCGTCTGCACCGCCTTTGTTTCAAGCGCTGAAATGCTCTATTTCCTGCGCTTCTTGCTGGGTGCTGCCGAGGCGGGGTTTTTTCCCGGCGTTATCCTGTATTTGACCTACTGGATCCCCAGTAAGTACCGCGCCCGCGTCATCGCGACGTTTATGGTGGCCATTCCGGCGGCAAACTTCATTGGTTCACCGATCTCGGGCGCAATACTCTCGCTGGATGGCTGGTTCGGGTTACGCGGCTGGCACTGGCTGTTTATTTTAGAAGGCATTCCAGCCGTGCTTTTAGGCGTCGCCGCCTTTTTCCTGTTAAGCAATCGCCCTGAAAATGCGACCTGGTTAACCGAAGATCAGCGCAACTGGCTCAGCACCACGCTGGCTGAAGAGAACGCAAAACGTAAAGTGATTGGTCATATTTCGTTGTGGCAGCTTCTGCGGCATAAACATATCTGGGTGATGGCGCTGATTTACGCAGGGGCTTCGGCTGCCGGTTCTACATTGAGCGTCTGGTCGCCGCAGTTGCTTAAGTCGTTTGGACTCGACAACTTCACCACCGGGCTGGTCAACGCGATTCCTTATGGCCTGGCGTCGGTGTTGATGATTGTCTGGGGACGAAGCTCTGACCGCACGGGCGAACGCCGCTGGCATACCGCGTTAACGCTTTTCCTGATCGCGGGTGGGCTACTCTCTGCCTTCCTTACGCAGTCGCTGGCGGGAAGCGTGGTGATTCTGTCGCTGGTTCTGATTGGTGCTTACTCCATGAAAGGCCCGTTCTGGGCGCTGGCGTCCGGCTGGATGTCTTCTACCACCGCAGCGGCGGGCTTAGCGGCTATCGGCGCAATGGCGAATTTGATTGGTGGTGGCCTGATGGTCAACGTCTACGGCATTATCAATGAGCAAACTGGCAGCCATGCGCTGGCGATGGTGCCACTGGCGGTACTCTGCGCGGCGGGCGGTATCGCGGTGCTGATCATGGGCCGCAAAAGCGCCGCAAAAATCGAGGTTGATCAGAGCCTGTCACCTGCAAGCAAATAGTGGGTTCAACCTGAAAAACCAGTAAAGCGCCTGCGGGCGCTTTTTTTGTAGCCGATGACATGGCGGAATAAGGCTTAACAGGAAAAGGTAAAGGCGCCGGAGCGCCTCAGGGGAGGGGATGACTATGCTTTGCGGTATGGATCTTTGATTAACGCTACGGTAAACGCGCCAATCAGCAACACGGCGGAAACTGCCAGCAGCGCCCACATAAAACCCCCGCTTGTCTGACGCACATAGCCAATAAGCGAAGGCCCGACAAATCCTCCCAGATTGCCGACAGAAACAATCATGGCTAATCCGCCTGCGGCCGCGCTTCCTGTGAGAAAACCCGAAGGCAGTGCCCAGAATGACGCCTGAAAAGCCAGAATGCCGCTGACGGTAAAACACAGCGCAAGCATCTTCACCACCGGCTCATTCACGACGGCGCTGCAGGCCAGCGCGATGGCGGCGATAACCAACGCAGCGCTGATCCAGCGAATGCGGTGGCCGGAGGCATTGGCCCGCTGCGCCCAGAACAGCATGCTGAAGGCACCACAAATATAAGGTAGCGCGGTCAGAAAACCCGTGGCGGTATGGCTCACGCCAATCTGCTTGATGATCTGCGGCATCCACAGGCCCACGCCAATAGAACCGACAATGCCGCAAAAATTAATGAAAGCCAGCAGGTAAAGCAGGGGATTGCGCAGCGCGTCACGCAGGCTGGCACCGTGCGCCCTTTCAATTTGCTGCTGCTCGTTTGCCAGTCGTCGGCTCAGCAACGTTTTTTCCGCCTCGCTCAGCCAGTTGGCCTTTGCCGGGCGATCGTTGAGGAAGAACAGGCACAGGACGCCGAGGATAACGGCCGGAAACCCTTCCAGCAGCAGCAACCATTGCCAGTTACGAATGTGCTCATGCCCGGTGAGTTGCATCAACATGCCGGATAAGGGCGCGCCGATGATATTGGCCACGGGGATGCCGACTAAAAATGCCGCCGTGATTTTTGCGCGCCAGCTTCCGGGAAACCAGTAGGTGAAGAACAGATAAATACCCGGTGTAAAGCCTGCTTCAGCCACGCCCAGGCAGAAACGGGCAAAGGCAAAGCTGACCGGCCCGGTAACGAAGGCGGTCGCCATGGAGATGATGCCCCATGAGATCATGATGCGGGCGATCCAGATACGAGCCCCCACTTTTTGCATGATCAGGTTACTGGGCACCTCAAACAGAAAATAGCCGATAAAAAACATCCCGGCGCCAAACCCGAACTGCTCAGCCGTGATGCCCAGATCGGCGTTCATGCCCAGTGCGGCGAAGCTGACATTGGTGCGATCCAGATAACTGACCACGTAGCAGATGAAAATAAAAGGCAGGATACGGCGGAACGCTTTAGCCGCCGCCCGTTCGCTTTGTTCAAAATCCGTTTGATTCATGTCTTCATGGGATGCAGACACGGCTGCTGGCTCAACAGGTGAGCCAGTGCTTACAGAATGCAGATTCATGGTTGCCTCCGCTGCGTTCAGAAAACGCAGTGTTGTTCTCAGAGAAAATCGGTGGACAGGAAGGGCAGTGGATGGCCTGGTGTTTTCATTGAACAGGTAAGAATGCTGCCGCTGACCGATTCGGTAATAAACAGCTGCTGTAAATTTTCGCCACCAAAACAGAGATTGGTGGTGGAGCGTCCGGCGGGGCTGGTGAGAATTTCTGCGGGCTCAGCCAGATCGTTCAGCAGCCAGACGCGGCCCAGGCCAGGGTTGGCAATCAGCAGCTCGCCGTGCGCGTTCATGGCTAATCCATCGGGACCGCTGGGGCCGTGCGAGGTAAAATACTGACCGACCTTGCTGACTGAACCATCGCGCTGAAGCGGCACGCGCCAGATCGCATTGCCGCGCGTCATTGCGACATACAGCACTTTTTCGTCTGGCGACAGCACCAGCCCGTTTGGGCTTGGGCAGTTATCCAGCAGAATATCCAGCCGTCCATCCTCGCTGAGCCGATAAACCCGTCCTGTGGGATCGTGCAGCCCGGTTTGCCCCTGATCGGTGAAATAGAGGTTCCCCCGGCTGTCGGGCGTTAAATCGTTCACGCCGCGAAAACTCTCGCTGTTACGGCGCGACAGCCACGGCGTGATTTTTTGCGTTTTGAGACAGAGCTTCATTAACCCGTGACGATAGTCCGTAATCAGAAGCGTCTCCGGACCGACAAGTTTCATGCCGTTGGGTTCGCCATCGTATTGCACGACGATGTCCCAGTTGCCTGCCATATCAACGCGGATTATCCGGCCATAGGGAATGTCGGTCAGGTAAAGACAGCCCGAGGGATGCCAGACCGGCCCTTCAAGAAAAGAGTCTGTAAGCTGGCCGCCGCGATTCGCGGTGGCCCAGGCATTGTGACGGTCAGGTGCGCGGAAGCGGTCGGGCAACCGGGTAAAAACCGATGTCTGCCTGACCTCCGGTGTGGTCAGGCACATCATACGGTGGCTTCCTTTTGCGCTAATACTTTAAGCAGATTGGTTACGGAGGCCGTGCCCATTTTCACGTAAGAATTATCACTCACACCGCCGATATGCGGCGTAATGATGACGTTTTCCACCTTCTGCCAGATGTGCGGCGCAGTCAGCGGCTCAACGGTAAAGCTGTCCAGCGCCGCGCCGCTGAGTCTGCCGCTGTTAAGGGCACGAATCAGGGCATCATCATCAATCAGTCCACCGCGCGCGGTATTCACCAGCACGGCGCCGGGTTTGAACTGTGCCAGGGCCTGGTCATTGATCATCTTGCTGTTTTGCGCGGTCAGTGGACAGTGCAGTGACACAATATCTGCGCGCGCATACAGCGTGGCTAAATCGTCCACCTGCTCACAGCCTGCGGGCAGCGTTTTCGCCCAGGGATCGTAAGCTATCACCTGCATGCCAAACACCCGACCAATGTCCGCCACCCGGCCGCCTATCGCCCCCAGCCCAACCAGCCCAAGCGTCCGGCCTTCAAGTTCAAGCGACTTGTGGGTGGATTTATCCCAGTAGCCGTCACGCATCCGGCGATCCAGCGGGATCAGGGATTTGGTGCAGGCCAGAATCATGGCCCAGGTATGTTCTGCCACCGCTGCCGCATTGGCACCGGGCGCAGACTGAACGCTGATGTTTCGTTCGGCCGCCGCCGTTTGATCGATAACGTCAATGCCGCTGCCATGCTTGGAGATCACGCGCAGGGCAGGCGCTGCATCCATGATGCGGGCGTTAATTTTTCCATAGCGCACCACAATGCCGACCGGATTGTGCTGCTCACAAAGCGCAACCAGATCGTCTTCTGACGGCTTAGTGCCCGCAAAGACCACCTCATAATCCTCCAGCATCGCGAGCGCGGCGGGAGCGATGTCTGCGCCGGTAATGATGACAGTGTCCTTTTTACGCATCACAGTTCCTCCCCTTCCGCTAACATGCCCGCTGCACGCAGGGCACCGTTCAACCAGCCCGGCCTTTTGTCACCGGCTTTGATCGCCGCAATACGGCGGGTTTCCATATCCAGTTTTTTCGCCGCGAGCTCCAATACCACTTCTACTTCATCGCGTGGCACCACCACCACGCCATCGATATCACCCACCACCAGATCGCCCGCGTTAATCGTGGCGCCGGCAACAGAAACCGGGTAATTCACGCGACCAGGAATGAACTTCGTCGGGCCACAGGGATTGAGCCCGGCCGAGAAAACGGGATAGGTATGCGTGCTCAGTGCGTCCGCATCCCTGACCGCACCATCGATGATAATCCCGGCAATGCCGGATGCTTCGGCCTGGGTTGCCATGATTTCGCCTAACAGCGCGCAGCTGATATCGCCCTTGCCATCCACGACGATGACATCGCCGGGTTTGGCCACCGCCAGCGCAGCATGGATCGCCAGGTTATCACCCGGGCGCACTTCCACTGTCACCGCCGGCCCGGCCACTTTCATATGTGTGCCCAGCGGTTTGATACGGCCATGCAGCGTGCCGCGTCTGCCCGCGACATCCGCAATAATCGCGGCCTGAAATTCAGCGGCACGTCTGACATAATCACTGCTGACTCGCGTTACGTTTCGGTTGATCATCGGTTTTTCGTTCGCGGACATGGGTCACCTCACAGGTTGCTTGTTTTACAGAGTAAAACTGTGTTGTACATAATGAAATAACTATATCGGTGACACTGACCACGGCGCCAGTGTTGCGAGCTTGTTTGTGATGTAAACAAGATGTGACTCACAGTTTCGGGTACACTCGGTGCCAGCAAAAATCAGGAGAAGCGAAATGGGAAACGAAGGCGTTAATGCGGTAGAGAAGGCGCTGGCCTTGCTGGATTGTTTTAAGCCAGGCGAAGAAAGCCTGTCCCTGACGACGCTGTCGCAGCTTTCGGGCTACCACAAAACCACCGTTTATCGACTGATGAATTCGCTGGAACGTATGAGTTACGTGGTCAGAAGGGATAACGGCATTTACACCCTGGGGCCAAGGCTGCTTTATCTGGGCAAGCTCTATGAACAGTCGTTTCATCTGGCCAGCGTGGTTCAGCCCGAACTGCAAACGCTGGCCTCAGCTACAAAGGAAAGTGCCAGCTGGTATGTGATTGATAGCGGCCAGCGTCTTTGTGTCTTTCGTGCCGAATCCTCAGATGGCTTACGGCATACGCGACTGCCGGGCTCGCTGTATCCGTTGGACAACTCCGCAATTGGTCAGGTGCTGCGTCACTGGGGGATGGGCGAAACCTTGTTTGATGACGCACCGGATTTACCGCTCTATACCTCGGGCGCGCGCGATCCCCATACTGCCGCCTTTGCCATCCCGGTGTTTGGCGAAGGAGATAAGTTAGCCGCAGCCCTGGCGTTAACCGGCCCATCGTCACGGTTAACGCTGGATCGCAAAGAGGCGGGATTGGGTGAACTGATGCGAGAGTCCGCAGCCAGACTTTCCGCTCAACTCGGCGCGAGAAAAGCGTTCTGTGATGTTGTTTACGCACACAACGCGTAAAAAAACTGTTGCTGAACGCGTGCATGAATACAGCCACAGGCTCTATATGCGCGCGTTGGCCCGCAGGTTGACTGAAAGCGCCGATGGCATAACCACCGGCGTTTCGCCCGGTGCGCAAGGTTAACGGTAGTAGACCGCAATGTGCTGTCCCGCCACGGTTTCAACCGCGACAGGTATTTCAAAAAGGCGCTCAATAAGATCGGGTTTCATCATATCAGCCGGCGTGCCGCAGAAAAAAACCGCACCGTTCTTCATGGCGATAATATGGTCTGAATACGTCGAGGCGAAGTTAATATCATGGATAACCAGGATGATGGATTTTCCCAGCTCGTCAGCGGCGCGCCGTAGCTGCTTCATCATGGTCACGCTGTGTTTCATATCCAGATTATTCAGCGGCTCATCCAGCAGCACGTATTTTGTATTTTGACACAGCACCATCGCGACAAAAGCGCGCTGTCGCTGGCCTCCCGAGAGTTCATCAAGATAACGTTCAGCAAGCGGGAGCAAATCCAGAAAATACAGTGCCTGATGGATATGATGCTTATCGTTTTCCGTGATGCGCCCTTTGGAATAGGGATAGCGACCAAAACTCACCAGATCGTACACCGAGAGCCGGCTGGTGACCTGATTTTCCTGCCGCAGTACCGACATAATTCGCGCCAGCTTCTCGCTGTGTGCTTCATTGACGATGAGCGAATCGATTCTGACCTCACCGCTGTCGGGCTTCAACAGTCGGCTAATCACCGACAGCAAGGTTGATTTGCCTGCCCCATTGGGCCCGATGATTGAGGTAATGCCCGATGAGGGCAGGGTTTCGTTGATGTTTTTAAGGACAGATAACGGGCCGTATGCCTTATTCACATTCACAACTTCAATCACGTCGCCACCTTTTTCAGAATCAGGTAAATAAACAGTCCACCGCCTAAAAATTCAATAATGACGGACAGCGTTCCCGCCATGTTAAACACCTGCTCCAGGATTAACTGTCCGCCCGTCAGCATGATGATGCCAATCAGCACCGTTCCCGGTAGCAGGTAGCGATGACGCCACGATCCCACCACGGGCCAGGCAAGGTTGACCACCAATAGCCCCAGAAATGTCATCGGCCCGACCAGCGCAGTTGAAATTGCCACCAGGAGCGAAACCAACAGCAACAGACCGGTGACATAACGCTGAAAAGGGACACCAAGTGCCGTCGCGCTATTGCGCCCTAACGCAATAACGTCCAGGCGGTGCCGTATGCGCCAGACGATAATCGTGATTGCGGCAATCAGCACGGCCGAAAGGGCCAGCACCGCCGGGTCAGCATGGGTAAAGGTGGCAAACATACGGCTTTGCAGCACGGCGAATTCGCCAGGGGAGAGTAAACGTTGCATCAGACCCGAAAGGCTGCGAAAGAGGGTGCCAAACACCAGGCCCGTTAACAGTACCCGGTGAAGATCCAGCCCACTGCGGTTAAATAGCCAGCGATAGAGCAGCGTGGCAAAGATCATCAACAGTGCCGTTTCGCCAAGAAACGGCACCATACTTCCCAGCTGGCTCAGTTGCGAAAGCTGAACAAAAAATACCAGCAGGGTTTGGATAAACACAAAAAGCGCCTCAAGGCCCATGACCGAGGGCGACAAAATGCGATTTTGCGTGATGGTTTGAAAAAGCAACGTACTGATGCCGGATGCAAAGGCGACCAGCACGATGGTGAATAAAATCTGCCCCCGATGTTTTAATACGTAGCTGATGTTTCCCTGCAGATGCAAGGTCATAAAGACAAGGGAAACAATGACTGCAAGCAGGGCTAACAGGCTGATTCGCCAGACGGGCGAGGAGACGTTTTTCAGGGATCGGGACAGCGGTGACAGATCAGTTGCCATAGCGCCTTCCTCTGATAATCAGCACCAGAAAAACCGCCGCGCCCAGTACGCCGAGTAAGGCACTGACCGGGACTTCAAAGGGATAAATAATCAGCCGCCCCAGGATATCGCAGCTCAAAACCAGTATGGCCCCTGTCATCGCGACCCAGGGCACGGTGCGGCGCAGGTTATCGCCGAAAATCATGCTGACAATATTCGGCACAACCAACCCCAGGAAAGGCAGGACACCGACGACAACGATCACCACGCCGCTGACAATGGCGATCATCGCCATCCCCGTTAACTGGATCTGGCGATAGTTCAGCCCGACGTTAACCGAGAAGTCCTGGCCCAGACCGGCCACCGTGAAGCGATCGGCAATCAAGGCCGCCAGCAGGGTAATCAGTCCGACAATCCAGATCAGTTCATAGCGTCCCTGCATCACACTGGAAAAGTCACCGGATTCCCAACTGCCCAGCGACTGCAGGATATCAAACTGCATCCCCAAAAATGTCGTTACCGAGCTGAAAACGGCGCCCAGCATGATGCCAGCCAGCGGCACAATAAACGCGCTTTTCTGCCGGATGCGCTGAATGAGCAGCATAAACAGTACCGTACCGGCCAGCGCAAACAGGGAAGCGATGCACATTTTGACGATAACGGGCGCCGCCGGATACCAGACCATCACCAGCAGAAGCCCCAGGCTTGCGGATTGCGTGGTGCCCACGACCGAAGGCTCAACAAAGCGGTTCTGCGTCAGCATCTGCATGATCTGGCCTGCCACGCTCATCGCGCTGCCGGCAAGCACCAGCGCGACAGTACGTGGAAAGCGGCTGACAAACAGAATTTCCCGCATCTCGGTATCGTGCCACAGGTCGATTAATGACACACGGCTCACGCCCGTGACTAAGCTCAGCATAACCAGCGCAGACAGCAGCCCCAGGCCGATGAGATAAGCCCCGTATTTCATTCAGGCTGCTCTCTGGCCGCGAGCAGTTGTTGTTTGATCTGGCTCATCATGAGGCTGTAGCTCTGGATCCCGCCGGCAATATACAGCGAGGCGGAATCCAGCCAGATAATCTGCTGCTTTTTCCATGCGGTGGTGCGGCGCACCAGCGGATTATCCAGAACCTGACGGGCCGACAGGCCTTCTTTACTGCCGATGGCGCTGTCACGGTCCAGAACGAACAGCCAGTCGGGATTCGCCTGCATGATCAACTCGGGTGAAATGGCATTGCCATGTTTGCTGGCATTGGGCAGAGAGAGTGCAGGCTTGAACTGCAGCACATCAAAAACAAAACCAAAGCGGGAGTGCGGCGTATAGGCGCTGAGTTTTCCGCCGTTAACCATTAACATCATGGCGCTTCCCGACCGGGCGGCGAGGGGGCGAAGGTCTGCAATCTGCGCGTTAAATGCGGTTAAAACGGCTGTTGCCTGCGCCTGTTTGCCAAAGATTTCCCCCAGTTGCGTCGTGCGCTGCGTCAGGCTTTGCATGAAATCATGCGGGTCAATATCCAGAGAAACGGTGGGCGCGATACCGCTGAGTTTGTTGTAGGCCGCCAGGGCTCTGCCACCGGCAAAGATCGCCTCCGGTGCGGCGGCGCTTAAGGCTTCATAGGCGGGCTCAAACAGCGTTCCGGCATTGAAATAGCCCTGACCATTATATTTAGCCAGATGCGCCGGATAGGTGAAACCGGCTTGCGGGACGCCCGCCGGTGTAATGCCTAATGCATCGGCAATATCCAGCGTGGACGGATTGAGGATCACCACGCGTTGAGGATGCTGCGGCAGCGTCGTGGTTCCCTGCAGATGCGCGATCCTGACCGTTGGTGCTTCACCAGCAGATGCCGGAGGCAAAACCGTCAGTACCCAGGCCAGGGGCAATAAAATCGACAGAAACGGGAAACGCATGTGTTCTCCTTGCGCGTGGTTAGGGTCCGTATAAGGTCAGTGGTTTTGGGTTATATGCAGTTCTGAATACCTGCTCTACGCGCCTGTATCACGCAGCGGCCGCAATGCATAAAACGTGATGCCGGGCCAGTTACTGTTCAGGCTGCTCTCTGTCCATCCCACGCTCGCTCAGATAAATCATCCTGTGACGGCACCATTGACGGGGCGGCGTGAGAGCATCAGTGAGGCGATCAGAATGACGCCGTTATTGAGGCATACATTGTGCGGCCGGGAACCGCGTAGTTGTTGCCTGAAACCCCGCTGGAGGACGGATGGTCAGAGACAGGGTTTTTATCAAAAAGATTGTCCAGCCCGACATTCACCTTAAGGTTTTTCGTTGCCCTGTATTGCCCTGACAGACCATAAATCATGTAGGCATTGCGGATGCGTGCCGTCGCGGTATTGCCTCTCGCCGCTTGGTCTGCGCTGCTGTTCAGCCCCAGCATCTTTCCGTAGTATTTTGCGGTAAATGAAAGGCTGATGTCGTCATTGACCTGCCAGTCAAGGGAGGACCACGTGGCGAGCGTTGGCGTTGTCACGAGCATCACGCCCAGAGAATCTTCGGCTTTGATCATTCGCGTGAACGTATTACTCAGCGACAGGCGCTTCATCCAGGGGCCCATTTCTTCTGAAATCAGGGGAAGGGTCACATTGCCTTCCAGGCCCTGGGTTCGCGCCGTATCAAGATTGACGCGTTCAAGCCAGTAGCGGCCTGAGGTATCACCGGGTAAATAGCCAACAGGCGCAGAGGCGATTTTGTCTTTGAAGCGGCTGTCGAAGAACGTCAGCCCCGCGCTCCATCCTTCATAATCGAAGATCGCGCCCACTTCCCAGTTTTGTGACGTTTCAGGCTTGAGTTTATCGCTGCCCATCGTGTAACAGCCGCCGCCGTGGTAATCGGCATAGCCGTTACATCCAGCGCCTTTGGAGGATTCAATAAAGCCTTTGCTTGCCTGGCGCACGCTGGGTGCTTTAAAACCTTCTGAATATCCCCCTTTTAACGTCAGCGTATCCGTGGCCTGCCAAACCAGATAGGCGCGTGGCGTTGTCCTGTTACCGTAATCGGTATTATCTTTGCGCAGGCCCAGCGTCAGTGAAACAGTATCCAGCAGGTCGATTTGATCTTCGACAAACAGGCCGGTACTTTTGGCCTGAGCGTGATGTTTGCCATAGCTGCTGGAGGCGTCCGCCACCACGCCAACAGAGCGAGGGTTGTTCAGCTCTTCTTTTTTCCACTGTGCGCCGACAGTCAGGTTATGCGGTAAACCGAATTCAAATGGCAGGTTAATATCGCCTTCAACAATGCGTTCTTGATTCCACAGCGCCACATCCTGACTGCCCGTCACCGTACCGCCAGAAATCACCGGAATATCGGTTACCCAGTTTTTAAATTTATTTTGATAAACGTTCAGCTTTGCCGTGCCGAAATCAAAAATACCGCGATAATCGAGCGCATAATTTTCACGTTCAAGTTTATCCACACCGCGCAGCGCAATTTCACTGCCATTCGTGGATTCACCGGGAATACCTCGCTCGGTTCCCTGCTGAGTGGAAACGGCGATGCGCTGATGAGGGGTGATATCCCAGCCGAGTTCTGCGCCGTAATTTTCATTTTTGCGGCCTTCCTGGCCGCTTCCCCAACGCAACGCGTCGGTTTCGCTTTTATCCGCTTCGCGCTTGTTCCACGAACCGCTAACACGCAAATCAAACCCATGGCCCAGCGGACCACCAATGCTGCCTGTCCAGGTCTGGGTATTGCCCCGGTTGCCATCCTGCGGCCGTCGGGTGCCTGCCGTTAATGCGCCGTGCCAGGTATCGCTATTTTTCTTTGTGATAATATTCACGACTCCGCCCATTGCATCCGAACCATAGAGCGCGGACATGGGCCCTCTGACCACTTCAATGCGTTCAATCGCATCCACGGGGATCCAGTTAATATCGTCGAAATAGTTTTGCTGGGTGCTTTTAATACCGTTACTTGAGCCGATGCGTTTACCGTCAACCAATAACAGCGTATAAGCCGCGGGCATACCGCGCAGTTGAATACCGGAACTGACGTCTGTGCCAATGGCTTTGGTCACGCCTGCGACACGTTCAAGAATATCGGCAAGGTCCGTGGCGGATTTACCAATGTCTCTTTCCAGCTGTTCTGCGGTGATAACAGAGATTGATGCAGGGGCATCTTTCAGTCGCTGTTCAATCGCCGATGCCGTTACCACCATGACATCTTCACTGTCTTCATTCCTGTCAGACTCAGCCAGAGCGGGGGAGATCATGCCAACAGCGGGAACCAATAAACTCGTGGTAATATGGCGAGTGATTTTTTTCAACGGCATCATAACGATTAATCCCTTAACGATTGTCATCCAGTTGATATATCCCTGAGCGAAAGAAATCATAATTCCATATGCAAATGGGAATCAACTCAATAATCATTATCAATTGCCGGAAAAATAAATCCGTCATGAAACTGAGTGGTTTTTTTAAAGAATTAAATTGCCAGAAAGCGTCGTAAGAATACCAGGGTGCCACAAATGCGCCTAAGCTAACTGATTAAGACTGCACAGTTTTGGGATTATCTTTGGCTAAATTTATATTTTCATTAATACTGGCTTGAATAATGAGTTGTCTATAAGTCACGCTTAAATATTAGATATTCTCTTCTTTGTCTCAGAGGACATATACAGGCAGTTAACAATTTCTGGCTTGGTTATTAACTTTCAATAAGCGTTTTATTTATATTTTAACGATGATCAGGCCGGAGTTGCGGTGCAGGTAACGCGTAATCTGCGGGAAACTGGAAAATCAGGCGAATCTTTTATTCAGAATAATGATGAATATCGTATTCAGAGGCGGCGGGGATATTGCAGTGGATAGCGGGCGCATCCGCTAAACGTGTTCCGGGGATGCTCCATCCTCAGACACGTTTTTGACGTCAACGCGCCTTTGATACTCCGCGGCTCTCAGAGGAAAGGGACGCGGCGTTCGGATGGCGCATTCACCTTTATTGTCCACACCGAACGGCCAGCAAAGCTGTACCAATGGTTTTGTTATCCATGGACAGAGACAGGTCTAATGCCTGTACTGGTCAAAAAATGCGGCCAGGGCGTTGGCAGTGGCTTCGGGCTGTTCCTCCGGCTGGAAGTGCCCACAATTAGCGATGTGCTGGCCGTGTATATCATCGCCGTAGGCTTTCAGCGTCGCCGCCATATCTGCAATCGAGCCTTGATCGGCGGACAGCCCCAGTACCGGCATGACCAGTCGCCCCTGCCTGACCAGCTCCGCATTTTGCGCGGCCGACTGAGACAGCGCTCTGTAAAACGCCAGCCCCGCGCGTAAGCCCCCCGGCGTTTTAAGCAAGCGCTCATATTCGCTCAGTTCAGTCTCGCCATAACAGCTGTGGTTAGCGGCTTTCTCGCGAAAAAACCATTCCAGATAAATACGCTCACGGCCTGCCAGCAAGGCTTCAGGAAGATCCGCTACGGCATGGAAGGCAAAGTGCCATGTTTTCCAGGATTTGTCAGAAGCCGACGGCAGTTTATCCGGCAACGATATGCCCGGAATACCGGCATCCATCAACGTCAGCGCCCGTATTTCCTCGCCATATAACATCGCATAGGTAAAGGCTACCCAGGCACCGACGTCGTGTGCGGCAAGAAAGTACGATCCCAAACCGAGTGAATCGATAAAGGCATGCAGCCGCGTGGCAACCGTTTGAGTGTCGTAGCCGGAAAGCGGCTTATCGGTGTCCCCCTGGCCCGGCAAATCAACGGCGATAATTCGGTATTGATCAGCCAGAGGCTGCATGACATGTCGCCATGCAAACCAGCTTTCGGGAAAGCCGGCCAGCAACACCAGCGGAAAGCCATCCTCACGACCGCCCGTGACATAATGAAAGCGCAGACCTTCTATTCGGGAAAAATGGTGACTAAAACCATCGGGTGCAGCAGGGAGCATGAGAGCAGACATAGGGTTTTCCTAAAGTAAAAGTACACTACCGGCTTACAGCCGCCATGGCGCGTTGTAATCATCCGCCGCTTAAAATGGTGAACCAGGTGCATGGCCCAGATGAGTCATGAAGACCGCTGCAACGGCAATATTGCCCCGGCGAGTGCGGCCTCAACAATCAGGCGTTACGCCACAACCTTCAACGCCTGAGCCACAAAACGCTCAGCATCGTCGGTGAGGGTTGAGGCTTTACCGATGACGCGCATTCCCTGAAGCAACGCCAGAATCACCTCGGCAGCGGCGGCTTCGTTGGTTGTCGCGGCAATGGAACCATCTTGCTTTCCGCTTTTGATCAATTCCGCAATGTCGCTGCGCCGCGTTGCCAGCTGTTTTTCGAGGCTGGTGGCTGCAGCGCCAAGCTGGTCGACGTTAGTAATACCAGCCACCACCATGCAGCCCAGCTTGCCCTCTTTTCCCTGACTGAGCTCAACGTAATCCCGCAGCAGTTCAGCAAGCTTGTCTTTGCTGGTCGTGGCCTTTTCCAGCCGGGTTTTTATGTGCTCTTCACGAAGAAACACATACCGTTCAAGCGCCATAGCAAAAACGCCCTGTTTGTCTTTATAAGCCTTGTAAACGCTACCGGTACTGAGGTTGGTCGCTGCGGTGATGTCGCTGATGCTGACGTCACTAAAACCACGATCGCGAAATAGCCTGATGGCCCCATCCAGAAATTGCGCTTCGTTAAAAGCACGCGGTCGGCCCGCAGAGGATTGCGCATTGCCGGTGTGGGAAGGGGATTTCATAGCTAATCTCCAATTAGGAAGTGATCGTTTCCTTTTTAGAGCATGGAGGGGGAGGCTGTCAAGGGGAGGAAGAGGGAGGGGGTGACACTGGAGATTCTGATCTCGGGTTCAGGCACAAAGCAGAAGAGACTTGATGAGTGTTAAGACTTAATCAGGCCGGCAGCAGATCTATAGTGTCAATCTAGAGCCATCATCAAATTTCACGTATCAAATGTTATTCACGCCAACTTTATTAAAGTTACTTTATTTACAATTATATTGATGAATACTTTTTTTTGTGATGTGACGCTCATATGCGAAGTGTTTTAATTGACTATTTTTGCATATTCACTTCATGCCTCAAGATATTATAAGGAAATGCGTTAATATTTTAGTGGCGCACCAACAACATTTTGTTGTCAATAATAAATAAATTGTTGTTTCCATTTTTTGGTTTCAAACAATATAGTACATATGAACACGATATGGCTTATTAAATAACGTTGACTCGTGAGGGGTAAAATGAGCGAAATATACATTGAAAAAATTAAAGAATACTTCCCGCAACTCTCAGAAGTAAAAGATAAAACACTTGTAGATGCTACATGCAAAATATGGATCGAGGCATTAAATAATAGTACCTGGAAAAATATAGAGGAAGCGCAATTTGCGACCAGAGCACCAAACGTTGGATTGATTAAGCATACAGAGAGTGTTACGGAAAATGTTCTGGTCATAGCCAGGAACATGATAAGAAAATTTGGATATGACATAAATACAGATACTTTAATTATTTCAGCAGTTTTACATGATGTATGTAAATTGGAAGAAATGGAAATGGATGTTGGTGGACCTGGAACTAGTAAAAAAAGTCTAACAGGTAAACTCTATCAACATGGTTTTTTAAGTGGATATTATTGCCATAAATACGGACTACCTGAAGAGATTACTGCATTAGTTGTTGCACATTCAGGGCAGTCGAGAGTTATCCCACAAGGTAAAGAGGGGATGATTTTATTCTATGCAGACATGATGGATGCAGATGTCCACTTTGTTCATGTTGGAACAGAACTTTGTCTCCATGGGAAATAATACCTAAATTAATAGAATTAATAAGGAACATACTATGTCAGTAGGTAATAGAGTTTTTACAAAAAGAACACTGCCAGATCCAGAAGTGGTTAAAGCATTCAGTAAAATAGCAGCGGCAAATGTGGCGGATTGCATGGGGCGATTGTGTGGAATGAACCCACAAATAAAACTTATGTCGAATCCGTCCGGTAGAATTATGTGTGGTGTTGCATTAACAGTTAAAGCCAGAGCCGGTGATAATATGATGCTTCATAAAGCCATGAATATTTCACAACCAGGCGATGTAATTGTTATCTCTAACGAGGAGGAACGAAGTAGGGCTGTTATGGGTGAAATAATGTTTAATTATTTACAAGGCTTCAAAAAAATAGAAGGGATTGTAATTGATGGCCCGGTCAGAGATATCGATGTCCTTTCAAAAGGAACATTACCTCTTTATGCAACTGGAACAACTCCATCTGGCCCATATAAAGAAGGACCTGGGGAAGTTAATGTTCCTGTTTCATGTGGTGGTATTATTGTAAATCCAGGAGATATCATTCTTGGAGACAGAGATGGCGTAATTGTAATACCCAAAAGTGACGCTCATTCTATTCTGGAAAAAGCGATAGTATTATCTGAAAAAGATAAAAATAAAGCAGCAAACTCTGCAGTGGGTACTGTCAATCGACAATGGGTAGACGATTTATTGGAAAAAAAAGATGTAGAGATAATTGAAAAGCCATATGAATAATAATATTAAAGCAGGAAAGGCGAAATATGAAGTACAAAATAGCAAAGCTTATTCCAGTTGTAATTTTCCCTGTACTAATCTGGATACTTCCGTCCCCTAGTGGACTGGATATTGAGACATGGCATATGGTTGGTTTGTGCCTTTCTCTAATGTGTGGATTAATCATAAAACCTTTTTCCGAACCAATTATTAGCCTGATTATCGTAGGTATTGGATCATTTTTTTTAAAAGATCCCAATTTGCTTTTTCAAGGTTGGGGGAATCAGAGCGTTTGGTTTTTGCTGGCCGTGCTACTAGCTTGTAGTTCATTCAGAAAAAATGGTCTGGGTAAACGTATGGCATACATTTTACTATCCAAGTTTGGGAATACCTCCTTTGGACGTTCCTCACTTGGTTTGGGATATGTTATGCTGCTCTGTGATTTGATATTAAGTCCAGCAACGGGCTCTAATACATCCCGATCCGCAATTGTTTTCCCGATATTTCGAGGGATAGCGGAATCTCTCGGTTCTCATCCAGACAAGGATCCCAAAAAGTTAGGTGCTTACCTTGAGTTATTAGAGCATGTAATTGCAATGTCAACAGCGGCACTTTTTTTAACCGGGATGGCATCCAATGCAGTGATCGCATCGACTGTAAATCAACTGGTAGGTATAGAGTTATCGTGGGGTTTATGGTTTAAAGCAGCGCTAGTCCCGGGGTTACTTATTCTTTTTATAAGCCCTCTTGTTGTCTATAAGTTATTTCCACCAGAAATACGTGATTTAGGCAATATAAAACCAATCGTTACGCAAAAGCTTGCTGAAATGGGTCCCATGAAACGAGACGAAAAGATCATGTTAGTTCTTTTTATCTTAGCTATTTTGGGATGGAGCATAGGCTATAAAATTGGAATGGGTTTATATATCGTTGCCTTTATCTGGTTAGCCCTGCAGTTGATTTTTGGGTTATTAGATTGGAATGACCTAATGGCTGAAAAAGGGGCCTGGAACATGTTCCTCTGGTATGGTGCATTTTTCAGTATAACCGTTGCTCTGAATCAAGGTGGGTTCTATACATGGCTTGCGTCACAATTTCAGTACTACATTGATCTATCTGTGATAAGCGGCTCCCTTGTTTTAGTCATACTGGTATTACTTAGTTTAGTAGTTAAGTATTTTTTCGTTTCGAACGCTGCTTATATTGTATCAATTTACCCGGTCATTCTTACCTTAGCAAAAGCAACTCAGGTAGATATGATGGCTTTGTCATTGATGCTAGCTCTCTTGGGTGCATACGGCGCTTTGCTTTGTAACTACGGAAACGGTGCAAGTATTTATTTATTTGGAAACGGCTATGTTAGCCAAAAAGATTGGTATACAAAAGGCACGATAGTACTTGCCCTTATTGTTGCAGTGCTCTTTGCTGTCGGTCTACCATATTGGAATTTGATTGGTATATTGTAATATATTAATAATGAGGTTTTTAACATGGGTTGGAAAATTCTGTTACCGCAAGAGTTGAAACAAGATGGCCGTCATCTGCTTGAAAGTCAAGGGCATACGTTAATTGATGGTCGAGGCTTTGAAACAGAGGATGTAATTGCAGATATGAAGTTACATCGGCCTGATGCGATTATTGTTCGTGTGACAAAAATGTCTCGTGAAGTATTTGAGGCAGCAGCGCCAAATTTAAAGGTTCTTGTCCGACATGGCGCTGGATTTGATGCTGTGGATCTAGATGCTGCTAGCGACTTTGGGGTCAAATGTTTGTATGCGCCAGTAGCTAATAGTACATCAGTTGCTGAAACAGCGTTGATGCTAATGCTATACATGAGCCGTAATGTGACCACTCTTCGTACAATGTTGCCAGTAGATTACTATGCGGCAAAATTAAAAACTCATATGACAACATTAAACGGAAAAACAGTAGGGATCATTGGATGTGGGAATATTGGAAGCCGCACGGCCAAACGGTGTCTTGCTATGGAAATGAACGTTCTGTGCTATGATCCATATAAGCCTGCTAAAGATTTCCCTGATGGTGTCGAGGTTGTAAGAGATCTCGACAGAATTTTTATAGAAAGTGACTATATATCACTTCATGCACCGAATACATCTGTGACTCATAAGATGATCAACAAAGAAAAGTTAGCCATGATGAAATCGAGTGCTTTTCTGATCAATACAGCTCGAGGTGGATTGGTAAATGAGAATGATCTCTTAGAAGCATGTAAAAATGGCGTGATCGCTGGAGCTGGACTGGATGTAATTGCACATGAGCCAATGCTGCCGAATAACCCATTGTATAAACTGAATAATATTTTAATCACTCCTCATATTGGTGGAAATACTGTTGAAGCTGCAATTCGTGCTTCTTACATGGCTGCTATGGGCGTTGCCGAGATGTATGAGGGTAAGGTTCCAACATGGCAAATACCATTAATTGATTATAATAACGCTGTGACTTACATAGATACAAAAGAAAGTAATAAAACTCCTGTTGGAATGTTTGATTATTAATTGTATTTATATCTGATGTGATCGACCACAGTGCATTATCAGTGGTCGATTTTTATACTTAAGAGATTATGCCTTAATTAAAGTAAACAGCGCTATTTTAGAAATGGAAAATAGTTGTAACACCTATTTCTATAAGTTATTATTGAATCATATGTCCATGAGTTGGTTAATTCAACGAATCTAATTTTTTTATTATTATACAATCGCTGTCTATTTTTATCAAAAAAATAACAATTCATTGCATATCTTAACGATTTAACATGCAGTGATTACGATAAACAAGCGAGTAATTACTGGTGGTTATTATATAGTTATATTGAGGTTGTTATGAATTTCATTAGTTTGAGCTATTTTGTCGAGTTGGCAAAAAATTTGAACTTTACCAAAACTGCCCAAAAACTCTCCACCTCACAGCAAAATCTCAGCATACATATTAAAAAATTAGAAGATTATTACGGTACGGAACTATTTCATCGAAAACCGCAGCTTAAATTAACTCAGGCGGGAATAGTGCTTTATGACTCTTCAATAAAAATACTCATGGAAAGTAATAATATATCATCTCGATTAAATAATATAAAACAGAACAATATAGGTACATTAAATGTTGGCGTGACTCCGTATAGAGGTAGTTATTGGCTCCCCATGCTTTTACCGGAATTTTTTATAAAATGGCCTAATGTTACAATAAATATTACAACTGAAACATCAGCCAGAATGGAGCAAATGGTTATCTCCGGAGAGCTTGACTTTTTTGTAGGCATAAAAAAAGGAAGTGATTCATTATTAGAGGCAATTCCATTGATGAACGACAGGCTATATCTGGCAGTCACCAGAAAACTGCTTGTTGAATATTTTGGAAGGGATGCAGACAATGTTATTTTAGAATGTAAAAATGGAACTACGCTTGATAAATTCAAAAATTTCCCATTTATTTTACTTAAATCAAACTATCGTCTTCATGAAATTGTAAATGTATGCTTTCAAGAGGCTGGATTTAAACCGAGAAAAATATTAGAGGTTGATTCTATAGAACTTATGCTTTCTTTATTTGATTATGATCTTGGCGTTTTTTTTCTGACTGAAATAAGAGTGCCAACCTTACAAGAGAGATATCCAGATAATGTTTTTTTACCTGTCGTTTTACGAGATGGTTATGTTTTTAGCCCATTGAATATCATCTATCATAAAAAAAGTTTTTTATCAAAGTATGCGCATGACTTTATCTCCCGGACAACAGCATTGTTTGGGGCTTCCCAATCTATTTCACAATAAATCGTTGGCCTGCTTTCTGATTGAGCAATACTCATAATTTCAGGAATACCTTTGCCATAGTTATCGGTCCCCCCTCAGTATCCCCAAATATAACTTGATGCAGATTGAAGTTGATTGACTTCAGGACTCAAAAAAGCTTGCTTGATCTTGACCCGCTATCTCTGGACAGTTTTGTATATTTAGTTATCCATATCCGCTGCCGCTGGATTTGATGAGTAGCTTAAGGCCATTGCCATCATTGAGCACTTAGTCCGCTTCCCTGGGTTTGGCAGATTCAATTTCCTTAACGGAGATAGGTTTGGCTTGTCTTGCCATTGCCTGGTTTCCGTAGTTTTAGGCACTTCACAAACAATAAAGCGTTATGAGATGCCTAAAAGGTTCGGATTTAATTGGTTTTCTTCAGACTGACCCAGGACAAATTGCAGGTACAAAAAAGCCTGCAGGGCTTGCGCCGTGCGGGCTCTTAGGACTTCATCGGATGACGCTTGTAATCTTCGAGGGCTGGAGGAATCTGAATGAACAATCTATCTCTATGAAATTAAATATAAATATTACATTAAAAAATAATTGGTATACCTAAACGTATACCAATTGCTTTTGTTAAATGGTTTTTTTATATTGGGGAGGGTGATGGCTTTGCATCTATCGTCAGATACGCTTTTAGACCTGAAGAGCGTTTTACACCACGCGGATCGGAAAAGAATGGAACACGGAGCTTTGGGGTGTCGTTCACTTTAATTGTCCAGACAGACCCGCCAATGAAATTGAACTCAATGGTTTTGTGATTGACAGACAGCGCCTCGAAAGAACCTGACGAATACTCATTGCCAACCTGCAAACTTTCAACAATCCCCTGACTCAGGCTGATGAGAGTAACAGTAAGAAACTCCTCAAAGATCACATCATCCGTTGTAAAAAGAATATACCTGTCATTGTCGACTTTAACTGAGGCTTCGAGTACCTGTCCTTTTATAGTGATACCCGTCGGTATGTTATCGATCACTACTTCAGAAACGGCCTGCTGAAAATCAGTCGCTTTACTTTCCTCAACAAGTTTTACCGAGAGAGTTTGTTTCATGACTATCCCCAAAAACGTCCCATTTCAAAGGCGGCAAGTGCACCACCAACAAATCAACCAATCAAAACACAAACGGGTGCGCCGGGGCCACATACCAAACCTGCTAGAGCCCCTCCCGCTGAACCACCTGCTATGCCTGCACCGTTAATCGCTATTTGTTTACCGGTTTCAGCAACCTTGTTTTCAGCGGTATAAATTTCATATACAGAGATGGCTAAAGAGAGGACGATAAGCCTTTTTCCTGCTCGTGAGAGTCGCAACATCTTCAGGTTAACGCTGGGATTAGATTTACCCGCAGATTCTACAATGCTGGCATATACCTAATTTTTTTGCACTTCAGAAAGGCTGGCAAAGTTTGTTTTAGGCCCAAAAAGTGAGGTCGCTTTCTTTGCGACTAACTCATTAAGCGTCTTATCCGATGACTTCATCCTTCCTGCCATTGCACGCCTAAGTGGCGTACTGCGAGTCCTAATCATTTCCATGATGAGATTTCGCGTTTCTTGAGCTTCTTTCGCAGCCTGTTCCCATGTTAGCAATCCAGCATTAACTCGGGATAGTAAATCGTCAGCCATCTCTTTGATACGCCTAGAATACTCAAGGCGCAAGCGGGGGATCTATGGATAATCGAGCGGCAGCAGCAACATCCCCCTGCAAAGCATTAATCGCTACGTCAAACTGTTCACGATTTTTAGTGTCCAGTGCATTCAAAAAGAGGTGTCCATTTATTGCTCCTTTTTTAGGCATTCAAACTTTATCAAAACAGTTGCGCGGCCAGAAAGCGAAATTCTACGAAAAAAGATTTTATAAATAATCCTTCACACTGTTCACCTTTTTATATTGTCTATTTATTTCATATGCTTAACGGGTGATGGATGGGTGAAGGGTGACACATATCCTTCACCACGGGTGAATGATGGACTTAATAAAGCCGGCTTTCGCCGGTTCAGGTTGTCATGCTGGATTCGAATCGTCGCACTTCGACAGACAGTCGGCGCTGCTTACGGCCTTCAGCTCTAGGTTGGTCTGCATCCCGAACTATAATCGACGCATCAGAAAATAGCTCTTATTATGCTTACAGCAAAATGCGAGCACGTCGTAAATCAATGGGGTTGATTTCAGTCCGCTATGAGCGATCTGCGGACATTCCTTATAATATTTTATGTCTGTGTTCGGGGGCTATGTCACAGTCTGTCATGTACCTTTTAACTGACTATGTATGCCTTTAACTTAAATGTCATAAAGTATAGGAATAATGGACTGCCGAATGAATGAGGAAAAGAGATGTTTGATAAAGGACCGGTGAGTAAGCTAGGGCTGGGCACATTGAAATTCGGCCGTAATTTTAAGGTAAAATATCCAGGTGGTGAAGGCGCTGCATTACCCACACCTGAAGAGATTGATGCATTGCTGATCAAGGCACACCAACTAGGTATTAATATACTCGATACTGCACCAAGCTATGGGCTGTCAGAACAACGAATAGGCGAAGCCATGCAGAGGACAGGATTGGCTCGTCAGTTTTATCTATCTTCCAAAGTTGGTGAGTTCCAAAATGGAAATTCACTTTTCTATTCATCTGATACAACGTTAATAAGAAAAAGCCTGGAAGAAAGTCTCATTAAGTTGAAAACCAGCCAACTTGATTATCTTTTTCTTCATCATGATAATTTAATCAATGAAACAGTTATTCAATGTCTTTTGGATATGAAGGCAGAAAAGATAGTAAGTAAAATAGGAGTGTCACTCACTCAAGAGATAAATTTACCTGAAAAAATACGTTATTTTGATGCTGTATTCGTCCCATACAATATCAACTTCCAAAATTTCTCTGCTTACATGAGTATTGAGCGTACTGCGCATCTTGACGTTTTCGTTAAAAGGCCGCTCGGTTCAGGTCTCATAAAAAGCCAAGAAGAGATCAGGCAGGCATTACAACACCTTGCACGTCAGGATGCGATAACGACGTGCATGGTCTCGACCTCAAGTCTAAATAACCTAGAAAGTAACTGCCGTTTTTTTTGTTCGAAATGAACTTATAAGAAGATAGGCAAGTAGAATCATGGCAGGAGCACATAAACCTTTAATCAATAACTGCATTGAAACATCCTCACCTAAAATAGATAGGGCAACTGATGCGCACATGATTGGCAGCAGCATGAAAATGGCAAACACGCCCATCGCGGCTCGAAAATCATCAGGATGAATGAACCTTACACGGATGATTTTAAACAGCACATCTAACGCATTAATGCTTATACTCATTAGTGCATAGGCGATAACGAGTGATGAAAAGCGTGCGGCAGGAATAAGTAACAAAAGTATGGATATGAAATAAAACACCATTAGCAACTTGAGTGATAAGTTACTTCCTGATTTCTTCAAAATAATGTTCTGAATGGGTAAGGCCAGCATGGTTAGTAAAGAGGCCGAGCAGACGACGAGGCTGTAATTATATTCAGCACTGGCATTGATGCTCTTCAGATACTCTGGAAGCAGCGCCGATATTCCGCTGAACGACACGAGAGACAAAAAGGAAAACACAACATAAGTCCTAAGTGGAGCACTGCTGAGATATTTAAGACCATCGGTAATTGAATTTGTTTTCTTTTTGGACGTAATGACGTATTTGCCGCCAACACAATCTGCAAGTGCGGTGAGTGTGCATAAAGCATAGAGTGTGAATAATATATATACTCCAATGTCGGTCATCCCTTGACCGCTGAATACGAAATAAGAAGAGACGACAGGCATTATAAGTGTACAGGCCTGTTCAGCCTGCTGCATTAGGTTTTGTAGGTGAGGAAACCTCACATCTGATTTTCTGATGGCAGAAGCTGTGTCAATGTAAATCGAAGAAAAGCTGGCTACCAGTGAAATGATGAAACAGAGAGAGAAGAGATAAAAAAAGGTGAAATTGATGAAGTGTAGCGAGAGCAGGCAAATGCAAGAAACCAGAGAACTGACCGCAAAAAGTTTTTTTTCACCAATGGCTGACGTGATCCTCGGGAATACTCCAAAAGCTATCAGTTTAGGTAGCCACTCTAGCATAAAGACCATGGCCGAAGCACTAATGCTTCCGGTCTGTTTATATATGTACAGTAGCAGAAAATGTCGACGCATGTGATTCGACGAACTTAAAAACACTCTGATTGTTAGCGGTGAATAGTAACCGGTGAGCGCCTTATGCATGAAAGGAAACCTTATGATCAAGTTTAACCACAGCTTTCGCCATTAGAGGTGCCAGCACCAGCTTTACAGGCCAGCAAAATATATAATTCTCCTTGCTGTGAATGTTGAAACCTTGGGGTAGCATGCCGTCCTTCACAACACCCTCTGCACGAATAACTTTTTGAATTTGGATCTCGTTAATATATTCGCCATTGCCGAGTCTGATGTGCCGGGAGATTAGGTCTTCTACACGTTTCTGAGTTTCCTCTGCAGATGAAGCCTCCGAAACATTGCCGCCTACGCTCCACGTTCTGACTCCTGTGACATCTGTCTTTGTCGTTATTGTCGCAACAATTCCTTTTCGAGAAACGATGTGGCCGTTCAGCAACGGCAACCTTCCTGTAATGGTTACAGTATGGAGAGGGCGGAGTTGTAAAGATTTTTTATTCTCTAAGTCATCCCAATAATTACCGTTTCCTTTCCCACAGCAAAATACATAACGATTAGCGGTGAAACATATCGGTTTATTTCCATTGTCAGCAATCAGATGGCTAACAGCATTTGACTCATTTTTTATGAGCACTGGTGCGGAGTTTAAATTAAAATACCTTCCCGTGAACAGAGCTTTTAGCTTGTTTATCAAGGAAACAGCGTCAATTATCTTTTCTTTAAAGTGGTATTCTTTCCCGCAGAAATCTACGAAGGGTGTATGTGAATTTGACTTTTGTATCAACGAGTTGAATATATTTTTGGCGCCTTTGATAGCCAGCAGAGCGGCATAATCCTGCGGCCATAGAGCACAAAGTTGGCTCAACACATTTACCCCTGAAAGGTCAAGTGTTCCCTGGCCTGAAAGGTAACTCTCCCACAAATCCGATGCCGTCCTAAAATCGTATCTCCCGTCGCCACGATTTTTATAGAGCTCATATTTTGTACCGCTGTGGATAATCCCCTGTGAATAATGAGTCTGGGTATTATTGTCATCGTAGTTCATTAGAATCACATCTAAACCACGATTCTGGTATTCAAGAGCAGTGAACAATCCTGCAGCACCTGCGCCTAAAATGATCACTTCAGCATTAATTTCCATTTTAACCTCCCTTTAAAATTCGACAATCCTTAATGTCTTTCATGACAATTTAATGATGCTTAGGTTAATATGATGTTGTTCATCTAAAATTTATCTTAAGGTGTATGTCTGGACTGTGATCTCCTTAGATAACTGGTATTGTGATTAATAATGCGGCCAGGGGACGCGTATTCTAGAAAGTATCGCGCTGTTTTAAGACTATTCGGGATGACAAGAACCGCATTCCGGGGCCTGAATTCACCTGCCATATATTGGAAAAAGGAGCCTTTGACATGGAATGAAACTGCGGCTTATCCAGCCAGGTAAGCCTACTCGGAACTGATTTATTGAGCGTTTTAATGGAAGGTTTAGATATAAGTGTCTGAACGGAAAATGGTACAGTGATATTGTTCTTTCCAAAAAAACGATTAATGAGTAGTAGCAGGGTTACAACGAATGCTGTTTTTATTCTGAAATGGGCTGAATGACGCCCTTCAGATTTGCCGCAAAATATGCCGGTTGCCAGAATGAAGCCGGTAATTCTTGATTACAAATGTAGCGGGTCAGTAAGTTATCCTCAGCTTTAAGCATATTAATAGCAAGCTAACAATTTTTTCCATTGTAAGTGTTGCTCATGATGAATAACAACGTTTTCAACGTGTTTTAAAAGCACGAATTTATGATTATAGCTTTAGGTGGGTTATAAAAAAACAATTAAAATCATAAGGTTGTAGACTGATTTTTTAAAAAATCGCTCTAAGCGTGCAGGCTGTCATACACAAAAGTTGGGTACATACTTTGCAATTCACTAATATTTACATATTTTTACTTTCAAGAATATTCTGATATATGCAATATTCGAAATGCACTTTTTGACAAGATTATTCTAGAGGGATTTTATGTCTAATATCAGAGAGTTAAACTTAAGTGAAATTGCACTGGTAAGTGGTGGTAATGCGAACAGTGGTTATGAAGGTCCTCACGCCCGAAGTAATCCAAAGACAGGTCCGCAAAACACCTTATCCCGAAATGCCCCTACTCACATATACAGTGACCCAAGTACTGTAGCGTGTGCAAACTCAGCATTTGGTGCACTGGCCAGCCTCCCTAATATAGGAAGGGCCTCAGCCAAAATGGTTGGAGCGGCGACGCAATGTCTGAATACAAATAGTTCCGGACGCGGTCAGTCAGCAGGTTCAGCACATTGCTCTGGCAACTCCGCATCAGGCACATGTAATCGTTAAGAAAACGGGTGTTAACTACTAACTGATAACATTATTTCGTGTAAAAATTTCCTATATGAATACTGATATTGAATTATTAGATAACACCCATTCCCAAGGGATTGTTAAAACAGTCTTTGCTCCTTCTGCAAAGACTGCTATTTTATATATCATCATTTTCATTATTACTCTAACTGTTTTGAACAGAACGCCCGATGTAGTTGCTAAGTATGTTAGCCCTGTTAAAGCATATTTTTCATCCTACATTCTTGGGCTTGTTATTACAATTTTGACATATTTCACTCTATTTTTTAAATGTGAAAAGATAAAGTCACTTAGTAAATTCATCCCTCTCACGCTATCTCTTTTATTTGTTCAGTCTTTAAGTCCTCCTTCATCAGGCGCTGATTTGACATTGTCATCATTGTTGAGTCAGGAAAACATAATTTATTTTTTCATTATGATTTTTATTGGCCCATTTGTTGAGGAAGTTGCTTTCAGAGGGTGCTTGTTCGGTTCATTATGCTGCCTCTGTAAGTCCTTCAGTGGCGGAATAATAGTTGCATTGTTGATGACCTCTCTGATATTCAGTGTCATGCACGCTCAATATGATTCCATATCTGCGTATATTACTGAATTCGTTTTTTCTGTTATCCTTACTGCGATAAGAATTAATACGAAATCTCTTATATTTCCCGTTTTAGCACACGCTGCCCTAAATGCTTTTGCTGTCTTATCTTTGATTATTTCGGTGACCTTATAAGGTGAATACATGAAAACAAAAAACGTTATTTTTTTGTTGATTTCTCTTTATGCCATGTATGTCGTGGTTGCCTGGCCGAATGATTTATTACCAATAAGGGAACATCTCCACATTTTTTTGACAGGATCGTTCTTCTTTATCGGAGTGTTTTTTTCTTTAGATAAAGTCTGGAAAGGGGTTATTTGGTTATTTACTGACGGTAAATATAAAAGCAAGTAGCAAGAATTCTAAGCGAAGAAGAAAATGGACTTATTCAGAAAAGAAGCGCTTGATAGACAGAATGACTCAGCATATGGTGATATCGTTATCCCGGCATCATTAGGTATATCCTTCAGTGCAGGTGCAACTCTTCTACTGGTTACTCTGATTATATCTTTACTTTATTTTGGCCATTATACGCGTAAAGCACATCTTTCAGGCATAGTGATGCCCTCAACTGGACTTATAAAAATAACTCCTCATTATGCTGGATATGTTACTGGACTGATGGTTTCAGAAGGCCAGCATGTCTCTGCTGGCACCCCCCTGTACCATATAAGTGGCGAACGCTACGATGGGCAGGGAGCGGGTACTCTCGCAGCCATCAGTACGTCACTTAAAACACAATACTCGATGCTTGTTTCTCAGCAAATAATGGAACAACACGATAATCAGCAACAACAGAACTCATCCCGGCAGCGGATTGCCTCCCTGAAACCGCAGATAAAAAGCGCTGAAGACCACTTTAATTTGGCAGAATATAAAGCGCGACTTGCTGAATCAGTAATGCAGCGTTATAAAAAACTCGTATCTACTCATTATGTTTCAGATATCGAATATCAGCAGAAGCAGATGGAGGTATCCGCTGCTCAGGAAAATGTTGAAAGTCAGCGCATGCAACTGCTGCAGTTACACACTACGCTGGAGTCAGCTGAGGAGGATTTGAATCATCTCATTGCTCAGGGAGAAAGCCGACAATCAGAGATCAGGCGACAGCTTCAGAGTATTAAGCAGCAGCAGGCAGAACTTGCAGCGCAGGAAAGTTTCACTCTCACTTCACCTGTATCAGGGACAGTAGCAGCGGTGCTGATAAAGCAGGGTCAATCCGCCAGGGCATCAGAAGCTGTTATGACTCTGGTTCCTGATGATGCTCAACTACAGATTGAGCTTTATGCAACCAGCCAAAATAGCGGATTTATTAGGCCAGGGCAGCGCGTATCATTGCGATTTTCTGCCTTCCCATATCAAAAATTTGGAGTTCAGCATGGCGTTATACGAGAAATCAGCAGAACGACGCTGAGCACCTCCGATCTATTGTCCGTGTCACCTGTTACCTGGAAGGAAAATGAAGGTCATTATCGTGTAATTGTATTGCCCCAACACGATTACATAATGGCTTATGGACGAAGCGAACCTCTGCGTCCTGGCATGACCCTTGAGGCTGACGTAAACCTCGATACACGTTATTTGTGGGAGTGGATGACTGAACCACTCTGGAGTATTAAAGGGAAAATGTAATGAGTATGCTTCAATGGACTGGGAAAAAACATCTACCTGTTATAAGACAAACGGAATCCGCTGAATGTGGATTAGCCTGCCTTGCGATGCTGGCTTGCTGGTATGGTATGCAGACTGATTTATCTAAGCTACGCGAACGTTTCAGTATCAGCATTAAGGGGATGACTCTTCAGAGGCTTATGGAATGCGCTTCAGCAATCCACCTTTCTTCACGTGCAGTAAGACTCGAGCCAGAAGATCTTAAGTCACTCACATTACCATGTATCCTTCACTGGGACATGAATCACTTTGTAGTACTAAACAATCTTCGAGGGAATAAACTTGTAATTCACGATCCAGACAAAGGAAAACGCACGATTTCTGTCCCTGAAGCGGGAAAACATTTTACAGGGATTGCACTGGAAATATCTCCAGCAGAAAATTTTTCACCACAGAATGAAAAGAAAAAAATTCATCTTCGTAATTTAACAGGAAAAACGCCCGGCTTATTGCCGGCAATGCTTAAAATTACTGTTTTTGCACTGGCACTTGAGGCACTTGCGCTGGGTGGCCCGCTTCTTAACCAAATGGTCATTGATGAGGTTCTGGTTTCGGCTGATCAGGGCCTGCTCACTGTCGTCATTACAGCTTTACTGTTGCTTTCACTTACCCAGTTACTGCTATCGCTTGCACGTCAATGGGCAAGCATTACATTGTCTGTTAATTTCAATATGCAATGGACGGCACGGGTTTTTCACCACCTGATACGTCTTCCCCTGACATGGTTCGATGCGAGAAGTAAAGGGAGTATCAGTGCCCGCTTCGGTGCTATTGACACCATACAGCAAGCTCTGACTACACAGGTGCTTGAAGGGTTAGTGGATGTGCTTGTTGTAGTAACTTCACTTGGAATGATGCTTCTATACAGTACGGAAATGACATTTATTGCCATTGTGGTATCAGTTTTTTATGCTCTGCTCAGGGCGCTGTGGTACCCATACCTGAAACAGTCTGCAGAAGAAACATGGGATGCCAGCACACGAGAGTCCAGCCATTTCCTTGAAACCCTTAATGGTATTTTGAGCCTGAAAATCAACGGGGTTATTGAGCAGCGCGAAGCTGCATGGCTAAATCTCAACGTCACACGCCGTAATACTCAACTAAAACAAAGTAGACAGGGAATGTATTATGATATAGCACATTCCCTGGCGACGAGTCTGGTGGCGGCGATTGTTCTGTGGAAAGGCGCTGAAGAAGTGCTGAACGGAAAATTTACTGTTGGCATGTTAATAGCCTATCTGTCTTTCCAGGGGAGTTTTTCTTCCAGTATAAGTAATCTGACTGATAAGTTCTTTTCATGGCGTATGCTGGGCGTTTATAACGAACGTCTGGCTGACATCGTCATGAGCCCTGCGGAAGGGCATGTGCAGAATCCCCAGGAAGACAGCACTCAGGAGTACAGAGTAACTGCAGGAAGATTTGATCGGTTTGAAGACTCCTCATTTTTATCACTGGAAGGCGTTTTTTACAGCTACAGAGGTAGCAATACACCAATAGTTTCTGACCTTTCTCTCACCCTTAATCCAGGAGAAGTAGTGGCCATAACGGGTAAATCAGGCTGTGGCAAATCAACACTGGTTAAACTTATAATGGGCATAGATACACCAGACAGCGGTGTGATAAGGGCTTTCGGTATACCTCACTATCATCCCGATTACTTTCAGGTACGTCAGCGTATTGGAACTGTGCTGCAGGATGACACCCTTTTTAAAGGCACAATATCGGATAACATTATCTTTTACAGTGAAGAGCGCGATCAGGAACGCATGAAGCATTGCGCAAAGCTTGCACTCATCGACAGTGAAATCATGGCTATGCCTATGGGTTATCAAACATTGATTGGTGAGAATGGAGGCGGTCTTTCTGGAGGGCAAAAGCAACGAATTCTTCTGGCACGGGCTTTATACAAGAAACCTGGATTTTTATTGTTAGATGAAGCGACAAGTCATTTGGATGTGGAAAGCGAAATTGTTATCAGCCAAATGCTGCGAGATAGTGGTATTCCTGTATTGCTTATTGCTCACAGGCCAGAAACACTTGCTTCTGCAGATCGCATTCTGAAGATGGAAAAAGGAGCTTTTTTTTCAGCCCACCAATTGACTTGAGCTAGGCTAAAAAATGTAATGTTCGTTTTTTTCTTGAGGACACATTTCGGGTGGGTATACATAACTACTTTGAGCTTTGGCTCAGAAAAAAAGGTTAAAGTAATGGACAGATTAACACCGACTACCGGAGAACTGAGATATGTATGAAGACAAGAATAAAGCTATCAGAGAAGCTGACGAAAGAGAAAGAGCCAATAACTGGCTTATCCGTCTAAATTTTAAGGGCATTATGTTGATGCTTGAAGTTTTTGCCATAGGTATAATTTTATATTCTCTGTGGAAAAATTGAATCAATGACTCGCCATTTTCTCTTCATCAACCTTCTGGCAAGCGTGTTCTTCATGACGACCAGTAAGTCGTTATAAGGGCAACCCGGAGTCAATTCACCATACAGAGTTGACGGTAAATTTTTGAAACATAAACCCAAACACTTATATAAAAGTCTAAAAAGACTTCCCTAGAGTTAGAGCATTTAGGCCATGGGAAACAGTAAGCGTACAACTAATGTAAGCATCCTGATAAAACTAACCGTCAATTTTTAGAGAGATTTTAGAACTCAAACTCCCATTTCTGACATAGAGACCGGAATCACGAACGAACCGATGTCCGCTATGAGCGAACAGCGGAAGTTCGCGATTGTCATAACAACCAGGGGCCAGGACTAACATTGGAATCTGATAATCAACCGGGAGCAGATTGTAAATAGACCCGTTTTAGTTCCAGGCATTTTTTGAGATCCCGGCCAAATGATTGTGTTGCCGATATTCCTCCGGCGTCATATTGTTCAGTGATTCATGCGGGCGTTCACAGTTATATTCTGACACCCACCTTTCCGTGATTTCCCGCACTTCATTCAGCGTTCTGAACAGATAAAAATCGAGTATTTCTGTTCGGTACGTCCGGTTAAACCGTTCGATAAAGGCGTTCTGCGTTGGTTTGCCCGGCTCGATAAATTCCAGCATCACTCTATGCTCTTCAGCCCACTGTGCCAGCGTCAGTGAGACCAGTTCTGGTCCGTTGTCCATCCGCAGTTTCAGTGGATAACCCCGGTTTGCCACGATTCTGTCCAGCACCCTGACCACCCGCTGTGCCGGGATATTCAGATCGATTTCTATGGCGAGGGCCTCGCGGTTAAAGTCATCAACCACATTAAAGGTCCGGAAGCGTCTGCCGCAGACCAGCGCATCATGCATAAAATCGATGGACCAGCTCTGGTTAAGCGCTTCCGGCGTAGCCAGTCGCGCCGGGTTACGTGCGGGTAAACGCTGTTTTCTCTTGCGACGAAAATTCAGTTTCAGCAGGCAGTAAATCCGGTGAACGCATTTATGGTTCCAGGTGTTACCCTGCCTGCGCAGCAACTGGAACAGCTTTTTGAAGCCGTATCGCGGGTAGCGCTCTGCCAGCTCAGTCAGCACCTGGATCACCGGTTCATCACGCCGGGTATCGGGCTGGTAAAAACAGACCGTCCTGCTCAGCGATAACGTCCTGCAGGCCTGGCGAATGCTCATGGTAAATTGCGCAGTCAGGTAACCGACGAGCTCACGCTTTATCGCTGGTTTTAAAGCTTTTTTTCGATAACGTCTTTCAGCGCCCGGTTCTCAAGGCTCAGGTCGGCAAACATCTGTTTGAGGCGACGGTTTTCATCCTCCAGGTCTTTCATCTTTTTTATATCAGAGGCTTCCATACCGCCAAACTTCGCTTTCCAGTTGTAATAGCTGGCTTCAGAGATACCGGCTTCACGGCAGACATCCTAAACGGTACGTCCGGCTTCGACGGACTTCAGAACGGCAATGATCTGGTGTTCGGTGAATCGGGCTTTACGCATGGTGATCTCCTCACAGGACATAATCAGTATGTCGGAAGATCTCTAAAAGTGAATGGTTCGTTTAAGCGGGATACTTACAATCCGGTCGAATGCTGGGCATGTTCTTTTTCTGAGGCTTCTCGAAGGCTTTACCGATATTTATGCCGGGAACAGCATCAATCAGCCCTGTGTGGGCGTAGATCATGACCTCATTAATGCGTTGGCACAGGCGACGAACGGTTTCCAGTGCTCCTCTGGCCTGAACCGGTTGCACGGCCTGAACCAGGGTATGAGCTTTGATATCTGTGACGCTGACGTCACCAATCGCCGGAAAGACATCTCTTTCAAGAGAACGCCAAATATCCTCTGCATAGTCCTCGGTCACACTGGTTTTCTTCACATTCCACCAACGTTCAGCCACGAGTTGGAAAGTATTGGTTTTGGCTTCAAGCGAACTCCGCAGTAATACTTGCTGATGTTCCTGAGGATCGATCTGCTTTGCTAAAAGAGAACGAGACTCTGCCCGATAGCTTCGAGCATCGGCAAGCGTAACTGACGGGTAGGGGCCAATGCGCTTTTTCGCTCACTTCTTGGTGACAGGGCGAATGTAGCGAAATTGCCAGATTTTACTCCCGTTGGATTTGATCGGTAGCTCAAGGCCATCGCCATCATAGAGCACATAGTCCGCTTCCTTGGGTTTGGCAGATTCGATTTCCTTAACCGAGAGGGGTTTGGCTTGTCTTGCAATTGCCGGGTTTACATAGTTTTAGGCACCTCAAAAGCAATAAAGCTTTATGAGGTGCCTAACAAGGTACCTAAAAGGTTCGGATTTAATTAGTTTTCTTCGGACTTCGCGGGACAAATTACAAACACAAAAAAACCCGCGAGGCTTGCGCCGTGCGGGCTCTTAGGACTTCATCGGATGACTCTGGTAATCACCGATGGAGAATTTTGGTGGAGCTGGCGGGAGTTGAACCCGCGTCCGAAATTACTACACCGTCGGCACTACATGCTTAGTACAGTCTTTACATTCGCCGGTCAGCTGCGGACAGACACGCCACTAACAGACTAGCCTGATTCAGTTTAACGCTTCAACCCCAGGCAAGGCATCCACGCGATCTCTTTTGGGTTTGACCTCTCTTGATCCCCGTCCTAAGAGCGGAGGCTAGGGAGAGAGGGCTCTAAGCAGGTTATTAAGCTGCTAGTGCGTAGTTTTCGTCGTTTGCGACTATTTTTTTGCGGCTTTTTACGAGGCCAACCGCCCCTCGGCATGCTCCTAAGGCTTCACAATCCCGTCGAATCCAGAATCAGCCCCAGAACTTCAAATACTAGCAAAAAAGCGTATCGAAATCCAGTGTTTAACGATTGGCGTTCTTCATGATACGCGCTTTATCCATTTGCCATTCGCGATCTTTGATGTCATTGCGCTTGTCGTGCTCTTTCTTACCGCGAGCAACGCCAATCTTTAGCTTACACCAGGCGTTCTTCCAGTAGAGCGACAGCGCCACAACGGTATAGCCTTCGCGGTTCACACGGCCGTAAAGTGAGTCCAGCTCACGCTGCTTTAACAGCAGTTTACGGCTGCGGGTAGGATCGCAGACCACGTGCGATGAGGCCACCGCCAGCGGCTGAAAAGTGGAACCGAACAGATAAGCTTCACCGTCGCGCAGCAGAATGTAGCTGTCGCTGATGTTGGCTTTACCTGCACGGAGTGATTTAACTTCCCATCCCTGTAGCGACAGGCCGGCTTCGAACTCTTCTTCAATGAAGTATTCGTGGCGGGCGCGCTTATTCATGGCAATGGTGGCAGAACCGGGTTTGTGTGCTTTTTTCTTTGTCATAATGCCGCGTATTTTACATCACTTGGTCGGTTATCGCATCCCCAGTCCAGCGGGGCAGCAGGAAACAGGGTATTCTAGCACACCATGGCAATGAGGAATTTTTGTTTAATCGCTGAAAATGCTATTATTTAGCGGTTTTGTGACGAACAGGAACCATTATGGCTCAGATTAGTCGTTCGGCGCTTGTCCCCTTTAGCGCCGGACAAATGTACCAACTTGTAAATGATGTGGATGCTTACCCGCAATTCCTGCCGGGCTGCACCGGAAGCCGCGTACTGGATGCCTCAGAGAATCAAATGACGGCTTCAGTCGATGTGTCGAAAGCGGGCATCAGCAAAACATTTACCACCCGAAATACGCTGACCGACAACCAGAGCATTCATATGCAACTGGTCGATGGGCCGTTCCGTAAGCTCACCGGCGGTTGGCGCTTTGTCGATCTCGGGGATGATGCCTGTAAGGTCGAGCTGAGCCTGGAGTTTGAGTTCACCAACATGCTGGTCGAAATGGCATTTGGTCGAATCTTCAAAGAGCTGGCCAACAGCATGGTGCAGGCCTTTACCCAGCGCGCCAAAGAGGTTTACAGTGCCTGATATCTCTGTCGAGGTGGTGTACGCCCTGCCTGAAAAACAGTATCAGCATTACGTAAAACTGGAAGAGGGCAGCACGGTTGAGCAGGCTATCCGCAAATCAGGCTTGCTGGAACTGCGGCCTGAAATCGATCTCGCCAGCAACAAGGTGGGGATTTACAGCCATCCGGTAAAACTGAGCGATACCGTGCAGGAAGGCGACCGGGTTGAAATTTATCGCCCGCTGATTGCCGACCCGAAAGAGCTTCGTCGTCAACGAGCAGAGCGCGCGGCAAGCAGTAAAAAATAATCTCTCGGTTCGATTTCTGAGCATGAAAAAGGCGCTGATTAGCGCCTTTTTTACGTTCTGTCTTTTACGTTCGCTCAAACTGCGTTCGGTGATGCTAAGTCGCTTGTCGGTAACGACCCTGGCGTCCTGGATTAATTATCCTGTGAAGAAGACAGCGCGGGCTTGTTATCGATGTTGGTCAGTACGCCGCTACGGTCAAAGGTCAGGGTCAGCGTTTGCTGTTTCACCTTCTCGTGGCCTGGCTCCTCACGGAAGACGTAGTACCAGACATTGCTGCCAAAGGGATCTTTCATCATTGGCGTACCCAGCGTATAGGCAACCTGCTGCTGAGTCATACCGGTGTGAATCTTGGCAACATCGTTAGCAACCAGATAGTTGCCCTGATTGATATCGGGGCGATAAACAACGCGCTCTAAAGTAGAACATCCGGCGGTCATCATTAACATTACCACTGCCGCGGCAGTCAGCGTTTTACAGCGCATCTATACATTCCTTTTCCGGGGCGAAACGCCTTTTACAGGCTGTTCTTCTGCCATCAAATTCTGAACTCTGCCTGCGGCAGGCTTTATTATTCAGGCGACATTAGCTGTCGATGATAATAAACCTTTTCGCTATTGGAAACCTCTACAGAGCATGCATATGACCACGCTGTGGTAAAAAAGTGCATATCAGGCCGCTAAAAGTTCTTTCGCGTTAGCCAGTGTGTTGCGGGTGACCTCGCTGCCGCCCAGTAACCTCGCCAGTTCCTGCAGGCGTGCGCGCTTATCCAGAGGCTGCATATGCGTTTCTGTCATTTCGCCATCGGTTTCCTTGCTGACAAAGAAATGCTGATGTCCACAGCCCGCAACTTGCGGCAGGTGGGTTACGCACATCACCTGGGTAGATTCGCCCAGCTGACGTAACATTTTACCCACTACCGCAGCCGTCGGACCGCTAATCCCCACGTCAACTTCGTCGAAAATCATCGCCGGCGTTTCCATTTTCTTCGCGGTGATAACCTGAATCGCCAGCGCGATACGCGACAGCTCACCACCCGAGGCGACTTTACCCAGCGGCTGTAACGGCTGTCCGGGGTTGGTTGTTACCTGAAAATCAATGCGGCTGGCACCGTCGGCGGTCAGTTGCTCCGGGTTGAAGATCAACTCAATGGCAAAGCGACCGTGCGGCATCGAAAGCAGATGCATGCTCTGAGTAATCAACTGCTGTAGCTCGTTGGCATAACGGGTGCGTTGCGCATGCAGTTGCTCCGCGCACGCCAGGGCAGCCTTGTAGTGTTCGGTTACCAACGTCTGCAGGCTTTCCTGATCGCTTTCCTGCTGTGACAGCAGTTCCGCTTCATCGAGTAGTTGCTGGTGCACGGCGGGCAGGCCCTCTGGTGCCACATGGTGCTTGCGGGCCAGGGCGATTTGCCGGGAGATACGCTGTTCCAGCTCATAGAGGCGGTTCGGATCCAGATCCAGACTGTCGCAGTAGTGACGCAGTTCGTCACTGGCTTCGCTCAGCTGAATGGCGGCTTCTTCCAGCAGGTTATAAACGCCGCTGACCTTGTCATCCATCGCAGTGAGTTCAGACAGCATCTGACGCGCGCTGTACAGCATGCTGTTCAGATTGGTGTCGTCACTGTCGGCTAACAGTTGCAGCGCCTGCTGGCTGGTCGACAGCAGTTGACCGCTGTTCGCCAGGCGTTTGTACTCTTCGTCAATCTGCTCAAATTCCCCTGCTACCGGCGCAAACTCGTTCAGCTCTTTAAGCTGGTACTGCAACAGCTCACGGCGGGATTCCCGCTCCTGCGCCTGTTGCTGATGCTGCGCCAGCGTGCGGCAGCTCTGGTGCCATGTCTGATAGGATGCCCGCATCTGAACGAGCAGGTCGTCATGACCGGCGTAGGCATCCAGCAGGTGCTTTTGATGATCGGGTTTGAGCAGCAGCTGATGGGCATGCTGGCCGTGGATTTGGATCAGCAACTGGCCCAGATCGCGTAACTGCGAGAGAGGAACGGCCGTACCATTGATAAAGCCGCGTGAACGACCATCGGCGCTGATGACGCGGCGCAACAGGCACTCGTTGCCGTCGTCGAGATGATTATCGCTCAGCCAGCGCTGGGCAGAAGGCGACGCTTTAATTTGAAAGCGCGCACACAGGTCAGCACGGCTGGCCCCCTGACGCACCATGTCCGCATCGGCGCGACCGCCGAGGCACAACCCAAGCGCATCGATAGCAATAGACTTACCTGCACCGGTCTCACCGGTGATGGCGGTCATACCGCGTTGGAAATCAATGTCGAGCTCACGAACGATAGCGAAATTGCTGATGGTCAGTTGTGCCAGCATAGCGTCACCTGTATGAATAAACACATATGGTTTTTCATACAGTATAAACTGGTTTTTTATCCAGTAAAGAGGGCGCGCTCATTTTCAGAACAATTTTTTTGACCAGCCCAGTTTTGAACTCAGCGTATTGAAATAACTGTAATTTTTAGGATGGATAAGGTTGAGATGATTTTCGCTACGGCGAATCAGCACATCTTCTCCTTCCTGGATAGGCAGCGCAATCTGGCTGTCACAGCTGATCTCAAGGTCGTTACGCCGTGCCGAGAAACGCAGCCGAATCGTACTGCTGCTGTTGATCACCAGCGGGCGCGCCGACAAGGTGTGCGGGAACATGGGCACAATGGTAATGGCGTCGAGCGACGGTGTTAAAATCGGGCCGCCCGCTGAAAGCGAATAGGCGGTGGAACCGGTAGGCGTGGAAATAATCAGGCCATCGGAACGCTGCGAGAAGGCAAAGACTTCGTCGATGTACACTTCAAACTCAATCATGTGCGCGACTTTGCCCGGATGCAGCACCACTTCATTGATGGCGCTGCCAATACGCGGGGAGCAATCCGTCTTGCAGACCTGTGCTTCCAGCAGAAAGCGGCTTTCGACAAAATAGTTGCCGTTCAGCACTTCATCGAGCTGGTGATGGGCGTTATCGGGGTCAAGATCGGTTAAAAACCCTAAATTACCGCGGTTAATGCCAATCACTTTTATGTCATAACGCGCCAGTACTCTGGCGGCACCTAACATATTGCCGTCGCCGCCCACCACGACGGCCAGATCGGCCTGTTGGCCAATCTCAGCCAGCGTACCGGTCTGAACATTCCCCAGCGACAGTTCCTGTGCAATCTGCTGTTCAACGATAACGGGATAGCCTTTGGCAGTCAGCCAGCGACACAGCATCTCATGTGTGGTGAGCGCGGTAGGATGGCGTGGATGGCCCACAATACCAATGCAGTTAAAGTGTTTGTTCATCGAGTGGGTGTTCCTCATAAGCCAAATCGGCACGATGATGTGACGTGTTCCCTTGAATCCGTCAAACCAATCCCCATAATAAGCCAACCAGCGACGTGAATGTGCAAAACGCGGAGAAATTCATGAGTAGTAAAGAACAGAACACCCCAAACGAGCAAGTCTCAGACGAAATTCAACAGGATCAACACCAACCTCAGGACGCGGAGACAGCAGTAGAGGTGGATCCGCGTGATGAGCGCATCGCTCAGCTTGAAGCTGAGTTAGCCCAGTTGCAGACGGGCGTGCGTGATGCGCAGCTGCGTGCGCAGGCAGAAATTGAAAACGTTCGCCGCCGCACCGAGATGGATATTGAAAAAGCGCACAAGTTTGCGCTGGAGAAGTTTGCCAATGAGCTGCTTCCGGTGATCGATAGCCTGGAACGTGCACTGGAACTGGCCAACAAAGAAGACGAGAAGTCTGCCTCTATGGTTGAAGGCATTGAGCTTACGCTGAAATCCCTGCTGGGCGCGGTGCGTAAATTCGGTGTTGAAGTGGTCGGCGAAACCGGTGTGCCCTTTAATCCTGAAGTGCACCAGGCGATGTCGATGATAGAGTCTGAGGATTTCGAGCCTAACCACGTCATGATGGTCATGCAACGCGGTTATACGCTTAACGGCCGCCTGCTGCGTCCGGCCATGGTTGCCGTGGCGAAAGCGAAAGCCTGATTACTGTCTTACCCTGCAAACGGCCGCGCACTGACGCGGCCGTTTGTGTTTATGGCGTTTACTCAGGTAATACCGGCGTCCAGTTAATCGGCGTTTTACCGGCATCGCGTAGCAGCGCATTGGTTTGGGAAAAATGCTGGCAGCCAAAGAAGCCACGATGCGCGGAAAGCGGGGAAGGGTGCGGCGCCTGCAGCACGTGATGGCGCTGGCGATCGATAATGCTGCCTTTCTTCTGGGCGTGCGAGCCCCACAGCAGAAAGATCACGCCTTCACGCTGTTCGTTGATAGCTTTAATCACCGTATCGGTAAAGGTTTCCCATCCCAGTCGGGCGTGAGAGTGCGCTTTACCGGCTTCAACGGTCAGTACGGTGTTCAGTAACATCACGCCCTGTTCCGCCCAGCTTGCCAGATAACCATGGCTGGGCCGCTCAAACCCCGGAATGTCCTGCTGCAGCTCTTTGTACATGTTCTGCAGTGACGGCGGCGTCTGCACGCCCGGTAGCACAGAGAAAGCCAGCCCGTGTGCCTGGTTCGGGCCGTGATAAGGGTCCTGCCCCAGAATCACGACGTTAACGTCACCTAATTCGGTTAAGCGAAACGCGTTAAACACATCTTTCTGAGGCGGATAAACCGTTACGCCTGCGGCCCGCTGATTCGCGACATGCTTCAGGGTTTCGATGAAGTAGGGTTTTTCTTTCTCTTCGGCCAGCACGTCGTGCCAGGTCAGCTTTTCAGCCATGATCAACTCCCTTGTATTTCGAACCCTAAGCTTAGCGGTTCAGTCTTCAGACATGAAGCCCAAAAATTTTTGAAGAATTAAACAAAATTTTCCTAAGGCGGGTTTTTAAAATCAAAAGCTTATCAGGGTGGCGATAAAACGCCCGGCGGTAATTGATGCAGGTCAAAACTATGGCAGACATCGGGTGGTATACCAACAGCTCAAATTGACTGAGTCACGGTGTAGACGAAGGTCGCACCTTGCAGGAGAGATTGAAATGATCACAGGTATTCAGATTACCCAATCGAGTAATCCGGCGTTAATTAACTCTTTCTGGCTGCTGGACGAAGAAAAAGCCGAAGCGCGCTGCCTCTGTGCCGTTGCAGGCTATCAGGAGGATCAGATTGTGAAGATTGGGGAGTTAGGCGACGTGGCTTACCGCGACGTGCCGGTTGAGGTGAAACCTCAGGTTCGCGTAGAGGGCGGTCAGCATCTCAACGTCAACGTATTGCGCCGCGAAACGCTGGAAGATGCCGTGAAACATCCCGAAAAGTATCCCCAACTGACAATCCGTGTTTCGGGCTATGCCGTGCGCTTTAACTCACTGACCGCGGAACAGCAGCGCGATGTGATTGCCCGTACCTTTACTGAAAGTTTGTAACGGATCGGGCGCTGAAATAAAACGCAGCGCCTGTCTGCAAAATTTATCAATGTTAACAATATGATAAATTTGATTGGGTAAGCGCGCGTTTAGGCTGGCAGGCCAGCGTCGCCTGTTCGATGCTAAAATCACGCTAAACGCGTATTTACAGGCCTTTTAAAAACAAAAATCGCCTCACTGGAGGCGATTTTTTTAAGTCCGTGCTGATTTATTCCGCACTCTCGCTGCCCGGCGTACTGCCGCTCGGCTTGCGACGCTTGCCCACGTTTTTGAGGTCACGGTGACGCTTTTTAACCCGCGGTTTCTCTTCTTCTTTCGCTTTTTTCTCTGCACGCTTGGCAAGCGCCTTTTTCGACGGTTTTCCCGTCGTTTTCGCCGAAGGCGCGCGCGTAACAGGACGCAGCTCGTCAATCACCCGGGCTTTAATCGGTTCATCAACATAGCGGCTGACTTTACCCAGCAGCAGATGGTCGTGTGCTTCAACCAGCGAAATCGCGATACCTTTACGACCGGCCCGGCCAGTACGGCCAATGCGGTGCAGATAGGTGTCAGCGGTGCGCGGCATATCGAAGTTGATGACGTGGCTGACATCGTCGACGTCAATGCCGCGTGCGGCAATATCGGTCGCCACCAGCACATTGACGCGGCCCTCGACCAGGCGTTTAATCGCCTCATTGCGTTTAGCCTGGACCATTTCACCTTCAAGGTAGCTGGTGCGGATACCGGCATCATGCAGCCAGCTGACCAGCTCGTGCAGACGTTCGCGCTTGCGCACAAACACAATTGAACGGGTCACTTCCGGCTGCTTTAACAGATGAACCAGCAGCTTTGTCTTGTGCTCAAGATCGTCGGCGCGGTGATACCACTGCTGGATCTTCTTACGCTCGCGACGGCTGGGATCGGCTTCCAGTTCAACCGGTTCATTCAGCAGGCGCTCGGCAAAATCCTTGATATGCTCGCCTTCCAGCGTGGCAGAAAACAGCATCGTCTGTTTGCGCCAGCGCGTTTCGCCCGCGATGGTTTCAATATCCTGAGCAAAGCCCATGTCCAGCATGCGGTCGGCTTCATCCAGGATCAGCGTTTCTACAGCGCGGCAGTCAAAGTTTTCTTCTTTAATGTATTGCAGCAGACGACCAGTGGTGGCAACCACGACATCCTGATTTTCGCTAAACACTTCAGCGTGGTTCATGAAGGCCACGCCGCCAGTGATGGTGGCGATATCCAGATGCGTGTGTTTCGCCAGTTCCCGTGCCTGGTCGGCAACCTGCATGGCCAGCTCACGGGTTGGCGTTAAAATTAAAATACGCGGCGGGCCAGACTTCTTGCGCGGAAAATCGAGCAGGTGCTGCAACACCGGTAATAAATACGCGGCGGTTTTCCCGGTCCCGGTAGGTGCCGAACCCAGAACGTCGCGGCCCTCCAGCGCGGGGGGAATGGCAGCAGCCTGAATTGCTGTCGGGCGCGTATAGCCTTTCTCCTGCAGCGCTTCAAGTAGGCTTTCGTCGAGTTCAAGTTCGGAAAATGTGGTTACGGTCATGTTCTACCTCAGTTTGGGGCGCTGATTATAGACAGATCGAACATAATCTTCATCTGTTTATCGGTATTGACTGCGCCAGATTACGTCAACGGCGTGAATTCCCCAACCCACCACGTTACACTTACGCCTTGCCGTACGGCAGGATAAAAGGTGAATGGTCGCTGAGTATGATGCAGGACAAGCCGCAGGCGCGGCCACAATTAAAAAAGAATGGTTTTACCTTCAAGCAGTTTTTTGTTGCACATGACCGCTGTGCGATGAAGGTCGGCACAGATGGTATTTTGCTGGGCGCATGGGCACCGGTCGCCGGGGTGAAGCGGATCCTCGATATCGGCACCGGTTCGGGCCTGATAGCCCTGATGCTGGCCCAGCGTACTCCGTCGAATGTCGACGTGGATGCCGTAGAGTTAGATCCGGACGCCGCACAGCAGGCGCATGAAAACATCCAGCAGTCGCCGTGGGCAGCGCGAATGCAGGTTCATCAGCAGGATATCGCCCAGTGGGCTGAAAACTGCGAAGCGCGTTACTCGCTTATCGTCAGTAATCCTCCTTACTTTGATCCCGGTGTAGCCTGCGCAACCCCGGCAAGAGACAGCGCACGTGCCACTGGTTCATTAGATCATCAGACGTTATTGCGCTGTGCGGCCGCGCTGATCGAAGAAGAGGGGTTTTTCTGTGTGGTCTTACCCGAAGCGACAGGGCAGCAGGTTATCGCGCTGGCACAGGCTGACGGCTGGCACTTACGCTTTCGTTTTGATGTAGCAGAGTACGCACATCGTCCCCCGCATCGGGTTCTGCTGGGCTTTTCCCCCAGCCCCGGCGAAACCCTGTTTGAGCGGCTGGCTATTCGCGATGCAGACAGGCAGTACTCAGACGCCTGGCAAAGCCTGACGCGTGACTTCTATTTGTTTATGTCCTGACCCGGTTGCAGCACGGTAGGCTGGGCCTCAGGGAGCAAATCCGGATAGTCGCGGATAAAATGCAGCCCGCGGCTCTCTTTTCTCTGTAGTGCACAGCGCACCATCAGCTCAGCCACCTGCACCAGGTTACGCAGCTCCAGCAGGTTATTGGACAGGCGGAAATGATGGTAATACTCGTCTATCTCCTGTTGCAGCAGGGTAATGCGGCGCAGTGCCCGCTCCAGCCGTTTGGTGGTGCGGACAATGCCCACGTAATCCCACATAAATAGCCGCAGCTCATGCCAGTTATGCTGAATTACCACCCGTTCATCGGCGTCATCCACCTGGCTGTCGTCCCAGGCCGGGAGGTTATCAACGGCTTCGACCTCCGGTAAAACACGCAGCAGATCCTCCGCTGCCGACCAGCCATATACAAGGCATTCGAGCAGCGAGTTGGAGGCCATGCGATTGGCACCGTGCAGGCCGGTGTAGCTGACTTCACCGATGGCATACAGGCCGTTGATATCGGTGCGGCCCTGCGCGTTGACCATGACGCCACCGCAGGTGTAGTGCGCGGCAGGCACCACCGGGATCCTGTGTTTGGTCAGATCGAAACCAAAGGTCAGCAGTTTTTCGTAGATCATCGGGAAGTGTGAACGCACAAAGGCTTCAGGCTGATGGCTGATATCCAGATACATACAGTCAACGCCAAGGCGTTTCATCTCGTGATCGATGGCGCGGGCGACAATGTCGCGCGGTGCCAGTTCAGCGCGCGCATCAAAGTCGGGCATAAAACGCGAGCCGTCGGGCCGCACCAGCCAGGCCCCTTCGCCGCGCAGCGCTTCAGTGAGCAGAAAGTTTTGTGCCTGGGGATGAAACAGGCAGGTCGGATGAAACTGGTTAAACTCCAGATTAGCCACGCGACATCCCGCCCGCCAGGCCATCGCAATGCCATCACCAGAGGCGATATCGGGGTTGGTCGTGTACTGATACACTTTGGCCGCGCCGCCCGTCGCCAGCACCACGGCACGTGCGCGGCAGGTCTCAACCCGTTCACGATTACGGTTCCAAATCCAGGCGCCGGTCACCCGGCGCGGGCCCGGCAGGCCGAGCTTATCCGAAAGAATCAGATCCACCGCGTTGGTGCGCTCGAGAATGCGGATATTGGGATGATGCAACGCTTTGCCTACCAACGTGGTTTCCACTTCGCGACCCGTCGCATCCGCGCTGTGCAGGATACGGCGGTGGCTGTGGCCGCCTTCACGCGTCAGGTGATAGCGCATCTCGCCTGCAGCCTGCGGATCGGTATCAAATGCCACGCCGTTATCAATCAGCCATTGCACGCAGTGCCGCGCATTGCTGGCCACAAAGGAGACGGCGGCCCGATCGCATAAACCTGCCCCCGCGATCAGCGTGTCTTCCACATGTGAATCAATGCTGTCGGTTTCGTCAAAAACCGCCGCAATCCCGCCTTGCGCATACAGCGTCGAGCCTTCATTGACCTGCGCTTTGCTTAATACGGTGACCTGATAATGCTCTGCCAGACGCAATGCCAGCGACAATCCTGCTGCACCGCTGCCGACGATAAGGACATCACACTGATAATCAGAGGAAGAGAAAGTTGTCATAGTGTTTAATTTACTAAACAAGAATGGACCGAGCATAAGCGTTTGGACATTTTTTGTGAAGTATTTTGAACACGAGCGCGGCAATATGCGTGTCTGAAAATTAATTCATTAGTGATATCAAGAGGTTAATGTTTTGCAGGTTTAAATCGGGTTTTTTATACCAAACTTAATCGATTACAAGGATTTAAAGATGAAAAAGCTGTTGTCATAGGTTACTCTGCCTGCGATTTGCGCGCGTTACACTGAACGAAAATGAACAAACTGTGTGATTTTGCCGCAAAGTGGCTTAAAAGAGGCCGAGAGTGAACTTTTTGCCACGCAAAGACTCAAAGCGCATGCTTGCTCAATAGCGGTGTGCTGGCAGTTCCTTAACGCATAAGAAAGTATTTGGGGAGACATTACCTCGGATGAGCGAGCAGTTAGCGGACCAGGTTCTTGTTGAACGGGTTCAGAAGGGGGATCAAAAGGCGTTTAACTTACTGGTAATTCGTTACCAGCATAAAGTGGCGAGCCTGGTCTCACGATATGTCCCTTCAGGCGATGTGCCTGATGTCGTTCAGGAATCATTTATTAAGGCTTATCGTGCGCTGGACTCGTTCCGGGGCGATAGCGCGTTTTACACCTGGCTGTATCGTATAGCAGTGAATACAGCAAAAAATTATTTGGTCGCTCAGGGGCGTCGTCCGCCTTCCAGTGATGTTGATGCAATTGATGCTGAAAACTTCGAAAGTGCGGGCGCATTGAAAGAAATTTCGAACCCTGAGAACTTAATGTTGTCAGATGAACTGAAACAAATCGTCTTTCGTACCATCGAGGCGCTTCCTGAGGACTTGCGAATGGCAATTACCCTCAGGGAACTTGACGGTCTGAGCTATGAAGAGATCGCCGTCATTATGGATTGCCCGGTGGGCACGGTCAGGTCCCGCATCTTCCGTGCACGTGAGGCCATTGATAATAAAGTTCAACCGCTTATCCAACGTCAGTGATAACGGCTACTGGAAGGGTATTAGGCATGCAGAAAGAAAAACTTTCCGCTTTAATGGATGGTGAGGCTTTAGACAGTGAGCTGTTTTCAGCGCTGTCCAAAGACGCAGAATTACAAAAAAGCTGGGAACGCTACCATCTTATCCGCGATACCATGCGCGGTGACGTGGGCGAGCACCTGCATTTTGACATTGCTGCACGCGTCGCTGCTGCGATTGAAAAAGAGCCTCAGCGCAACGTCACAACCTTGATCCCCGAAGCACAGCCCGAACCTTCTCGCTGGGAAAAAATGCCGTTCTGGCATAAAGCTCGCCCGTGGGCGGCACAGATTACCCAGGTTGGTGTCGCCGCCTGTGTTTCCCTGGCTGTTATCGTTGGCGTTCAGCACTATAACCAACCGGGTAGCGGCAGCGTCGAAAGTTCTGATTCGCCGGTCTTCAACACCTTACCTGTCATGGGTAAAGCCTCTCCCGTGAGCCTTGGCGTGCCATCGGATGCCTTTGGCAACGGTAATGCGACTCAGCAGGTGCAGGATCAACGTCGTCGCGTGAATGCCATGCTGCAGGACTATGAACTCCAGCGTCGCCTGCATGCGGATCAGCTGCAGTTCGAAACCAATGCGCCTAAACAAGCGCAGGCCAATGTCCCTGGTAATCAGTCATTAGGAATGCAGCAGCAGTAATGAAGCCGCTATGGTATGCCGTCAGCCTTCTGGCAGGCAGCCTGTTGTGGTCATCTGCCGCCCCAGCGCAGGTTTCTGCGTCTGGGGCGTTATTGCAGCAGATGGAGCAGGCAAGCCAGACCCTCAACTACGAATTCGCCTACATTAACGTTTCCCGCCTTGGCATGGAATCTCTGCGCTATCGTCATGCGGTTATCGACGATCGCGTTTATGCGCAGGTGCTGCAGATGGACGGTCCGCGTCGTGAAGTGATTCAACGTGGCAACGACATCAGCTATTTTGAACCTGGCATTGAGCCTTTCTCGCTACCGGGCAACCACATTGTGGATGCGCTACCGTCCATTATTTACGCCGACTTTGGCAAGCTGGATACCGCCTACGATTTTATCACCGTGGGCCGTTCACGCATTGCCGACCAGATGTGCGACGTAGTGCGCATCGTTTCACGCGATGGCACGCGCTACAGCTACGTTGTCTGGCTGGACGTGGATACCAAGCTGCCGCTCCGGGTCGATTTGCTTGACCGGGATGGTGAAACGATGGAGCAGTTTCGCGTTATCAGCTTCGCGGTGGACGATGGCGTTCGCAATCTGATGCAGGGGCTGGAGAAAGCGAATTTGCCGCCATCGCTGTCGTTAACTAAAACCGATAACGTTTCGTTAGACTGGCAGCCCGCCTGGCTCCCCGCCGGCATGACGCTGGTCTCGCAAAGTCGTCGCACCATTCCCGCGTTAAATAAATCGGTTGAATCACGGCTCTACAGCGATGGCCTGTTTAGCTTTGCGGTCAATGTCACTCCGGCAGATAAAAACAGCACCGCACAGACATTGCGCACGGGACGTCGTACGGTGCAAACCGTAATACGCGATAATAACGAAATTACGGTCGTCGGCGAACTACCGCCCGTGACGGCCAAACGTATCGCAGACAGCGTCGAATTCGGGGCAAAAAAATGATGAGAGAATGGGCCACTGTGGTGGCATGGCAGGATGGCATCGCCACGCTGCACACTGAAGCTAAAACGTCCTGCAACAGCTGTCAGGCACGTAAAGGCTGCGGTAGCCATATGCTGAATAAGCTGGGGCCAAAGAACGCGCACGTGATGCAGATCGCCAGCAGCAAGCCGTTGACGCCGGGCCAGCGTGTTGAACTCGGTATCAAAGAGAGCAGCCTGCTGGGTTCCGCGCTGCTGGTTTATATGACGCCTCTGTTTGGCCTGTTCCTGTTTGCCGGCCTGTTTCAGGCGCTGTTTGGTAGCGACCTCGCGGCGGCCTGCGGCGCGCTGTTAGGCGGCGTGGGGGGCTTTATCGTGGCCAAAGGTATTTCGATGAAATTTGGCGATCGCGAGGCATTCCAGCCCGTTATTTTAAACATCGCTTTGCCGCCAGATGCACTGCGCGTTGAAAGCGAAGCCTGATCCTCACTCAAGCCGCACTTGCTGCGGCTTCTGTCATTATGGCGCCTCGCCAAAAACTGTTTCGCTTCCACAACGTTCCATTCTTTTATGCGCGGCCTTAACAGTGTAATATGCGTCGTCATTAATGAGGCTGACAGGATTGTGGGTTAAGAGCGATCTTCCTGAATGTGTCTGTGCTCAGGTTTCTAACTGATTCTCTACGTGAAGATATTCCTATAAATGAAGCACATAAGAAATTTCTCCATCATCGCCCATATTGACCACGGTAAATCCACGCTCTCTGACCGCTTAATTCAGATTTGCGGGGGATTAACCGATCGCGAGATGGCCGCGCAGGTTCTTGACTCAATGGACCTGGAGCGTGAACGTGGTATTACTATTAAGGCGCAGAGCGTAACGCTCGATTACAAAGCAAAAGACGGCGAAACTTACCAGCTCAATTTCATCGACACGCCGGGACACGTTGACTTCTCGTATGAGGTTTCCCGCTCACTGGCCGCCTGTGAAGGCGCACTGCTGGTGGTTGATGCCGGACAGGGCGTTGAAGCACAAACCCTGGCCAACTGCTACACCGCGATTGAGATGGATCTGGAAGTAGTGCCGGTGCTGAATAAGATCGATTTGCCAGCCGCCGATCCCGATCGTGCCGCGCAGGAAATCGAAGACATCGTAGGCATTGACGCGACCGACGCCGTGCGTTGCTCAGCCAAAACTGGCGTGGGCGTACCTGAAGTGCTGGAGCGTTTAGTTCGCGACATCCCGGCACCAGAGGGCGATCCGGACGCCCCTTTGCAGGCGCTGATTATTGACTCCTGGTTTGATAACTACCTCGGCGTTGTATCGCTGGTGCGCGTGAAAAACGGCACTATGCGCAAAGGCGACAAAATCAAGGTGCTGAGCACCGGGCAGGTCTACAATGCTGACCGTCTGGGTATCTTCACGCCGAAGCAGGTTGACCGTACCGAGCTGAACTGCGGTGAAGTCGGCTGGCTGGTGTGCGCCATCAAAGACATTCTTGGCGCACCCGTGGGCGATACGCTGACCACGGCACGCAACCCTGCGGATAAAGCCTTACCCGGCTTTAAAAAAGTGAAGCCGCAGGTTTATGCCGGTCTGTTCCCCATCAGTTCTGATGATTACGAAGCGTTTCGTGATGCGCTGGGCAAGCTGAGCCTGAACGATGCCTCGCTGTTCTACGAGCCAGAAAGCTCAACGGCGCTGGGCTTTGGTTTCCGCTGTGGCTTCCTTGGGCTGCTGCACATGGAGATCATTCAGGAACGTCTGGAACGCGAATACGATCTGGATCTGATTACGACCGCGCCGACGGTGGTGTACGAAGTGGAAACCACAAGCGGTGAAGTCGTCTACGTGGACAGCCCTTCGAAGCTGCCACCGCTTAATAATATTGAAGAGCTGCGCGAACCCATTGCCGAGTGTCATATGCTGCTGCCGCAGGAATACCTGGGCAACGTCATCACGCTGTGCATCGAGAAACGTGGCGTTCAGACCAACATGGTTTACCACGGCAACCAGGTGGCGCTGACCTATGAGATTCCGATGGCGGAAGTGGTTCTCGACTTCTTTGACCGTCTGAAATCAACGTCTCGGGGTTATGCCTCACTGGACTACAATTTTAAACGTTTTCAGGCCTCTGACATGGTGCGCGTTGACGTTCTGATTAACTCAGAACGTGTTGATGCGCTGGCGCTGATTACCCACCGTGAAAACGCACCTTACCGTGGACGTGATCTGGTTGAGAAAATGAAAGAACTCATCCCACGTCAGCAGTTTGATATTGCGATTCAGGCGGCAATTGGCAACCACATTATCGCTCGCTCAACCGTTAAACAGCTACGTAAGAACGTACTCGCCAAGTGTTACGGCGGTGACGTCAGTCGTAAGAAAAAGCTGTTGCAGAAGCAGAAAGATGGTAAGAAGCGAATGAAGCAGGTCGGTAACGTTGAGCTGCCGCAGGAAGCATTCCTCGCCATTCTGCATGTCGGAAAAGACAGCAAATAAGGATCTCAAATGGCTAATATGTTCGCCCTGATACTGGCGATAGCGACGTTGATTACCGGCATTCTTTGGGTGATCGATCGTATTAAGTGGGCACCAAAGCGCCGTGCGTTGCAGGCGGCGGCGCAGGCGCAGGCCGGCGGAACACTCGACAGCAAAGCGCTGGCGAAGATGGCCCCTAAGCCGGGCTGGATTGAAACCGCCGCATCGGTGTTTCCGGTGCTGGCCGTGGTGTTCTTTGTGCGCTCGTTTGTGTATGAGCCATTCCAGATCCCGTCCGGTTCCATGATGCCAACCCTGCTGATTGGTGACTTTATTCTGGTTGAAAAGTTTGCGTATGGCATTAAAGATCCCATTACGCAAACGACGCTGATCCCTACCGGGCATCCAAAACGGGGCGATATCGCGGTGTTTAAATACCCGAAGGATCCCAGCCTGGATTACATCAAGCGCGTGATCGGTCTGCCTGGCGATCGGGTGACCTACGATCCGTACAGTAAAACGCTGACCATTAATCCGGCCTGCGATAACGGCAAGCCCTGTAGCAAAGCGCTGCCCGTCACCTATAGCAATATTGAACCCAGCAAATTTGTTCAAACGTTTAGCGGGTTTGATGGTAACGAAGCGGGTAACGGTTTCTATCAGCTACCGCTGAATGACACCATGCGGGGGGGATTACGTCTGGCCACGCGCAAAGAAACCCTGGGCGATGTAACGCATGACATCCTGTTGGTGACAGAAGCACAAAGCCAGGCGAGCATGTACTATCAGCAGCCCGGCCAGCCGCAGGCCAGCTGGGTCGTGCCGCAGGGGCAATATTTCATGATGGGTGATAACCGCGATAACAGCGCCGACAGCCGCTACTGGGGCTTTGTTCCCGAGCGTAACCTGGTGGGTAAAGCGGTCGCCATCTGGATGAGTTTCGAAAAACAAGAAGGTCAGTGGCCAACCGGCGTACGACTCAGTCGTATCGGTGGTATCCACTAACCATAGCCTGACAGTCAGGTGAAAAGGGTGGCCCTCCAGGTGGGGGGCCACTGCACACCAAACAGAATGAGTTGGTTCTCCAGCCCTGTTTGGTATGCAGAGTGACAGACGCAAAACAGAACTGGAATCGCATGAACCCCATCTTGATTAACAAGCTTCAGCGCAAACTGGGCTACACTTTTACACATTCTGAACTTTTACAGCAGGCCCTGACCCATCGAAGCGCCAGCAGTAAACATAACGAACGTCTTGAGTTTTTAGGCGATTCCATTCTCAGCTATGTGATTGCTAACGCGCTCTATCACCGTTTTCCACGCGTGGATGAAGGGGATATGAGCCGTATGCGTGCAACCCTGGTCAGGGGAAATACGCTGGCAGAGATGGCGCGCGAGTTTGATTTGGGAGAATGCCTGCGTTTAGGCCCCGGTGAATTAAAAAGCGGGGGCTTTCGCCGTGAGTCCATTCTGGCGGACACCGTCGAAGCGCTGATTGGCGGCGTTTTCCTCGACAGTGATATTCAGACGGTGGAAAAACTGATCCTCGACTGGTATCAGACGCGCCTGGACGAAATCAGTCCGGGTGACAAACAAAAAGATCCCAAAACGCGCCTGCAGGAGTATCTGCAAGGCCGGCATCTGCCACTACCCAGTTACTTAGTCGTGCAGGTACGTGGCGAAGCCCACGATCAGGAATTCACCATTCACTGTCAGGTGAGTGGCATGGCAGAACCGGTGGTGGGCGTAGGCTCCAGCCGCCGTAAAGCCGAACAAGCAGCCGCCGAACAGGCGCTGATTAAACTTGGTCTGGAATAGTATTATCTCGGCGCTTTAACAGGCGCTAAAACCTCAGGATTCGAATGAGCGAAAACGTTACATACAGCGGCTTTGTCGCGATAGTTGGCCGACCCAACGTCGGTAAATCCACCTTACTGAACCAGTTGCTGGGGCAGAAGGTTTCGATTACGTCGCGTAAGCCGCAAACCACTCGTCACCGCATTATGGGTATCCATACGGAAGGCGCCTACCAGGCGATCTATGTGGATACGCCAGGCCTGCACATGGAAGAGAAACGGGCGATTAACCGCCTGATGAACCGTGCTGCCAGCAGTTCTATCGGTGACGTTGAACTCATCATCTTTGTGGTGGACGGCACGCGCTGGACGCCGGATGACGAAATGGTATTAAACAAGCTGCGCGATGGCAAAGTGCCCGTGCTGCTGGCGATCAATAAAGTCGACAATATTCAGGACAAAAGTATTCTGCTGCCGCACCTGCAGTTCCTGAGCCAGCAAATGAACTTTATCGATATTGTGCCGATTTCAGCAGAAACCGGTAAAAATGTGGATACCATCGCCGCCATTGCCCGTAAGCATCTGCCGGAATCTGACCATCACTTCCCGGAAGATTACATTACCGATCGTTCGCAGCGCTTTATGGCCTCAGAAATCATCCGTGAAAAGCTGATGCGTTTTCTGGGGGCTGAACTGCCTTACTCGGTCACGGTTGAAATCGAACAGTTCGTGTCGAATGCGCGCGGCGGTTATGACATCAACGGTCTGATTTTGGTCGAGCGTGAAGGGCAGAAGAAAATGGTGATTGGTAACAAAGGCGCCAAAATCAAAACCATCGGTATCGAAGCCCGTAAAGACATGGAAGAGATGTTCGATGCGAAAGTGCATCTCGAACTGTGGGTCAAAGTTAAATCCGGCTGGGCGGACGACGAACGTGCGCTGCGCAGCCTGGGTTACACAGACGATCTCTGATTAAATGGAAGGCTGGCAACGCGCCTTTGTGCTGCATAGTCGTCCTTTCAGCGAGACCAGCCTGCTGCTTGATCTGTTTAGTGAAAGTGAAGGCCGCGTACGTGTTCTGGCAAAAGGGGCACGTTCACGGCGTTCCCAACTGAAAGGCACCTTACAGCCTTTCACGCCTTTACTGGTGCGCTGGAGCGGGCGTGGGGAAGTCAAAACCCTGCGCAACGCTGAAGCGGTCTCCCTGGCATTACCTCTCAGTGGCATCACGCTATACTGCGGCCTGTACGTTAACGAGTTGTTATCTCGGGTACTGGAGCAGCACATTCCCTTCTCTGAACTGTTTTTCGACTACCTGCAATGCATTCAGATGCTGGCGGCAGGCGAAGGATCACCAGAGCCTGCGCTGCGCCGTTTTGAGCTGGCGCTGCTGGGTCATTTGGGTTACGGCGTAGACTTCCTGCACTGTGCGGGCAGCGGTGAACCGGTCAGCGAAGCCATGACCTACAGCTACCGTGAAGAGAAAGGCTTTATTGCCAGCCTGGTGCTGAACCAGCGTAGCTTCACCGGGCGTGAACTGCAGGCGCTGTTTACCCGAGAATTCCCGGATGCAGAAACCCTGCGCGCAGCCAAACGTTTCACGCGTATGGCCCTCAAACCCTACCTGGGCGGTAAGCCGCTAAAAAGCCAGGAGCTTTTTCGCCAGTTTACCCCGAAAAAAAAGCCCACTATTTCTGACGAGACAGAGCACTGACCGTAGCCTGGCCTTATCTCTGCGCGGTACACTCAACGCAATGACCATAATGAACCGAGGATTGTCATGGCTGAGTTACTGTTAGGCGTGAATATCGACCATATCGCTACCGTTCGCAATGCGCGTGGAACCCATTATCCCGATCCGGTACAGGCGGCGTTTATCGCCGAACAGGCGGGTGCAGACGGCATTACCGTGCACCTGCGCGAAGATCGTCGCCACATTACCGACAGGGATGTGCGCATCCTGCGCGATACCATTGAAACGCGCATGAATCTCGAAATGGCCGTGACCGAGGAGATGCTGGCTATCGCCTGTGAAATCAAACCGCATTTCTGCTGCCTGGTGCCGGAAAAGCGCGAGGAAGTCACCACCGAAGGCGGACTGGACGTCGCGGGCCAGCAGGAGAAGCTGAACGCCGCGGTGAAACAGCTCAGCGAAGCGGGCATTCTGGTGTCCCTGTTTATCGATCCCGATCACCGCCAAATCGAGGCGGCGGTGACCAGCGGCGCGCCCTATATTGAAATTCATACCGGTGCCTATGCTGAAGCGCCTGAAGGCCCAGCGCGCGACGCTGAGCTGGCACGTATCCGTCAGGCCGCCACCTTTGCTGCCAGCCGTGGGTTAAAAGTTAACGCCGGTCATGGGCTGACTTACCACAACGTACTGCCAATCGCCGCCCTGCCGGAAATGCATGAGCTGAATATCGGTCATGCGATTATTGGACGTGCCGTGATGAGTGGTCTGCCTGAGGCGGTGAAAGCCATGAAAGCACTGCTGCGAGAAGCGCGTCGCTAATGGCTATCCTGGGACTGGGCAGCGATATCGTCGAAATAGAACGCATTGCCGATGTGATTTCACGTTCAGGCGATCGTCTGGCGCGGCGTGTCCTGAGCGAGGCCGAGTGGCAGCAATATCAACAGCACCGTCAGCCGGTTCGTTTCCTGGCCAAACGTTTTGCGGTTAAAGAGGCGGCGGCAAAAGCCTTTGGTACCGGCATTCGGGGCGGGCTGGCTTTTAACCAGTTCGAAGTTTATAACGACGCGCTGGGTAAACCGCTGCTGCGTTTCTTCGATCATGCCGCCGAGGTGGCGCAACGTCTTGGCGTGCAGCATGTGCATGTCACGCTGGCAGATGAGCGTCACTATGCCTGCGCAACGGTGATCATCGAAAGTTAACCGTGCAGCTGCACAAACTTATCCCACAGCGCATCGCGTGATTCGATGTGCTGTGGATCTATGACGATCGTGTTATCAATCGGGCAAACGCGCTGACAGGTTGGAAGATCGTAATGACCCACGCACTCCGTGCAGCGACTCACATCAATTTCATAGATTGCCTCACCCATCGCAATCGCCTGGTTCGGGCATTCAGGTTCGCACATATCGCAGTTAATGCATCGTTCGGTAATCAGTAGAGACATCGCGGCTTCTTAATCGATAAATAATTTTTGTCGTTTATGCGTAGCCTGGCAAAGACGGCGATCGAGACAGCCTGCCATGACACTTTCATTTCCCGACATACCTTACAATATTGCCTTTTTAAGCTAGCAGACTGTGTCAATGACCTGCAAACTGGATTCGGCTGTGATAAACGTGGCGAACAGTATCATATTCTGTCTTAAGCAAAAATGACGGCGAGGGGCTAAAGTGACAAATGCTGCTACAGCATTGCATAACTCAATGTTTATAAATTTCTTTTTTTGTGGATGAAGTGCAGGGCTGAATTTTATGATGAATGATGGCTTTCTTTGAGCAGCAACCTGAGTGGTTAAAGAGAGAGAAGGCGTTAAAAGTGCCTCACGTCATCCCGTCCACCATTTGTAAGGATTTAGCAGGGAAAATGTTCAATAGAAATATTTTGTCATAGAAAATGCGAAGAACAGATGCGGGCTTAGGATTTTTCCGATAATATCTATTCATCAACAATATCGATGGATTGTGTCAGGTGAAAAAAAGAATTCTTTTGATTGTGGGCGTAGCTGTTCTTGCCGCAACAACCGCTTACGGAAGCCTGTCAGCGGGCGGATCTCGACCAGATTTCGTTGCGTCGGCAGAAAATAAAACGAATAATTTCCTGCAATACACCTATGGAAAGGGAAAATGTAAAGCGACACCTGGCTCGACTATTAGCTGGGACATGGAATGTAAGTATGAGGGTGGAAAGAAAGTCGTAAAATTCGCGCTTTATTCCGCAGATCACGCTCCGCATTCTTATGCTGACACCTTCTATCTGGTTGCTAAAAACAAGGCTGCTGTGGATTCTGCCAGCACCGGTATGAGCCAGTACCTGCCTATTTCGACGCAAGATACCAGCGGTAGCTAATCCGTTCATACCGGTTAACAGTTAAAGTTCTCTGAGAAGCCAGCGCGAATGCTGGCTTCTTTCGTTATGTTCTCGGCAAAATATCTGCGTTGAGCTTTCTGGCTAGATCAGTTTCTTAACCAGAGCTTCGCTGTGACGAATATGGCTGGATGCTCGCTCAGGATCGTTCTGCACCAGGGCCATAAACAGCAGGTCCGTCAACGCCAGCTGCGCGGTGGTAGATGAGATGGCGGCGCTGCGCGTGCTCTGCTCTTCTGCCACGGTGTACAGGCAATGGGTGGCGCACTGCTGCAGTGTGTTAGGCGTAAAGCCGGTAAAGGCCAGCACATCCGCCCCTACGCGAACGGCTTCCTGAGCGGCAAGGTTGATTTCACGTCTTTCGCCGGTGTAGGAGATCGCCAGCAGCACATCGCCAGATGACATAGCCTGAACACTGGCCAGCAGCGCGTGCATATCCTGTTCCGCCACCGCATTGATACCAATTTTCATCAGCTTCCATGAAAAATCCTTTGCCACCAGGCCGGACGCGCCAATGCCGACCAGCAAAATGCGGCGTGCGCGCTTGAGCAACTGCAGGACGGCGTTTAATTTCTCTTCACTGTTGATATCCAGCGTGGCGCGAATCGCAGAGAGCTTCTCCGTGAGTAATTTTTCACCCACGGCTTTGAGCGGATCGTCGCTCAGGATCTGGTTGTGCACGGTGATGGCATCTTTATCCGCCAGCGACTCACTCAGCGCCAGCTTAAGAGCCGGAAAGCCTTTGTATCCCAGTTTTTGTGCGAATTTAACCACGCTCGACTGGCTGACCCCGGATTCTTCCGCCAGCTTTTGTGAACTCAGATGCCGTGCCCGATCCGGTTGTGACAGTAAAAAATCCGCCAGCCGACGCTCGTTCAGCGCCAGAGAGGGATAAAGCTGGCGAATGCGCAGCAATGAACTCATGCTCAATCCTTATGATTTAGCGGATGTTCCGCATGGAATAAATGATTCTATGCGCATTGTAGTCACTGGAATAAAAAATGACAGCCATCGCCTCGTTGGACGAAGATGACTACAATAGAGGCTGTTGATGCCAATTAGGTAAAAAGGAGTGTTGTTTGACCAACGATATACAACGTCGCGTGGTGTTTTTCGACCTTGATGGCACATTGCACCAACAGGACATGTTTGGCACCTTCATGCGCTATCTGCTGCGCCGCAAGCCGCTTAATCTGCTGCTGGTGGTGCCGTTGCTGCCGGTTGTGGGCGCGGGTTTATTGTTTAAGGGACGCGCCGCGCGCTGGCCGATGAGTTTGCTGCTGTGGTCGATCACCTTTGGCCGCTCTGAAGCCACACTGCTGCGGCTGGAAGCCGAATTCGCGCAATGGTTTCGACAACGCGTTAAAGCATTTCCCGTGGTGCAGAAACGACTCAGTGAATACCTTAGTAGCGATGATGCCGATGTCTGGCTGATTACGGGCTCACCGCAGTCGCTGGTGGAGCAGGTCTATTACGACTCCGCATTTCTACCGCGGGTGAAGCTCATCGCCAGCCAGATGCAGCCCGGTTTAGGCGGACGCATATTGAAAATGCGCTGTCTCGGCCATGAAAAAGTGGTGCAGCTTGAAGAGCAAATCGGCACGCCCTTACAGCTGTATAGCGGTTACAGCGACAGCAAACAGGATAACCCGCTGCTGTTCTTCTGCCAGCATCGCTGGCGCGTCACCCCGGGTGGCGAATTACAACAGCTGGAATAACCGCTGTCACGCTTCGGTTTTACGGATTCGATGGTTATAATGCGCCGCTTTTTTGCTGCCGGGAGTGGTCTGCGTGACTCAAGAACAAGATGAATACTGGATGCGCCGGGCGCTTACGCTGGCGCAGCGCGCATGGGAGCAGGGCGAAGTGCCGGTGGGTGCGGTGCTGGTTCAGGGCGATCGGGTGATAGGCGAGGGCTGGAACCGGCCTATCGGGCAGCACGATCCCACCGCCCATGCGGAGATCATGGCCTTACGTCAGGGCGGGAAAGTGCTGGAGAATTATCGCCTGCTCAATACCACGCTTTACGTCACGCTGGAGCCCTGCATTATGTGTGCGGGCGCGATGGTGCACAGTCGCATTGGCCGTCTGGTTTATGGCGCGCACGATGTAAAAACCGGCGCAGCCGGCTCACTGATTGATATTCTGGGACATCCGGGAATGAATCATCAGGTGGCGCTGCATCAGGGAGTGCTGGAAGAGGAGTGCGCGGCAATGCTGAGCGACTTTTTCCGCATGCGCCGCCAGCAACAAAAAGCGCTGCGTCAGGCGCAGCGCGAAAGTTAATTCATTGCCACCTCAGGCGTGACGGCAGGATAACCTTTGCCCAGCTCTGCCTCCAGGGCCGCCTGTTGGGCAATGCGTTTTTCCTGCTCCTGCAAATAACCCACCAGGCTAATTTCATATTTGCGGATATTCTCCACGTAATTATAGGCTTCCTGCCCGCGTGCATAGCCATAGGTGGTTTGTGAGTAGTAGCGCTTCTGGCTCAACATGGGTAGCCGCAGTTTAACATCTGCCCAGCTGTCGGGATTTCCACCCTGTTTAGCCGTGAGCTTACGCACATCCAGCATATGCGCATAGCCCATGTTATAGGCCGCCAGGGCAAACCAGATACGCTCATCTTCCGGAATCGTTTGTGGCACCTTTTCCATCATGTTTTGCAGATACTCGCTGCCGCCACGGATGCTCTGCTCAGGATCGGTACGGTCACCTACGTCAACGCTGTCAGCGGTATTCCGCGTTAACATCATCATGCCGCGGACGCCGGTAGGCGACGTCGCCTGCGGATTCCAGTGCGACTCCTGATAGGAGATCGCCGCCAGCAGCCGCCAGTCGATATTTTTGGCGTACTTTTCAAACAGGGGTTTTATATCGGGCAGCACGTTGTCAATGGAGCGCAGGAAGGTGCGGGTATCCACGTAGTCGAAGGTGCCGACGTGACCGAGATATTTCTCTTCAAGTCTTGCCATCGCCCCTTCTTCTCCCATGCTGTTAAAGAAATCCAGCATGGCGGCGTTCAGGCTGTCATCGCTTTCGTGCGGTAAATACCACGTTACCGGTTCTTCATCGGTGACGTCGAAAGCCACAGCCAGTTGGGGATGAATGCGCTGAAGCAGGGCAATCGTCACGGAATCGCCAATCGTATAATCCAGCTTGCCTTCCGCCACGGCTTCCAGCAGGGCTTTCGGACTTTGATCGGTCGAAATGGCCCAGTCGAGATCGGGATAGTGATTCGCCCGGGCGTTTTTAAGCGTCGACAGATAAGCCGATCCAGAGGCAACAACCAGCCGCCCCTTTAAGTCACCCAGGTTTTTTGGCCGCGGTTTGTCCACGCGATAGACCAGCTGCTGCGAAACGCTGTAGTAGCCCGGACCGATCTGATAACGCGACAAACGCTCATCGTTATAAATCAGACCTGCCGCCAGCAGATCCGCTTTGCCGTCGTCGAGCGCATCGAACAGATCGCTGAGGTTGGCGCGCACCGTTATATCAAGCTTAACGCCCAGATAATCGGCAAAACGCTTCGCCAGCTCGTAGTCCATCCCGGCCGGTGCTTTATTCACGGTGTAGTAAGTCAACGGCGAGTTTACGGTACTGACGCGTAGCACTCCCCGTGATTTAATCTGTGAAATCGTATCTTGTCCTCCCCCGTACCAGGGAATAGACGGCCACAGTGCCAGAGCCAGCAGCACGGTAAGCAGACCGATAACCAGATAATTAAATTTTAGGCGTTTCAAATAGTTATCTCTCGATGGCTCCAAGGCCTCTGTCTTTTAAGGCAGTATTGATCTTGTTTTAACTCCCAGAGCGAGGGGCATTTTGCGCAACAAACACCGGCAGAGCAACTTATAAAGCAATTTTTGCGCAAATTTCAGGCAAATCTTGATGGCCATAAATTTTGCGCAAACGGTTTCGTCGCGGAGTGGGTTTCTTTATAATACGCCCCGTTTTCCCCTGTTGCGCCCAATGAAGCGTCGCCCGGCGCTTCGAAGACGAGAGATCTTATGATGGAAATTCTGCGTGGTTCGCCCGCCCTGTCGGCATTTCGTGTAAACAAATTGCTGGCCCGCTTTCAGGACGCTCATCTGCCGGTGAGTGATATTTACGCTGAGTACGTCCATTTTGCCGATGTCAGCGCGCCGCTGAGTGAGGATGAAAAATCCCGTCTGCAGCGCCTGCTCAAGTACGGTCCTTCTCTCGCTGAACATGCGCCACAAGGGCGTTTAATTCTGGTCACGCCACGTCCTGGTACGATATCGCCGTGGTCATCAAAAGCCACAGACATTGCTCATAACTGCGATCTTTCGCAGGTGCGTCGTCTGGAACGAGGCATGGCCTTTTATGTCCAGGCACCTCAGCTTTCTGAAAGCCAATGGCAAACACTCTCCGCACTGCTGCACGACCGCATGATGGAGACGGTTTACAGCGATTTCAGCGAGGCTGAGCAGCTGTTTGCTCACCATGAACCTCAGCCGGTCAAAAGCGTTGATGTGCTGGGTGAGGGCCGTCAGGCGCTGGTTCAGGCCAATATGACGCTCGGCCTGGCGCTGGCCGACGACGAAATTGACTACCTGCTGGCGGCCTTTACCCGGCTGGGACGCAATCCGAACGACATTGAACTTTATATGTTTGCCCAGGCGAACTCTGAGCACTGTCGCCACAAAATCTTTAACGCTGACTGGATCATCGACGGCGAAAAACAGCCTAAATCACTGTTTAAAATGATTAAGAACACCTTCGAGCAAACGCCGGATTATGTTCTGTCAGCCTATAAAGATAACGCGGCGGTAATGGAAGGCTCGGAGGTCGGTCGCTTCTTCGCGGACGCAGAAAAGGGTGAGTACGCCTATCACCAGGAAGCCGCGCACATTCTGATGAAGGTTGAAACGCACAACCACCCAACCGCGATTTCGCCCTGGCCTGGCGCGGCAACCGGCTCCGGCGGTGAAATTCGTGATGAAGGCGCCACGGGGCGCGGTGCCAAGCCGAAAGCTGGCCTGGTCGGGTTCTCGGTGTCGAACCTGCGCATCCCCGGCTTCGAACAGCCCTGGGAGGAGGATTTTGGCAAGCCAGCGCGCATCGTCAGCGCGCTGGATATTATGACCGAAGGCCCACTGGGCGGCGCAGCCTTTAACAACGAATTTGGTCGTCCGGCCTTAAACGGCTACTTCCGGACCTATGAAGAGCAGGTTAACAGCCACAACGGGACTGAACTGCGCGGCTACCACAAGCCCATTATGCTGGCTGGCGGCATCGGAAACATTCGTGCGGACCACGTTCAGAAAGGTGAAATCACCGTCGGGGCCAAACTGGTCGTGCTGGGCGGGCCGGCGATGAATATCGGCCTGGGCGGCGGTGCGGCATCATCCATGGCATCAGGCCAGTCCGATGCGGATCTCGACTTTGCATCGGTGCAGCGTGACAACCCTGAAATGGAGCGTCGCTGCCAGGAAGTGATTGACCGTTGCTGGCAACGGGGCGATGACAACCCGATTCTGTTTATCCACGATGTGGGCGCGGGCGGCCTGTCCAACGCCATGCCGGAACTGGTCAGCGACGGTGGACGCGGCGGTCGCTTCAACCTGCGCGACATCCTGAGTGATGAACCGGGAATGAGCCCGCTTGAAGTCTGGTGTAACGAATCACAAGAGCGCTATGTGATGGCCGTGGCCCCTGAAAAGCTGGCCGAGTTTGCTGCCATTTGTCAGCGCGAACGTGCGCCGTATGCGGTGATTGGTGAAGCCACCGAAGAGCAGCACCTGACCCTGAACGACAGCCACTTTGATAACAGCCCGATTGATATGCCGCTGGACGTCCTGCTGGGCAAAACCCCGAAAATGACGCGCGATGTGGTGAAACTGCAGGCGAAGGGCGATGCCCTGCAGCGCGAGGGCATTACGCTGACGGACGCGGTAAATCGCGTGCTGCACTTGCCAACCGTAGCGGAAAAAACCTTCCTGATCACCATCGGCGATCGCAGCGTAACCGGCATGGTGGCGCGCGATCAGATGGTGGGCCCCTGGCAGATCCCGGTTGCCAACTGCGCCGTGACCACGGCCAGCCTCGACAGCTATCATGGTGAGGCTTTTGCGCTGGGCGAGCGTGCGCCTGTCGCACTGCTGGACTTCGCCGCCTCGGCCCGCCTGGCGGTTGGTGAAGCGCTGACGAACCTGGCCGCGACGCCGGTCGGTTCGTTGAAGCGCGTGAAACTTTCGGCTAACTGGATGTCGGCCGCGGGCCATCCGGGTGAAGATGCGGGCCTGTATGACGCTGTAAAAGCCGTCGGTGAGGAACTGTGTCCGGCGCTCGGCATCACTATCCCGGTGGGTAAAGACTCTATGTCGATGAAAACCCGCTGGCAGGAAGGCACCGAACAGCGCGAAATGACCTCGCCGCTGTCGCTGGTGATCACGGCTTTTGCAAGGGTAGAAGACGTACGTCGCAATGTGACGCCACAGCTGGTCGCCGATCGGGACAACCTGCTGCTGTTAATCGACCTTGGCAACGGCGCTAACACCTTAGGCGCGACGGCGCTGGCTCAGGTTTATCGTCAACTGGGCGACAAGCCTGCTGATGTCCGTGATGCAACGCAGCTGGCTGGCTTCTTTAATGCCATTCAGGCCCTGGTCAGCCAGCAAAAACTGCTGGCTTACCATGACCGCTCAGACGGCGGCCTGCTGGTTACCCTGGCGGAAATGGCTTTCACTGGTCACTGTGGCATCGAAGTCGATATCGCGGCGCTGGGCAGCGATGCACTGGCTGCGCTGTTCACCGAAGAGCTGGGTGCGGTGATTCAAATCAACGCGGCGGATCGCGAAGCCGTGGAGCAGATTCTTGCTGAACATGGCCTGGCGCACTGCAGCCATGTGCTGGGCAGCGCACAGTCGGGCGATCGCTTTGTGATTCGCTCAGGCGACAGCGCGGTTTACAGCGAAAGCCGCACCACCTTGCGGACCTGGTGGGCAGAAACCACATGGCAGATGCAGCGTCTGCGTGATAATCCGGCCTGCGCCGATCAGGAACATCAGGCAAAGCAGGATGACACCGATCCCGGACTGAACGTTAGCCTGACCTTTAAGCCAGACGAAGACGTTGCGGCACCGATGATTGCAACGGGTGCGCGTCCACGCGTTGCCGTGCTGCGCGAGCAGGGCGTTAACTCGCATGTGGAAATGGCGGCCGCCTTTGATCGGGCAGGTTTTACGGCGGTTGACGTGCATATGAGTGACCTGTTGGTGGGCCGGATCGATCTGGAACCTTTCCAGGCGCTGGTGGCCTGTGGCGGTTTCTCCTACGGTGACGTATTGGGCGCGGGTGAAGGCTGGGCGAAATCCATTCTGTTTAACACGCGCGTACGCGATCAGTTCGAGTCGTTCTTCCATCGCCCACAAACGCTGGCGCTGGGCGTGTGTAACGGCTGCCAGATGATGTCTAACCTGCGTGAATTGATTCCGGGTAGTGAGCTGTGGCCGCGCTTTGTCCGTAACCAGTCTGAACGTTTTGAAGCACGCTTCAGCCTGGTTGAAGTAGCTGCCAGCCCGTCGTTACTGTTGGATGGCATGGCCGGTTCCCGTATGCCGATCGCCGTATCGCACGGCGAGGGCTTCGTGGAGGTGCGTGATGGCGCGCACCTTGCCGCACTGGAATCGAAAGGGCTGGTGGCGCTGCGTTATGTCGATAACACAGGCAAAGTGACGGAAGCCTATCCGGCAAACCCGAATGGCTCACCAAACGGTATTACTGCGGTGACCAATGAAAGTGGACGCGTCACAATTATGATGCCGCATCCAGAGCGTGTGTTCCGCACGGTCAGCAACTCATGGCACCCGGCTGAATGGGGCGAAGACAGCCCCTGGATGCGCATTTTCCGCAATGCACGGAAACAATTGGGTTAAGAACAGCGAAAAAAGACCGGGAGGCCTGAGTGCCTCCCTTTTTTATTCCCCACTTGTTGGCAAAAGGAGACATACGTCACCTTTTGTTGTCGCCGATTGGTGACATCTATCTTTATGATTTTTATAGATTGAAAGGGAAAGGCAAAATTGTGTTGGTATCTGGCGACACTTTTAGCGGACCAGACAGTCTGAAATGAGCGAAGTCAGCTGAATGGTTTTTCAAGATATTGATTATAAATGAATTTTAAAAACTGGCATGAACCTTGCTATACTATGCCTGTTGCTCATTCATCTGTTTATGATCGCCACCCCACAGCGGGCAGAGCTCATAAAATCCGAATGACGCACCAAACGGAGCCTGTCGTCCACCCAACCGATAATCGTATGTTCTGCATCGTTATCAAGCATCGGACGCAACGTTGAGTTAGGCTCCACCCATTCTCGCGTACTGCTATGGCGGTGCGTCAACGGCAGGCCGTCGCGCCTGCCGTTTTCTTTTCTGCCTCTTCCTTCTCTGGGCTGACTCCGCTAGCATCCGGTAAGCGTATCTTTAAGGAAGCCGTCGCGTGAAAAAATGGCGTTTATTTCCCGGGTCCCTGCGCCAGTTGGTGCTGATGGCCTTTTTGCTGGTGCTCCTGCCGCTGTTGGTGCTGGCCTGGCAGGCCTGGGAAAGTCTCTCAGCGTTAAGTAATCAGGCTGCCGACACTAACCGAAATACCTTTACTGACGTCAGGCGCAGCGAGGCGATGGCACGCACCGCTATCGAGCTGGAACGGAGTTATCGCCAGTACTGTGTGCTGGGCGATACGTCTCTGGCAAAGCTCTATCAGACGCAGCGTATCCGCTATGGTCAGATGCTCAGTTCCCATGCCGACAGCCTGCCCGATTTACCGGCGTTTAAAACGTTGCAGGCCATTTTGCCGCAGCTGGAAACCATGCAGTGCGATAACGGTAATCCTGTGACCGGTGCGTCACAGGCGCTGGAAAAATTTTCAGCGACAAACGTGCAACTGGTGCAGGATACGAGAGAAGTGGTGTTTGCACGTGGTCTGCAACTGCAACGTGAAATAGCCGACCGTGGTCAGTTTTTTGGCTGGCAGGCGCTTATCCTGTTCATTATCAGCCTGACGTTAACCCTGCTGTTTACCCGCATGATCATCGGCCCGGTAAAAAGCGTAGAGCGGATGATTAACCGACTTGGCGAAGGACGCGAACTGGGCAGCAGCATGGTGTTTCGCGGTCCGCGCGAGTTACGCTCTTTGGGGCAACGCATTATCTGGTTAAGTGAACGCCTGGCCTGGCTGGAAACCCAGCGACATGAATTTTTACGTCATCTTTCACACGAACTTAAAACGCCGCTTGCCAGCCTGCGTGAAGGTACAGAGCTGCTGGCTGATGAGGTTGCGGGCATACTGAATCCTGAACAGAAAGAAATCGTCTCAATACTGGATAACAGCAGTCGCCACCTGCAACGCCTTATCGAACAGCTACTTGATTACAACCGCAAACTGGCTGATGGCCCGATTACCCTGGAAACGGTGGATCTGACTGACATCGTGTATGACGTTGTTAATGCGCATGCACTCTCAGCCCGAACCAAGCTTATGCATGTCAATATCGATCTGAAAGCCACAGATTGCCTGGCAGAACCTATGCTATTGATGAGCGTGATTGACAACCTCTACTCTAACGCCGTGAACTATGGCAATGAATCCGGTAACATTTGGCTGCACAGCCAGCGGCAGGGCGATCGGATAATCATCGATGTCGCTAACAGCGGTACGCCCATTCCCGAAAATGAGCAGGAGATGATTTTTGAACCTTTTTTCCAGGGCAGTCATCAGCGTAAAGGGCCAGTCAAAGGCAGCGGACTGGGGTTAAGCATCGCAAAGGATTGTCTGCGCCGCATGCACGGTAGCCTGCAACTGGTTACCCGTGACGACGCTGATGTTTGTTTTCGCATCGAACTGAACACCACAGCCGGGAAAGTCTGAAGCATGAAATTTTTCACCGCCCTCGTGATAAGCGCACTGAGCAGCATGATGCTCAGTGGGTGTGCCTCATCCCCGGTCACCACAACAGCCCAGCCCGCTTCGGGCAGCGTTGTGGTGCCCGAAGCACGGCTGGTCGACTATCTCACTATGCGCTGCGTCGATATCTGGCGTATTGAGAATAGCGCCGCCATGACGAATCCCCTTTACTGGATGCGCAGTATAGACTGTGCCGAACGACTTTCTCCCGCTGAAGCACGAGCGGAGGCCCACCGCTGGCCGGTGGACAGCTGGTCGCGCGCCTTTAAGCAGGGGGTGTTAATGGCAAACGGCAATGTGACGCCACTGGAACGCCGCGACTACATCAACGTGCTTGATGGCTACAGCGAGCAGTTCCCCCCCAATATGCGTGCGTTAATTCAGCTCTGGCGCAGTAATCAGGTCGCCCAGCTTGAACTCAGCGCCATGCGGTCACGCTACGCCCATTTGCAACAGAGCAGCGATGCCCAGTCAGATTCGCTGCGTCAACAACAGATAAAACTGCGTCAGCAGCTCAGTGATACCCAGCGCAAACTGGAGCGGCTAACCGATATTGAGCGCCAGCTTTCGTCGCGCAAAACCTCTGATATGCCTGACGGCAGTCACGGAACGGCACTGCCACAAGAGGAAGATCAGTAATGGTGAAACAAGCGGCCCACCTGCTTTTAGTGGATGATGATCCCAGCCTGCTCAAACTGTTAGGTATGCGCCTGACCAGTGAGGGATATCAGGTGACGACCGCGGCCAGTGGGCCCGATGCGCTTCGGCTGTTGCAGAAAGAAAAGATCGAGCTGGTCATCAGCGATCTGCGCATGGATGAAATGGACGGCCTGGCATTATTTGCTGAAATTCAAAAGCGTCACGCGGGTTTACCGGTCATCATTTTAACGGCGCATGGTTCAATTCCGGAAGCCGTAGCGGCAACGCAGCAGGGCGTGTTCAGCTTCCTTACCAAGCCCGTGGATCGCGATGCACTGTATAAGGCGATAGACGAAGCCCTGGCGCAGCGAGCGCCAGTCAGCGACGACCGCTGGCGTGAAGCCATAGTGACCCGTAGCCCGCAGATGCTGCGCTTACTTGAACAGGCACACATGGTTGCCCAGTCAGACGTCAGCGTGCTGATTAACGGGCAAAGCGGCACGGGTAAAGAAGTCCTGGCAAAGGCTATCCATGCCGCCAGCCCGCGCGCGCAAAAGCCGTTTGTGGCCATTAACTGCGGTGCCTTACCTGAGCAGCTTCTGGAATCAGAGTTGTTTGGTCACGCCAAAGGCGCCTTTACCGGCGCGGTCAGCGCGCGTGACGGCCTGTTTAAAGCCGCAGAAGGCGGCACGCTGTTTCTGGACGAAATTGGCGATATGCCGCCTGCACTGCAGGTGAAGTTACTGCGCGTGCTGCAGGAGCGTAAAGTCCGGCCGCTGGGCAGCAATAATGATATCGATATTGATGTCCGGATTATCTCGGCCACGCACCGGGATCTGCCGAAAGCGATGGAAAAGAATGCGTTTCGCGAAGATCTCTTTTACCGCCTGAACGTGGTGAACCTGAAAATCCCCGCGCTGCATCAACGTACCGAAGATATCCCACTGCTGGCTAACCATTTGCTGCGTCAAACGGCAGAACGGCATAAGCCGCAGATACGCAGCTTCTCCGTCGATGCGATGAAGCGCCTGATGTCTGCCAGCTGGCCAGGTAACGTGCGTCAGTTGGTTAACGTCATTGAGCAGTGTGTCGCACTCAGCTCCTCGCCCGTTATCAGCGATGCGCTGGTAGAGCAGGCGCTGAGTGGCGAAAACAGCGCGCTACCGACCTTTGTTGAAGCACGGAATCAGTTTGAACTTAACTATCTGCGTAAGCTGTTACAGATGACCAAAGGGAACGTCACCAACGCCGCGCGTCTGGCTGGACGTAACCGTACCGAATTCTATAAGCTGCTGTCACGGCATGAACTGGACGCCAGCGACTTTAAAGAGTAATTTTTTGCCCCCATAGTCTGCGGCGCTGCCAGCGACATTTATACTTTAATAACCCTCTAACCATGGAGGGCTCGAGGAAAGGATCTGACATGAAAAAGATCGATGCAATTATTAAACCCTTCAAGCTCGATGACGTGCGTGAGGCACTTGCTGAAGTCGGCATTACCGGCATGACCGTGAGCGAAGTAAAAGGATTTGGTCGCCAGAAAGGCCATACGGAACTCTACCGTGGCGCAGAGTACATGGTGGACTTCCTGCCCAAGGTGAAAATCGAAATGGTTGTCGGAGATGATATCGTTGATACCTGCGTCGAAACCATCATGCGCACCGCACAAACCGGAAAAATCGGCGACGGTAAAATCTTTGTTTTCGATGTTGCCCGCGTAGTGCGCATCCGTACTGGCGAAGAAGACGAAGAAGCGATTTAATTCACTTTAGATGCAAAATCTTTAGCTGAAATCCCGGCGATGTTGGAAAAGTTTCATTCGTCGAGATCTCGCCCCGTCCTGATATGAGGGAGGGGCGAAAAGCTGTCTGTTTCACCACAAAGTGTTACCCCCGCCCGCGTTAACGCAGCACTGCACACCGAACGGCTGGCGCCACTGCTTCAAGGGCGCCGTTCGCAGTCGCCGATTCATATCTCTTTATGTGGACCGAACAGCTCATAGTGAATTCTGTCCGCCGTAATGCCGACCGCATGCAACTGCTTAACGATAAATTGCATAAAGCCAAGTGGCCCGCAGAGATAAAAGTGGGTATTCACATCCCGCAGCCGCGCTGACAGGGTCGCCAAATCCATCATACCTTGCGCATCGTAGCGGCCTGCATCGGGTTCGTCCGGCTCGCGATACCAGATGTGCTGTGCAAAATCAGGAAGCAGGGCACCGGTGGTGGTCACTTCGTCTGCGAAGGCATGCTGTTTGCCATTTTCGGCGGCGTGAAGCCAGTTGACGGGCGCCAGATGCCGCTGTGCAGCCAGCGCGTGGAGCATTGCCAGCATTGGGGTTTGTCCAACGCCGGCGGAAATGAGGGTGACCGGCGTTGTCGGGCTCACCTGCAGGAAAAAATCGCCGTGCGGGGCGGCCAACTGTACTTCACTGCCGACTTCTGCATGCTGATGTAGCCAGCCGGACAGGATTCCCTGCGGCGCCTGTTTCACCGCAATACGGTACATTTTCTCGTTGCTCCCTGTGGTTAGTGAGTACTGACGAATTTGATGATATTCACAACCTGCGGGCTGCAAGTGAAGCGTCAGATACTGACCGGGTTTAAAGGGGGCAACCGGACCCCCGTCCACAGGCGTAAAAGTAAAGCTTTTGATCACGGCACTCTGCTGCTCAATCGCGCTGATGCGAAACGGCCGCGTCCCGCGCCATCCGCCTTTTTGCTGCTCCGATGCCTGATAAATCGCTTCTTCGCGCTGGATAAACACATCCGCCAGTACGCCGTAAGCACGTCCCCATGCTGCCAGCACGTCATCACCGGGATTCAACAGGGTTTTGATGGTAGCAAGTAAATGCTCACCCACAATTGCATACTGCGCGGGCTGAATATTCAGGCTGGTATGTTTTTGCGCAATTTTTTCAACGGCCGGCAGTATCGCCGTCAGGTTTTCGAGGTTTGCGCCGTAGGCACATATCGCATTGAACAGGGCTTCACGCTGCCCGCCGTTACGTTGATTATTCATGTTAAAGACATTTTTTAGTTCAGGATGCTGAGCAAGCATGCGGTCATAGAAATGAGCAGTCAGATCGGGGCCGCAGGCGGCAAGGGCGGGAAGGGATGATTTCACGGTAGCAATAGTTTGAGCATCAAGCATGGCAACACCTCATTTAAAGTTGCATTTTAAATGCATCTTATGATCGTTTCTTTCATGCTGTAAATCTCATGCTGGGTATTACTGGCAGCAACTGGCCGGTTTTCGCGATAAAAGCGCAAAAAATCTTTTACAGAGTGAAAAAATGATATTGGCGGGCAATCGTTGCAAAAAAGGGATAAAAAGGCATGGCGTCTCGGTAGCCAAACGTTTGCGTAAAAAGAGGGAATTCACCCTACCTTACCCCGATAAAACGGTTTACACTGTCTGCCTTCGCCCTCAGGGGGCGTAAATTGCCGATTTAAAGATAGCCAGTCAGGAGATGCGGATGTTAAAGCGTGAAATGAACATTGCCGATTATGATGCCGAGTTGTGGCAGGCGATGGAGCAAGAGAAAGTGCGTCAGGAAGAGCACATTGAACTGATTGCTTCTGAAAACTACACCAGCCCGCGTGTTATGCAGGCGCAAGGTTCTCAGCTCACTAACAAATATGCCGAAGGCTATCCGGGCAAGCGCTACTACGGTGGCTGCGAATACGTAGACATTGTTGAACAACTGGCTATCGACCGTGCTAAAGCCCTGTTTGGCGCTGACTATGCGAACGTGCAGCCTCATTCTGGTTCTCAGGCTAACTTTGCCGTTTTCACCGCGCTGCTGCAGCCCGGCGATACCATTCTGGGCATGAACCTGGCACACGGCGGTCACCTGACACACGGTTCACCGGTTAACCTGTCGGGCAAACTGTACAACGTTGTGCCTTACGGCATCGACGAAACCGGTAAAATTGACTATACCGAACTGGCCGAGCTGGCACAGACTCATAAGCCTAAAATGATCATCGGCGGTTTCTCGGCGTATTCCGGGATTTGCGACTGGGCTAAAATGCGTGAAATCGCTGACAGCGTTGGCGCATGGCTGTTTGTGGATATGGCGCACGTTGCCGGTCTGATTGCTGCGGATGTTTACCCTAACCCGGTTCCACATGCACATATCGTGACCTCCACGACGCACAAAACCCTGGCTGGTCCGCGCGGCGGTATCATCCTGGCGCAGGGCGGCGATGAAGAGCTGTACAAAAAGCTTAACTCAGCCGTCTTCCCTGGTGGACAGGGCGGCCCGCTGATGCACGTGATCGCCGGTAAAGCCGTGGCCTTCAAAGAAGCCATGGAGCCTGAGTTTAAAGCCTACCAGCAGCAGGTCGCCAAAAACGCTAAGGCAATGGTAGAAGTGCTGATCGCGCGTGGCTATAACATCGTATCAGGCGGCACCTATAACCACCTGTTCCTGATCGATCTCGTCAGCAAAAACATGACCGGTAAAGAAGCCGATGCCGCACTGGGCCGCGCGAATATCACCGTAAACAAAAACAGCGTGCCAAACGATCCGAAAAGCCCGTTTGTCACCTCTGGTGTTCGAATTGGTACGCCTGCCGTTACGCGCCGTGGCTTTAAAGAAGCAGACGTACGCGAACTGGCCGGTTGGATCGCGGATGTGTTAGACAACATCAACGATGAAGCCACCATTGAGCGTACCAAGCAGAAAGTACTGGATATCTGTGCGCGCCTGCCGGTTTACGCATAATCCTTTCTGTTGAAAACACAGTCTGACAAGAGGATGGCCATGGCCATCCTTTTTTATTGCCTGCATAACCCGGCTCTGACAAAGTAACGACCACATATCATTGCCTGGACGCATCATTGCTGGAGGGAACATGGCAATCGGCTCCGCCAAGTGGCTTGGACTAAGCTACTTCACCTACTTTTTCTGCTACGGCATTTATCTTCCTTTCTGGGGCGTCTGGCTCAAAGGTGTGGGCCTGAATGCTGAACAAATTGGCCTGCTATTGGGGTGCGGCATGGTGGCGCGCTTTGTGGGCAGTTTATTCATCGCCTCTCAGGTTAAAAATCCCGGACAATTGATTACGGCATTACGCCTGCTGGCCCTGCTGACCTGCTTTATTGCGGCGGGCTATTGGGTTGGGCAGCAGTGGATGTGGCTGCTGTTAGTCATGACCGGTTTTAACCTGTTTTTCTCGCCGCTGGTTCCTTTAAGCGATGCACTGGCCGCCACCTGGACGCAGCAAATTGGCCTTGCCTACGGGCCCGTTCGCTTGTGGGGTTCGCTGGCGTTTGTGATCAGCTCAGCCCTGACCGGTATGCTGGTGAGCGCCATCTCTTCGCAGGCGATCTTAATGCTGCTGTCGGTTGGGTTGGTCAGTATGCTGGCAGGAATGCTGCTTACCCCGCGTACCCATCCCCAGGGCAGCGAAAGGCAGGGCAGAGTCGGTGGAGGCTGGCAGGCCTGGCGCGATCTGATAAAGGAAAACGCGGTCTGGCGCTTTATGGTGTGCGTGACGTTATTACAGGGTGCGCATGCGGCTTATTATGGTTTCAGCGCCATCTGGTGGCAGGAGAGCGGTTATTCTGCATCGGTAGTGGGTTATCTGTGGTCGCTGGGCGTGGTAGCGGAAATCATGGTGTTTGCCTTAAGCCATCGACTGTTTCACCGCTGGCGCGCACGGGATCTGCTGTTGCTGTCAGGCATCTGTGCGCTGGTTCGCTGGGGACTGCTCGGCGCCAGCACCGCGTTGCCGCTGCTGATTGTGGGGCAACTACTCCACTGCGGTAGCTTTACGGTATGTCACCTGGCCGCAATGCGCTTTATCGCTTCACGGCAGGGGGCGGATGTGATCCGTTTGCAGTCGCTCTATTCGGCGCTGGCAATGGGCGGCGGAATTGCCGTCATGACCATGATTTGCGGCGTACTCTTTACTCACCTGCACGGTCATCTCTTCTGGGTGATGGCGCTGGTGGCACTGCCCGCACTGTTCCTGCGGCCGCGTCAGGATTCCAGCAAATAGCGAATGCGTTGCTGATGGTATTCAGTCAGCGGCAGTTCGGCGTGGATAAGTGGGGGAGAGAAAAGGGGCAGCGAGGTGACATAAGGCGAAATAATGACATCGACTTCGCGCGGTGCGCCGTCGCGCTGGAAATCTTCAACGCGCTGATAGGTGATGTTAACAGGCAGCAAGGTGATCTCGCGGATTTGCTGCTCGACATCCTGTTCCAGTTCGGGATCGTCACCGGTAAGCAGCAGCACCTGTTTTTCCTGCAATGCGCTGCTTTGCATCAGCCACGCACCGAAAATCACCGTCACCAGGCTGACCTCTTCCGGCGCGAACTGAACCTGAAATGTCTGCTCGAAAGCGTCCAGTGCCTGCTGTGTGGTGCGCAGCAGGCGCGGATAAAGCCTGGTTACGTCTTGTGCCACACTGTCATCAATAGCCATTGTAAAGTAGGTGCGATCCAGCGCCTGTGTCAGGTGGGTATATAACTGCTGCTGGAGTTCGGTGCGGTCATGAAAAGTGGTGCCGGCGACGTGCTCAAAATCATCAATGAGCCGCTGTGTGGCGCGCATCAGTCGCTGCTCGCTGGGATGGTGGACACGGTTGGCGTCCGGAAAATGGATCAGGCTAAATAACAGTGTCCAGAAATCCGTTTCGCTGGCGTCCGGCGTCAGATGACAGCGCTTTTGCCAGTGATGAATAACATCTTTTGCGGCCTGACGTTCTGCTTTCGCTGACAGCCATGCCTGTTGCTGCGCCGTAAAGATCGCAGGCTGGCGCTGGCACAGGCCGTATTTCATAAATATTTGTAAAAAGAGTTGATCGCGCGTGCTGAACGGGCGATTAAGGCACAGGCTGCAGTGCTGGATCAGCGCCTGTAAATTGGTTTCATCGTACAGCGCTTTTTCAATTTTCATCTGCTTCAGACGCAGGCGTAAGGGCGCGGCAAAATGCTCGCAGACAAAGGCCTGCGACAGTCGCAGGCTGCGTCGCAAATTATGGATTAAGCAAATGCGTCGATCCAGCTCTGTACCTTGAATGCGCAGGCTGCCATCCACCATCTGATGAAGTTCCAGTCGATGATAGCGCTGTATCTCATCACCCACTTCCGCGAGGTCCTGTCTCGCGGTGGCGATGTCCACTCCGTTTAGCAGGCTTAATCTTTTAAGCGTCAGTGCGGGAGCGGGCAGAAACAGCAGTAACAACAGATGACAGCGACGCTGTGAACCGGTGAAGAGTGGTGCTGAAGATGTAGCAGAACTCATCAATCATTATTCCAGCAGGCTATTTTTAGCTAAGAATAGTCAACCTCCTGAACCCTTGAACGGTTTACCCGTTTTTTTGTTCAGAGGTTTAAGGCGGGTCACAAAATTTTGTTACTTAAGAAACCTTTTCATCAGGAACGTTACTTTATAACATTATGAGACGCATTTTTTTTGCACTATTTACCCTGGTCAGTTCGTCAGCGCTGGCACATCCACACAGCTTTATCGATATGAAAACCGAGCTGGTCACGAAGGACGATCGTTTTACCGGCCTGAAAATGACGTGGACCATGGATGAGATTACCTCCGCCGACCTGCTGTATGACGCGAGCGATGCCAAACCGGGAACGGTGGTATGGAAGAAACTGGCGGCGGGTGTGATGGCGAACGTGCTCGGGCAACATTACTTTTCCGAAATCTGGCATAACAAGCAGCGGGTGAAGTTCTTGAATTTACCAACGGAATACAATCTGTCGCGCAGCGGCAACAAGGCGGTACTGGAATTTGTTCTGCCGCTGGCCGAGCCGCCTTTACTCAAAAATGAACGCTTTGAGATTTTAACCTTCGATCCGACCTACTTCGTGGATATGTTCTACGACAAACCTGAGGCGTTAACTGTACCGCAAGCTTTACAGTCACGCTGTGCATTCACCTTACATACGCCCAAACCGGATGACTCTTTGAAACAGTATGCGCTCTCGCTCGACAAGGCAGATGCGCCGCCTGAGGATATGGATCTGGGAAGGCAGTTTGCACAAACGGTGATACTGACATGTCACTGACGCTCACGACCCAAGCCAAAAAACGGCTGTGGCCGCTGGCACTGTTTACGGCAGGGTTGGTTACTCTGGGCGCGGCCATCTGGCTGCACTGGCCCCAGATACTTCTGCAAAGCGTGCTCTGGCAAAAAGTGCTGCATCGCCAGATGACTCAGCTCCTGCAGCAGGTTGCCGAGCAGCCTCATCATGCCGGACTGTCGTTACTGGCATTCAGCCTGATCTATGGTGTCCTGCATGCCTTAGGGCCAGGTCACGGTAAAGTCGTGATCACGACCTTTCTGGCAACGCATCCGGCAAAACTGAAAACCAGCATGAAACTCACGCTACTGGCCTCGTTGCTACAGGGCTCAGTGGCTATCATCCTGGTCACGCTGATGCTGGTGGTGCTGAAAACCTCATCGCGGCAGCTGCACCTCAGCAGTTTCTGGCTGGAGAAGAGCAGTTATGTGTTGGTTATTGCCTTAGGTATCTGGATAGGCTACCGGGCGATAAAGGCGCTTTGGCTGCTGTTGCGTCCTCAGCCGACAATGAGGATTCATGCGCTGCGCCCTCATCATCAGCATGATGAACACTGTGGCTGTGGCCATGCGCATTTGCCCAGCGCACAGCAAATGGCGGGCGCCGTTAATGGCAAAACGCAGCTGTTGGTGGTGATCTCCATGGGGCTGCGTCCCTGTTCAGGCGCGATCATGATGCTGCTGTTTTCTAAAGTGATTGGCGTGTATCTGTGGGGCGTCCTTTCTGCCGCCGTTATGGCGGTGGGGACCGCCCTGACCATTTCTGCCATTGGCTTACTGGTGCAGCGTTCCCGCGCGCTGGCGCAGCGTCTTGGCGCGGACAGCCAGGTGGGTAAAGGTGCGCGCAGCCTGTTGCCTGTGCTGGCGTTAGTGGGCAGCCTGACGTTGATTGTTGTGGGCTGTGCGCTCTGGCAGTCTGCTCAGCCTGGTTTTACCGGCGGTATCCGACCCTTTTAATTTCTGCGGCGGCGGAAGATATTCCCCGCTGCCGGGATCCTCGCATTTTCGCATCGCAACTATTTTTATTTTCTCTTGCACGTTGAGTGGTGAAAATAGTTTTCACTGACTACGCTGTTTATAGTTATTGCGAACCCCTGTCTGGGAATGAAAAAAACGACACTCACCTGCTATGTGTTGCGAGGGAAATATCTCATGGCTGATACCCGTATTAATAATGGCTACAACGATCCGCTCGTCACCGGAGCGGCAGGCTTACCCCTTAAACGCATTTCCTGGAGTGCCGTTTTTGCCGGTGTAATTTGTGCTTTGATTATTCACATATTATTAACCTTGCTGGGTACGGCAATTGGTGCTACCACCATTGACCCTTTGCAGGAAGATAATCCATTTAAACATCTGGGAACGGGTGCCCTGGTCTGGACGGCCATTGAAATGCTGATCGCTATTGCCGCCGGTAGCTACGTCGCCGGTCGCCTGGCGCAGCGTGAAGGCGCACTGCACGGCTTGCTGATGTTTGGTATTAGTACCGTCTTAACTATTTACCTGGCCGTGAGCCTTGCCAGTAGCGTATTAGGCGGCGCCATGAATATTCTTGGTACGGGTTTCCAGGCAGTAGGAAGTGGTATTTCAGCCGCTGCGCCATCGGTTACCCAAATGGCTAAAGAAAAACTGCAGCAAAATAATATTAATTTAGACAATATGCAGCAAGAACTGGAAACGACGCTGCGTCAAACGGGTAAGCCTGAATTACAACCGGAAAATCTGAAGCAGGATGCGAATAATGAAGCGCAGAATGCCGAAAATCAGGCAAATAACACGGCTAATCATCCACAAACGGCAGACACAGATTTAGCAAACTGGTTTAAAGGCGTTATTGCTCGTCATTCAGATACTTTACAGGCCGCCGATCGTGATGCTTTAAAAAATATTATTAAAGCGCGGACCGGAAAAAGCGATCAGGAAGCTGAACAGATCGTCAATCAGGCAGAACAAAGCTATCAACAGGCTATGCAGAAATATCAGGAACTGAAAAAACAGGCAGAGCAGAAAGCGCGTGAAGCCGGCGAGCAGGCGGCGAAAGCAACCGCGAAAGCCAGCTGGTATGCTTTCTTTATCCTGATTATTGAAGCGGTACTGGCAGGCGTGATGGGAATGGTAGGACGTCGTACTCAGCCACGTCAGGTGTTAACGCACGAACGTCGTTAATCCCAAGGCAATAAGAAAGGGCGGCACGTTATCGTGCCGCCTTTTCTTTTAGCGCTTCAGCGCTTCGCTCAGCTCTTCGCGCATCGCCGATAACAGCGATTTCACCACGCGAGGGTTACCGGCAACGATGTTGCCTGAATGCAGGTAGCCGTGGTTGCCGGTGAAGTCAGTGACCAGTCCGCCCGCTTCGCGCACCAGCAGTTCACCCGCCGCGAAATCCCACGGTTTCAAACCAATTTCAAAGTAGCCATCAACGCGGCCTGCGGCGACGTACGCCAGATCCAGCGCAGCGGAGCCGGTGCGACGGAAATCGGCACACTGCGTAAACAGCTTGGTCATGATGTTCATATAAGCTGGGGCGTGCTGTTTGAGCTTGAAGGGGAAACCGGTGGCAAGAATGGTGCCATCCAGATCGCGAGCGATACTGCCGCGCAGGCGGTAACCATTCAGCTGCGTGCCCTGTCCGCGTACGGCGCTGAACAGTTCATTACGCATAGGATCGTAAACGACAGCCACTTCTGTACGGCCTTTAATACGAACGGCAATAGAAACAGAGAAGTGGGGCAGGCGTTTAATAAAGTTGGTGGTGCCATCCAGCGGATCGATTACCCATTGAATATCCTGATCTTCGCCCTCAAGCTCACCGCTTTCTTCAGTGATGATGGTATGTTTTGGGTAAGATTTACGAATGACTTCGATAATCAGGCGTTCTGCGTCGCGGTCAACATTCGTTACGAAGTCGTTGCTGCCTTTCTGGCTGGCCTCGACAGCGTCCGGGGTTTCATAATTCTTGGCAATTAAATTTCCGGCCTTGCGCGCTGCGCGCACGGCAATGTTGAGCATTGGATGCATCGGTATCTCTCGCTGGATGTTAAAGAACGGGGAAAACGGCGCGGAGTATAGCAGGGTGTTCGGTAAATGTCCTGCTTTATGTTAGAGTACGCGTCATCATTTTCTGACCGATCCCAACTCTTATGCTGCAAAATATTCGTATCGTGCTGGTGGAAACTTCTCATACCGGCAACATGGGCTCCGTAGCGCGCGCCATGAAAACCATGGGGTTAACTAACCTCTATCTGGTGAATCCGCTGGTGAAGCCAGACTCTCAGGCTATCTCTCTGGCAGCGGGTGCCAGTGATGTTATCGGTGAGGCAAAGATTGTAGACTCCCTGGATGAAGCCATTGCCGGGTGCAGCCTGGTGGTCGGCACCAGCGCCCGCTCGCGATCTCTGCCGTGGCCGATGCTGGACGCCCGGGAATGCGGCGTGAAAAGTATTGAAGAAGGGCAGCAGGCGCCTGTCGCGCTGGTGTTTGGCCGTGAACGCGTCGGACTGACAAACGACGAATTGCAAAAGTGTCACTACCACGTGGCCATTCAGGCGAATCCGGAATACAGCTCGCTGAATCTCGCGATGGCCGTGCAGATCATTGCTTATGAAGTGCGTATGGCCTGGCTTCAGGCGCAAGAGAACCAAACCCCAAAACCGCAGTACGACGCTTCCCCTTATCCGCTGGTGGACGATCTGGAACGCTTCTATCAGCACATGGAAAACATGATGCTGGAAAGCGGGTTTATCCGTGAAGCCAACCCGGGCCAGGTCATGAGCAAACTGCGTCGTCTGTATACGCGCGCCCGTCCTGAACGCGATGAGCTCAATATTTTGCGCGGTATGCTCTCGTCTTTCGAGAAGCGAAAAGGAACCAGAACGGACGGCGAATAATAGTTGAGTAAATTACCAGGTTAAATACTTGAGTAATTTACTTGGTTAAATAGTTGACCAAATTACTCAGGAATGTCAGACTTGCTGCCATCTTCGCTAATCCTCCGATAACCGGACGCTATTGAGGTTGTATGCTATGAGACTGACATCCAAAGGACGTTATGCTGTTACCGCCATGCTGGACGTTGCCCTTCACTCTCACCAGGGCCCGGTTCCACTGGCAGATATCTCTGAACGCCAGGGCATTTCGCTCTCCTATCTGGAGCAGTTATTCTCGCGTTTACGCAAGCATGGCCTGGTAGCAAGCGTCCGCGGGCCGGGCGGCGGTTATCTGCTAGGTAAAGAAGCCAATGCGATTGCGGTGGGAGAAGTGATCACGGCGGTAGATGAGTCCGTAGACGCCACCAAGTGTCAGGGCAAAGAAGGCTGCCAGGGCGGCGAACGCTGCCTGACTCACGTCCTGTGGCGCGATCTGAGTGTGCGCATTAGTGAGTTCCTGAACAACATTACGCTGGCTGAGCTGGTGAATAATCAGGAAATCCTGGATGTGGCCGACCGTCAGAACGCCAATGACAACCGCCGTTTCCAGAACTCCCGTTCTCAGGAAATCAACGTGAACCTTCGCGCCTCGTAATCCTCCTCTTCTCCGGCCCTTACTGCTAACGCGGTAGGGGCTGAATCTGCTATAAATACGTATGATTTTCTATACGGAGCTGTAGCGCAATGAAATTACCGATTTACCTGGATTACGCCGCTACCACGCCGGCCGATCCGCGTGTGGCCAGCAAAATGATGCAATTCCTGACGCTGGATGGCACGTTTGGTAACCCGGCCTCTCGTTCACACCGTTTTGGCTGGCAGGCCGAAGAAGCGGTAGACGTTGCGCGTAATCAGGTGGCAGAGCTGGTGAATGCTGACCCGCGTGAAATCGTGTTTACCTCCGGTGCCACCGAATCCGACAACCTCGCCATTAAAGGCGCAGCCCAGTTTAATCAGGCGCGCGGCAAGCACATCGTTACCAGCGTAACCGAACATAAAGCGGTGATTGATACCTGCCTGCAACTTGAACGTGAAGGCTTCGACATTACCTGGCTGACGCCCGCCGCCAATGGTCTGATCGCGATTGAGGATTTGCGTGCTGCACTGCGCGATGACACCGTTCTGGTGTCGATCATGCACGTGAACAATGAAATTGGCGTGATTCAGGATATCGCCGCGATGGGCGCGCTCTGCCGCGAACGTGGCATCCTGTTCCATGTTGATGCCACACAGAGCGTAGGTAAGCTCGCTGTCGATCTTAGTGAACTCCCTGTCGATCTGATGTCCTTTTCCGCCCATAAAGTGTATGGCCCCAAAGGGATCGGCGCGCTGTATGTGCGCCGTAAGCCGCGCGTTCAGATCGATGCACAAATCCATGGTGGCGGCCATGAACGCAATATGCGCTCGGGCACCTTACCTGTGCACCAGATCGTGGGGATGGGTGAAGCCTATCGCATTGCCCGTGAAGTCCGCGAAGAAGAGATGGCCCGCTTGTCTGCCCTTCGGGATCGGCTGTGGCAGGGGCTGCGCCAGACCGGCGGCGTCAGCGTAAATGGCGATTTGCAGCACAGCTGTCCCAACATTCTCAACGTAAGTTTCACTGACGTTGAAGGTGAGTCATTGATCATGGCGTTAAAAGATCTTGCGCTGTCGTCTGGATCGGCCTGTACTTCTGCCAGTCTTGAACCCTCCTATGTCCTGCGTGCGCTTGGCCTGAACGAAGAGCTGGCACACAGCTCGCTTCGCTTCTCGCTGGGCCGTTTTACCACGGAAGACGAGATCGATTATGCCATCGCGCTGGTGCAGAAGTCCGTTACGCGCCTGCGTGAACTCATGAAGTCATGATGCATTTGCCAGCCGAGGCTGACAAACTGTGCGCCGACAACATCTGCGGCGTGCAGCGTAACATCTGAATGAAAAAGCCGTCTTAAAACAGGCTGGATGAAACGAATAACGAATACGGAGCCCTACAATGAATACACAACCGATGAATATTACGCTCAGCAGCCAGCCCGCCGATGCGCGCTGGGGCGAAAAAGCGCTGTTAAGCAGCAATGATAACGGCATGACCCTGCACCTGCGTGAAGCGGATGCCTTGATGACCATTCAACGGGCCGCCCGTAAACTGGATGGCCAGGGCATTCGTCATGTTTCACTGGCTGGCGAAGGCTGGCACCTTGAGCAGTGCTGGGCATTCTGGCAGGGTTATCGCGGGCCTAAGGGCAAAAACCAGGTGGACTGGCCGCAACTGGGTGAACACGAGCAGGCGGAGTTCGATCGCCGCCGCAAAATTGTTGGCTGGGTGCGCGACACCATTAATTTACCAGCCGACGATCTGGGCCCGGAAACGCTGGCGCACAGCGCCATTGACTTACTCAGTGAGCTGGGTGGTGAGGCCGTCAGCTATCGCATCACCAAAGGCGACGACTTACGCGAACAAGGCTACATGGGCCTGCACACCGTGGGTCGCGGCTCTAACCGCCCGCCGGTCTTTCTGGCGCTGGATTTCAACCCAACCGGAGACAGCGAGGCGCCTGTTTACGCCTGTCTGGTGGGCAAAGGCATTACCTTTGATACCGGCGGCTACAGCCTGAAACCGAGCGCTGGCATGGACTCAATGAAGTCGGACATGGGCGGTGCGGCCACCGTCACCGGTGCGCTGGCGCTGGCGATCGCGCGCGGGCTGAATAAGCGGGTTAAACTTTACCTCTGCTGCGCGGATAACATGGTCAGCAGCAATGCCTTCAAACTGGGCGACATCATTCGCTACCGTAACGGCAAGTCGGTAGAGGTGATGAACACCGACGCTGAAGGCCGCCTGGTACTGGCTGATGGCCTGATTGATGCCAGCGAGCAGAACCCGACGCTTCTGATCGATGCGGCAACCCTGACCGGGGCCGCGAAGACGGCGGTCGGCAATGATTATCACGCGCTGTTTACCTTTGACGATGGCCTGGCGCAGTCAGTGATGGGCAGCGCAGTCAGCGAAAACGAACCTTTCTGGCGTTTGCCGCTGGCGGAATTCCATCGCAACCATCTGCCATCGAACTTTGCCGATCTGAACAACATTGCCAGTCCGGCGCATTCGGCAGGTGCCAGCAGCGCTGCCGCGTTCCTGTCGTACTTCGTCAGCCACTATCAGCAGGGCTGGTTACATATTGACTGCTCAGCGACCTATCGCAAAAGCGCGGTCGATCAGTGGGCTGCCGGTGCAACCGGTCTGGGTGTCCGTACCCTTGCCAACCTGTTACTGAAATAAGCGCAATCCAGCGGTGACCTGGTCACCGCTTTCTCAAGGTAGAAGTAAACTATGAACCGTCTTGAAGAGGTGCTGAAGCTGGCCGCGACCGAGCCTGCGCACCGGCCTGAATTTTTCCAGCTGTTGCTGGAAGCTGACGTCTGGGTGCCCGGCGAAAGCACCAGCCAGCAACTGGATGCCAGTACGCCGGTGGATCTCCAGCACTGGGAAAAAGAGGATGGCAGCAGCGTCATACCGTTTTTTACCTCCGAACAGGCGATGAGCGAAGCCGTTGAGAGCGAACAGGCGTATTTACGTTTACCCGTGCGCACCCTGTTTGACATGACGCGTGGCGAAACCCTGTTTTTGAACCCAAAACTGCCGACGGGAAAAGAGTTCTCCGCAGCGGAAATCAGCCATCTGCTGGGCGAAGAGGGCAGTGCACTCACTCAGCAAAGCGTGCTGGAAGGTGGGCAGTCACTGCTGCTGTCGGAAGTGGCAGAACCGCCTGCCCAGATGATTGACTCTCTGACCCAGCTGCTCAGCAAATATAAGCAGGTGAAACGCGCCTTTGTTGCCAGCATTCGTGAACGCGCGGATGAGGAACCTAACCTGCTGATTGGGATTGAAGCGGACAGCGATATTGAGGCCATTATTCAGGCCGCTGGCAGCGTCGCCAGCGACACGTTACTGGATGACGCACCCATTGATATCTGCGAGGTCACGGCAGACGATCGCGGCATCAGCCACTTCTTTACCGCCCACATCACGCCCTTTTATGAACGTCGCTGGGGGAGTTTCCTGCGCGAGTTCAAAGGCGGTCAGCGTATTATCTGACAACGCGCGCGGCCTCACCGGCCGCGCGTCTTCTTATTTCGCAATCGGCAAATCGTCCCGGCTTCCCCATTCGCCCCAGGAACCGTCATAGAGCGTAGCCTCCCGAACGCCCAGCGACGTCAGCGCCAGAATCAACACGACCGCCGTAACGCCTGAGCCACAGGTGGCGACAACGGGTTGCGTCAGGTCCACGCCCGCCTGGGCAAACAGGGCGCGCAGTTCGGACTCTGGCTTCAGTTGTCCCTGTTCAACCAACAGGTTCCACGGCAGATTCAGACTGTTGGGAATGTGCCCGCGATGTAAACCAGGACGCGGTTCATCTACCTCGGCATTGAAGCGGTTAGCCGCACGGGCATCCACAATCTGTGCGCCACCTTCATGGCTAATCAACAGCACGTCAGTCAGGCGTTTCACCAACCCGTCATCGAACTCAGCCTCGAATTCGCCCTCAGGCAGGCTCACTTCCCCCTCCGCCAGCGCAAAGCCTGCGGCTTTCCAGCCCTGCAAACCGCCAGCCAGAATGGAAACCCAGGCGACGCCGAAAGCGCGCAGCATCCACCAGGCGCGCGGGGCAGAAAACAGGTTGCCCTCATCATAAACAATCAGATGTTTATCACTGTTGACGCCAAGCTCGCGCATGGCCACGGCAAAGCTTTCAGCGCGCGGGAGCATATGCGGATAGGGGCTGGTGTGATCGGAAAGTGCTTCAATATTAAAGAAAGGTGCCTGGGGCAAATGACCCGCCAGGTATTCAGCCTGGATATTGCGAACCGCATCCATGCCTGGCGGCAGCATACGTGCGTCCAGTACCTGCAGCGTTTCATCGTTGTAGTGTTCTTGTAACCAGTCGGCGGACACAAACAGTGGCGTCGTCATAACAACCTCATCTCAGCAATCTGTCATGCCAGTGTCGGGTAATGTGCACACCATCTCAAGAGAAGCGTTGATTAAATGCGAGCGTTGATGTGAAATTGCCCAGCGTTATATAACAATTCCCCTGGGGCCCGGTGAAGGATTTACCATGAAAAAACGCATTAACCGGCTGCTGTTCAGCATGCTGATCGGTGGTTCGCTGCTGTCTGTCGCCACCTTACCTGTTTTTCCTGTCAGTGCAGAAACCCCTGCAGCCAGCGCGCAGGCCAGCAAACCACTCACCATTATCGATCTCTCTGAATTACAGCTTGATGGCGCGGCGGCGCTGGTTTTAACCTTTAATCAGCCGCTGGATGACAAGCAGGATCTGGCGCAAAAGGTCAGGTTGATCGACGATAAACACGGCAAAGTCGATGGTGGTTGGGAGCTTTCCAGCAATCGTAAAGCCCTGCGTTTTCGCCATCCTGAACCCTCTCGTCAGTTCACCGTGACCGTCGATTCGGGCTTGCGCGCCGCCAGCGGTGAGACGCTGACAACGGCCTACAGCAAAAAAATCACTACCCGCGACATTGAGCCGATGGTGGGCTTTGCCAGCCGAGGCTCCCTGTTGCCGTTGCGTATCGCGCAGGGGCTGCCGGTACTGGCGTTGAACGTAGACCAGGTGGATGTGGATTTTTTCCGAATCAAAAATGCGGGCCTGGCGGAATTCCTTTCCCAGTGGAATTACGGTAACAACCTCTCTACCTGGCAATCTCAGGAACTGCTGAAAACCAGCCAACTGGTGTATACCGGCCGCTTTGAACTCAACCCGGCCCGTAACACGCGGGAAAAACTGCAGTTGCCGCTGAAAGACATTAAGCCGCTTCAGCAGCCAGGGGTTTATCTGGCGGTCATGAAGCAGGCGGGCACTTATCACTACAGCATGCCTGCGACGCTGTTTACCCTGAGCGATATCGGCCTGTCGCTGCACCGCTTTCCCACCCAGTTTGAACTCTTCGCACAGAGTCTGGAAAACGGCGCACCGCTTTCCGGCGTCAGTATCAGGCTGTTGAATGATAAAGGCCTGGTGCTGCAAAACGGCACCAGCGACAGCAGCGGTCATTTGCGCCTTAATGCAGACGAAAAAGGCAAGTTCCTGCTGGCCATGAAGGGCGAACAAACTTCGCTGATCGACCTGGCGCGCCCTGCTCTGGATTTAGCCGAATTCCCCGTAGCGGGGCCCGAAGGCTATGACAAACAGCTCTTCGTCTTCGGCCCACGAGATATTTATCGGCCTGGCGAAACAGTGATCGTCAATGCGCTGCTGCGCGATGCGGACGGCAAGCCTTTACCTGCCCAACCGGTTAAGGCTGAGCTGGTACAGCCCGACGGCGAGGTAGTGCGCACGGTGGTCTGGCAGCCGCAGGACGGTTTCTATCAGCAGCGGTTTGCTTTACCGGCTTCGGCGATGACCGGCGGCTGGATGCTGCGGCTGAATACCGGTGATAACCAGCTGCGGCAGTGGCATTTCCGCGTTGAGGATTTTCTGCCTGAGCGCATGGCATTAACGCTGAAAAACGATGAACAACCCCAGCCTGCGGATGCCGATATTACGTTCGACATTGAGGGGCGCTATCTGTATGGCGCGCCTGCGGCAGGGAATCAGCTGCAGGGACAGCTCTATCTGCGTCCGGCCCGTGAGGCGGTTGCTGCGCTGCCGGGCTACCAGTTTGGTGACATCACCGAACAGGGCCTGAAGCGCAGTCTGGACGATGTCGATCTTAAGCTTGACGCCAACGGCAAGGCGCAACTGACCGTGGATAATCAGTGGGATCAGCTTCACTCACCGCTGAACCTGATACTGCAGGCCAGCCTGCTGGAAACCGGCGGTCGTCCGGTCACCCGACGTGCTACTCAGGCCATCTGGCCGGCGGACGCGTTGCCCGGTATCCGTCCGCTGTTTGGCAATAAGGCGATCTACGATTACCGCAGTGACAGCTATCACGATGAGCCGACCGTGCCGGAAAACAGCCTGGCAGAATTCGATATTGTTTATGCCAACAGTCAGGGCGCTAAGCTGGCGGCAGATAAGCTTGACGTACGCTTAATTCGTGAACGGCGTGACTACTACTGGAGCTTCTCGGACAGTGAAGGCTGGCAGTCACGTTACGATGCCAAAGACCTGCAGGAAGATGAGCAATCTGTCAGCATTCCCGCTGACGGCAGCACCAAGGTCAGCTTCCCGGTCGAGTGGGGCAGCTACCGGCTAGAGGTCCAGTCGGGTGAAAAAATCATCAGCAGCGTGCGTTTTCAGGCGGGCTATGACTGGCAGGATAATACCAATGGTACAGGCGCGCTGCGTCCGGACCAGGTCAAACTAAAGCTGGATAAAGCCGCGTATCAGCCGGGTGAAACCGTCCATTTGCAGGTCGAATCGCCCACGGCCGGGAAAGGTTATCTGATGGTGGAATCCAGCAGCGGGACGCTCTGGTGGCAACCCTTAACGGTGCCGCAGGGTGGAACCCAGGTGGACGTGCCGATCGCGGCCAACTGGCAGCGCCACGATCTCTATTTCAGTGCCATTGTGGTGCGGGAAGGGGACAAAACCAGTGGTGCCACGCCGAAACGGGCGGTCGGACTGTTACATCTGCCGATGGCGACCGAGGCGCGACGTTTAACGCTGACGCTGGACGCACCCGATAAGGTCCGTCCTGAGCAGAACCTGACGGTGAACGTTCAGGCCAGCCGTGAAGGCGGCCCGCTGCCTGACAAGGTGCACGTCCTGCTGTCAGCGGTAGACAGCGGTGTGTTAAGCGTGACGGATTATAAAACGCCCGATCCCTGGACGGCTTTTTTCGGTCGCAAGCGTTATAACGTCGATCAGTACGATGTGTTTGGTCAACTGATTGAAGGCGGTGGACGGCTGGCTGCTCTGCGCTTTGGCGGAGACGGTGAAGACGAATCCATGACGCGCGGCGGTAAAAAACCGGTCACCCACGTCAATATCGTGGCGCAGCAACTTCAGGCCGTTACGCTGGATAAAAACGGCAAGGGCGCCATTACGCTGCCCATTCCGGCCTTTAACGGCGAGTTGCGCTTAATGACGCAGGTCTGGAGCGATGACAGCTTTGGCGCTGCCGAACGTAAGCTGGTGGTGGCTGCCCCGCTGGTCAGCGAACTGGCCACGCCGCGTTTTCTGGCCAGCGGCGACAGCGCTTCACTGGCGCTGGATATCACCAATCTGACGGACCTGCCGCAAACGCTGAAGGTCGATTTGACTGCCCAAGGTCTGATAGCGCTGTCGGGCGCGGCCACACAAAATGTGACGCTGGCAAAAGGCGAAAGGACCACCTTGCAGGTGCCCGTGACGGCGAAAACCGGGTTTGGTGACGGCGAAGTGCAGGTGCAGATTTCAGGACTGAACCTGCCCGGTGAGACGGTGCGGCCCAGCCAGCAGACGTGGAAGATTGGCGTCAGGCCGCCTTATCCAGCGCAAACCCTCAATTTTGCCGCTGTGATTGACCACGATCGCCCTTGGCAGGTCACGGCGGCGGCGTTTGCGGGTCTGGATGCAGAAACCCTGAGTGGACAACTGACCCTGAGTAATCGTCCGCCTTTAAATATCGCCAGCTACATTAGTGCGCTTTATGCCTATCCCTATGGCTGTCTGGAGCAGACCACCAGCGGTCTCTGGCCGTCGCTCTATACCAGTCAGGCGCAGCTCAGCGCTATGGGGATAAAAACCAGCAGTGATGACGTTCGTCGGGCCGCCGTTGACACCGGCATCGCCCGTCTGGCCGGGATGCAGCGTGCTGACGGCAGCTTTGGGTTGTGGAGTAAGCAGAGTGAAGAGGAGTTCTGGCTCACACCTTACGTTACTGACTTTTTACTGCGCGCCAGCGAAGCGGGCTATGCCTTGCCCCCTGACGTGATTGATCGGGCTAACGCACGGCTGCTGCGTTATTTACAGGACCCTTCACAAATTACCGCTAGTGGCAGTGCCGACACCGATGCATTGCGTTTCAGCGTTCAGGCTTATGCCGGCCTGGTGCTGGCGCGTCAGCAGCGTGCGCCACTGGGCGCGTTGCGTGCGCTTTATGAAAAGCGTGACAAGGCCAAATCGGGGCTGGCGCTGATGCAGTTGGGTGTCGCGCTGAAGCTGATGGGGGATGGACAGCGTTCGCCGCTGGCTGTGATGCAGGGCGCCACGCTGTCACGACCTGAAAGCAGCTGGTTTGGCGACTACGGCAGTACGGTGCGCGATGAGGGGATGATGATCGCCCTGTTAGCGGAATATCAGCTGCAGCCGGAACTGCAAAACAGCCTGCTGCTCTCTTTGTCGAAAGAGCTGAACGGCAAGCGCTGGCTCTCTACCCAGGAGAACAATGCGCTTTACCTGGCGGCGCGCACGCTGCAAACCGCACAGGGTAAGGATTGGCAGGCGATATTACAGGGTGATCAACCGCCCGTAAGCAGCAGTGGGCCTGTGAATAAAGGGCTGGATAGTCAACAGCTGGCGCAAGGCGTTGACGTGAGCAATCCCGGCACGGCACCGCTGTATGGCAGCCTGAACGTGGTGGGTTATCCGCTGACGCCGCCGAATCCGGTCAGCCATATGCTGTCTGTTAAGCGAGAGTACTTCACCCTGGACGGTAAACCGGCGGATCTCAATAATCTTCGCAGCGGTGAATTGCTGGTGGTCCGTCTTACCGTGGCCGCGAAACGCCGCATCAGCGATGCGCTGGTCGTGGATCTGTTACCGGCCGGACTGGAGCTGGAAAACCAGAATCTGGCAGACAGCAGTGCCAGCCTGGGTGACAGTGCGGATGCGTTAAAAGAGAGCATGATGGATATGCAGCAGGCCAACATCCGGCATATTGAGTTCCGTGACGATCGCTTCGTTGCCGCGCTGGCAGTGGATACGTATCGTCCTGCAACCCTGATGTATCTGGCGCGCGCAGTGACGCCGGGCAGCTACCATATGCCGCCACCGCAGGTGGAATCGATGTACGTACCTGAGTGGCGGGCGATTGGTGCGACGCCGCAACAGCTGCATGTACAACAGTAGCCGGGCCGGGTTGTGATCAAAAACAGGCACATCAAAAAGCGGTGGGTAGCCCTGCCGCTTTTTATTCTGGCCTTACTGCTTATCCCGCTGATTCTGGATCGGTTATTCCCCTTGCCCCTTAAAGAGGTTCAGCCCGCACGTGTGGTGGTCGCCGAGGACGGCACACCCCTGTGGCGCTTCGCTGACGACCAGGGCATCTGGCGCTATCCGGTCACTCCCGCTGACGTGTCGCCGACGTACATACAGGCGTTGCTGACCTATGAAGATCGCTGGTTCTGGTACCATCCCGGGATTAATCCGCTCGCCCTGCTTCGCGCGGCCTGGCAGGACCTGCGTCATGGCAGCGTCATTTCGGGTGGCAGCACTTTAACCATGCAGGTGGCCAGAATCATCGACCCACAGCCGCGAACGCTGCGGGGCAAGCTGATTCAGGCTTGGCGCGCTCTGCAACTGGAGTGGCATCTCTCTAAATACGATATCTTAACGCTTTATCTTAATCGTGCGCCCTTTGGCGGCACGCTGGAAGGGATTGGAGCGGCAAGCTGGAGCTGGCTGGGTAAAGCGCCGTCACAGATGACAAGGGGCGAGGCGGCGCTAATGGCCGTATTGCCACAGGCACCCAGTCGTTTGCGGCCCGATCGCTGGCCAGAGCGGGCTGAAGCGGCACGTAATAAGGTGCTGGATCGGCTGGCGCAGTATCATGTCTGGTCGCCCCGACGGGTCGCTGAAATCCGCCAGGAACCGGTCTGGCTCCCGCCGCGCCAGATGCCGCAGATGGCGCCGTTACTGGCGCGGCGACTGTTATCGATGACTACGCACGATAAAATCGTCTCTACGCTGGATCCGTCGCTGCAGCGCGAGCTGGAAAGCATGGCGCTGAATGTGAAAAACCAGCTTCCTCCGCGCACCTCACTGGCGATACTGGTGGTGGATCACACCACTATGGCGGTGCGGGGCTACGTCGGTTCCGCCGATTTCGGCGACGACAGCCGTTTTGGTCATGTGGATATGATTGCCAGCGTTCGCTCGCCGGGATCGGTCCTGAAACCCTTTGTCTATGGTATGGCGCTAGACGAGGGGCTCATCCATGCCGAGTCTTTACTGCAGGATGTTCCGCGTCGTTTTGGCGATTACCGTCCGGGTAACTTCGATACCGGTTTTCATGGCCCGGTCAGCGCCAGCGAGGCGCTGGTGCGATCACTCAATCTGCCCGCCGTGCAGCTGCTGGAGGCGCTGGGCCCAAAAAATGTGGCCGCACGCCTGCGCAATGTGGGGCTAAATCTACGTTTCCCACCGGGTGCAGAGCCTAACCTGTCGTTGATTCTCGGCGGCACCGGAGCGCGCATGGATGATATCGTGGCGGCCTATAGCGCCTTTGCCCGACATGGCAACGCCGGTCAGCTGCGCTGGATGGCAGACCAGCCCTTACAGGAACGCCCACTGCTTTCGCCCGGTGCGGCCTGGATTATCCGCCGTATTCTGGGCGGTGAGGCTCAGCCTGCGGGTAATGGCAGCGCGCCTGCGGTGGTACCGCTGGCATGGAAGACCGGCACCAGCTACGGCTACCGTGACGCCTGGGCCGTGGGAATCAATCCGCGTTATCTGATTGGCGTTTGGGTCGGACGACCCGATGCAACGCCGGTTGCGGGGCAGTTTGGTTTCGCGTCTGCGGTTCCCGTCATGAATCAGGTTAACAACGTACTGATGAACCGCCTGGCCGGGCGGGCAATCCCCACCGATCCGCGACCGGCGTCGGTCAGCGTGGCAGGCATCTGCTGGCCCGGCGGGCAGCCGCTGCCCGAGGGAGACGAAAACTGCCGACAACGGCGGCAGAGTTGGGTGCTGAACGACACGCTGCCGCCGACCTTGCTGGCACCGGGGCAGGAAAGCCTGAGTGGATTGCACCTGCGTTACTGGCAGAACGAACAGGGCTTACGGGTTGCGGCGGATTGCCCGCGAGCCATCAGCCATGAACGTCTGGTGTGGCCTTTGCCGCTGGAAGCCTGGCTGCCGCCGCAGGAGCGTCGGGCGCAGCGCTTACCGGCGGTTGATCCCCGGTGTCCGCCCTTGCAGCAGGGCAGTAGCGCGCCGCTGATTGTGACTGGCGTTATTGACGGGCAGCGCGTTCAGCCGCTGCCGGGCAATACTACGCTGGTGATACCGGTTGCGGTGCAGGGCGGTCAGGGCGTTCAGCGCTGGTGGTTTTTAAACGGCGAGCCGCTCGAAACGCAAAGTCAGAACGGCACCCTGTCGCTACCTCTTGATCGGGCTGGGGACTATCAGCTGGTGGTCATGGATGAGGCCGGTCAGCTGGCCTCTGTCGTTTTTACCCGTGGGTGAGTGTTTTTTGCGCTAAATCAGAGTTGAAAAGTATTAGCTCCGACTCAGATCAAGATTTTTCAATAAATTATGGGTTCGGTGATAGGCAACGTCACACTCAACCCCTATAATCGGCGCCGTTTCTTAGCCGGGGCGCGCGCCCTCGGTTTCTTCAGAACGTCAAGACAGAGGTCATCATGGCAATCGAACGTACTTTTTCTATCATCAAGCCAAACGCCGTCGCTAAAAACGTGATCGGTGCCATCTACAACCGTTTTGAAAGCGCAGGCTTCAAAATCGTTGGCGCAAAAATGCTGCAGCTGAGCAAAGAGCAGGCTGAAGGTTTTTACGCAGAGCACCAGGGCAAGCCGTTCTTCGACGGTCTGGTTGAATTCATGACGTCTGGTCCGGTTGTGGTTTCTGTACTGGAAGGTGAAAATGCCGTTCAGCGTCACCGTGACCTGATGGGTGCAACTAACCCTGCTAACGCGCTGGCTGGCACACTGCGTGCAGACTACGCTGACAGCTTCACCGAGAACGCAACCCACGGTTCAGATTCTGCCGAATCAGCCGCCCGTGAAATTGCCTATTTCTTCGGCGAAAACGAAATCTGCCCGCGCACCCGTTAATTGCTTAACGACTGACGCGTACAGGGCTTTACAAAAATCTGCTGAACACGGGCAACTCTAGCCTGTTATCAGGCAGCAGATGTTGTACAATATTGCGCCTTCATTGAGCCAGCTTAGTGAAGGCGCAATTTTTTTCTTTTCCCAACAGCGCCATAACGTGTAACAACGAGGCCAGAGAACATTATGTCCGAACAGATTGTGACGTCCGCGTCCACCTCGCCTATTTCCGTCTCACCCAAAAGCCAAAAAATCAACCTGCTGGATCTCAACCGTCAGCAAATGCGTGAGTTTTTTGTCTCGCTCGGTGAAAAACCCTTCCGTGCCGATCAGGTGATGAAGTGGATTTACCACTACTGCTGCGATGATTTCGAGCAGATGACCGACATTAACAAGAAGCTGCGTAACCGGTTAATGGAACTCACCGAAATTCGCGCCCCGGAAGTGGCTGAAGAGATGCGCTCAACGGATGGCACCATTAAATGGGCTATTCGCGTCGGCGATCAGCTGGTTGAAACGGTGTATATCCCGGAAGGGGATCGCGCCACCTTATGTGTCTCCTCTCAGGTGGGTTGCGCGCTGGAATGTAAATTCTGCTCGACGGCGCAGCAGGGCTTTAACCGCAATCTGCGCGTGTCAGAAATTATTGGTCAGGTCTGGCGTGCCGCAAAAATCGTTGGTGCGGCCAAAGTGACCGGTCAGCGTCCTATCACCAACGTGGTGATGATGGGCATGGGTGAGCCGTTGCTCAACCTGAATAATGTGGTTCCGGCCATGGAAATTATGCTGGATGACTTCGGTTTTGGTTTGTCGAAACGCCGTGTCACCCTGTCGACCTCGGGCGTTGTGCCTGCCCTGGACAAGCTGGGCGACATGATCGACGTTGCCTTGGCGATTTCGCTGCATGCGCCAAACGACAAACTGCGTGACGACATCGTACCCATTAACAAGAAATACAATATTGAAACCTTCCTGGCGGCGGTTAAACGCTATATTGGTAAGTCCAATGCGAACCAGGGACGCGTCACGATCGAATACGTGTTGCTGGATCATGTTAACGACAGCACCGATGACGCGCATGAACTGGCGGCATTGCTGAAAGAAACGCCGTGTAAGATCAACCTGATTCCATGGAACCCCTTCCCCGGGGCACCTTATGGTCGCAGCTCGAACAGCCGCATTGACCGCTTCTCCAAGGTGTTAATGGATTACGGCTTTACCACTATCGTGCGCAAAACCCGTGGCGATGATATTGATGCCGCCTGCGGCCAGTTGGCCGGGGAAGTGATTGACCGTACGAAACGCACCCTGCGTAAGAAAATGGCGGGCGAAGCCATATCTGTGAAGGCGCTCTGAAAGGCTGACTAACAGGGTTTTCCATTCCGTCTCTGCGTGGCAGGCTGCTGCCAGCCACAGCGATAACAGGATGGAAAGGCGATGGGCAAAGGGATGTGCACGGCATTACTGGCCGTTTTTGTTGTAAGCGGTTGTGTCCGTTCGCCGACCCAACCGGGGGCAGCGGAGCTTCGTTTGCAACTGGGTATGCACTACCTCGCGGTAGAGGATTATCCTGCTGCGCGCCGTAATCTCTTACGGGCGCAGGCGGCCGCTCCCCAGGATTACCGCGTGCCCCTGGCATTGGCCCGGCTGGCTCAGCGGCAAGGGCACACTGCCGCAGCGCATTATCATTTTCAGCACGCGCAGCGAATTGCGCCACATAATGGTTACATCCCTAACAATTACGGTGCGTTTCTTTGCGCTTTAGGGCAGTATGATGAAGCGCATCAACAGTTTATCCGGGCGAAGGGTGCGCAGGAAGGAGACGCCCGTATCGATGCGTATGAACTGTCGGGGTATTGTTATCTGCGGGCAGGAAACAGAGAAGCAGCGCGTGCTGCTTTGTCGTATGCGCTCGATGCGGACCAGAGTAAAGGAGCGTCGCTACTAGCCGAAGCTGAAAGCGCGGTCGAAAATGACCAGTGGGCTAACGTAGCGCTATTATTAGAGCTTTACCAGCCGCTGCCGGAGACGGCACGCAGCCTGGCGTTACACATACGTTTCGCCGCGCAACAGGGAAATGCCGCAGACGTTTCACGTTATGGCGACCAGTTAGCGCGACGTTTTCCGCAATCGATACAGTACCAGCGTTATTTAGCTAATGAATACTGAAGCCACTCAAGAAAATTCTGCAGTTCATTCCACAGGTACACGCCTGCGTCTGGCCCGTGAACAAATGGGACTCACGCAGCAACATGTTGCTGAACGCCTGTGCCTGAAACTTACTACCGTACGTGATATTGAAGAAGACAAATCACCTGCGGATTTAGCCTCTACCTTCCTGCGCGGTTACATCCGTTCTTATGCGCGTCTGGTGCACATTCCTGAAGAGGAACTGCTGCCGATGATGGAAAAGCAGACGCCGGTTCGTGCCGCAAAAATTGAGCCGATGCAAAGCTTCTCCCTGGGCAAACGGCGTAAGAAACGCGACGGCTGGCTGATGATTTTTACCTGGCTGGTGGTCTTTGTCGTGATCGGCCTGACAGGCGCCTGGTGGTGGCAGAACCATAAAGCCTCACAGGATGAGCTGGTGTCGATGGCCGATCAAAACGGCAGTAACAGCGACAGCAGCCAGTCTATCCCCCTGGGACAGACGAACGGCGCATCAACCGATAACAGCACCAGCGTGCCGTTGAGCAATAATGCCGCCAGCACACCGGCGAACGCCGATGAATCCACCGGCACGGCGCCTGCTGAAAACAGTAACAGCACTGCCGCGGCTGCCCAGCAGGAAGAGAATAACGCCGTTGTTTCGCCTTCTCAGGCACCGACTTCGACCAGCCCCGCACCGGCCAGCACCAATACGGCGCAGCAGATGCCAGTGGGCGCGGCGGCGGTTAGCGAACCGGCGGCGGATCCGAATGCCGTGGTGATGACCTTTACCGGCGACTGCTGGCTGGAAGTCAGCGATGCAACGGGTAAGAAACTGTTTAGCGGTATCCAGCGCAGCGGTGGCAAGCTGAGCCTGTCTGGCACGGCTCCCTATCGTCTGAAAATTGGCGCGCCATCCGTGGTTCAGGTGCAATATCAGAATAAACCCGTTGATTTAAGTCGCTTTATCCGTAATAACCAGGTTGCTCGCCTGACGTTGGGTGCGCAATAACAGCGTATCGCGTGTACCGGGCAATTGTGGAGAAGAAATATGCATAACCAAGCACCCATTATCCGTCGTAAGTCTAAACGTATTTACGTCGGCCAGGTGCCCATTGGCGACGGTGCGCCAATCGCCGTTCAGTCGATGACCAACACCCGCACGACTGACGTAGCCGCGACGGTCAATCAGATCAAAGCCCTTGAGCGCGTAGGCGTCGATATCGTCCGTGTCTCGGTGCCCACCATGGATGCCGCCGAAGCGTTTAAGCTGATTAAGCAGCAGGTGAACGTCCCCCTGGTGGCTGATATCCACTTTGACTACCGTATCGCGCTAAAAGTCGCGGAGTATGGAGTGGACTGCCTGCGTATCAATCCGGGTAATATCGGTAATAACGAGCGTATTCGTGCGGTGGTTGACTGCGCCCGCGATAACAATATCCCCATTCGTATCGGTGTTAACGCCGGATCGCTGGAAAAAGATCTGCAGGAAAAATACGGTGAGCCTACACCGCAGGCCCTGCTGGAATCGGCGATGCGCCATGTCGATCATCTGGATCGTCTTAACTTCGATCAGTTTAAAGTCAGCGTGAAAGCCTCTGATGTTTTTCTGGCGGTTGAATCCTATCGTCTGCTGGCAAAGCAGATCGAGCAGCCGCTGCATCTTGGTATTACCGAAGCGGGCGGTGCACGTGCCGGTGCGGTGAAATCGGCGATTGGTCTGGGGCTGTTACTGGCCGAAGGCATTGGCGACACGCTGCGTATTTCTCTGGCAGCCGATCCGGTTGAAGAGGTAAAGGTTGGCTTTGATATCCTGAAGTCGCTGCGCATCCGCTCTCGCGGGATCAACTTCATCGCCTGTCCGACCTGTTCACGTCAGGAGTTTGACGTCATTGGCACGGTAAACGCGCTGGAGCAGCGACTGGAAGACATTATCACGCCGATGGACGTCTCCATCATCGGTTGCGTGGTGAATGGGCCTGGCGAAGCCACCGTTTCTACGCTTGGCGTGACCGGCAGTAATAAGAAAAGCGGCTTCTATGAAGATGGCGTGCGCCAGCGCGAACGTCTGGACAATGACGATATGATCGATCAACTGGAAGCGCGCATTCGTGCCAAAGCGGCCATGCTGGATGAAACCCGTCGTATTGACGTGCAGCAACTGGAAAAATAATCCGTTGCGTGTACGGCGTGCATGACTTTTTTAGCTGAACCTGTGCGGTTTCATCCTCATGAGGTATGATGCCGGACAGGTTTTTTTGCATTAAGAGATTTTAACGTGGCGAAGAATATTCAAGCGATTCGCGGGATGAACGATTTCCTGCCTGCGGATACGGCCATCTGGCAACGGGTTGAAGATGTACTGAAGTCAGTGCTGGCGAGTTATGGTTACAGCGAAATTCGCTTACCCATCGTAGAGCAGACTCCTCTTTTCAAACGCGCAATTGGTGAAGTCACCGATGTGGTTGAAAAAGAGATGTATACCTTTGACGATCGCAATGGCGAAAGCCTGACGCTTCGTCCGGAAGGCACGGCGGGCTGCGTGCGCGCAGGTATCGAACACGGTCTGCTTTATAACCAGGAACAGCGCCTGTGGTACATGGGGCCGATGTTCCGCTACGAGCGTCCTCAGAAAGGGCGTTACCGCCAGTTTCATCAGATAGGCGTTGAAGTCTTTGGTCTGCAGGGGCCGGACATTGATGCCGAACTGATCATGCTGAACGCACGCTGGTGGAAAGCGTTGGGCATCGCCGACCATGTTCGTCTGGAACTGAACTCCATTGGTTCGCCTGAAGCCCGTGCCAACTATCGCGATGCGCTGGTGGCGTTTCTGGAACAGCATAAAGAGGCGCTGGATGAAGACTGTAAGCGCCGTATGTACAGTAACCCGATGCGCGTGCTCGACAGTAAAAATCCTGATATTCAGACGCTGCTGAACGATGCGCCTCAGTTGGGCGATTATCTGGATGTGGAGTCACGCGAGCATTTTGACGGGCTGCGCGCGCTGTTAGACGACGCGGGTATTGCTTACACGGTGAATCAGCGGCTGGTGCGTGGGCTGGATTATTACAACCGCACGGTGATTGAATGGGTCACCGACAGCCTGGGTTCCCAGGGGACCGTTTGCGGTGGCGGTCGTTATGATGGGCTGGTAGAACAGTTGGGTGGCCGTGCCACACCGGGTGTCGGTTTCGCAATGGGAATGGAACGCCTGGTGTTGTTAGTGCAGGCGGTGAATCCGGAATTTGAACCCGCGCGCAATGTCGATGTCTATGTTATCGCTTCAGGTCAGGGCGTTCAGTCAGCGGCGATGCAGCTGGCAGAAAAACTGCGCGATCACCTGCCTGAAATGAAACTGATGACCAACTTTGGCGGCGGTAACTTCAAGAAGCAGTTCGCCCGTGCGGATAAATGGGGCGCCCGCATTGCCCTGGTGCTGGGCGAAGATGAACAGAAGGCCGGTCAGGTCGTGATTAAAGACCTGCGCAATGGCGAACAGCAAACGCTGGCGCAGGCGGACGCGGCTGCTGCACTGCGCACGCTGTTGCAGTAAGCGTGTCAAAGCACAACCATTGAAAGGAGAAGGATTGCGTGGAAGTTTATAGCAATGAGAACGAACAGGTTGATGCGCTGCGTCGCTTTTTCGCCAACAACGGTAAAGCCTTAGCCGTAGGCGTGTTTATCGGGATTGCTGCACTGGGCGGCTGGCGCTACTGGTCCAGCCATCAGCAGGATTCCGCGAAAACCGTATCGGCAGAATACCAAAAAGTCACCCGTGCGATGCAGGCCGGTAAGCCAGAAACCCTGGAAGCCGTCAACACGTTCGCCAGCGAAAACAGCAATACTTACGGTGCCCTGGCGGCCCTGGATCTGGCTAAGCAGTATGTCGACAGCAATCAGCTGGACAAAGCCGCCACCTTGCTGCAAAACGGATTGAAAGATACTAAAGATGCCAACCTGCAGGCGGTTATCAACCTGCGCCTGGCACGCATTCAACTGCAACAGAATCAGGCTGATGCGGCACTTAAAACCCTTGACAGTGTGAAGGGTGATGGCTGGACAGCCATTGTTGCTGACATCCGCGGCGAAGCGCTGCTCAGCAAGGGCGATAAGCAGGGCGCGCGCGATGCATGGAGCAAAGGCGTAGAATCTGACGCGTCTCCTGCACTGAAGCAAATGATGCAGATGAAGATGAATAACTTAAGCTAAGCCAGTCAAGAGAGAGCGCATGGAATTACGTAAATACCTGCTGCCGGGGCTGATCTCAGTCACCTTGCTCAGCGGTTGCTCGCTGTTCAGCGGCGAAGAAGATGTAGTGAAAATGGCCCCATTGCCGAAGGTGGAAAACCAGTTTACGCCTCAGACGGTATGGAGTACCGGCGTGGGTGATGGTATCGGTGATTTTTACTCCAACCTGCACCCCACCTGGCAAGACGGCACCGTTTATGCTGCTGACCGCTTTGGTATCGTAAAAGCGCTCGACGCGGCCGATGGTAAAGAAAAATGGAAAGTCGATCTCTCTGAGAAAACCGGCTTCTTCTCGAAAAACCGTTCTGCCATGCTGTCCGGCGGTATCACCGTGAGCGGCGATCGCCTCTATATTGGCAGCGAACGCGGGCAGGTCTATGCACTGAACACCAGCGATGGTGCCATTGCCTGGCAGGCGAAAGCGGCGGGTGAAGCCCTGTCGCGTCCTGTGGTCAGCGATGGTCTGGTATTGATTCATACCAGTAACGGCATGTTGCAGGGCCTGGATCAGGCCACGGGAGCGGTGAAGTGGACCGTCAACCTGGATATGCCTGCGCTGTCACTGCGCGGAGAATCTGCGCCGTCTGTGGCCTTTGGTGGCGCCATTGTGGGCGGCGATAACGGCCGTGTCAGTGCCGTTATCCTGAACCAGGGCCAGCTGATTTGGCAGCAGCGTATTTCACAGCCCAGCGGCGCAACGGAAATTGATCGCCTGAGCGATGTGGATACCACGCCGGTCATTGTCAACGGCGTGGTCTATGCGCTGGCTTACAATGGTAACCTGACCGCACTGGATTTACGCTCAGGTCAGATTTTATGGAAACGTGAAATCGGCGGCGTTAAAGATCTGATTGTCGATGCGGGTCGCATCTACCTGGTCGATCAGGACGATCGTGTGATTGCGCTGAATGCGGATGGCGGTGTCGCTATCTGGCGTCAAAGCGAGCTGCTGCATCGTAATCTGACTTCACCGGTTCTCTATAACGGCTACCTTGTGGTCGGCGACAGCGAAGGTTACCTGCACTGGATGAACACCACCGATGGTCGTTTTGTTGCCCAGCAAAAGCTGGACAGCTCAGGCTTCCAGACTGAGCCAGTCGTCGCCAGCGACAAGCTGCTGATTCAGTCAAAAGACGGTGAAGTTTACGCCATTACTCGCTAACGGGTAAGTTGTCAGGCAGGGTGGTTCCCTGGCACAACGGCTCCTGATTTCATCAGGGGCCGTTTCGTTTTTAGTCAGGCATGGTATCCTTAGCGCCTTAAGCCTGAACTGAGCGGCTAAAGCCGTTATAATCACGCCATTCGGGCGATTTAATACATTATTGAGGCATTGTTATGGTACCTGTGGTCGCGCTGGTTGGGCGTCCCAATGTGGGAAAATCTACGCTATTTAACCGTTTAACCCGCACACGAGATGCGCTGGTAGCGGATTTTCCTGGACTGACTCGCGATCGCAAATATGGTCGCGCCGAAGTGGAAGGGCGCGAATTTATTGTTATCGATACCGGCGGTATTGATGGCACCGAAGACGGTGTTGAAACGCGCATGGCGGAGCAGTCGCTGCTGGCGATCGAAGAAGCCGATGTTGTGCTGTTTATGGTCGACGCTCGCGCAGGCATGATGGCCGCCGATCAGCAAATTGCAAAGCATCTCCGCTCTCGTCAAAAAGCAACGTTTCTGGTGGCGAATAAAACCGACGGACTGGATCCGGATCAGGCGGTGGTGGATTTCTATTCTCTGGGCCTGGGTGAAATTCACGCCATCGCGGCCTCGCACGGTCGTGGCGTAACCAGCCTGCTGGAAACGGCGCTGCTGCCGTGGATGGAAAAGGTCGATCCGGTTGAGGTCACCGAAGAAGATGAAAACGAAGCTTACTGGGCAGCCTTAGCGGCAGAAGAAAACGGTGAGGAAGAGGAAGAAGAAGACGATTTCGATCCCACAACCTTACCGATTAAGCTGGCGATTGTTGGCCGTCCTAACGTAGGTAAGTCTACGTTGACTAACCGCATCCTCGGTGAAGATCGCGTGGTCGTTTACGACATGCCGGGCACCACCCGTGACAGTATCTACATTCCGATGGAACGTGACGGTCGCGAGTATGTGTTGATCGATACGGCGGGCGTACGTAAGCGCGGTAAAATTACGGATACGGTAGAGAAATTCTCAGTCATTAAAACGTTGCAGGCGATCGAAGATGCCAACGTCGTCATGCTGGTGATTGACGCCCGCGCCGGCATTTCCGATCAGGATCTGTCGCTGCTGGGCTTTATTCTCAACAGTGGACGCTCCCTGGTTATCGTCGTGAATAAATGGGACGGCCTGTCGCAGGAAGTGCGTGACGAAGTCAAAGAGACGCTGGATTTCCGCCTGGGCTTTATCGATTTCGCACGCGTGCACTTTATTTCTGCGTTGCACGGCAGCGGCGTAGGCAACCTGTTTGAGTCCGTTACGGAAGCCTACGACTGCTCTACAAAACGTGTCAATACCTCCCTCCTGACGCGCATCATGAATATGGCGGCGGAAGACCATCAGCCACCGCTGGTTCGCGGTCGTCGCGTTAAACTGAAATATGCCCATGCGGGCGGTTACAACCCACCGATTGTGGTGATCCACGGTAATCAGGTTAAAGACCTGCCGGATTCCTACAAACGTTATTTGATGAACTATTTCCGCCGTTCACTTAACGTGATGGGAACGCCCATCCGCATTCAGTTTAAAGAGGGTGAAAATCCTTATGAAGGCAAACGCAATCTGCTGACGCCGACGCAACAGCGCAAGCGTAAGCGTCTGATGGCGCATATGAAGAAGAATAAGCGTTAATTGATCGAGGGCCAGGTGGCCCTCTTTTTTTTGCCCTAAGATTGCGTTTATTTGCATAGTCGGATGAAAATATGCGCGCAACGTGTGAAAAATGTTATCAACCCCTGGCCCCTGACGAGATCGATCTTATCTGCACCGGGTGCGGTGTTCGTTATCGCTACCAGCCTGTCTGCCCCGACTGCCATCAGCCCCTTGAGCAACTCAAAAGTTGCGGCGCGACCGACTATTTTTGTCATCATAGTCACGGCTTAATTTCCAGACGTCGTCTCACTTACAGGATTTTTCCTGTCTGACGCCTGGCCACTTCAACCTGCAACACATGAAGATCCCAACGCTGCGAACCGTAACGGCGTAAAAATTTGTAGCGAAAATGCTATTGCTTCGTAACAAACCCGTTTAAACCTTCACGGGATAACGTACCAGGTGGTACAATTTTGCCGCGTCATGACGGGGGCGCCCCGTGCGGTCTGTCTCCGGAACACATCATTCATTTCATGAACGCGGGTCCGCTTTAATTGGAATAAAACAACGCTGCTTCTTTTACCTGCAACGTGACCGGCGATGAGCCGGGTCGCGCACAGGGCTGGAGCGGTTTTGTTTATCAGGAGAGTAAGTGTTATGGCTGAAACATCATCTCGATCCGGTAAAGGGTTGAGAATATGGTCCGTGCTGCTCGGGCTGGTGCTACTGGCAACCGGCCTGTTCTTTGCGGTTGGCGGGGGACAACTCGCGACGCTTGGCGGCAGTTGGTATTTTCTGGTTGCAGGCATCGTTACGGTGCTGTCAGCCATTCAGTTTTTCCGTGCGAAATCCTCCGCGGTTGTCCTGTTCCTGCTGGTGTTTGTAGGAACGTTAATCTGGGCCGTCATTGACGCCGGACTGCAATTCTGGCCTCTGGTTTCCCGCCTGATGGTGCCTGCAGGTCTGATGATTCTGGCGTTCATCACCTGGCCTGCGCTGCGCAAGCGCGAAAACAAGCCTTCGCTGGCAAAAGTGTCGTATGCCTTTTCTGCCGTGATTGCCGTAGGCATGGTCGCTACCTTAGTTCAGATGTTTCAGCCCCATCCTACCGTTGCCTCAACCGGTCAGGAACTGCCGCTGATTCCGGTAGATAAGTCAAAGCAACAGCAAAACTGGGATCACTACGGGAATACCGCAGGGGGAAGCCGCTTTGTTGCGCTGGACCAGATTACTCGCGATAACGTGAAAGATCTGCAGGTCGCCTGGACTTATCACACCGGCGATATCCCTGAAAGCCCAACCGGCAATGGCGCTGAAGATCAGCAAACGCCGCTGCAGGTGGGAAATACCGTTTATCTTTGCACCCCGCACAACAACGTGATCGCGGTGGAAGCCGACAGCGGTAAGCAGATTTGGAAACGTGAGATTAATGCTCAGGCAGAAGTCTGGCCGCGCTGCCGTGGTCTGGCCTATTTTGATGCGACCAAACCGCTTACCCAGCCGACCCAACCGGGTTCTACGCCGGTTCCTGGCGTTACGCTGGCGGCCGGAGACAGCTGCCAGCGCCGTATTCTGATGAATACCATCGATGCGCGCCTGATTGCCATTAATGCTGATAACGGCGAGTTCTGTGAGGACTTTGGTGACCACGGCATTGTGGATCTCAAAAAGGGCCTGGGCGATGCGCCCGATCCGCTTTATCAGCTTACCTCTGCACCCACGATTGCCGGTACCACCGTTGTCGTAGGCGGGCGCGTGGCTGACAACGTTAAAACAGATATGCCTGGCGGCGTGTTACGCGGTTTTGACGTGATCACCGGCCAGATGCGTTGGGCCTTTGACCCGGGCAATACCGATCCGAATGCTATTCTGATGCCGGGCAAGGACTATACGCGGAGTACGCCAAACTCATGGGCGCCGATGTCCTACGATCCGGCCATGAACACCGTGTTTATTCCGATGGGAAGCTCATCGGTTGACCTGTGGGGCGCAAACCGCAACGCACTCGATCATAAATACGGTGCCTCCGTACTGGCACTCGATGCAACAACCGGTAAAGAGAAGTGGGTTTATCAGACCGTGCATAACGATCTGTGGGACTTCGATCTGCCGATGCAGCCGAGCCTGATCGACTTCCCGATGAAAGACGGCAGCACCAAGCCTGCGGTCGTGATCGGCGGCAAAACCGGCATGATCTTTGTGCTGGACCGGATGACCGGCAAGCCACTGACCAAAGTGGAAGAGCTGCCAATGCCGCAGGGACATATCCCTAACGAGCAGTACACCAAAACCCAGCCGCATTCGACCGGTATGCCGATGATTGGTAATCAGACGCTGAAAGAGTCCGATATGTGGGGGGCCACGCCGTTCGATCAGCTTGCCTGCCGTATCGCCTTTAAATCTATGCGCTATGACGGCCTGTTTACCGTGCCGGGTACGGATAAGTCGCTGAGTTTCCCAGGTTCGCTGGGCGGTATGAACTGGGGCAGTATGTCCACCGATCCGAATAACAACCTGTTGTTTGTTAACGACATGCGTTTAGGATTGTGGGTACAGATGATTCCGGTTGATACCAGCAAGGTTTCCCGTGGCAGCAACGGCGGTGAGGCGATCAATACCGGCATGGGCGCCGTTCCACTGAAAGGTACGCCTTATGCGGTGAATAAGAACCGCTTTATGTCACCGCTGGGCATTCCTTGCCAGGCACCCCCGTTCGGTACCTTGTCTGCTATCGATATGAAAACGCAGAAAATCGTCTGGCAGGTTCCGGTGGGTACCGTGCAGGATACCGGTCCGTTCGGGATCAAAATGCGCGCGAAAATGCCAATCGGCATGCCAACGCTGGGCGGCACGCTGGCAACCCAGGGCGGCCTGGTGTTTATCGCCGGTACGCAGGATTACTATCTGCGTGCGTTTGATAGCGCAACGGGTAAAGAAGTGTGGAAAGCGCGTCTGCCCGTTGGCAGTCAGGGCGGCCCGATGAGCTACGTCTCGCCGAAAACCGGCAAGCAGTACATTCTGATCTCTGCAGGCGGCGCGCGTCAGTCACCGGATCGCGGTGACTACGTGATTGCTTATGCGCTGCCAGACAGCAAGTAACAGCGATAACGGGTAAAATAAAAGGGCCGCTCGCGGCCCTTTTTTTGTGCTTATTTTCCGTCCCGGAAGAGCGACACCAGCTCCGGCGGGGCCGACTGTTCCGGTATCAGGATCACCACCGTACCGGCCTCACGGCGCGTGGCGTACTGGATCTGGATACGAAAATAGCGCTGATCCCCGCATCCTACCTTAGTGGCTTTATCCTCTGACTCGCCCAGCGGCATCGCCTGCTCCAGCACTTTGCAGACGCGCTGTTTCTCTGGCGCAGGAAGTTCACCTAAGGGAAAACGACGCTCGCTGCGTAAGCCGGGGATAAAAGCAAAGCCACCTTCGCGCGTCACCACAATGGTGGCGTCGTCGGTAAGTTCGGGGAGTTGACTCATAATACGCCTACCTCTTTCCACGCCTGTTCAATTTTGCTGCCGACGGAACGATCAAAGCGCTTTTCACCGTGCTGCACGGTCAACTGTGCAAAGGTTTTGAAGTCAGCATCCTGATGCAAATTATCATCACACAAGGTGTCATACCACGCTTGCCCTGCCTGTTCCCAGGCAAAACCACCTAGTGCTTGTGCTGCCAGATAAAAGGCACGGTTAGGAATGCCAGAGTTCAGGTGCACGCCGCCGTTGTCTTCTCGCGTTTTAATATAGTCGTCCATATGGCCCGGTTGCGGATCTTTACCCAACATTGGGTCGTCATAAGCGGTGCCGGGGTGCGACATCGATCGCAAGCCTTTGCCATTGATGCCTTTCGCCAGCAGGCCTTCACCAATGATCCAGTCGGCCTTATCGGCAGTCTGTTTTTTACTAAACTGCTTCACCAGGGAGCCAAAGACATCGGACATCGATTCATTTAGCGCGCCAGCCTGTTCAAAATAGATCAAACCGGCTTCGGTTTCTGTGACACCGTGCGATAACTCATGCGCAACAACATCGATAGCGATAGTAAAACGGTTAAAGATCTCACCATCGCCATCGCCGAACACCATCTGCTGTCCGTTCCAGAAAGCGTTCTGATATTTTTCACCATAGTGAACGGTTCCCGCTAATTTCAAACCGTTATTGTCCAGAGAATTGCGTTTATATATCTGCCAGAAGAAATCGTGTGTGACGCCAAGATAGTTCCAGGCCTCGTCGGCGGCAACGTCACCATTTGAAGACTGGCCTTCTTTACGCACCAGGGTTCCCGGCAACGTTTCCTTGTTTTTGGCATCATAGATTTCACGCTCAATCTTCCCGGCCTGCGTGGTTTTCGGCGCAGCCGTCTTTTGCCAGTGCTCCGCCATCAGGTGCTGAACGTGGGTGAGGGTACGGCGCGCCTGCTCCTGCTGATGACCGGAACCGTGGGCGATAATCTTACGGAGAATATAGGGAGGGATAACGCTGAAAGCCATTGTAGACTCCTTGGCACGAGGGATGTACCAGGAAGTATAGTTAAGAAATGCTTTTCTTTCGTTTCGGTTTTTCGGGAATAAGCTGCGTGACCTGACTTTCTACCCAACCATCATCGAGACGGGTACGCAGTAAATCGCCTGTGCTCACCTGACGCGTTTTCTTCACCACCTGGCCAGCGTTGTCGGTCGTGACGCTAAATCCACGCGCCAGCGTGGCTAACGGACTGACGCCTTCCAGTTGGGCCGCAAGCTGACCGAAGCGGTTTTTGTCACGGTTAAGCAATTTTTCCATGCTTTGTTGCAGGCGATAGTGCCAGCTTTGTAGGCTTTTTTGCGTCAGATACAGGCGCTGCTGTGGCTGCTGCTGCGCCAGGCGCTGTGACAGGCGGTCCTGCTGGCGAGTGGCATTGCGAAGCCGCTGTTCCATCGCCTCGCCCAACCGCTGCTGCAGGCGAAACAGTGCGGTTTGCTGGCGGGCCAGACGCAGTTGAGGATGCTGCTGCTGCAGGCGATGATCCAGGCGACTGAATACCCGCTGCTGGCGCGCCAGATAATAATCCATTGCCATCTCCAGCCGCTGTTGCTGTGACTGCAGCTGGCGCAGGAGTTCAAGTTGATTACGGCTGACAATCTCTGCCGCAGCGGAAGGCGTTGGCGCGCGCAGGTCAGCAACAAAATCGGCAATGGTGACGTCGGTTTCATGGCCAACCGCGCTGACCACGGGAATGCGACTGGCAAAAATCGCACGCGCAACGCGCTCGTCATTGAAACTCCACAGATCTTCCAGCGAACCGCCGCCGCGACCCACGATCAGCACGTCGCATTCGGCACGCTGGTTCGCAAGCTCAATGGCGCGCACGATAGCGGCAGGCGCATCTACGCCCTGAACGGCAGTGGGATAAATCACAACGGGCAGTGAGGGATCGCGACGATGCAGCACGCGCAGAACATCGTGCAGGGCTGCGCCCGTCGCAGAGGTGACCACGCCAACCTGCTTAGCCGGCTGTGGTAAGGGCTTCTTGTGTTCGGGTTCGAACAAGCCTTCCTGCGCCAGCCTGGCTTTCAGTTGCTCAAACTGCTGCTGCAGCAGGCCTTCACCAGCGGGATGCATACTTTCAATAATCAGCTGATAATCGCCGCGCGGTTCATAGAGTGTGATATTTGCGCGAACCAGGACCTGCTGGCCGTGCTGGGGACGGAACGTCACACGACGATTACCGTTACGGAACATGGCGCAGCGGACCTGGGCGCCATCATCTTTCAGGGTAAAGTACCAGTGGCCAGAAGCGGGCTGGGTGAAATTGGAGATCTCGGCGCTGAGCCAAACCAGGCCCATCTCATTCTCCAGCAGCTGACGCACTGTCGTATTGAGACGGCTGACGGTAAAAATATTGGCGTTTGGCGGCAGCGACATGTGACGAAGATCAAATTCCAAATCAGTAGGTTAATCAGTCGATACTACATTGCTGATTGCGCGGATCAAGACTTTTTCTCAAATAATAGTGGAGGCAATCGATTACGGCCTGTATAATGCCGCGGCAATATTTTATCTATTCTCACGCACCCGAGGTGGAGTATTGCCATGTTAAGAATCGCTAAAGAAGCACTCACTTTTGACGACGTCCTGCTCGTTCCTGCACACTCCACCGTCCTGCCGAATACGGCCGATCTCAGCACTCAGCTGACCAAAAACATTCGTCTGAATATTCCCATGCTTTCTGCTGCAATGGATACCGTGACCGAAGCGGGTCTGGCTATTGCGCTGGCGCAAGAGGGCGGTCTGGGCTTCATTCACAAAAATATGTCGATTGATCGCCAGGCAGATGAAGTGCGTAAGGTTAAAAAGCATGAAAGCGGCGTCGTCACCGAACCGCAGACCGTGTTGCCCACCACTACGCTGGCGGAAGTGAAAGAACTGACCGAACGCAACGGCTTTGCCGGTTACCCGGTCGTGAACGCGGATAACGAGCTGGTGGGCATTATCACCGGTCGCGATGTGCGCTTCGTCACCGATCTTACCCAGCCCGTGACGGCCGTGATGACGCCAAAAGAGCGCCTGGTGACAGTGAAAGAGGGTGAAGCCCGTGATGTCGTCCTGCACAGAATGCATGAAAAGCGCGTAGAAAAAGCGCTGGTCGTGGATGACAGCTTCCACCTGCTGGGGATGATCACCGTTAAAGACTTCCAGAAAGCCGAACGTAAACCTAACGCCTGTAAAGATGCGCAGGGTCGTCTGCGCGTCGGTGCGGCTGTAGGCGCCGGTGCGGGCAACGAAGAGCGCGTAGATGCGCTGGTTGCTGCCGGTGTGGACGTACTGCTGATTGACTCGTCGCATGGCCATTCAGAAGGCGTACTGCAGCGTATCCGTGAAACCCGCGCTAAGTATCCTGACCTTGAAATCGTCGGCGGCAACGTTGCAACAGGTGCGGGCGCGCTGGCCCTGGTTGAAGCTGGCGTGAGCGCGGTTAAAGTCGGTATCGGCCCGGGCTCCATCTGTACTACGCGTATCGTTACCGGTGTGGGTGTCCCTCAGATCACCGCCGTTTCAGATGCCGTGGCCGCGCTGGAAGGCACCGGCATTCCGGTTATCGCGGACGGCGGTATTCGTTTCTCTGGTGATATCGCGAAGGCGATTGCCGCGGGCGCATCCTGCGTCATGGTGGGATCGATGCTGGCAGGTACCGAAGAATCACCGGGTGAAATCGAACTTTATCAGGGCCGCTCTTTTAAATCCTACCGTGGAATGGGCTCGCTGGGCGCCATGTCTAAAGGTTCGTCGGATCGTTACTTCCAGACCGACAACGCTGCTGACAAGCTGGTGCCAGAAGGTATTGAAGGCCGCGTGGCTTATAAAGGCCGCCTGAAAGAAATCGTGCATCAGCAAATGGGTGGCCTGCGTTCCTGCATGGGCCTGACCGGCTGCCAGACCATTGATGATCTGCGTACCAAAGCCGAATTCGTGCGCATCAGCGGCGCGGGCATCAATGAAAGCCACGTGCACGACGTGACTATCACCAAAGAGTCACCGAACTACCGCATGGGTTCATAACCCCGTAAGATTTCCCGCCCGGCAACAGCCGGGCGCTTTACTTTAAGTCACCGTTCTGGAAACCCCTCAATGACGACGGAAAATATCCATAAGCACCGCATTCTGATTCTCGATTTTGGTTCTCAATATACGCAGCTGGTTGCGCGCCGCGTACGTGAGCTTGGCGTGTACTGTGAACTCTGGGCCTGGGATGTTACCGAAGAGCAGATTCGCCAGTTCAATCCAAGCGGCATCATTCTGTCTGGCGGCCCGGAAAGCACAACCGAGCATGGCAGCCCGCGCGCGCCTGACTATGTGTTCACGGCTGGCGTGCCGGTTCTGGGTGTTTGTTATGGCATGCAGACCATGGCGATGCAGTTGGGCGGCAAGGTGGAAGGATCCAACGAGCGTGAGTTTGGCTATGCGCAGGTTGAAGTCAACACGGCAAGCGCCCTGATTCGCGATATTGAAGACGCCATCAGCGCAGCCGGTAAACCGTTACTGGATGTCTGGATGAGTCACGGTGATAAAGTGACCGCTATCCCTGCTGACTTTGTTACCGTTGCCAGTACAGAAACCTGTCCATTTGCCATCATGGCGAACGAAGAGAAACGCTTCTACGGCGTGCAGTTCCATCCGGAAGTGACGCATACGCGTCAGGGGCTGCGCATGCTGGAACGTTTTGTTATCGATATTTGTGAATGTGAAGCGCTCTGGACACCGGCAAAAATCATCGAAGATGCCGTCGAGCGTCTGCGCGTGCAGGTCGGCAACGACAAAGTGATTCTGGGCTTATCTGGCGGTGTGGATTCGTCAGTGACCGCCATGCTATTGCATCGCGCCATCGGTAAAAACCTGACCTGCGTATTCGTCGATAACGGCCTGCTGCGTCTGAACGAGGCCGAGCAGGTGCTGGACATGTTTGGCGACCATTTTGGTCTGAACATTGTTCACGTTGATGGCGAAGCGCGTTTCCTGGACGCCCTGGCCGGGGAAAACGATCCGGAAGCGAAGCGTAAAATCATCGGCCGCGTCTTTGTTGAAGTCTTTGACGAGCAGGCACTGCGCCTGGAAGACGTGAAGTGGCTGGCGCAGGGTACCATCTACCCTGATGTGATCGAATCGGCTGCCTCTGCTACCGGTAAAGCGCACGTGATCAAGTCGCACCACAACGTCGGCGGCCTGCCGAAAGAGATGAAGATGGGCCTGGTCGAGCCGCTGCGCGAGCTGTTTAAAGACGAAGTGCGCAAGATCGGTCTGGAGCTGGGCCTGCCTTACGATATGCTCTATCGTCATCCGTTCCCGGGGCCAGGCCTTGGCGTGCGCGTACTGGGTGAAGTGAAGAAAGAGTACTGTGACCTGTTGCGTCGTGCGGATGCCATCTTTATTGAAGAGCTGCATAAAGCCGATCTCTACAACAAAGTCAGCCAGGCCTTTACCGTGTTCCTGCCTGTACGTTCTGTTGGCGTTATGGGCGATGGCCGCAAGTATGACTGGGTCGTTTCACTGCGCGCGGTAGAAACCATCGACTTCATGACCGCCCACTGGGCGCACCTGCCGTACGACTTCCTGGGCCGCGTGTCCAACCGCATCATCAACGAAGTTAACGGTATTTCCCGGGTGGTTTATGATATTTCCGGCAAGCCACCGGCGACGATTGAGTGGGAATGATTTACAGCCTTTTGCTGACGATTGACACCGATTTGTAAAACCCTTGAGCCATCAGCGTTTGCTGGTGGCTTTTTCTTTTTATCGATTGATAACGATTGCTGAAAGCCACAATTTACCGTCGGTATTTTTGACGGTATGGCCGATCCGTTGTACGCTCCAGATCCTTTTTTACCGTTACCAGATTGGTAGCGGTGACGGTATTCGGAGCCGACCATGCTTACAGACACAAAGATAAAAAACCTCAAGCCGCGCGATAAGGCGTACAAAGTTGCAGACCGTGAAGGGCTCTATGTATCCGTGCTGCCGCGCGGCACGATCTCATTCCGCTATGACTATCGATTCAACGGGCGCCGCGAAACCCTGACGATCGGCAAATACGGGCCTGACGGTATTAGCCTGGCCGAAGCACGTGAGCAACTCAATACCGCTAAAAAGCTCATATCTTCTGGCGTGTCGCCGTCTGCGGCGAAACGTGACGGTAAAAAACAGATTGCCGGTGCGGACAGGCTGAACCATTTTACCGTCAAATACATGGAGCATGCCCGCCTGGCTGACAGCACACGCGCGATGAAACAGGCAGTTATCGACAGGGATATCCTGCCCGCGCTTGGCAATAAGTTGATGACGGAGATAAACACGGCTATGGTTCGTGACCTGTGCGACAGGATTGTGGCGCGTGGTGGCCGGGCAACAGCCGTTCAGGCCCGCGAGATAATCGCCAGCATTTACCGGTATGCGACTGACCGCGGGCATGAGTTCATTAATCCCGCCGAACGTATCCGGGCTTCATCGATCGCTACGTTTGAGCCGCGCGTCACCACGCTTACACCTGCAGAAATCGGACTGTTCTTCCGCGCGCTCGATAACGTCTCCACGATGGCCACGCTCAAACTGGCCGTAAAATTTGTCATGCTGACCATGGTCAGGAAAAGCGAATTCACGCACGCTGAATGGGATGAAATAGATTTCAAACGGATGTTATGGAAGATTCCGGCCGAGCGGATGAAGGGATCAAGAGAGCATGTAATCCCGCTTTCAACACAGGCTAATGATTTGCTGGTTGGCCTTAAAATGTGTGCTGGTGGCAGCCATTATCTTTTGCCTGGTCGATATGACATGGCTAAGCCGCTGTCAAATGCAGCGCTTAACAGGGTGTTGACGATAACTATTGAGGCTATAAGGGAGTCAGGGGAAAAGATAAAGGATTTTACAGTACACGACATCCGCCGGACGGCCAGCACGCTTTTGCATGAGGCGGGTTATCCGTCTGACTGGATAGAGAAGAGTCTGGCCCATGAACAGAAAGGCGTGCGCGCGGTTTACAACAAAGCGGAGTATCTCCCGCAACGCACGTTCATGCTGCAGCAATGGGCCGATATGGTGGATGGGTGGACAGAGGGGAGTATCGAAGATTTGGTGCCTTTCTCACCGTTAAAATTTGAGCAGTGGATGTCTCAGCGGTCAGGGTGATCGCCAAGCGTTTTATCTGCTAGGGTGGCAGAAAGGTAAACCATCCCCGCCGGAAGCCAGAAAATGCAGATCCAGAATGATGCGAGAGAGTGCGGCGGGTTTTCCAAGCGGCCTAGCAGGTAGGCGGCAACAATCAGATAAAGCGTAATTATGATCATGCCACCCTCCCGGCGATTAATTGCACACTGCTGTCGCACTGGTTTCCCCAGTGGTGCCAGCCCGGGGCCGCGCATCGGCTGAACAACTCAATGCGTGACACGTCACCATATAGCTGCTCAAGGCGGTGACGCACCTCCCAGGGTTTTTCGCTGTGTTCACCCAGGCAGGAGTAAACCACCTGCTTTACTGAGGCGCTGGCACGACTCAGGCCGTTCCCGCGTGTAGCAATCAGCACATCCTCAGTGTTTGCACGCGTATGGTTGCCGCCATTCATGCGGGTTTCTGCGTTCAGTATGTCCAGCAGATCGTTGAAGTCGTAAATTGTCTGCTCTTCAAGGTACCGGTTAATCCTTTGTTCAGCCAACTGGTTCAGCTTCACCCAGGTGAAGCCCTTCATTGTTCTGACGCGGAATCCCCAGGCCTCTGCCAAATCTCGCGCCTCCTGGTTGTGCGTGCCGGTGTACCACATCGCCAGCACTGCGTTTTCTTCTGCCAAATCCCATACGGGAAGGCGCTTGATATCAGCCAGGCGCATCGTCGAATAGTGATTACCGGCAGCGCCATTGCTGATTTTATTGCCGTATTCCCAAGGGGGATCGGCATAGATAAGCTTGTATTTCATGCTGCGATTCCTTTTTCCTTAATATTTGGACTGAGCCATAAACATTCGGTCTTAACTTTTGTACCTCTGCCAGCCGAAATACGAGATTCTTTGGTTTCTTTTCTCCAACCGCCAAGCATATCGTTGTATATCTCGCTGTCGTATCCGCTGATCATCACCATGCCTTTCAGCGTTCTTGCCACTGCAAGCAATTGCTCGTGGCCATTTGGCGTCATTTCATGGTTGTAATAGCGGTTACCCTTAACACGAGTTTCCGGCACATATGGTGGGTCAATGTAATGCAGGGTGCTATCAGCATCGTGGGAACGCATTATGGCCAGAGCATCTTTGTTTTCGATTATCACTCCCTGAAGTCGCTGGCATATGGCGCCCAAATTATCAGGATATCTCTCCCACAAATGGGAGGCAGTTGCGTACTTTCGCTTACTGTCGCAACGGAAACCGGAGTTTCCGCCTATACCAGCAGCAGATCCAAAACCCATGCATGCCCTGACAACCATTCTTCGAGCGCGCTCAACTGGATCAGAACTGAATTCCGCCGCGGCATAGAACTCATCACGTGCATAAGGGGTTAGTCGGCAAGCATCCTGAAGGCGCTGGTTCATTTCACTATTACGAAGTACCCGAAACAGATTTACAATTTCGCCGTCGAGGTCGTTATAGACTTCGGCATAGCTGCGTTTTTTTTGAATCAGAACTCCCGCAGCGCCGCCGAAAGGTTCTACATAACATGTATGCTCGGGCATAAATCCAATTACCCATGAAGCAAGGCGGAACTTACCGCCGTGATAGCGAATGACAGGATGTTTGATACTCATGCCCGCACCTCACGCAGCAGCTTGTCCATCTGGTAGATGTGACTGGTTTTGCGACACTCATCGAAAATGACATTTACGCTGTTGCATGGCGTCAGCCGGCGGTTAGAATTGCTCAGGCGGCGGTTAATCTCGCTGATTTCAAATTCCTGACTGGCATCATGCAGCCAGCAGATAAAATCGCGGCCATGTTGATGCCGGAAAACTATTCCGGCTTTATACAACTTGCTCAGTGCGCACATAGAGCTGTCACGGCGTAAACCCTGCTTTTCAAGGTGAGCATGTATATCGACGGAGCGCGCTGATCCTCTCTCTTTGAGGAAAGCGTAAATCAATTCTTTGGCTGTCATGGTTAACCTGCCATGCGCATCATGTCGCGCTGTTTCTGGTGGTTGGGATTGGCTTCAAACTTCGCGGCCAGTGACGGGTCACGCACGGCAGACGCCGCGTTACGCTGGCGCTCATCGAGCCACGCCTCTACTTCGTCCTCATTCCAGGCAACTGTGCGGTTGGTTAACGGGAAACGCTTGGGAAACTCGCCTTTGGCTTCCATCTGATTGATGGTGTACTCGGACAGTGGCACCTTCTTCAGCAACTGGTCCTTGCGGATTGCACCTTTCATAATTCTTTCTCCAAAGAAAAGGGCGCTCTGCGGCGCCCATAGGTTTTCACTGGTGTTGGTTAAACGTATTCGGCTTTCATGTCAGCCAGGGTGATTGAGAAGCCTTCGTGCAACTCATCTCCCAACTGGCCTTTGAGGCGCTGCAGGTCTGCTTCAACTTTCAGGAAGGTTTCTTTCGCATCGGGTGCGCTGGCGTCCAGGCTATTGATCGCGGCTTCAATCTTGCCGCGTGCGTCATGCTGTTTGTAGACTTTGCCAGCGCGTGAACGCAGAGACCGGAACGTTGATTCGCTCAGGGCTTCTTTGTGCTGGCTGATCTTCTCACCGATGGCCACAGCTTTTTCAAGCGTGTCAGCCTGCTCAATCTCTTCCTGCAGACCAGCAACAACAACGTCATCGTCGTGGTTATCTGCTGGTTGCACGTTATCGCCGCTACTACCGATCATGTTGTTCAGGTCGGCGGTGGATCGCGGGGTGATATCGCGCTCGCCGCGTGGGGTATCGTCGAGCTCATCTGGGGTGTAAACACCTAACAGAACGTCAGGAGCGTGCAGGCGCGCCCAGCGCTTGGTGCAGAGATAAGCAAGCTGCTGTTTCGGATCCTGTTCCCATAATGGCGAGTTACGCACACCAGCCTGCGCCATGCTGATAGTCAGATCGCGCGGCTCGGCCTCGCCTCTCAGCACAGCCGAAACGGTGACGGTAAGGTCTGGTGACTTATCGTTTTTTCCGCTGCACTTCGTCCAGTCGCCTGACCAGTTGTAATTTATGCGGCTAGCGAGCAGGGAAGAGGATGACACAACAGCATTAACCAGTTGCGCCTCATAGCCCAGCGTGCCGTTAACAATGTGTGTTTTCTGCGCTACTGCAAACGGGTTCATTCCCCACTGTGCAGCCTGCATAGTTACAGCCAGGCAGTCCGCCGTCTTTCCGCGAAGATGCTGGGGAACAGTTGCGGCACCCTCTGCCATTATTTGTGCAAACTGCTGCAGACGCATAAGTCCTTCCGGGCTAAAAATCGCCGATGCGGTGCTGACGTTTTCGGTGGTTGCTAACTGATTACTCATAACTGATTATCCTTTTTGCGCGCCCATGCCGGGCGTGAAAGAGATTCAACGCCGCCCCATGAATTGGTCAGGCGGCACTGGTGATAGGTTTGCAGGTCACGGCGGTAAAGCTCGTGGCCCACGGCAACATCTTCCTGCTCGAGCTGAAACACCCGGACCGGATAGCGGCCGCAGTCGATCGACTCGCTGACGGCGATAAAGACAAACTGCGGGTATTCGTTGAAGTGCTGATAGAAGCCATCGCGGTACATGGCGTCCTGTACGTGATACCGGAATTCCTCGACGTGACGCGTAAAGCGGTCCATGTCTGCCACTTTCTTCACGTCCACGATTACCGGCTGTTGTTTCAAAAACCGGTCAGGCCGGATCCGGCAAAGTTCTCCGGTCTGCTCGTCATCCCAGTAAATGGACGCTTCACAGTGGCCATCTGCTTCCAGGAAGAACCGCGCCGCCGGGTGGGCCATGGCGCTGGCCTGCATCAGCTTTAGTTTGCGGTGCTGCTCATGATCCAAAACCGTTTTACCGGTAAATGCGCAGTCTTTAAGGAATTCGGCTTCTGCGGCTTTACCCTCATTGCTGCGACGGTTGAACTGAGGCGCTTTGATGAATCGCTTATCGAATTCATCAGGCTCAAGCAGGACGCAGTGCAGCGCGGTACCCATATCGAGTGCCTGCAACTTTTCTTCATCCTGCGGCGCCTGTTTGCGCCACTGGTAAACAGCCGGGTTGATAGCGATATCGTCCAGTTGTGATTTGCTGACACCGGCGCCGGAGTGATAAGCCTCATTGCTGATGTCAAAATAAAGCCCCGGATCATTCGGGGCTAATGAGATTTCAGGGTTAGTTGTCATGGTGTCCAGTCCTCGCCAAGCCACTCCATGTCTCGCCAGTCGAGTTCAGCCTGTGCAAGGCAGATTTTGTCGACCATCTCTGCGTATGCATCCTGAGCCGCTTCGAGGTTCAGACCAGCCATGGTGTGATTTATGGAAGGGTGGCGGATCTCTTCAATACCTATCGGCCACTGCTCTTTGAGTGTTTCCGCTCTGTCGCGGATCCACTCATCTTTTTTTACTGACGCATCATGCTGTTGCCAGCGCGCTTCCTCGATGCGTTCGTGAACTGCATAAGCGCTCATAAGCACCTCAGTAGTTAATTGACACGGCGCTGATTTTTCCCAGCACGATTGCAGTGATGCACGCCTTTGCCTGATCTTCTGGTATTCCAGCTACAATCAGGTCTGCAACAGCCTGCGCGTTAATTACCCGGCGATGCTCTTTATCAGCGGCACGTGCGGCAACTTCATCAGCCTGCCTTTTTTCTTCAGCAACTCTCGCTGCTTCAGCAGCTGCGGCGCGCTGGCGTTCAGCTTCAACAGCTTCCTGTCTTTCACGGTCTGCCTTTTCTCGAGCCTCACGTGCTTCACGTTCTGAACGCTCAATGGCTGCCAGGCGGTCACGCTCTGCCTGTTCAGCCCTGGCCTTTAAATCGGCCTCGCGCCGCTTGGCTGCTTCCCGCTCATCCTTAGCTTTCTGCTCTGCAATGCGAGTAGCTTCTTCTGCCGCCTCGCGCTTTAACTGCTCATCGCGCTGGCGCTGTGCTTCAGCGGCCTGCTGCTGGCGCAGCCTTTCAAGCTCTGCCGCTGCTTCCTCGCGCTTTTTAGATTCAGCCAGCGCGGCCTCAAGCTTTTGCACAGTTGCGTCTTTAGCAACGCCAGCCTCTGTTGCCAGTTCCTGCCAACTGTCTCCCAACTCAACAGCTTTGGCTGAGATAAGCCGATCGCTGATGCTATGCGATGGCAGGTAGTTACCAACGTCGTCCACGACATAGGCCAGATCTCGCAGAGCAGCAATGCGATTTTGAAGTGCTTCTATGCGTGCCTTTTCGGCGTTTTCCCACTCGGTCAGAGGCTGGCGGGTTTCATCACGTATGCGATCGCACTCTGTTACGAACCGGCGCAGCTCAGCTTCAACAACCTTGGGTTGCTCCTTCAGGCGCTTAAGGTAGTCGCGTCCAGGCTTTTCAATAGCTGTTTTGCTGCGGGAAACCTTTGAAGCCAGAGAGGCGATTCGGTCACGGCCTTTTTTGGTGCTAAGGTCAGGCGTCTCGTTAACGGCCTGGCGGATTTTCTCGATGTAATGATCGAGACCGTTTTCGACGTAAAGCGCAGGGGCCTGTTCGTCGGAAATGTTGATAACGACTAATTCAGTGCCTTCAGACATATTTTTTACTCCATGTCAGCCGCGACGCTGGCGGCCATCTTTTGTGTGAATACCCATTCAACACCGGCTTTAAAGCTGCTGAACTGCTGTTCAATGCCCAGCACGCATGCGGTGAAAATGAACATCCCGTTTTGGTAACGATATTTCATAATTGAATCCAGAATTACCGTTTTGGTAATAGTTGATTGCACGACAAATTACCCTTCAGGCCATAAGCCTGGTGGGCGATCTTTCGGAACTGATCACGGTTTACGACCTGGGTGTAACGCTGCTGAATGATGGTCATTCGCCAGAGATACCCACATGCCATACGGACTATTACGAACGGCTCTCCCTTCTCATCAGTTAATTGCATAGCTGTCTCCGGAAGAGGAATAATCACTGTCACTTTCCAGGCAAGCATTCCGGTTTGACGGGTCAGCGTTGCCATCTGGTGGGCGGCCAGATTCAGGTTTGTGAATGCCCGTTGCGGATTGTTAAAGAGCGTCAATTACCAAATTGGTAACTATTGAGGCTAATAATAATCGCTTGTCTGAAGATGTCAATCGTTAACGAGAGAAAAAATTACCAAAAAGGTAATAGTAACTGCGGTGGTGATGCGATGGGGGTTCGGTATGCTGATTCTGTTTTGCGGATGGATCAGTTATCGCTGGTGCTTTTTGCCTGGCTGATAACGAATGACACAAAGCTGCTGATCTTCTCTTTATCGGAGGCATCCAGCTTTGAATAGGCATCACGGTCATAATCAATCATGCGATCGTCATGTGCCGGGATAAGCAGCTCGTAGCCGCGGCGCCCGAAACCTTTGGCAATCGAATTCACCGTGCTGATTGTCGGATCGATCTCCTGGTTGAGAACGCGCCCGATAGTGGACTGAGTAACGCCGCTGGCCTGGTGCAGTTTACCCTGGGTTCTCAGGCTTTCCGATTTATCCATCCAGACGCGAAGGTTGTTTGCCAGAACTTCACGGATCTCTACATCGGGATTGGCAGGCATGACATTATCGCGGTCATTGTCGAGCCAGTAATCTTCCAGCTTCAGCAGGCGCTCAATCTTGCGTGCTGCAGCGCTGCCCATAGGTTTGTCACGCGTCCACCTGCTGATGAGGTTTGGCAGCATGTTCAGGGCCTGGGCCATTTTGGTCTGATTTCCCTCAAATCGGGCTTCGAGCAAATAAATCAGATTCGCTTTACGGATCCCGGAGATAGGTTTCATTTTTTCCTGGTGCTCAGATTTAGGTTAGTGATGACTTAGTGCATTTAAACCGATGTTACCTTTCTGGTAAATGCACCAGATTGGTAATTAGTGTTGCGAAACGCTACCGCATAGGTAACAATTCGATGATTGAAATCGTTATCTGGAGGCCCACATGGAGCCGTTTGACTTCAAAGAGTTCTGGCAGGGTTTGTCGACTGAAGAAAAGAAGCAACTGGCTAAAGAGGCTGGTACCACAACGCATTACATCAGGACTCATCTGGTTTATGCTCGCCGCGTTCCGACGCGTAACTACATGACAGGGTTACAAAAAGCCTGCGCCAAAATCGATCCGGCTATTACCACTGAAAGGCTGCTATCCTTCTTCTACTCTGCTGCCTGACCTGTTACCCGCCACGCTTTAAAGCCGCCTTTATGGCGGTTTTTTCATATCTGCAACTTACTAAATTCCCTTACAAAACAACCAATCGTTACCAAATATGCAAATAGTACTTGATTAGTCTGAATAAAAGTTAAAAATAGTCGTAATAGTAAACGTAGGAGAAGTAATTAAATGAAAATCATTACTCGCATGGATGCCGCAAAAGCGGGTCTGAAGCGTTACTACACTGGCAAGCTGTGTAAGCACGGCCATAAAAGCGAGCGTTACGTTTATAACGGCCATTGCGTGGAGTGCGCGATGAATTCCAGCCTGCGTCGCCAGGCTGAGATTAAACAAATCATGGAGAGCGCCGCGGATAGTAATTCGCTGGGGGTGATTTGATGGCTGGAGACTGGATCAAGATGCGCGCCGACCTGCATACGCATCCGAAAGTTGTCCGCATGGCGTCCGCATTGAAAGCGGACAGATTGCGGATAGTTGGCGGACTACATTCCGCATGGTGTCTTTTCGATGTCCATTCTGTTGATGGTTTTCTCGAAGGATACAGTCCGGACACACTCGATGACCTGATCGGCTTCCCGGGGTTTTCTCGCGCAATGATTAACGTTGGCTGGCTTGAAGAATCCGACGAAAGCCTTGTCATGCCTCGCTTTGACGCCCATAACGGCCAGTCAGCCAAGCGCCGGGCACAGGATGCAGATCGCAAAAGAGAGCGGAGAAATGTCTCCAAAACGTCCGCATCAGAAGCGGACAAATTGCGGACCAGAGAAGAGAAGAGAAGAGAAGATAAAGATCAAACCCCTTATATAACGCGCGAAGAAAAATTTCCTACGAGTCAGGTTTCACATCCGTCACAGGTTCAACCGGTGAACGTCCCTTCTGGAAAATTCATGCTGACGCGTGACTGGGTTCCATCGCCTGACTTTTTCATGAAAGCGGCACAGTGGGGAGTGATTTTAAATCCTGATGAATTTAAGCCTGAGCATCTGACCTCGTTCCTCGATTACTGGATCGGGGAGGGCAAAGCATTCACTCACGTCCAGTGGGAGCAGAAGTTTGCCCGCCAGCTGGAACGCATCAAAAACGAAACGGCGAAGCAAAAAGGAAAAACCGGCCTCGACTTCAGTAACACCGACTGGATACACCCAATCAGAGACGAATACGCATGAATAACATCACAACGCACTTACAGAATTTCAGTTTTAACCAGCCAGCGCATTCAGCAATGGCATCAGGCCACAACTCTCGCGAAGAGTGGGATCATGCTGCCAGCCTGTTCAATGGCATCTTTGACCAGCTGCGCGCCGCGTTTCCGGCCAGCAGCACTACGTTCAGAGCGCAGTCTGATATCGATGCCTTCCGTCAGCAGTGGGTAAGATCGTTCATGGAGAACGGGATCACCACCATGCAGCAGATTGATGCAGGCATGCGGCATGCCCGCAAGCAGCAAACGCCGTACATGCCTTCACCGGGTAAGTTTGTCGCCTGGTGCAAAGACAGCTCGACAGTACTGGGTGTCACCACAGAAGAAGCCATGGCAGAGTTTCACCGTTACAACCGGGACCGCGGCCTGGCTAAGTCGCCCGAGCAATTCAACTGGTCAAATCCGGTTCTGTACTGGGTTATCACTGATGCGCGCCAGGCGATGATCCAGCGCTGCCTGAGCGAATCCGAGGTAGAGACGTTTATCACCCGCAAACTTAACGACTGGTCGAAGAAGGTGGCAGCAGGTGAACAGGTGCCCGATCCGGTGCAGATGATTGAATCCAAACCCAGGGCAGCAGCACATCAACCGTCGCCAAAGGATTACGAATACCAGTACATGCCGAACGCGGCGCATATGGGCAGTGTCACCCCGGCGCAATGGCTGCTGGAGGAATACAAAAGGCGTAAGGCAATGGGCCTTAAAACGTAGTCATGGGATAAATAATTACTGAAATGGTAATTAATCCTTCGCCAGCGCAACCAGATTCAATTGAACGGGGTAACAACGTACAAATGGGCTATGAGTTTTAAAAACGTCTCAGAACGCGATATAGAGCGTTTTAGAGGCATACGAGGAAAGCGCAAAAGTGCGCATTTTTTTACTTGCCAGTTATTACCAAATTGGTAATAGTAACCAGATAGGTAACACGATGCATAAAAGATTACATGCGCTGGGTCGACTCAGGACCGGCCAGATGAACAAGACCGAAAGCGCCTACGCAAACCACCTGGAGTTGCTCAAGCGCGCCGGGCAGGTCGTCTGGTACCGCTTCGAAGGGATCAAGCTGCGCCTCGCTGACAACTGCTTTATCACCGTCGATTTCGCCGTGATGTACGCCAGTGGCCAGCTTGAAATGCACGACGTGAAAGGCTCAAAGCGAATTTTCAGTGATGACGCCCGGGTGAAAATGAAGGTCGCCGCAGACGCGTATCCGTTCGTTTTCAAAGCCGTTTACCCAAAACCCAGGGCGACAGGCTGGGACGTAGAAGAGTTTTAAACAGGTTAACCAGAGAAGTAAAAAGCGTGTTAAGTGACAAAAACGTGATTTCTTATAACGGTCTGAGGTGAAAAATATTTATGCAAAATAACAAGTTAAGTGATGTTAACTCGAAAAGCGGTAGTGAGTTAATCGCTATTGCTCACGGCATAGCTGCCAACTTCGAATCGCCGGCCACTGAATTACTGCGTGAACTGGCCAGCCGCCTGGAGTGCGCCATCGTCCGTGGTGATGAGCTTGCTGTTAGCTGGTATATGGTCGGCGAATTTGGCGAACCAGACCTGCCAGTTGGTGAAAGCAAATCATATTGGGTTTGCTATCGCAGTAATGGCGACCAAAAGTTACGGGTTTCTCAAGCTGTTTGGTTCAATCAATCAAAGCCTGAAGGTTTGGATGAAGACGATGATGGAGATTGTGAGCTTTACACGCCAGATGGTGAACCCTACTGGCCTGTAGGTTGGCACGAGGCTTACTGCCATGAAGATTTCTCGACCTATTACCTCGGTTGGGATTGCGGCCAGATTCTTGCTTACGCTGAACTGAAATTGCCTCAGATTCCTGTGCAACTACTCTCCGGCACCCATGACGCTGCCAAGGATGGTGAGTGATGTCTATCGTTTGCGATAAACACCTGACCGATGAGGTTATTGCCAAGGCATTTGAAAACACCAATTTTGGACGTGAAGACCATCGCACTATCTTGGCTGAAACGGTGATGAAGCGTGCGGCTGGATATCACTCTGGATGGACAGCCACAACCATCTGTATTCGGCTGGGGCTGTTGACCGAAAAGAACCAGTCTGCCACAAAGCTGGGCATGACTATGGCATTCCACCACTATTACAGACAATCAGTTCGCGATGCGATCAATGCCGATCGCCTGCGTCACGGCACCCATGACACTGCGGATAAGGCGGGTCTCAAATGAAAGAGCGCCCAATCCTATTAAACGCCGAAATGGCTCGTGCAGTTCTGGACGGCAGGAAGACGCAGACGCGCCGCATGTTGACTCCGCGCCAACTGAAGATGATTGATGCCGCTGCCAGTATCGGTGAATGCTATCCGCTTGAGTCCGGCCATCAGCATGGAAACAGCCAAAGTTACTACCGCGAATGGTGCCCGTTCGGTGCAGTAGGTGATCGCCTGTGGGTGCGTGAGACATTTGCGACCCTGGCTTGCGGGAGTTACGAACCGGAAAAGCCTTCATGGAGCGGAAGTTGCCAAGAGGCTCGCTATCGTGCCACTGACAGGCTCGCTGACCTAAGTGCTGATATCCGTGGTTATGGCTGGCGTCCATCAATCCACATGCCGCGCTGGGCTTCCCGCATAACGCTGGAGATTACCGGCGTTCGTGTGGAGCGGCTGAACGCTATCAGCCAGGAAGACGCGCACGCAGAAGGCTTGGAGCTTACCGGATGGCGGCCAACATACTACGACCCAGATAGCGGCGGCGAGGTTATGACCCCATACGACAACTTTGCTGAGTTGTGGTCATCCATCTACGGCGAGGAAAGCTGGCAGGCTAACCCGTGGGTGTGGGTCATTGATTTTAAGCGTCTCGATAATGCGGATAAGGCGGGTTGATATGGATGTTCATCACGACGAGTGTGAAGCAGCTGGCGTTGACCCTGAAAAGTTAAAGCGCCTAGCAGCAAGGCTATCTAAATGCGGCAAAGAACTGAAAGAGATGGGGCTTGAGGTTTTTGGCGGCTCAGGTGCTGGTTCAATTAGAACCATGTCAGAAAATGAAGGTAAAGGTCAACTTATTCTAGCTGACATAGATGGTAATTTTGATGGTGGCGATGGTGCTGCACGTCATGATGAAGATGGCCTGCTAAGAGGGGAGTATTTCTGATGACAACTAATTTCCCCAATCCAGTTGATGGTGATGTGCAGGCGCTGATTGGTCTGTGCAAGATTGAAATTAAGCGCTGGAAAGCAGCATCAGAGGCCAACCCTAACATGAGTTATATGCTCACGTTGATGGAAACGTCACTCGCATCGCTGACGGCGGTTCCTTTAGCCTCAACTGAAAAGCATGAAATAAGCAACATGCGAGCAACGGGCCTGTACTTGCGTGCATGGCCTGTGGGTCGGGAAGAAAATGAGCGTGATGGATTCAATATTCATCTCTACACCGCCCCGCCCGCTCATCTTTTGCGCCCGGTGGAGTTGTCGCAATCATTTTACGGCGTGGTCCAAGATGGAAAGTCCGTGATGCTTGCTGCCGATGACGGTCAATGGCTCAACAAAACTGCCGTCATCGAAGCATTGCGCCAGCAGGGCTACGAGGTGAAATCATGATTAGTGAACGCATGAAGCGGCGCATTGAAGAAATGCCAGACGCTCAGCTTATCGACTGGATTTGCCTGTATTGCGTCGATGTGCGCGGCACGCATAGCGACGATGATGCGCAGGAGTTTATCAACGATATCCGGCAGGCTCTGGAAATGCGCCTTAACGCCACCGCACAGCCTGTAAGCGATGGGTGGGTGAAGTGTAGTGACAGGATGCCAGATAACGAAGATTATTATCTGACTTATTCAAACTCAGGTGTTGATGTCGAATATTTCGACGGAAGAGTTTTCAGTGATAAAAAATCAACCCACTGGATGCCTCTGCCAGCAGCGCCGGGAGGCCAGGATGAGTAGGTTGACGTTCGTTGTTGAGTTCGAAGATGGAAAAGAGCCTCCCGTGCATGCCCACATGGAAGCATTCGGCGGCAAGGTAGTTGCGGTTGCATTTTCTGATGCGCTGGCAGAGCAAGGAGAGGTAGACGAAGATGCCTAAATCCCCCGCCGAACGCAAAGCAGAGCAGCGCGCCAGACAGACCGCTGCCGGTGTCAGAAAGCTGGAGATTGTTCTCGATGAGCAGGAACTGGCGATGCTGGAGCAGAACTGTGCCACCCGCCGCCCAGGTCGCGAGCCCTACGAAATGGCAGAATATATCGCTCTGCTTATCCGCCAGGACGATGCGCGGTTCCGTAGCCGGTTCAAATCGATGAGTAAGCGCAAGTGCGGTAAGTGTGGTGATTGCCTTCCTGTGCAGGAATGCCCACTGAAAGAAGAGTCAGCCTGTTGGGTTGGCCTGGGCTGGCATGAAACCAAATTATCATTGTGACATGTCACGGCAATAAAACGCCTCGTCTATACTGGATTAAAGTATTCGACGGGGCTTTTTTATATGCGGACATTCATCAGCGGCGGCGTTAATTTTTACTTCCTGTCACCGGGCGACAAAGTGCCAGAACCGGATGGCGGTTTTATTGGTGCCTATGCCATCTGGCAGCGTGAAGATGACAAGTGGGATGTGCGCTGGTGTCACTTAACGAATAAGTGGGAAGAGATTACTAATCAGTATTTCGACACCGAAAACGAGGCTTTCAACTTTGCTTATGACCACTACGGGAAAAAAGAGGATGAAGGGTACCGGCTTGCGCCTGGCAGAAAGCCGGACGAATGATGACACGAACCTAAAGAAATCAGGCCACCAGTTTGGTGGTTTTTTTTTGCGTGGTATGATTACCAAAACGGTAATTATATTGCGAGGTGTTACCAGTGCCTAAGCCACAATCCACGAAGCCGCTGAACGAACAGATGGTGCGGTACTGCGAAGAGCGTATCAAGAACCCCGATGACCAGACAGGTTGCGCTATTGCCGCCGGCTACTCAGCAGCCACAGCAGCACAGGCCGCAAGTCGCCTTGAAGCCGATCCGCGCATTCAGGAGCGCATCGCACACCTGCGGCAGGCGCGAAGCCGCCGGACGAAGATTGATGCCGACTACGTGCTGAAAAGGCTGGTGGAGATTGACCAGATGGACGTGCTGGACATCCTAACAGACGAAGGCAGCCTGAAACCGGTAAGCCAGTGGCCGAAGGTCTGGCGAACGTCCCTCAGTGCCATGGACATTAACCGGATCCGCATGGCAGGCGCTGACGGTCAGGAAGATATCGAATCGACCATGCAGAAAGTGAAGTGGCCGGACAAAGTGAAAAACCTTGAGCTGATTGGTAAGCACGTAGGCGTTAGTGCATTCAAAGAGGTGCAGGAGCTTAACATCAACGTCAGCCTGGCGGACAAGCTGGCCGCCGCCCGCAAGCGTGCCGCCGTGGCTAAAGGTGGTGAAGATGAGTAGCGCCGCCCAGCTTGAGGCCCAACTGATAGAAGATATTGGCGCCTTCACGCATGACCCATACGGCTATGCGATGTATGCATTCCCCTGGGGAGAAGAGGGCACCGACCTGGCTTACTCGAAAGGCCCGCGCAAATGGCAGGAACAGGCGTTTAAAGAGATTGGCGAGCACCTGCAGAATCCCGAGACAAGGCACCAGCCGCTGATGATTGGGCGCGCATCCGGGCACGGTATCGGGAAATCTGCGTTTATCTCGATGCTGGTCAAGTGGGGCATGGATACCTGCGAGGACTGTAAAGTAGTGGTGACCGCCAACACCGAAAACCAGTTACGCACCAAGACGTGGCCAGAGATTGCCAAGTGGCAGCGCCTCAGCATCACACAGGACTGGTTCACCTGCACCGCCACAGCGATTTACAGCAACGATCCGTCGCATGCCAAGTCGTGGCGCGCTGATGCCATTCCGTGGTCTGAGAACAACACGGAAGCATTTGCGGGCCTGCACAACGAGCGTAAGCGCATCATCCTGATATTCGACGAGGCATCCAACATCGCCGATCTGGTATGGGAGGTTGCCGAGGGTGCGCTGACCGATGAGAACACGGAAATAATATGGGTGGCATTCGGTAACCCGACGCGTAACACCGGCCGTTTCCGTGAATGTTTTCGTAAGCTGCGCCACCGCTGGAAAACCGCGCAGATAGACAGCCGCACCGTGGAGGGAACCAACAAAGAGCAGATCCAGAAGTGGGTAGACGACTACGGCGAGGACAGCGACTTTGTGAAAGTGCGCGTGCGCGGCCTGTTCCCGTCGGCATCAGAGGCCCAGTTTATCCCTACAGGACTGACCGATTCGGCCGTAGGCAGGGTGATTACGCCAGGTCAGATAGCGCATGCGGCCACCGTTATCGGGGTTGACCCTGCGCACCAGGGCGGCGACCCGGCTGTGATCTACCTGCGACAGGGGCTGCACTGCAAAAAGCTGGGAGAGTACCAACGCACGACAGATGATGTGTGGTTTGCCAAAATCATATCGAGCTTTGAGGATCAGTATCAGGCCGACGCAGTATTCATCGATTACGGCTACGGCACGGGCGTTAAATCAGTTGGCGATAACTGGGGCCGCAACTGGCAACTGATACAGTTTGGCTCCGGATCCACCGACCCGCAGATGGCTAACAAGCGCGGCGAAATGTACAACGCAGTTAAGACTTGGCTGAAAGACGGCGGGCAACTGGACAGCCAGCAGGTGGCAGAGGAATTGTCAGCAGCGGAATACAAGGTAAGGCTGAAAGACAGCCGCATCGTTTTGGAAGACAAGGTGAGCATCAAAGATCGTTTAGGTAAATCCCCTAACGACGCCGACGCTCTGGCGCTGACGTTCGCCTTCCCTGTTGTGAAAAAGCTGCAGTATGTTGGCAGTCAGGATCAGGGCCGCAGCGAAACAGACTACGACCCCTATGCTTAAATCCGGTTGAAAGAAGTAATCCGGATATCTGAAACAGCAATTTTACTTTCTGTACTAATGATTTGAATGGACTCAATCATTGCCTTAGCTGGTGGCATACCGGCCGTTGATTGATAAATGATGGACCCAAAAATTGATTCACCATTACCGTTCTTACTGCGCCATGCTACAAAGTATGAATCTTTAGGTTCCTGAGCTTGAGACATATTTCCTCCCGAGGTTTAAAAATATTTTATCGGAGTAATCATAAAAAACTTTAAACAAAAAAATGCCCGCACGAAGCGGGCCAACCAGATTACAGACTCAGGATTGTGACTCTTCGGACACAGAGATAAACCCTCTCAAAGGCGTATGCCTGTATCAAAAAACTGGCGGCATCAACGACAAATTGGGTAAAACGTTGAGCCGCCCAAATACAACACAGCAATGACAGATCACGGTCTTAGGCACATCGGTGAGAGCACTCAGCGCCTATGTGGCGCGCCTGAACGCCCGCCAAATGCTCTCGCCTGATGTGTGCCGGGCTTTCACCGGCTCCCCGCCTTTACTTTTAAGCCCAATATACTGCTGCGGTAATCCGGGCTATGGCCGACGTGTCAGCGCTCTCCACGGCTTAACTATTACCATTATGGTAACTGATGTCAAATTATTTTCTGTATAGTGGTTAAAATAATGCGTATGTGGTTTAATTTTGGTAACTATCCAAAGGAGTTACCGACATGTGCGTGGGTTCTAAACCGTCAGTACCATCAGCGCCTGCGATTCAGGCTGCGCCACAGGAACAGGATACGGCTGTAGTCAACGCCCGCGATGAGGAAGAACGCCGCCGCCGCGCTGCTGCCGGACGCGCTTCCACTATCCTGACCGGTTCGCAGGGCGTCACTTCTCAGGCCAACACCAGCAGCAAAACGCTGCTCGGTCAGTAATAAACCGGGGCGATCATGGCTGAGCAAGAAACGCTGAAGCAGAGATTAAACAAACAGTTCGGCCTGTTGAATCAGGAGCGGACAACATTCGATCCCCACTGGCGTGACCTGTCTGATTACATCAGCCCGCGCTCCAGCCGCTTCCTTGTTTCCGATGCAAACCGTGATAACCGCCGCAACACGCAAGTTGTTGACCCGACCTGTACCCTGGCTGAGCGCACGCTCTCCAGCGGCATGATGTCCGGCATCACCAGCCCCGCGCGCCCGTGGTTCACGCTGTCAGTTTCAGATCCGGCAATGAAAGATTACGGCCCGGTCAAAGTCTGGCTGGAAGATGTTCAGCGCCGCATGAATGAGATTTTCAATAAATCGAATCTCTATCAGTCATTGCCGATCGTCTATGCGCAGCTTGGCACATACGGCACGGCGGCCATGGCGGTGCTGGAAGATGACGAGGACATTATCCGCACGTACCCGTTTCCAATCGGGAGCTACTACGTATCAAACAGTTCTCGCCTGAGCGTTGACACTGTATTCCGAAAATTCCGCATGACTACCCGCCAGCTGGTGGAGCAGTTCGGCCTGGATAACGTCAGTGAAACCGTTAAAGGCCAGTGGAATACGCGCTCAACAGAGACATGGCACGACGTCATGCACGCCGTTTATCCCAACGTAAACCGCGATACCGGAAAGCTGGACGCCAAAAACAAGCGTTACAGCTCTGTTTATTACGAGTGCGCCGGCGATGACAAGATACTGCGTGAATCAGGATTTGATGAATTCCCCATTCTGGTACCGCGCTGGGAAGTGAATGGCGAGGATGCGTATGGCAGCAACTGCCCAGGCATGACCGCATTAGGCCAGGTCAAAGCGCTGCAGCTGGAGCAGAAGCGTAAAAGCCAGCTCATTGATAAAGCGACAAACCCACCGCTGGTTGGGCCTTCATCGCTCAAACAGCAACGGATATCTCAACTGCCTGGTGCTGTGACTTATCTCGATCAGCTGACAGGGCAGGACGGTCTGAAGCCGCTTTACATGGTCAATCCGAACACCGGTGACCTGCTGAACGACATTCAGGACACGCGCGAAACTATCCGCAGCGCCTACTTTGTCGACCTGTTCCTGATGCTGCAAACCATCAATACCCGCTCCATGCCAGTGGAAGCGGTTAACGAATTACGCGAAGAGAAACTGCTGATGCTCGGCCCGGTGCTTGAGCGCCTGAATGATGAGTTTCTCGATCCGCTTATCGACCGGGTATTCGCCATCATGTCCCGCAAGGGCATGCTGCCACCTGCGCCGGAAGTTCTCCAGGGTACCGCACTGCGCATCGAATATATCTCGGTCATGGCCCAGGCGCAGAAGTCAATCGGCGTCAGCAGCATGGAGCGTTTCGTTGGATTCGTCGGCAGCATGGCACAGGCAAAACCGGAAGCGCTGGACAAAATCGACGTCGACAAACTCATCGACAGCTACGGCGACTCTATCGGCGTATCGCCAACCGTCATCGTTCCCGAAGAGCAGGTGCAGCAGATTCGTCAGCAGCGTGCGGAACAGATGCAGATGGCACAGCAGATGCAGATGGCCCGAGAGGCTATCGGAGGTGCCAAGGATTTAAGTCAGGCAAATCTTGAAGGACAGAACGGCCTGACCGCCGTAGCCGGAGCAGCACAGCAATGACTGATTTCGAGCAAAGCCAGGAACTGGCAGACCAGCAATTACAGCAGCGCCTAGCCGCAGAACGTGAGCGCGATGATCTGATTCACGTCATGGAAAGCCCGCAGGGCCGCCGCGTCATCTGGAAGGTTTTGGAAAGTGCTGGCGTGTTCTCAGTCACTTTTACAGGCGACAACAACTATACCAATTTCAACGAAGGGCGTCGCAATGAAGGCCTGCGACTGTTCACAGACGTTATGAAGCACTGCCCTGATCTCTATCTGACCATGGCTAAAGAAGCCGGAGAGGAACCTGATAAATGAATATTTTTGAACGTTTGCTAATGCGTCGCCTGTGTAGCGAATCCCCTGTAGATGGCGGTGACGCTGGCGCGCCAGCGGCAGAGCAGACAGCACAGAATGGAACTGAGCAGCCATCAGGCACAGAAGGCGCTAGCGCTGAAGATAATGATGGTCAGCCAGCGGAAGGTGAGACGGGTAAGGAAGGTGATGGCGAAGGCAAAAAACCTGAAGAACAGAAGAAGCCAGAAGGCGCGCCAGAAGCCTACGAGTTCAAGGCGCCTGAAGGCAGCGAGCTGGACAAAGCGGCTGTTGAACAGTTCGAGCCTATTGCCCGCGAACTGAACCTTTCACAGGAGCAGGCGCAAAAACTGGTCGATCTGTACGGCACCAAAGTCATGCCGCAGCTGATGAAGCAGCAGGCCGACACCTGGCAAAAGCAGGTGGCCGACTGGGGCACCGCGACCAAAGAAGATAAAGAGATCGGCGGCGAAAAATTCGAAGCCAATCTGACCCGCGCTAAACAGGCAATGGATAAATTCGCCACGCCTGAACTGCGTGAGTTTTTAGAGACAAGCGGCATGGGCAACCATCCAGAGTTGATCCGTGTGTTTGTGAAGGTTGGCGCGGCCATGTCTGAGGACAGCCTGGTCACGTCAAATGAGAAAGGCCAGCGTTCGGCGGCCGACGTACTTTATGGTTAAAACTGAGGAAATAAACTATGGCTGTTAAAGGCTTAATTGCGCTGACGCTGGCTGACTGGGGTAAGCGCATCGATCCCAATGGGAAGGTCGATAAAATTACCGAACTTCTCAGTCAGACTAATCCTATCCTGGACGATATGCCGTTCATGGAAAGTAATTCACCGACCGGTCACCGCACGACCATCCGCACAGGTTTGCCCGATGCATACTGGCGTATGATCAACTCCGGTGTGCCAAAGGGAAAATCCACCACAGTGCAGATCACTGACACCATGGGGATGCTTGAAACCTATGCAGAGATTGATAAATCTCTTGCTGATCTGAACGGTAACACCAATGAATTTCGACTGTCGGAGGATCGAGCCTTCCTGGAAGGTATGAACCAGCGCATGGCTACGACACTTTTTTACGGCGACACCTCCGTTAACCCACAGCAGTTTATGGGGCTATCCTCCCGTTACTCTCTGCTATCAGCAGGAAATGGACAGAACATTATCGACGCTGGCGGCACCGGAACAGATAACACATCTATCTGGCTGGTGGTGTGGGGTGAAAATACCGTTCATGGCATCTTCCCTAAAGGCCAGAAAGCTGGCTTACAGATGGAAAACAAAGGTCAACAAACGCTGCTGGACGGCAACAACAACCCATATGAAGGTTACCGCACCCACTACAAGTGGGATGCCGGACTGACTCTGCGTGACTGGCGCTATGTTGTCCGAATCGCCAACATCGATGTCAGCAACCTTTCTGATCCACAGACCGCAGCGAACATTGCAAAACTGATGGTCCGGGCACTTCATCGCATTCCTAACCGTGGCATGGGAAAACCAGTTTTCTACATGAATCGTACTGTTGCCCAGGCTCTTGATACACAGGCTATGGACAAATCTTCGCTGGCAATTTCCGTGAAAGAGACTGAAGGCGAATGGTGGACCACTTTCCGTGGCGTGCCGATCCGTGAAACTGATGCTCTGCTCGAAACAGAAGCGCGTGTAGTTTAACCCCTGACTAATCCGGCGGGCTGATACCTGGCCCGCCTAATGGAGAAATAAAGATGATCCTCGACAAACTGTTGATGTTCTCCGAAGCGCAGGCGGTGACCGCTTCTGCTGCTTCAACCGACGTTATCGACCTGGGCCCAATCGACGGCACACGCCGTGATATTGGTGTTGGCTACCCGCTTGAATTCTGGGCGACTGTTAACACCACTGCGGCCGCTGCCGGCGCCGCCACGATCAACATTCAGTTGCAGACCAGCCCTGATAACAGCACCTGGACCACGCTCACCTCTACAGGTGATCTGGCACTGTCCGCGCTGACTGCTGGCAAGCGTGTCATGTCACAGAAGGTTCCCCAGGGTGTTCAGCGCTATCTGCGCGTGAACTACGTTGTTGGCACCGGTCCGCTGACTGCTGGCGCATTCACCGCCGGTATTAACCTGGATGTGGATAACAACGCACCGTATCCGATCCGCTCTCGCATCACTGGTTAAGGGGCGCGTAAATGTCAGAAGTCACTAAAGAAAAGGCGAAGTATCGCGTTTTGCGCCTGTCTCACATTCACAACAACCTGTGGCCTGAAGGGTCAGAAGTTGAGTATGACGGCGAGCCGGGCACCGCGCTGGAACCTTTGAACGCTGCTGCCGAAGCAGCAAAGAAAAAGGCCGAGAAGAAAGGGAAGGCTGTTGAAGTCATCGTGCCAAACGGAATCGACAACCCGCCACCCACTGGCGGAAACGGTAACCAGCCAAACCCTGAAGGCGGCAATGGCGGAAACGGTCAGGGTGATGAAGATCTGGACAAACTCAGAGAAGAGTATGAAGGACTCTTTAACGAGAAGCCTCACTTCAACTTCAAAGCCGATACCCTCCGCGAAAAAATTGCAGCGAAGCGAATCGAACTCGGTCTGTGACCGGCGATAAGACAGGGGCCGGTTGGCCCCTTTTTTTCAGGAGCATTTTATGAAAGTCGTCAACATGAAAACCGGCACCGAGTCAGTGGAAGGTGAAAACGGACAGACTGAAACCCGCGACGAATACCCGTGGGGTTTACGTATTACGCTGAACAGCGATGCACTTAAAAAACTCGGTATCGATCTGCCAAAAGTTGGCGACATGATGGCACTGGGCGGACTGGCTAAAGTCGTTGGCGTGAGCGTTCGCGAGTCAGAAAACAGCGATTCTCACAGCCAGGTCGATCTGCAGATCACTGACTTTGGCATGGAAAAATCAGACGCGACGCCACCGAAAACAGCGGCCGACACGCTTTATGGATCGGAGGACGATTAATGGCATCGGTCATCGAAATCTGCAACATTGCACTCAGTCGCCTGGGCAACAGCCGCACGATCAACAGCCTGACTGAGAAAAGCAAAGAGGCGGGCCTTTGCGACCTGCACTATGAGTCTGCCCGCCTTGAGGTGCTTGCAGACTTTGACTGGAACTTTGCTATTAAGCGTGTCGCGCTGGCCGACACCGGCGCAGCCCCAAGCGACTGGCAATATGCCTACCGTTACCCAACCGACTGCCAGCGCATCGTCGATATCATGGTGCCCGGCATGCGTAACCCGCCGGAACGTTGCCGCATTGAATATCAGACAGGTTCGGATTTCGAAGGTACAGGACGACTGATTTACACGGATCAGCCTGATGCCTGGCTCCGTTACGTCAGTGATATTTCAGATCCCAATATGTTTGACCCGCTGTTCCGCAGCGCCCTGTCATGGAAGCTGGCCAGCGAAATCGGCATGCCCCTGGCATCAGCCCCCAATCTCGTTCAGAACTGCCTGACAATGTATTCGCAGATTATCCGCAGCGCGGGCAGCCACTCAATGAATGAGAGCCAAGAACCTGTCGAGCCACAGAGCGAATTCACCAGTGCGAGGTTAAGCTGATGTCCAACAGTATCATCCAGCCCTCATTTGCCGGTGGTGAGATTGCACCAAACGTTTACGGCCGCATTGACCTGGCAAAATATTCCGTATCCCTTCGCCGGTGCCGTAACTTCATTGTGCGCCAGTATGGCGGCGTTGAGAATCGCCCGGGCACGCGCTTTATTGCCGAGGCAAAATACCCAAACAAAAAGTGCCGACTGATCCCCTTCCAGTTTTCGACCGTTCAAACCTATGCGCTGGAGTTTGGTGACGGTTATATGCGTGTATTCAAAGACGGCGGCCAGGTGCTGAATTCTGCGGGTGCTGTTTATGAGATTGCCACCCCGTATCAGGAAGCCGATCTGTTTGAGCTCAAGTACACCCAGTCAGCCGACGTAATGACAATCTGTCACCCCAATTACGCGCCGCGCGAATTGCAGCGCTATGCGCACGATAACTGGGCTCTGGTTGAAGTCGTAACCAAAAACGGTCCTTTTGAAGACGTCAATATCAATAAATCCGTAGTGGTATACGCAAGTGGTGAAACAGGAACTATCACGCTTACGGCAAGCAGTTCTATTTTTGGATCTGAGCAAAACGGAAAACTTTTTTATCTTGAGCAATCATCCATAGACAACATCCCAGTATGGGAGACCGGAAAGCCAGTTACCGCTGGAATTGTTCGCAGGGCAGGCAATAATTATTACCGGGCCTCTTATGGTGGTACAACTGGCTCATTGCGCCCATCCCATACTGATGGTGTTTCTCTTGATGGATGGGGAGGAACAGGAGAGGGATCAACAGGTGTTCCCTGGGAATATCTGCATTCTGGTTTTGGAATTTGTCGTATTGTTTCTGCGAATGGCACTACTGCAACAGCAGAGGTAGTTTCACGCATTCCATCTAATGCTGTTGGCAGTGGTAACGGCTCATATAAATGGGCTCGCTTTGCATGGAACAGCGCTAACGGCTACCCTGGCACAGTTGTTTATTATCAGCAGCGCCTTTTTTTTGCTGCGTCACGCGCCGCACCTCAAACCATCTGGTCGAGCCGGTCTGGAGATTATAAGGACTTTGGCAAAAGCTCACCCATTGCTGACGATGATCGCATTACATACACCTATGCCGGACGCCAGGTAAACGAAATCCGCCACCTGATTGATGTAGGATCCCTGGTTGCACTGACATCAGGCGGCCAGTTCAAGATTAACGGCGACCAGAACAAGGTGCTTACGCCCAGTTCGTTCTCTTTCAGCTCACAGGGTGCTGACGGCGCCAGCTCAACACCGCCCATCACAGTCAGCAATATCGCGCTGTTTATCCAGGAGAAGGGCAGCGTTGTTCGTGATCTGGCTTATTCCTTCGACGTTGACAGTTATCAGGGAAGTGACCTTACCGTACTGGCCAACCACCTTTTTCAGGGTTATCAGCTTACTGACTGGTCATTCTCTGTTGTGCCGTATTCAGCAGCATGGGCAATCCGGAATGATGGCATGCTGTTGACGCTGACTTACCTGCGCGATCAGCAGGTTTTTGCGTGGGCACCACAGCCTACTGATGGGAAATTTGAGTCAACATGCAGTATCAGCGAAGGTACAGAGGATGCTGTCTATTTCACCGTGCAGCGGACCATCAATGGACAGTCACGTCGCTATATTGAACGGCTATCAACGCGGCAATTCAGTTCAGATGTTGATGCATTCTTCGTTGATTGTGGCCTTAGCTATGATGGCAGAAATACCGATCAATCACGCACCATGACCGTAGGCGCTACCGACAGCACCTGGAAATGGTCATCACCTCTAACGCTGAGTGCCTCGGGTTCAGCCTATTTCACATCGGCCAATGTCGGTGAAGAGATCCACATACCTTACCAGCAGGTTGAGGATGATGAGCTCGTTGATAAAGTCCTTCGGTTAAAAATCGGGGCCATTATTTCGTCCAACCAGGCTTCCGTCACCGCTAACCACGATATTCCCGTAATGCTGCAGAATTTTCCAGTTACGCAGTGGGGTAAAGCTGTATCTCATTTTTCAGGGCTTAATCATCTGGAAGGTAAAACAGTCAGCATCCTGTCAGATGGCAATGTTGAGCCTCAGAAAACCGTAACTGGCGGCGCTGTTGACATCAGTGCGCCGGGCGCAGTCGTCCATATTGGCCTCCCTGTGACAGCTGAGTTTGAAACCCTGGACGTTAATATTGCCGGACAGGAAACGCTGCTTGATAAAAAGATGATCATTTCTCAGGTTAGCCTGCTGGTCAACTCCAGCCGGGGAGTGTTTGCCGGTACTGACGGTAAAAATCTTTATGAGTATGCGCAGCGGGAATATGAGTTTTATGACAACCCCGTTGAGGATGCTACCGGAACGATCGATATCAGCATTGATGCTAACTGGGGAAAAGGTGGCCGCGTGTATGTTCGCCAGGAAGATCCGCTACCACTATCAATCCTGGCTGTTATTCCTTCAGTTTCTGTAGGGGGAAGATAATGCCAGAGGTTTCCATAGTTTCCGCCACGCCGGAGCATGCCGCTGAACTTGTCTCAAACGTGAGGCAGGCCGACATAGAGGAATTTGAATCAGGCTGGTCAATGACGCCTGCACAGGTGCTGGAATATGGCCTTAACCGATCTGCATTTTGCTGGGCCGGGCTGGTTGATGGTGAGGTGGTGGCTGTTTTTGGTGTGACGCCCGCGAGTATTTTAACCGGTTATGGAACGCCATGGCTGATTGCCTCGGACAAGCTTGAAACCCATTCCCGCGTTTTTATTCGCCACAGTCGGCCTTTGCTCGCTGGCATCCTTGAGTCATTCCCTCGTCTTGAGAATTATGTAGATGCCAGAAACATTGCGGCTAAACAGTGGCTGCACTGGCTGGGATTCAAAATTGATGAACCAGCACCGGCCGGACCAAACGGCATGCTGTTTCACCGCTTCACCCTGGAGAGAAAATAATGTGCGGACCCGTTGCTATCGGTGTGGCCATGCTTGCAGCTACGGCAGCATCTGCCTACAGCCAGCGCCAGCAGTCTAAATATCAGTCAGAGCTTGCCAACTACAACGCTGATCTGCAGGAGAAATCAGCCGACGCCGCAATAAATGCTGGTAACGCGCAGGCAGATCAGATGCGTGCCCGAGCCCGCCAGCTTTCAGGAACGCAGGCGGCGACTATGGCAGCCAGCGGTGTCGACCTGGGCGGTGGCACCGCTGTGGATATTTTTGGCGACACAGCGCAAATGGGTGAACTTGATGCGCTGACTACAGTGAACAACGCAAAAGCACAGGCGTATGGCCTCCAGACGCAGGCCGCTGGTAACCGTTCACAGGCATCAGCATATACCTCATTTGGGAATCAGCAAGTTGCGACAACCCTACTCAATGGTGCGATTGGTTCTTTTCAGGGTTATCGGGAAGCAGGTGGCAAAAACCCATTCGCCAATAGCGGTAATGGCAGTGTCAATTCAGGAGCTTTCGCCAGCCTGAAAAACAGCCGTTACGGCAGCAACAGCTTTACCTTTTAAGGACTGAAAATATGCCAACGGTACCTACGTATAACTCCAGGCAGGCCAGTGATCAGGGATTGCCAGCGCAACAGGTAAGCGTCCAGACCAGCCCTGATAATTTCGGGGCCGGGCTTGCAGAAACCGGTAACCGGATTGCCGGTATTTTTGCTGAAGAACAGCATAAGGCGAATGTCGCACAAAGCCAGAACGCTTTTCTTCAGTTTCAGTCTTTCGCTGAGGATCAGTTCAATAACACTGACAACGGTCTGTACACGAAGCAGGGCAAAAACGCTGTCGGTCAGTCAGAACTGGTCCTGTCTAATATCCGTGGTAAAGCTGAAGAACTTGCACAGCAGGTGCCGGAGTCAATGCGGCAGCAGTTTATTCAACAGATCGATCAGGCCGGTATGCAGTACAAGCGCCAGGCTAACATGTATGAGATTGGCCAGGTTAAAGAGTACGAGGAAGGCCAGTTTAAAGCGTTGCAGCAGGCCACAGTGACAACTGCCCAGGCACAGTACAACGACCCGCAGGCATTCACTTCGACTGTGAAGCAGGGCTTTACAGCGATAGATCAGTTTGCTGATGCTCATGGCTGGAGTGATGAAGAGCGTGCCAGCGCCAAAAACAAACTGAAGGAGCAATCTGCTGATGGTGCGCTTTCCGCTGCGTCAACGCAAAACTATATGGACTTCATCAGCCGGAACGGTGAGCCGGGGGATTATGCCGGCGCGGTCCGCGTTTCCGGTTCAACCGGTGATGCGCGGGGGCTGCGTAATAATAACCCTGGCAACATTGAAGCCGGTAAAAATACCTGGGACGGGCAGACCGGAAGTGACGGGCGCTTTGCAAAATTCGTTACCCCTGAACACGGTATCCGCGCGCTGGGTAAAAACCTCATGTCGTATGGCAGTCAGGGATACGATACTGTCAACGAGATCGTAAACCGATGGGCGCCCGCCAGCGACGGCAACAACACAGCGGCCTATGTGAAAGCGCTGTGCAGCCAGTTGGGGGTGAAGGCTGATGACCAGCTAAACCTGACAGACATAAACGTACTCAAGAGTCTGGCAACTGGTATCGTCAAACATGAAAACGGTAGCGTGCCATACAGCCCTGATCAGCTTGATACCGGGATCCGTGCCGCTCTTGGCCTTACCGCTCTGGATACACCAAAGCGTTACACCGGCAACGCTGCTTTTGATGCTGCTTCGCCAGAGGCGCAGGCCGCCTATCTGCGCCAGGCAAAATCAATGCAGGGTCAGGCGCAGACACAGCTTAAGGCGCAGCTTACCGATCAGCTTTCCGATGCGAAAGCCGCCTACATGAAAGGGGTAGAGTTCAGTAATCCACCATCACAGGAGCAGCTGATTGCCGCCTGGGGTTACCGCGAGGGCACACAGCGATTCAACGATCTGCAAAATGACCGTGTTGCCGGTCAGTATATCGGCTCTTTCCGTACCATGCCGACAGCCAGCATTCAGCAGTATGTTGCCGGGCTTAAAACCGAACTAGGCAACGGCGAAGGGTTTGCCAGCCGTTCAGGCGCTTATGACCACGTGGCCGCTGCGGCTAAGCAGGTCATTTCAATGCGCGAATCAAATCCCTATCAGGCTGCTATGGACATCGGAGCATACAAACCGATCACCGGCAGCAGCCCGGCGGACATTACCGCAGAAGTTAAAAACCGCGCAGCGGCATCGGGCCAGTTGCAGCAGATCGGCATTAATGCCCCAATCCTTTCACGGGAAGAGGCGGCAAACGTCAGTAATCAGGTACGGGGCACCACCGATGTCAACCAGTCAATCTCGCTGCTACAGAGCTTTGGCCGTAACCTCCAGCCTGACGCTCTGCGTAAAGTCGCTTCAGCTATAGCGCCTGACAGCGCAGCAACAGCTTATTCAGCGCTGATCCTTGGCACGCCTGATAATCAGTATGACAACCGCTCTCCTGTCATCCCGTACAGCCAGTTTGTGCCTTACAAGCCAACGATGAATAAGTATGACGTGGCTAAAACCATCCTCCAGGGCGACCAGTTGATAAACCCGACCAAAGCACAGAAAGAGGCTGGCATCAGCCCGGTCAGGTTACCGTCGGATGACAAGCTGAAACAGACCTTTGATGATGCTGTCGGATCATCGTTCTCGCATAATCCGCAGGCGCGCCAGATGGCATGGTCTATCTATAAATCTGCCTATGCCGGACTGGCCTACACCAATGGTGACAATGACGGCGTGAACACCAAAAACGTTGACAGTGACATTGCTGAAAAGGCCGTGCAGATGGCAACCGGCGGGGTGCTCAAAGGCTTCAACGGTGGTGATGTGGTGATGCCCTTCGGCATGGATAAATCGACGTTTAAGGATAAATACACCGCTGCAGCAGGCGAGGCATTAAAGTCCGCCGGACTCAATCCGGCCGGTCAGAACAATTTTATTCCGGTTAACGTCGGTGACAGTCAGTACCGGCTGGTGACCGGCAGCGGTCGCTGGGCCACAGACCCACGCACCGGCGCGCCTGTAACAGTGAGGATCCAGTAATGTCTGACTTATTTTCACTGGCCCCAGAGGGGCAGGCGTGGGCAGATAATCAGGCAGCGGCAAAGCCAGCACAGCCTGATGATTATGATCCACGGTGGTATGCGGGTAGTGGCTCCGCGCTTTTCCGTGGTGCTGCAGAGGGATCTATCGGCCTGTTACAGACCGGGGTTGAAGCCGCAAAGCTTTCCCCTACCTACAGCAGCCTGCGCGGCATCGTGCCAGATTTGGATGAGGTGGTAGACAAGAACTTTACCGAGATTCAGAAATCGCTCAACGATGCACGTGAGGCCGTCAAACCAGCGCCAAACAGCCAGGGTATCGCTGCTGATATCCTCGAGGGCCTGGGCCGCTTTGCTCCAGCCATTGGTGCAACTGTTGTTGCCGGACCGGTAGCGGGTGGCGCAGTTGCGTTCGGCAGCAGCCTGGAATCCACAAAGCAGGACTTTCTCGCCAAAGGGGTAAACGAAGATACCGCCGGAACGCTGGCCCTTGAACAGGCCAGCGCAGACGCGCTTGGGATGGCGCTACCCGCTGGGTTAGGTGCCAGACTGGCAAAGCGATTACTTTCCGGCGTGGCTATCAATACAAGTTTTGGTGCGGCTAACCGTTTTGCCCTGGGCGAGACACTGGAAGCCAATGGCTATGATGAACTGGCTAAGCAATATCGTGTATGGGATAAACAGGCCATGCTGGTGGATGGTGTGCTGGGCGCTACTTTTGGTGGCGTACATCACCTTACGGCACAGCGCGCGGATACTGCACTGGCTGATACGCAGTCAACATCGCCAGACACGATCAATACCGAATCGCCTACAACATCGGCTAACGACGCGCCGCCGGTTGCCGACACGGTGACCGCTCAGCCAGAAGTTACCTACGGGTCACGAATGGCAGAGCTACAGCAGCTTTCTGACCAGGTGATCAGTCGCGGTGACCGTAAGGCGCTTTCGCAGCAGGTTTACGACCTGCAATACCAGCATGACCAGGCGACTGCGCAACTGCAGCAGATAAAGGAAACGCCATTATCAGGCAGCGGCAAAGCACTGGCGCAGGCCCGCGCACAGCGAACCGCTCAGGTGAATGAACTGGATATGCGCATAGGTCTGCTTAAAGAGCAGATTGATCAGCGTGGCGCAACCCTGGCCGACAGCAGTCCGGGCGGCAGGTTCTACGATGCCCGCTCTGATTTGTCACGCATAGAACAGGGGCTAATCCCCGAAAGCATGCGCGGCCTGGTACCGGAAGCGGGTGTTAAACCAAGTGATGTAGATGCCGCTCATGTGATGAACGAGGGACTTTATTACGATCTTGAATCTTCCCCGGTGGTGCATGCAGATAACGCAAGCCTGAACAGCCATGTAGCAGCAATGGATCAGGCATCGCGTCAGCTTATGTCGGGTGAGCCTGTAAACGTATCAGAGCAGGTACGTTCTCTTGCCGGTGTTGCCCATCCTGACGCCATCAGCGCAGGCGAGGCGCAGCGCTCTACCATGGCAGAAATTTACCGCGATAACGGTATCCCCGAGACGACCCGTGCGCTACAGGACAATCCAGCACCCCAGGTCAGGGATGACAGCGCCTTCACTTCGGGCCGCCAGGCTGAAACTGTGGCCCCGGAGCAGGTCAGTATCGATCCTGACTCGGGTGAAACGCTTTCATCCAACAGCTTCGACCTGATGATGGCCCGTGACATGTCACGCCTTAATGATGAAATAACCGTAAGTCATCCTGATACAGGGGAGCAGGTAAGTCTGGCACAGGCACTGGCTGACCTGGATAATCAACTCGCTACTGTGCAGAAAGAATCTAACGTATACAGCGTGGCCGCCACCTGCTTCCTGAGGAACTCATAATGAAACAAGCCTGTGTTGATGCCATCACTCAGACGCTGGGCCGCCAGCCCAAAGCAGATGAGCTTAAAAACATCGAGGACCGGATTAAGGACGCGGTGCGGCAGGTATCACGTACCAATGCCAAAAATGGTAAAGGCGGTATCCCTGACGCTGAGACATACAAGCAGGCCGCAGATCTTGTTGCCCGCCGCGTAGTGCATGACGTTTTCAAAAAGCGTCAGCGCCTGGCACAGAACGCCATAGCCATTAACAATGTGACCGAGACACTTAACCGCAATGTGCCGCTGGCGGAACAGACGCCGCAAAGCCTTTCACAGTTTATCTTCGCTGGCCGAAAAGTTTCTGATGGTAAAGAGATTGATGTGGTGTCAGCCGAAGAGCTGGCAACAGGCGCTTATCAGGACTGGACGCGCCAGCTTACTGCTGAGATCACGGCAGCCGGTGACGATGTGCAGAAATTTTTTAATGTATTCGATCCTCGAATGGGCAAGTCCTATCAGTTGCAGCTGCTTAAAGAAATTTATGGTGAGGACACTGGCAACGCCGCGGCTAAAAAAGTTGCTAAGATTTGGGGCGATATCACTACGCGCGCCCGGCAGGAAATGAACGATAACGGATTTGATATTGGTTTACGTGATGACTGGCACCTGCCTTATGTCGATGACGCCGATATGATCCGTGCTGCAGGTCGGGAAGAGTGGCTGAATACCCTGCCACCAGCCGAAAGGCTACAGGCGCGAGTTGCTGGAAGGATGCCTCCTGGCGACTGGGCCCGCCGTAAGTGGGTAGACGATATTTATAACACCCAGGACAGAACGCAGTTTGTTAACCCTGACGGCACGCCAATGAACGATATGGAATACCGTGAGGCGCTGGAATACATCTTCGAGAGTAAGGCCACTGACGGCGCGCAGAAGCTGGAGCCCGGCGCGTTCGCCGGCACTGGAGGCATTAAAAATCGCGGTTCGCAAAGCCGCGTGCTGGCGTTCAAAGATGCCGACAGTCATTTCAACTACATGGAGAAATACACACAGCAACCTGTTGTTGGCGTGATGATGGGCCACCTGCAATCAGCCTCACGCGACCTGGGCGTGGTTAAAGCTTTTGGCCCCGATGCGGCCACTAACTTCCGGCTGATTGCGGATCGCATTTACCAGAAATCAGTGAGCATTGACGGTGCTGCCCGCCCGGTAGAGAAAATGAATAAAGAGCGCGAGCTGGTCCAGCGTATGTTTGATTCAATGGCGGGTCTTAACGGCGTAAACAGCACCAGCGTTTTCTCATCTGTTGTGGGTGGACTCCGTAATCTGATGACCTCAGCGATGCTAGGATCAAGCGTGATTACGGCCACATCGGATCAGGCTGTGATGCGGGCGGCTGCTCAGGCTTTAGGGTTTGATCGCAACGGGATGCGCCTGTCGACCACCACATTACGCAACCTTTTCAGCGGCGACGCCAAGCGCGCTAACGCCGAGATAGGGCTGATGGTTGACGCTCATTCTGCTGTGATATCGAAGATGGGCGGATTTGACCTGACGCGCGGTATTACCGGCTGGTTCGCTGAGAAGACACTGAAATGGTCCGGGCTGATTGCCATGGACCGGGCAAACAAGGCGGCATTCGGCCTGCTGATGTACAAAAACATCGGTGAGCTGACACGAAGGTTTGCCACAATTGACGACCTTAAGGGAAGTGATAAGGCTTTGCTGTCACAAAAAGGGTGGAGTGCGCAGGACTGGTCGATCATGGCTGCAGCAGATTTAAGGCCAATGACCACAGGCGGCCACATGGGGATGACCCCTGATGCAATCTATGCTGTGCCGGATGCCAGGGTTATGGAGATACTGGCCCCGCAGATTGAGCGCGTGCGCGCCGGTGCAGATGAGGCACTGGCCAGCCTGGGAGCTATGACAGATTCGCGTGCCAAAAAACTGCGCCAGGCATATGACGCCGAGGTTGAGCAGACAGTTAAGCGTATGGTCCGTAACGCGCGTGCTGAAGCGGCTCAAAAACTACTGGGCATAACCCATGGGGAAATGACACAGGCCATCACCACGGCCACAGGCATAGACACCTACGCCCGGGATCAGGGTGGTGAGCTGCTGAAAAGTTTTATGCTGTTCAAGACCACGCCTTTTGCAGGTTTCCGGCAGATGGTCACGCGTGCTCAGGATCTGGAGCGGGTACCGGCACTTAAATTTCTGGCAGCTTATATCGGCGGCACGACTCTGACCGGCATGTTTGCAAACCAGATGAATGCGCTGTTGTCAGGAAATGACCCTATCGATATGACAAAGCCCGGCGCATGGGTAGGGGCCACGCTGAAAGGTGGCGGTTTTGGCATCTATGGAGACTTCCTGTTTCAGGACCATACGCAATACGGTTCCAGTATTGCGGCAACGCTGGGCGGCCCGAGCCTTGGGCTGGCAGAGTCATTGATGAAACTGCTTATTACCAACCCGCAAAAAGCGTTGCAGGGTGAGGATACGACGTTCGGAGCCGATGCAATTAAAACTGCAAGGATGATTACACCATTTGCAAACCTGTGGTACACAAAGGCTGTGACGAATCATTTGATACTGCAACAACTCCAGGAAATGGCTAATCCCGGCTATAACGATCGCGTTAGAGACAGAGCGCAAAGCCAGTTTGACGTAACAAGCTGGTGGAATCCGGGCGATAGTGCGCCGCGCCGCGCGCCTGACTTAGAAAAAGCTGTGGGGCAATAATGGAAATTTTAATCAAGCTGATGACAATCTTAGGTTGGTTTTTTCTGGTGACGGCCTACGCGATCGTGGTGTGGATCGTGGTCATCAATCTTCTGAAAAAGAAAGTAATAGGTGGGGGAGGCGCTGGCGTTATCTGTGCTGTTATGGCTTTTCTGGCATTATGGATCACCCGTTAATCATAGCCCGCTTTTGCGGGCTTAGTATTACCAGATTAATGGCGATGAGGACGAAAAATATCGCACTGGTAACAATGCTAACTGTTTTTTGCGCATGCAAGAAGATACTCCAGATGCGTAACCATATCTGACTTAATTTTTTTTGATGACGAAACATAGTTGAGTAGAGCATTCACCTCATCCCTGGCACCTCTTACATTCTTCCCGTTCCTCTCTAACTCTTCAAGAAGCCTGATTATTTTTGAGTCTTCAGTAAGCTTCTTAATTCCTTCATCACTATAAAGTTTTTCGGTATACGCATCGTTTCCGGGGTAATGATAATCTGCATCAGTTTTCATAATAATCGCCCTCCTGATAACACTGTATATTTACACAGTGTTTAGCGCAAGTTTTTGGACTCCGTTCTGGTCAATAAATTTCATCAATTAAGCATATAACGAGTATTACCTATTATCCATATGTGCATTTAATGCGGTAGACTTGACTGATATTTCAACTCCAGGAGCACGCAAAGATGACCGTATCAACCGTGGTTAACCATGAGCAGTATGACGGCAACGGAACGACAACAACATTCCCTTACAGGTTTAGGGTATTAAAGAGCAGCCACATGGTTGTTACAGTTGTGGACACTGCGGGATTAGTCTCTACGCTACAGCTCGGGACTGATTATGATATTACCGGCGTCGGGCAGGTAAGCGGTGGGAACGTCATATTGAAATCGCCTTTACAGGACGGGTGGAAAATCTCCCTTGACCGAGATCTGCCTGCTGTACAGGAAACGGATTTACGCAACCAGGGCCGGTTTTTCGCTGAGACGCACGAAGATGCATTCGATTACCTGACAATGCTGATTCAGAGACTTGGCAGCCAGTTCAGCCTGTCGTTAAGAAAACCTACTTTCATTGCACCTTATTACGATGCCCTGGGCAATCTGATCCGTAACCTGGCAGATCCTGTAAATCCGCAGGATTCAGCCACTAAAAACTATGTTGATAGTCTGGCGCAGGGCAACCTCAACAAAACACTGAGAACTGATAATCCGATACCAGCCCTGCCGGGCATTAATCAGCGTAAGAATAAGCTGGTAGCAATGGATGATTCAGGTAATCCAATTATGGTTTTGCCTGCTTCAGGTTCTGCTTCTGATGTCATGATAGAACTGGCCAAGCCTACAGGGGCATCGTCTATCGGTTCGACAAATGGCAATGTACAAACTGATATTGACGCAATAAATTCTACGCTTACCAACAGAAACGCGTTCGCCTACATTGAAGATTATGCAAGCCTCGTTGTGTCTGGCGACTGGTCAGATGCAATTCAGGCAGCATTCAACACAGGTAAAGATGTCGTTGGTGTTGGTGGTAAAGTCTACCAGGTATCAAAGATCATCAATACTAAAGGGCAGCGCTGTCTGGGTGGGTGGAGCATGACCACAACCCGTTATGGCTTAGGTGCTGTAAAAGCTTGCGTTAATGGCCCCGACAGCCTCAGCATCAGGATGCTTTACCTTGAGAGCGCTTATGATTTATGTGAGTTATTATTTATTAAGGCAATGGGGTTTAATACTATAAATCATTATTGCTATTTCGCTAATAATGGAACTGTAGATGCTGCAGGCACAGCGGAGCAGTTGCTAAATAATGCTCTTACCGCTGGGCTTCAGGTAAATATCGGAACAGAGAGCGACAGAGCAAAAGCAAACTTGAGTGAATTTGTTAATGCCACAAAAAACCACCAGGCGACATTTGGATATTCCGTCTATGATGAGCCAGCATCAAGAAACATCAGCATAGCCGATCAGGATACAAAAATAAGTCAACTCAGGGCCTTAACATCAAGGCAGCTTAGTTTTGTTGATCTGGTTGCATCTGGGGCACCGTTCGTTAAACGATGGTCAACAAATTATGACTTGGCTTTCGTTGACTCATATTCTTTGTATTATGCAGGAAATAATAGCTATCCAGACAAGTTAACTAAAGACTTGAATAAAATGAGGTTTGATTTTGGTACAATTAAAGCCCACACGAACTTAACAAGAATAATACCAGTAGTAGCTACCTTTACGGATAAGGGTGGATATTATTGCCCTGACAAAGCACAAGTACTACCCGCATCAAAAATATTCGCTACAGTAGATCAAGGGAACTGGGGCGCATTTGTTTGGGATGGTGTCGGCGACTCCAATATCACATCACGTGTTAGGTCTGATTCTGATTTTCAAAATTTTTGCATAGATATAAATTCACAACCAGTCCGAGAAAAAAAGATTACAGATGCCTATATATTTGGCGGCACTGCTACGGATGGAAACTGGCCGATAACAAAGTTAATTGAAAAGATACCGTCTAAAGACACATCTACCACAGATCCTTATGTTTCTTCGAACGCATACCCTGTTCGCGTGGTGGCCGGTTCCACCAACTCTGATCGCGTAGTTAGTGGTATTTCAGGTGCGGATTACAGCGGAATAGGTTTCAGGGGGCCCTTCGCGAGTTTCCTGACCAGTATAAAAGCAAGAAAAAACACCCGGTGCTACATGGAATATTTCAACATACAGGGTGGAACATCTGGAAGTTTTAGTTTATTCACCAGCAACGATGGTGGATATAGTATTGTTTTAAGATATAACGATGCGTTATCAGGAAATAAAGTCTTGGACTTTAATACATCCACAGGAGATCCAGAGTCATACCTGGTTTTCAGGATTGAAAATACCGGTGATAATTATGCTTACTACAGGAAATTTTTGCGCGGGGGTGTTTACTGCTGTGACTGGTAAGTAACGTATAGCCGCCACAATAAAAGTGGCGGCTAAATTATATTATCTATTCTTCTTTAACAGAGAGAATATTGATGCTATTACTAAGAATACAGCCATGTCAAAGCTGAAGTTCATCCCAAAAAGATGCTTATCCATATCCCGATAACCTTCACCAATGAAAGAAATATAGAATTGAGAAATACCTAGCGAACTGCATAAGAATAACAGACCTGAAATTTTAGCGTTTCTGAGTGCCAGGCTAAACACCAAAGCAAGAACGAGTAAAAAGAATCTTATATTCTTAAATAATGCATCTTTAACATTAGTTATTTTTTCGTAAAAACCATTGTTATTTATTATTAATGGCATTGCTTTATAAACGTGGAAATAGTTCTCTGTTAACTGTGTTTTTACACCGTCATCAAAGGGTAGCTTTAACAGCATAGATGGATGTTTTAATATTTCATCTATCGTTTCCTTAAAGGTGGCGTCTTTGTGTTTATTAAAACACTCTTCACCAATTGATGTTGATACAACGCCTGATTTCAAATCAAAACGGTTGCCCCAGGAATCAATGCCTACGCAATTTTTATCGGCACCTTCAGGAAGTTCTATTCCGTTCATTCTTTCATATTCATAAACGCCGAAATATACTGAGTGATATTTGTTATATGCAACAGTCGATGTTGTAAACATCATGCAAAGAAAAGAAAGAGCCAAAGAAATTGCGACTAAAGGTATTTTTAAAAGCATGCCTTTACGGTCGTATATTAAGTAATAACAAAATAAAATCGCTGGGAAGTAGAAGAATTGACCTTTGGAACAGGCTATTATTGTAACGCTAAGAAATGTTGTTAAATATGCTTCAGTTGTTCTTTTATTTACAGACAGCAGAAGTAAAGGAAGTAAAATTAAAAGTACTTGCTCCTGATAAAAAGAGCCAAAAAATGCAAGGTTTGATGATGAAATTAATGGTGCAATACAAAGTAAATATGATACAAACAAAAGCTTTTTATCTTCTATTTCAGCAATCTTCAAGAATAAAAAAGATGCAATGATGACATAGAAGAATTTTAAAATAGATGAATAGAGAGTAATTGAAAAAGTATTGCTGAAAATATGAACTAATGAAGCATATGCATATATAATCAGGCTGTATGAACTTTTGTATTCATAAGAGTCTAAAGGACTGAACGACTCTTTTAATGGATAAGAGAATGGAAGGTTATTACTAAAGTTCGGTATGCTTTCAATAAACGGAAACACAGAACGGTAATAATCACCAGTGTTCATCATGATCAATGATGTAGATGTGAAAGCAACCAGTAGTGCTAACACTATCGGAAATGAAAACTTTGTTGTTAAAAACTTCATTTGATTCCCTTCTTTAGTAAATATCTTGGTCTGTCTTTTGTTTCAATATATATCCTTCCAATGTATTCGCCCAAAACTCCAATGCCAATTAGCTGAACACCGCCCAAAAATAGTATGGAGACCAACAAAGAAGGGTAGCCATGAACAGGGTTGCCGAAAGCCAAAGTATCAACGATCATCCATGCACCGTAAATAAATGACAGTGCAGCAATACCTAAGCCTAAATATGTCCACATGCGCAGCGGGAATGTAGAAAAGCTCGTGATGCCTTCTAACGCAAGGTTCCATAGCTTCCAGCCATTGAACTTTGAATTTCCTGCTATGCGTTCTGCTCTCGCATATTCTACAACCTCAACCGTTCCCCCCACCCATGAGAGGATACCTTTCATAAAGAGGTTACGCTCTGGCATCAGCTTTATGTGCTCGACAACTTCCCGCGACATAAGTCTGAAATCACCCACATTTTCTTCTATTTTGGGCGAGCTAATTTTGTTGTGTAATTTGTAGAACCATTCAGCACTCTTTCTCTTCATATGAGTATCTGATGCTCTGTCGTTTCTTTTAGCCAGAACAACGTCAGCGCCAGATTGCCACTTATCAATAAGCTTAGGAATTACGCAAACTGGATCTTGCAGGTCAACATCAATAGGTATAACTGCATCGCCAGTAGCATGCTCAAGCCCTGCAAAAAGCGCAGGTTCTTTTCCAAAGTTGCGTGTGAAGTTTAAATTTATTACGCGACTGTCAGAAACAGATAGTGCATTGATGATAGATTCAGTTGAGTCTGTACTACCATCGTTTATGAAAACGATCTCAACATCTAAATCAGAAAGTTCTTTCCTTACCTCTTGATAAAAGATAGGGATTGAATCTTCTTCGTTGTAGACAGGAACAATTAAAGATATTTTCATTTTTCATCCCGAAATACGATGAATTTAGAATAAAAGAAGCCCATGAAAAGACTTATTACAGAAAAAAGAATTAGAGTGATTATAGGGTTTAGGTTTAACTTATCACTCATTGAACCTATGGATGCCGCCATAGCACCCATAAACCCAATATATAGAAAATATTTGCTAGTTGAAACTTTGCTTTTGAAAGTCACCTTTGCGTTTGCAAAAAAAGAAAAAGTAACTGCTAAGCAAAACGCAATAAAATTCGAAATGCTCTGATTACCTGATTGTCCGTAAAGAACATAAAAGACGGTCCAGTGCAGCGCCGTGTTTATGATACCTACCGAGAAATATTTTGAGAATTTTTCAAGCATTGGCTGTTTATCGCATGAGGTTTAGCCAATCATACCACTTACCAATAAGGTAACAAAGCTAAGATTAACCCTAAAATTACCAATAACCCACATATGCATTATTGTGTATAGTATCGCCATTAACTACAGTGGAGGTGTGCTATGCACTATGCAGGTGGTTTCCATGACTGATCCTTTGTCCGTGACCGGCACAACCTCGGTGACAATTGGGTTGAGTGGATCGGCGTGGCTGGCTTTTTTTAATGGTGTCCCGCCTGAAGTTGTGCTTGGCGCGTTTTCTGGCTCGGTTATTTTCGTCACCGCTGCACAGGAGTACCCGATCAAGAAGCGGCTCATTCTTGCCCTTGTCAGCTTCATCGCAGGCGTAATTGTTTCCCGCCCAGCTGCTTCTCTCATTATCGCAATCATTTCTAAATGGGCGTCAGTTTCGCCAGATTCGATAGAGATTAAGTCAGCTTATGCAGGTGCCGCGCTGATTATGTCAGTCGTGGCTGTAAGACTTTTGATGCATCTCTATAAGCGGTCGGGTGATCCTCAGGCAGCCTTAAAGAGAGGCTCTGATGATGACAAGTTATGAAGTGCTCCAGGCAATAAACGCAATCCTGTGCGGCGTGATTGCACTCAGGCTGATGACGTTCCGCCGTGAGCGTTCAACGCATAAGCCAGCTGGTGGCTGGCTTGCTTACGCCATTATCGTAATCTGCGCTTCTGTTCCCATCCGTGTCGCCTACGGCTACCACGTCAGTACTGACTGGGCCGACCTCCTCATCAAAGTTCTGCTGTGTGGCGCGCTGCTGAAAACTCGCGGCAACGTCATGCAGCTTTTCACTATCGCTAACCGGGGAAAAAAACGTGAAAACTTCCGATAACGGCATTGCTTTGGTCAAAGCTTTTGAGGGGCTAGAAACGAAAGCCTATCCAGATCCTGCGACTGGCGGCGCACCATGGACAATCGGCTATGGCCACACAGGAAATGATGTGCGACCAGGCACAGTCTGGAATCAGGCGCAGGCTGAATCAGTACTGCGCTCTGACCTGGCATATTTTGAATCGCTCGTCTCTAATGCTCTTACCACTACCGTCAGTCAGAACCAGTTCGATGCGCTGGTCTCTTTTTGCTTCAACGTCGGACCGGGTAAGAAGGGCGTAAAAGATGGGTTGCTGGTTCTGAAAAATGGTAATCCGTCCAGCCTCCTGCGCCTTACCAATGCTCGCGACTTCGGCGGGGCGGAACGCCAGTTCAAATACTGGTGCAATGCGGCCGGCAAACCAATGAAAGGGCTGATCCGTCGCCGGGCTGCTGAAGCTGCTCTATATGGCGGGGCAACTGCTTTCGATGCGATAGCGACCGGCAAGGCGGCCGCATGATATCCGCCTTCATCAGAGCCTACTGGAAACCCCTGGCTGCCTTATTGCTGGTGGCAGGGGGGTTATGGCTGGTCCATCACCTCGGCTATTCGTCGGGTCAGGCTAATGCGAATCAGGCCTGGCAGGATAAATGGGATAAACGCGACAAGGCAGATGCTGAATCACGGCTGGTTTTCAGTCAGGAGCAGCGACGCACTGAGCTGGCCCGCCAGGCTGCCATTGATAAATTACAGAGAGAAGCCGATGAAGAGAATCGCAAAGCTAATGCCGATCGTATTGCTGCTCAGCGTTCTGCTGACAGGCTGCAACTCGGCATCGTCGAAGCCATCACCCAGTTACAGCAGCGACGTGGCGGCGATACCCGAACTGCCAGCAGCGGGAAGGTTAGGCCAGTCTCCGCCGATCTGCTTGCCAACCTGTACCAGGAAATTGACGCAACAGCGGGAGAACTGGCGGAGGAAGCTGACAGGCGAGGACGTATTGCCATGACCTGTGAAAGGGCTTACGATGCGGTACGCAATTCACGTCTCGACCCACCCGATAAACAGCCCAATAAATAGTCACTTCACTCCGGTGTCGGTATGGCAGACGGTATCGAGTAAATAGAAATCAATGTGCGTATTAATTATCAATTAGTTACGACGTCAGTACACGATTGAGTGGGAATGATTTAGCGTCCGGCTCAGACCGACAGTAAGCAGTGTAAAACGAAGCCCGCGTTATGCGGGCTTTTTGCATTTTAGCTCCCGCATTGTCTGGCCGATAGTCGCTTCGCCGGAACGGCGAGGGATATCACTGAATTTCGCCTGCAAAATGAGTTCGCGTTGAACAGCGCACGGCGCTGAAGCGAACTTAGGATCTACGCCAGGCGGCAGGCAGGAGACGTACGACGCGAAGCTCGGTGACGACAATCCCCACCAGGATTAGCGCCGCTCCTGCAAGTCTTTCCGGCGGCAAACGATCGCCCGCGAGAAAATAACCAAAAATCCCACTAAACACAGGTTCGCAAATCAGTATCAGGGCGACCTTTTCCGGGGCCAGCACAGCCTGAGCACGATTCTGAATGGCGTACGCCAGGGCTGTTGCGAACAGGGCCAGTGACAGGATTGTTAATGCTGTCGGCAGCGAGTGAGGTAAAGAAAACTGGTCACGGGCGACGCTCCATAACAAAGAAAGCACGCCAACGATGCCGAGTTGTATCGATGTTGATGCCAGGGAAATATCAGGCGTTGTGAAAGTCGACACGATGACGATGTGTACGGCGAAGCACACCGCACAACCCAGAATAAGTAAGTCACCATAGTGCACCCTGAACCCGTCAAGGCTGAGTAAGCCAAGCCCAAACACGGCAATGGCGGTTCCTGCTGCCTGTTTAGCACTGGGGCGTCCTCTGCCGATGAGATAGATACACAACGGCGTGAAAACGGTGCACAAGCCTGTGATGAAGCCGGCATTGGAGGGCGTTGTGTAAGCTGTGCCGGATGTCTGTAGGGAAAATGCAGCGAAGAGCACGATGCCCGCCAATACCGCACTCACCCAGTCACGTGGCTTCAGGTGGCGAAAAGAACGGATCGAAAAGGGGAGAAGCGCGAAAGCCGCCAGGGTAAACATCCACGCGTTCAGGGTGGATGCGGCCATGAAGCCCAGCGTGTCGTGCTTCGCAACGAAGCTCCAGCCCCACACCGCCGTGACGGCTAAAAGCGCGATTGACCAAAGGATGCGATATGACATAGTTGTCCCTTAGGCAGGCATTTATACCGAATGCCTGGCTCAGAATTGTATGTCAGCGGTACCCAAAGCGGCTTACGATAATTCAGTAAAAAGCTCCTGGCAATCCTTAACGCTGTTCCTGCGGCGGCTATCCGAAATTTCAACTGTTGATGACGCGAAGTAGCGAGTTAGAAGGGGTCAGTACAAGTTGCCAGCAACCGGGAATTTGATAAGGTCAGGGTTCTGTGGCTGGCGGTGGTCGGGATGAGCAATGAGCAGACGTTGATAACATTACTGCCTCGCTACAAGCCTGCTTAACGGCGGGTTTTTCCTTTCACTGGTCGAAGGCCGTTTTTGGGTGAAGGCATAAATACTTGCGCGGAGTGGAGAAGGGTGATCACGCCCTGATGCCTGTCAGCATTTAAGCCAGAAAAAATCAGCCGGTGCTATCCGGCTGATTTTATTTACCGCATGTCTGCACGAACAAAAAAATATGAATCCGCTGTCGGGCGATGTTTACTTAAGGTGTTCCTTCAATTCCGCTGACGCCTGGCCAATCGCCGTACGCACCGTAGGCTCTTTACTCAAGGCATTCAGCAAACCAAAGTCGTGGATCATGCCGTTATAGCGGGTCACCGTCACCGGTACACCGGCGGCATCCAGCTTACGTCCAAAGGCTTCACCTTCATCGCGCAGCACGTCGAGTTCGGCAGTCTGAATCAGCGTTGGCGGTAAACCGGCCAGTTGCGCCTCAGTGGCACGCAGCGGAGAAGCCAGAATGTTATTCCGATCTTTATCTGACGTGGTGTAGTTATCCCAGAACCACTTCATCATGTTTCGGGTCAGGAAATAGCCGTTGGCGAATTGCTGATAAGACGCATCATCAAAGCGGGCATCGGTAACGGGCCACAGCATCACATCGTAACGAATCGCCGGGGTTTTGTGTTGTTTGGCCTGCAGCGCGACGGCGGCCACCATGTTGCCTCCCACGCTGTTACCGACCAGCGCCAGGCGCTTACCGTCAACGCCAATTTCCGCACCGTGTTCGGCTACCCATTTTGTCGCTTCATAAGCCTGGGTAATCGCGACCGGATAATGGGCTTCTGGTGAGGGCTCGTAATTCACAAATACCGCCGCAGCGCCGGATTCGTTCACAAGGTCTCGCACCAGACGTTCGTGCGTCGGGAAGTCACCCAGCACCCAGCCGCCACCGTGGAAGAACATGAATACCGGGAGCACACCGCTGGCGTGTTCGGGTTTAACAATCGTCAGTTTGAGCGGCTTGCCCAATGCTGTGATGGTTTTTTCAGAAACCTGTGCGGGTGGCAGTGTGGCACCTTGCTGCGCGCCGGTGAGTACCGCGCGTGCTTCTTTAGGCGTTAAGGTCTCAATGGGCTTACCGCCGCCACTGTTCAGTGCTTTAAGAAAGGCGGCGACGCCAACGGTAGGTTCAGGCGCATTCTCCACAGGGCTGGCCCATGCTGATGTGATCTGGCTGGCTAACAATAAAGCACCTGCGGTGAGTTTCACGTTCATTTTGATTTCCTTGTGTTTGCGATTAAGTAGTGCGCTATTTAGTTTGGCTAAGATGGCAGGTATTTCTTAAGTTGTAAACTACTAAATAGTGCGCTATTTAAATTTCATGGCTGACGCGAGAACAATGCTGATGGCGAAAAAGCGCGGGAAGAGGCGTGGCGTCTGTATTGGATGGCATTTTTTACGATTTACCCGTGGGTTAATCAATTTCGTGCCAGTTGTTTTTTTGAGCGCTACACTCATCTCTGAACCGCAACGCTGTCAGCGTGTAAAACAGCCTGTGTGTGTCCATTTCACGGCATGATAGCGACGGGCAATCAGGCTTTTTGATGACTCAAACTCAAGGACTGAATTAACCATGTTTAAGCGTCTTCTCTCTTCTCTGCGCAATAAAAACCAACCCGCCGATACCGCACCAGACGAGCCCGCTCAAGAACGGGAGATGATTGTTGCTTACGATGCTCATGGACAGGAAATGCACATTGCACGCAATGAATGGCGTGAGAAGGTCTTTCTGCCGGATCTGGAAAAGAAGTGGGATGATGCGGACGCCTTGTACACCGCGATTCTGATGGGGTTGAAAGACGCCTTTGCTTCCGATCTGGTTGCGGCAGCGGAGCGCCTGGTGGACATTGACCGTAATCCTGAACGAAGTCATACCCTCCACGGCATTGTACTGATGGAAACAGGCCACCTGGATGCGGCTGAACAAACCCTGCGAGAGGGAATGGATAAATCAGGCGCGACAGGAACCTTACTCACCAATCTGGCGAAAGTCTTTGCCGAGCGCGGTGAGGACAAACGGGCAGATGACACGCTCTGGCAGGCTATTCAAACCGATCCGAACCTGGATAACGGCTTACTCTGGTGGGTGAGCATTCAGCGCGAGCGCGGAGGCGAGGACGCTTACATTGAGGGATTGCGCAGCGTTGCCGCGATGCCGGGAAGCTGGCGAGCACAGCTCTGGATGGCCCGTTTTTATCTGGAGCATAACGAAACCGACAAGGCTCGTGGACTTTATGAAGAGGTGCTGTCGGGTGGACGGTACGATGCTGAGGCGCTGTATATGATCTCTGGCGACCTGGGGAAAAATGGCGAGATTCCGCTTCTGATTTCGCTGGTTGCGCCCCATTACGATGTTCAAAAGCACGATCCTATGGCCGGTATAAATTTATTGCAGGCTTATCTTGAGTTGGGGCAGACGGATCAGGGGCTCACGCTTCTTAACCAGCTGTATGCACTCAATTTTGCCCCGATCAAGCAGCATCTTGATTATTACAGACAAGAGTTTGAAGAGAAACGCCGCCAAACGGAACCCGTTCAGCAGGTGGCGCCTGATGATGTGAAAATCACAACGTTATCCGTTACGCAGCCCATTTGGCATTACGGCTTATGTAAAGCCGACTGGCTGTTTAACCAAAAACCTGAAGAGACAGCGAAGATCGGTTTCTTTGCGTTATCAAAAATACCGGATGGCACCGCAGCCCAGGGCATACAGCGCGAAGATGAGCTTGGCCGACTGTCGCGCGCGATTCCGCTCTATCTCGCTGAAGCCGTACATTACTGGAGTGATTATGCGGCGTGCACCTATTTTCTGATGGCGGAGGGCCACGGTCCTGTTCTCACTGGCCAACCGATGGTGGGTGAGGATATTTATGAGATCCTGCCGCCTGACATGAAGTATGTGGTGACGGGGGAAATTGGCTGCACTGGCGAGGGCGAACAGCGTCGTTGGCAGATTGCGTTGTCGCTGTGGAACTGTAACACGCGCAGTAAACAGTCGACTGAAACTGAAGAGGTAACGGATGCCGGGTTAGGCAACGTGATGCAGGCGTTGGAGCAAAAATTACTGATGCAGGCCGGCCTGAAGCGTGAACAACCACTGGATGCCTTTTATCAACGTCCTCCGGCTGACGCGTTGCCTGTCTATCTGACCGGGCTGGGGCAATCGTTAATGCTGACGTTGCTGGCTAACCAACAGGTTCCGTATTCGGAGGTCTGGAATGAGCGCGCCATGTTGGACTGGCCGCTGAATATTCTCCGTCACTGGCCATCTCTGACTGCCGCTAAAATCATTTATCTTTCCGGGTTGGGCAAAGCTTTCGATTATCACTCGGAGGCACTGCCGGGCTACCAAACATCCAGCCTGGAATTGCTGAGAATGGAGAGCAGTCAAAGCAGCGTGATTGCAGGACTCGCGCCGCTGATGTGGAAAATATTTGGCATCGAAGGTGAGATAAACTCACGCAGCCAACCTGTCGCGCCGGAGGCGCAGCAGCGCTATGAAGCGTGGTTGCAACGTGTAGCGGAAAAGGCGATAACAGGCTAGTTTTCAGACGGCGGGTTCAAGATAACCTATGCTGTTGTTGAAATAGCCAGGCATGAAATGCATCTGAGATCTGTTATCTGCTTCGAGCATGGGTGAAGTGCAGGCTTCGCGTGCCTTCGGGATTGGCTCTGACGCCTTCTGTACTGACCGCAAAGCAGAGGGCAGCCCAGACCGGTCGCGCGCTGAATGCGCGCGGCGAGTATCCCTGCTTGCTTCCTGAGCCTGAGTCGAGGCGGGTTTCAGGCTGGCTGATTCTGCGTATAGCCCGCCTCTTAGCATACTGGTGGTGACAGCCATCACGGCCCCTTGACGTTGCGTGATGGCGGGCGTTGCGTCTGCAGCCACTCACCAGCTTGAGCAAATATTGCGATGACATCGCAGCATAGTTAGTGAATACAAACCTTCTATTTCATTGCAAAATCATCCCTTATCTTTTACCTGCAGGAACCGCGATGCTGCCTCTGAAAATCTTCAGTCTCTGTTTTCTCACCGTGATTTTGCTGTCGCTTGCGGCCAGCCTGGCACAAGCCACTCATGGCAACAACGCTACCGGCCAGGGTGGCTGGGCAACGGCCCGAAGGGATTCGGCTGGTGTCGCGCCGGATCCACAGGCCAACGCCAGTCAGGCCATCGTTCAGGTCTATGCCGCACCGACATACGGCTGGAAAGGCGCTATCGCGGTGCACCCGTGGATTATCTTTAAACGTGCAGGTGAAAGCCGCTATACACGTTACGAAGTCATTAGCTGGGGGAGCGGCGATAAGGTAAGACGTAATTCATCGTTGCCTGACGGCTACTGGTACGGGGCAAAACCGCGGCTGTTGGTCGAGCATCGTGGCCCGGATGCGCAAAAGCTGATCCCGCAGATTGAAGCCGCCATAAAATCCTACCCCTGGCCCACCACCTATCGCGCCTGGCCCGGGCCGAACAGTAATACCTTTATGGCGCACATTGGTCGCAATGTGCCGGATCTCAAGCTTGATCTGCCTGCCAACGCCCTGGGAAAAGACTACCGGCCATTATGGCGCCCCGTGGGCTTGCCGCCGTCAGGTCGTGGGGTTCAGGTATCAATACTTGGCGTCGCGGGCATTACGCTGGGGGCGGAAGAAGGGGTTGAAGTGAATCTTTTGGGACTGAGCGCGGGGATAGGCTTTGCGCCGTTTCGGCTGAGACTGCCTTTTATTGGCGGTTTAGGAAAAAATAATCTGCAGGAAAATAAAATCTGACAGCCGTTTGGTGGATGACGCGGCAGGCGAAACAGGTTACCCGAGTGTTGGGTTGCCGCGTAACCCCACTTCGGGTTGTCTTAACCGTTACGGTCTGCCTGAGTCACATCACCCGTTTTAACAGACGCCAAAATCGCCATCTTCATGGTAGAGATTTACGCTGTCCGCGTTAACTTCGATTTCTTTTTGAGTGGCATCGTCCACGCGAGCGCACCACAGCGTTTCTCCTTCGGCACGTAGCACCACCATTTTGGGGCCGCCCGTTTTCGATTGTACCAGGTCATCAGTTTTAAACATATTTCCTCCGTTGTGAGTATTGATTTTAGTCCATCACGCCAGACTGACACTTTTTTGCGTAACCTTTTCCATTTTAGCCGCAACCTGTTTTACCTGCTGCCCGACAACCCCCATGCTGCTCATCTACCGCATTAAGTATAAATAAGTTGTCAGTTGACAACCTATTAAAAACAAGGAATGATATGCACCATGGTGGACAGAAAGCGACATCCCAGCAAAGAGATAGAAGCCGCATTATGTTACGCAGAGTTCCATGGGTGGCTGGTGGTTGCTAAGGGCCATCACGCATGGGGCAAAATGTACTGCCCGGCAAATCTGTCGGCGTGCCGCTGTGGTGAATACTGTCTGACCTGTATCTGGCGCACCCCGAAAAGCGCGCAAAACCATGCCAAAGCGCTGCGGCGCGTGGTAGACAACTGTATCGCCACCCGTGAGTGGAAAAAGAGGGAAGGATTATGACGGACTATCATTTCACCCTGCGGTTTGAACTGCCTGAATCAGCCAAATCCATCGACGCATTACTGGAAAAACTGGCGGAGGCAGGATGCGACGACGCGCTGGTCGGTGCCGGTATGGCAGGTAAGCTGGCACTGGAGTTTACGCGCCACGCCGACTCGGCGAGTCACGCACTCGGCAGTGCGATAGAGGATGTGCAGTCTGCCATTCCGGGCGCAGTCATGGTTGAAGCCGCACCTGACTTTGTCGGCTTAACCGATGTCGCCGATCTTATCGGCGTATCCCGTCAGAACATGCGGAAACTGATGATCACGCACAGCAAACAGTTTCCGCTACCGGTTCACGATGGCAAAACGGCCATCTGGCATTTAGCCGATGTGCTGGAGTGGCTGGCGCAGCGTAATCACTACCAACTGCCTGCGGTCACCTGTGAGCTGGCACAGGTGACGCGTCGGCTTAACGTGATGGGATCCCTGCAGCGCTACGGTTATCAACATTCGTGATCAGTGCGGTATCAGAAAGATTGTCGCCAGGCCCAGAAAAATAAAGAAACCACCAGTATCGGTGATGGCGGTAATCAAGACGCTTGAGCCCACGGCGGGATCGCGTTTCATTTTCGTCATGACCAGCGGCACCATGACACCCATAACCGCAGCCAGCAGGAGATTCAGCACCATCGCCAGCATCATGACGCCGCCCAGCGCCATGTTATCGTACATGAGCCAGGTCACTCCGCCCATAATGGCGCCCCAGAACAGGCCGTTAATCAAAGCGACGCCGAGTTCACGCATAAACAGGAACGAAAAGTTGCCCGGCTCAACCTGATGCAGGGCCAGGGCGCGAACAATCATGGTGATGGTCTGATTACCGGTGTTTCCACCTATCCCGGCAATAATCGGCATGAGCGTAGCAAGGGCGACAATCTGCGAGATAGTGCCTTCAAACAGACCAATGACGCGTGAGGCAATAAATGCCGTACACAAATTGATTGCCAGCCATGCCCAGCGGTTGCGCACGGATTTGCGCACCGGCGCGAAAACATCTTCTTCCTGACTGATCCCACCCATTTTTCGGATATTGCTTTCGTTCTCTTTGTTAACCAGATCAACAACATCTTCAATGGTGATGCGGCCGATGAGTTTACCCTGCGCGTCAGTGACCGCCGCTGAGATCAGGTTGTAACGTTCAAAGGCACTGGCTGCATCTTCGGCTTTATCATCAAGCTGAAACGTGGTGGGATGCGAATTCATCACGTCGCTCACCATGGTCTTGGGTTTGTTCAGCAGAATAGCGGTTAACAGCAGTTCGCCCAGCAGTTGGTTGTTTTCATTGGTGATAAAGATTTTGTCTGTACCGTCCGGCATGCTTTTGCCTTTCCGCAAAAAGCGCTGCACTGTGGCTAAGGTCACATCCTCGCGCACCGTGAGGATATTGAAGTCCATAATCCGGCCCACGCGATCCCGGTCGAACTGCATCACGCTCAGGATGCGGGCGCGCAGGTTAGGCTCAAGCGAGGTCAGCAGGCGTCCGGTGAGGTCGCGTGGCAGGTAACGTACCAGCCAGGCCTGATCGTCAATGTCCAGGGGTTCCATGGCCTGCAGGATGGCGCGATCGCTCATCTCTTCGGTCAGGCTGTCCCAGACGGTTTCAGAGGCTTCAACCAGCACATGACCGCGTTTCTCACCCGGTACCAGGCTCCAGAGTGCCAGACGCGCTTCTTCAGGCAAGGCTTCAAGAATATCGGCAAGGTCAGCGGCATGAAGCTGGCTGATGTCTTGCTGCAGAATTTCACGATTTATCGCATTTTCACGTTGCTGCTCAGCGGTGAGATGGCTGGCTTTATCCAGCAATTCATCCACCAGATCGTGCTCATTGAGCAGCAGCGTCAGAATACGATGACGAATTTCACTTAAACGTTGCGTGTGTGAGGCAGACACATTGCATCCCTATAGTCTGAAAGCACTTGCACGAAGTGTAGCGTTTTGACCGAAAAAGGGATGTAAAAAATGGCGCTGATGCAGGAGATCGCGCGTCGATTAATCAGGTTATGACATCTTATGATTGACGGCTGTCAGAAAGCGTAGTGATCGCCGGAGGCGAGTCGGTTTGTTTTTGCTGATGATGCTCGAAAGCCGCGGGCAGGATAAAGACGAGGCGACTAAACAGAATGATAAAACTGATGAGTAAAACAATCCGCGTCATGCTGACGCTTTTTTTACGTCTTCGTGGAGAAAGGGCGCTGTTCACGCAGTGTAATTCCTGTAAAAACCCAAGACGGGCGACAGCAATATTTAGTCACAGTCGCCCGCTGAAATCAACCGCTGTTTAAAAAAAATACAACAATGTTAATAACTGGCTTTCTGCGCCAGGAGCGTCGCAAACCGGCAGTTTATCCGGTTGCCATTTTCATCTTTGCGGTGTAACTGACCCCAGTTTTCGTTGTACTTCACAATGTGCCAGTTGCGATAGTAATGACTTAACTCGCCGGATTTAAAGGCAAAAGGGAAGTCAGACGGACAGGGGGCATCCTCGGTATTCATGGCGGCAACAATCAGGTTGAAGCCATTTTTCACGGTGCAGGCCTGCATATCGGCAATCAGCTGGGGGATAGTTTCCGGCTGTAAAAACATCATCACCACCGTAGAGATCGCCAGCTGGTACGCGCCGTTGAAACGCACCTGGTTTAAATCCTGCTGCGCCGTATGAATGCCGGTCAGCCCTTCGGCGGTAATAATCTGATTCAGGCGTGCCAGGCTTGCCGGATTATGGTCCCAGGCAGTCACTTCGAATCCATGTTGATTCAGAAACAGCGTGTTGCGCCCGCTTCCGCATCCCAGGTCAAGCGCTTTGCCCGGCGTCAGCTTAGGCAAGGCGTCAACCACTTCAGAATGGGTGGGCGTTAAGCCGTAGGTATCGGCAAAATAATGTTCAGTTCGTAATGTCATCGTCATCGGTTCGGTGATGCGGGCAGTCAGTGCCCGCACAATCAGGCTTCTGCGAGAATCAGTTTCCAGCCGGTTACTTCATCCCAGTAGGTTTGCTCACGCTCCAGGTCGAGTTGCACCAGGTTATTCTGACTGAAATAGCCTGCCGGAAAAGTGAGCGTCCAGTGGCCGTCATCGCAGGTGAGTTTTAACGCGTCCGGGCGAGTCGTAGCCTGGCGCTGGTTATTCAGCAAGGTCCCCAGACGAAGCAGAAAGATAAGGGGCAAAAACTGCTTCTTCTTAAACAGCGTCACGCGCGGCAGCTCATCCACCTTCACCGCTTTACGGTGAAATCTGACCAGCGCCGCCAGCAGCATTTGCTGATCCTGATTGAAGCCTGGCAGGTTGGTGTTCTGCAGGATATAGGCTGAATGGCGCTGTAAACCACTGTGATTGATGGTCAGCCCCACCTCATGCAACATGGCTGCCCATTTCAGTAGCGCAGCCAACTGCGGATTCGCCAGTTTGGGATTTTGATCGCGCCACTGCAGATAGAGCTGTTCCGTCGTCTCCAGTACGCGTCGAGCCTGATCGCTGTCGATGGCGTAGTGATTCGCCAGGCTCTGAGCCGTACGGCTGCGAATATCCCGATGGCGGAAACGGCCTTCCATTTCGTACAGCACACCTTCACGAAGTGCGCCATCACTCAGCGTCAGTTCACGGATAGCCAGCGCGTCAAAGACGCCGCAGAGAATGGCCAGGCCCGGAACGAACACGCTTTTACGCTCCTCAGACAGGCCCGGCAGGCTCAGCGCAGCAAAGGACTTGTGCTTAATGACTTCGTCATACAGTTTCGTCAGGCGCTCAGGGGTAATCAGCTTCTCTTTCTCACCCATCGCCAGCAGCACCTCACAGGCGGCTTTGATGGTGCCAGACGCGCCCAGCGCATATTGCCAGCCGTGCAGACGGTACTGCCAGGCCAGCGTTTCCAGCTTCTGCGTGGCGGCCAGGCGGGCGCGACGAAAGTTCTCAACGCTGATTTCACCGCCGGGAAAATAAAGCTGGGCAAAACTCACGCAGCCCATGCGACGGCTTTCTACCAGCTGCGGCTCAAAATCTTCACCGATCACTAATTCCGTTGAACCGCCACCGATGTCGATGACCAGCTTGCGGCCTTTTTCCGGCTGCGTATGTTCAACGCCCATAAAAATCAGGCGCGCTTCTTCATGACCGGAAATCACCTCAATCGGGTAAGGAATAACGTCAGCCGCGCGCTGCAAAAAGGTTTCGGCATTCACCGCCTGCCGTAACGTATGTGTGCCCACGATCGTCACGTTGCTGGCGTTAAAGCCCTGCAGACGTTCAGCAAACAGCGCCAGGCAGTTCAGCCCGCGTTCCATCGCCTCTTCGCTCAGGTAATTTTTGGCATCCAGCCCATCGGCCAGATGTACCCGTTGTTTCAGACGCCCCAGAACCTGCAAAGCGCCATCCACCACGCGGGCAATTACCATGTGGAAACTGTTGGAGCCAAGGTCAATTGCCGCAAACTCTTGAGGTTTCGGCGTACTTTTTTGGGAGATAGGCATAGGCGTTATTCAGGTTGTTCCAGCTTCTTAATGTAATCGTAAATGGCCATCTGCGACCGTACTTTACGACGATTACCGCGCTGAACGTACTGGTTAGTCAGCTCTTTATCCACAACACGTGCTTTAACGGTGTCGCTAAGCTGAATAGCAATAATGTCCAGGATGCGCTGCTTTATCTGTGGATCAAGGATCGCCACGGCCACTTCGATGCGATAATCAATGTTACGCGTCATCCAGTCCGCGGACGAGAGAAACACTTTCTTATCACCACCGTTTTCAAAAATGTATACGCGGTCGTGTTCCAGGAAGCGGTCAACAATACTGATCACACGAATGTTTTCACTGATCCCGGGCAAGTCTGGAATCAATGAGCACATTCCGCGCACCAGTAAATTAACATTTACGCCAACGCTGGATGCGGTATAAAGCCTGTCTACCAGCCCTTTGTCCACCAGGTTGTTAATTTTCAGCGTAATCCCACTGGGGCGTTTTTGCTGCGCGTTGGCGATTTCGTTATCGATCAAATCATACAACATGCGACGCGAGTTTTGCGGAGAAACCATTAAATGGTCAAAGGTCACCGGGCGATAGGGATTTTCAATAAAGTTGAAGACCCGGCGCACTTCATTGGTGATACGCGCATCGGCGGTTAACAGGGAATAGTCCGTGTAAAGGCGTGCCGTTTTTTCATTGAAGTTACCCGTACCGATGTGGGCGTAGCGCACGATCTCCTCGCCTTCCCGGCGGGAAATCAAAAACAGCTTGGCGTGAATCTTCAGCCCGGGCGCGGAGAAAATAACGTGTACACCGGCTTCCGTCAGGCGTTTTGCCCAGTAAATATTGGCTTCTTCGTCGAAACGGGCCTGCAGCTCGACTACAACGGTCACTTTTTTCCCGTTATAGGCGGCATGAATCATCGCATCCATAATGCGCGAATGCTTGGCGACGCGGTAAATATTGATTTTGATCGCCAGCACGCTCGGGTCGAATGACGCCTGACGTAACAGTTCAAGAACATGCTCGAAGGTGTGGTACGGATAGTAAAGCAGCACGTCGCGATTACGAATGGCATCGAAACCGTTGCGGAAACCGTCAAAGCCAATATGGCGGATTTGCGGCATCGGCCGGTTAATCAGGTTGTTCTTCCCGACGTTAGGGAAGCCGATAAAATCTTTAAAGTTGTGGTAGCGCCCCCCCGCCAACACGGAGTCGTAATTTGAAATCGACAGCTTGTCGCACAGTAGCGCCACCATCGAATCCGGCATGTCGCGCTGATAAACAAAACGCACCGGTTCAGCGGTCAGACGCTGTTTCAGGCTGGATGACATCAGTTCCAGCAGGCTGGATTCCATTTCTGTCACCAGGTCGTACTCCGCATCACGCGTCATTTTCATCGAATAGGCGTTGAGCGTGTCGTAGTCATAGAAACCTTTAAAAATATCATCCAGACAATACCGCAGGATGTTATCAAGCAGGATCATAGGTTTACGGCGACGGGGAGGTTCGGCTGGCAGATTGATGAAGCGTGGCACTTTATCCGATGGAATTTCCAGCAGGGCGTACTGAATATCCTGACCGCGAATAATTTCAACCGCCAGGTAGGTGTAATCGTCTTTCAGAAACTCGGTTAAATCGGTTTCATGAGTAATCAAAATCGGCGTGATGTGCTGACGCAGCTCATGCTTAAAGTAGTGGCGCAGCCAGCTTTGCTGGTTAGGTGACAGCTGGCGTTCGTTTATCAGGAATATTTGATTACGCGCCATCTCCAGCAGCAGGTCGTTATACAGGGCGTCAAATTCCTGATCTGACTTCAGGACGCGCTGTTGAATCTTTTTTAACAAATGGCGTGGCGTGCTGGCGGAGCCTTGCTCTTCGCCAATCAGGATACGGCGTTTCAGATCGGCAAAACGTACCTTGTAAAATTCGTCGAGGTTGTTCGAGTAAATACCTAAAAAACGCATACGTTCAATCAGCGGATTACCTTTATCTGCCGCTTCCTGCAAAACACGTTCGTTGAAGCACAACCAGCTCATTTCTTTTTCGATATAAAGCTTTACCTGACCCATTCTCACTCCGTATGACGGTTGCAGGACTGACGACGATACAGTATCCAACAGCATTATGGCGAGAGTATGGCAGGGTTGTCCAACAGCAAAAGTTGTCTTATCAACCAGCTACGGGCAACATAGCGACTCATTTCCGCCGCATAACCAGGGCCGCATGAGCGTAAACCATATTCCTGTGCAGTTTAGCGATCGCCGACGTCGTGCTATTGACCGTTTCACGCGGCGCCTCGTCACGTGTTGCGGAGCGGCCATTCTGCTACTGATGATGCTGTTGTTCTTTTGGTTGCTTTGGGTGGTCCTGCCGTTATTCAGCGCGCCGGGCGTGCAAAGCGTCAGCAGCCAACGTCTGTGGGATTCGGCACCGGCTCTGGCGATCGGCAATCTGGGCGACGTAGGCTGGCGCATCAGCCGCGACGGAAAGGCGCGCTTTATTCCGCTGAACGGACAACCGGCAGCTCCGGCATTAGGGCTTTCGCCCGTGCCGGAGCAGATCGTAACCAGCGCAGACGACAAGACGTTGCTGCTTAATGCCCAGGGCAGTTTAACCCTGCTGCAACCGGTGATAAGCCAGGGCGAAGGCGAATGGCATTTCCCATTGGGCGATAAGGTGTTTCGCCTGCCACAGGGCGGAATAAAAAAGATGGCGCTGGCCACGATTAGCCCTGACCAGTGGCGCATCGCCGCCTCCGGTGAGTCCGGAGTAAACCTACTGACGCTGGGCACCGACCAGCAGGCGTCGCTGATTACGCTACCGGCCCAGCAACCTCAGCATCTGTTACTGTCACCCAAAGGCGACCTGCTGTATACCACCGAAGGTAACCTGCTGCAGGTCTGGCAAATTGATGACGGGCGAGCCTGGCTGCGTGAAACGCAGACGCTGGCTCAGCCGCCCCGGCAGTTGCTGTTACTGGCTGGCGGGCAAAGCCTGCTGATCCAGGATGACAGCGGCATTTCTCAGTGGTTCTCCATAGCGGGTCAACACGGCCTGCGCTTACACCGCATCCGGACCTTTGAGCACAGCGCCGGACAGGCCACGATGATCGGTGAGCCACAGCGACGGGTGTTTGCCACGGTTGATCAGACCGGCATGCTGAAGGTGTTTGCCAGTAAACAGAACGGGCCTATCCTGCAACGGCAACTGGCCGCTGGTATTCTTCAGGCCCAATTCTCCCCCCGAGGTGACAGCCTGCTGCTGGAGCGGCAGTCAGGCTGGGAAACGCTGAAGCTGACGAATCCCTGGCCGGATGTGACCTGGCGTAATTTCTGGCAAAAAATCTGGTATGAAAACTATCCCAAGGCTGACTGGGTCTGGCAATCCACCAATGCCGGAGACAGCTACCAGGCGAAATTCAGCCTGATCCCAATGGTCGTGGGCACGCTGAAAGCGGCCAGTATGGCTCTGCTGTTTGCCACGCCGCTGGCGCTGGCCGCCGCGATGTATACCGCGTGGTTTATGGCACCGGGCCTGCGTCGTTGGGTTAAGCCCGCCATTGAGATGATGGGGGCGCTGCCCAGCGTGGTGATCGGACTGATCGCCGGATTATGGTTAGCGCCGCACGTAGGCCAGGCGTTAGTGGGCGTGCTGCTGCTGCCCGTGACGCTTGCCGGCAGCCTGCTCGGCTGTGGCGTAGTGAGCCGTCGCCTGCCTGAGCGCTGGCGCCAGCCAGGACGAGAGGTGTTGTTGCTTCTGCCTGTGCTGCTGAGTGTCACTCTGCTGACGTTAGGGTTGCCGACCCTGATCGTACCCGATGCCGGCGACTGGCTACCGCATTACGCGCAACGTAACCTGTTGGTGGCGGCGCTGGCGATGGGGTTTGCGCTGGTACCGTTAATTTTTACCCTGGCTGAGGATGCCCTGTTTAGCGTGCCTGCCTCGCTGGGACAAGGATCGCTGGCGCTGGGTGCCACGCCCTGGCAAACCCTGACGCGAGTTGTGCTGCCGGGCGCGTCGGCGGGGATTTTTGCCGCCTTAATGATTGGCTTTGGCAGGGCGGTCGGCGAAACCATGATTTTATTAATGGCGACGGGTAATACGCCGCAAAGTGAAGGCGGCTTGTTCAGCGGCCTGCGTACGCTTTCCGCCAACATCGCGATCGAGATGCCTGAAGCGGCCGTGGGCAGCGCCCATTACCGAATTTTGTTCCTGAGTGCGTTTTTATTGCTGATATTTACGTTAATGATTAATACCCTGGCAGAACTCATCCGGCAGCGCCTGCGCCATCGCTTTAGTCAGTACAAGGAGCAGGCATGACGGTGATGCGACAAAACGACCGCTGGCGATGGTTAACGGCCGGGGCCGTGACGGTGTGCCTGTTGGCGTTTACCTTATTGATAGGATTGCTGGGATGGCAGGGGCTGCGTAACTTTTGGCCTCATAAGATTGAGCTCTATACCTTTACGCAGCCTGACGGCAGTCACACCCGGCTGCTGGGTGAAACCCTTGAGCGGCAGTCACAGTATCCGGCCTCGGCTGGCAATGCAGATGACCCGCACGCGACGCTGCATCGCTATTTGATTAAAACCGGCAACCGTGACTGGGCCGCACCGGATTTTCGTATTGCGCTCAGCAAGAATACACCGGCAGTCAGCCAGCCTGAGGCCATCATGGTGTTACAGCGCCGCAGTCACGGCAATGCTTACGGCTGGCTTGTGGGCCTGCGCGAAGACAATGAAGCGCTGACGGCCAAAAACATCAATGCACTTTTACAGCAGCGCCTTGAACAGGTGCAGATCCTGGTACGACAGTCCAACGAAATCCGTCGTGTTGATATGGCCCGGCTGAATCAGCAACTGGATCAGCTAGACGATCAGGCTGAACAGCAGCGTGAGGCAAAGCAGTTTGATTTGCAGGCGCAGTCAGAATATGACGCCAATCAGGCTGCACTTGAGCGTCGGCTTATTCAGCTCAATGACAGGCTGAACAATCTGCAAGAGGAAAGTCAGCGTGACGCCTTAATTCTGCGTGACGTTAACGGTATCGAGCACAGTATCCCGCTGTCGCAGATCGTGGCGGCCTGGCAACCCAATGCCATGACGTTGACAGAAAAAACAGGGCACTTTTTCCACCAACTGTGGCGCTTCGTCAGTGATTCGCCTGCCGAGGGCGAAAGCGATTTTGGCGTTTTCCCCGCCATCTTCGGCACGGTTCTGATGGTGCTGCTGATGTCCGTGGTTGTCATGCCGTTGGGGGTGATTGCAGCCGTCTGGCTGCATGAATATGCCGGACGCAATGCCTTGACCCGACTGGTGCGCATCGCGGTGGTAAACCTGGCGGGCGTGCCATCCATTGTCTATGGTGTGTTCGGACTGGGCTTCTTTGTCTGGCTGGTGGGCGGTTCGGTCGATCGGCTGTTCTACAGCAGCGCGCTGCCGAATCCCACCTTCGGCACGCCGGGCTTGCTCTGGGCATCGCTCACGCTGGCCCTGCTGACCCTGCCGGTGGTGATCGTGGCAACGGAAGAGGGCTTATCCCGCATACCGAACAGCCTGAGACAGGGATCGCTGGCGCTCGGGGCGACGCAGGCCGAAACCTTATGGAACGTGGTGCTGCCGATGGCGGTTCCGGCGATGTTAACCGGGCTGATTCTGGCGGTAGCGCGCGCCGCGGGCGAAACCGCGCCATTGATGCTGGTCGGCGTGGTAAAAATGGTACCGGAATTGCCGGTTGATGCGGTGTTTCCCTATCTGCACCTCGACAGAAAATTTATGCATCTGGGCTTTCAGATTTATGATTTAGCTTTTCAAAGCCCCAATACCGAAGCCGACCGGCCGCTGGTGTTTGCCACGGCGCTGCTGCTGGTGCTCATTATTCTGTTGCTGAACCTGCTAGCCATGGGCCTGCGTCACCGTCTGCGTGAACGCTATCGCCTGATGACTCAATAACTGACGATGACTACAATGCCCGAAACTGATATTGCGCTAACCGTTGATCACCTTTCGCTCTGGTACGGTGAGCGTCAGGTGCTTCAGGATGTCTCGCTGCAGCTACCTAAAAACCGTATTACCGCCCTGATTGGGCCGTCCGGCTGCGGCAAATCAACGTTGCTGCGCTGCTTTAATCGTATGAATGACGTGATCGATAACTGCCGCATCGACGGCGAGATTCTTCTGGAGCAGCAGTCGATCATGCGGCCTGCCCAGGATGTCTCTGCGCTGCGTCGCCGGGTCGGTATGGTTTTCCAGCGGCCCAATCCTTTTCCGAAGTCGGTCTACGAAAACGTGGTGTACGGATTGCGCTTGCAGGGCGTGCGCGACAAGCGGGTACTGAATGAGGCCTGTGAACGCGCACTCCGTGCGGCGGCGTTATGGGGAGAAGTGAAAGATCAGCTGGCACAGAATGCCCTGACGCTCTCCACGGGGCAGCAGCAGAGGCTGGTTATCGCCCGCGCCATTGCGATTGAGCCGGACGTGCTGTTACTGGATGAGCCGACGTCGGCGCTGGACCCGATTTCAACGCTGGTGATCGAAGAACTGATGAGCACCCTGAAACAGCACTTCACGCTGGTGCTGGTCACCCATAATATGCAGCAGGCCTCACGTGTGTCGGATTACACGGCCTTTATGCATCAGGGATCGCTGGTGGAGTTCGACACAACAGACAAGATTTTCACGACGCCGAAGGTGCGCCGGACGGAAGATTACATCACCGGACGCTATGGCTGAAAAGGGCAGGGAGCCTGGCTCCCTGCCTGTTACTCGTGGGCGTAGCCCTGAAGCGGTAACGGCTTACCATCCAGCCAGGCCTTTCCCTCACGCATGGCCAGGCGGCCTTCAACAAACCAGTTAATCACCAGCGGATAGATGGCATGTTCCTGATGTTGCACGCGCTCGGTAATGTCCGCTTCGCTGTCTTCGGCAAAAACGGGCACCTTGGCCTGCAGAATCACCGGACCACCGTCCAGTTCATCCGTTACGAAATGCACTGACGTGCCATGCTCCGCATCGCCATTTTCCAGGGCCTGGCGGTGAGTATGCAGTCCGGGATATTTGGGCAGGAGCGACGGGTGAATATTCAGCAGTCGGTCGCGATAATGCGCCACAAAACCCGGGCTTAAAATGCGCATATATCCTGCCAGCACCACAACATCCGGCGCACAGGCGTCGATCTCACGCATAAGCTGGCGATCAAAACTTTCACGGTCGCTAAAGTCACGGGCGTCCAGGGCAATAGCCGGAATGCCTGCCCGCTCTGCGCGGACTAAGCCATAGGCGGAGGCTTTATTACTGAACACGGCAGCGACGCTGCCGTGAATACGCCCGTTTGCACAGGCGTCAAGGATGGACTGAAGATTACTTCCGTTGCCGGAGATCAGCACAACCAGCTTTTTCATGACGTGATGACCACACGCTCTTCCGCTTCTGATGCCTTAATCACGCCGATTTTCCAGGCATTTTCACCGGCGGCGCGCATTAGTTCAACGGCTTTATCCGCGTCGGCAGGGCTCAGGGCAATCAGCATACCCACGCCACAGTTGAACGTACGGTACATTTCGTGACGGCTGACGTTACCGGCCTGCTGCATCCAGCTAAACACAGCCGGCCATTCCCAGCTTTTTTCGTCAATCACGGCCTGGGTGTTATCGGGCAGCACGCGTGGAATGTTTTCCCAGAAGCCGCCGCCGGTGAGATGCGCGATAGCATGCACATCGACCTGTTCGATCAGGCTCAGAATGTTTTTGACATAAATGCGGGTAGGTTCCAGCAAATGATCGGCCAGCGGTTTGCCTTCGAGCTGCTCAACCTGCGGATCGGTCCCGCTGACTTCCAGAATTTTGCGCACCAGAGAATAACCATTGGAGTGCGGGCCGCTGGAGCCTAATGCGATCAGGACATCGCCGTCCTGCACTTTGCTGCCGTCAATGATTTCTGATTTCTCAACGACGCCAACGCAGAAGCCGGCCACGTCGTAGTCTTCGCCATGATACATGCCCGGCATTTCGGCCGTTTCGCCGCCCACCAGTGCACAGCCTGACTGCAGGCAACCCTCGGCGATACCGGTGATGACCGCCGACGCGGTATCCACATCCAGTTTGCCAGTGGCGTAGTAATCCAGGAAGAAGAGCGGTTCAGCGCCTTGTACCACCAGATCGTTGACACACATCGCGACCAGATCAATGCCGATAGCATCGTGGCGCTTAAGATCCATCGCCAGACGCAGTTTGGTGCCTACGCCGTCGGTGCCGGAGACCAGCACGGGTTCACGGTATTTTTGCGGCAGCGCACAAAGCGCACCGAAGCCGCCTAGTCCACCCATGACTTCCGGGCGACGCGTCTTTTTCACTACGCCTTTAATACGGTCAACCAGAGCGTTACCAGCATCAATATCAACACCGGCGTCTTTGTAACTGAGAGAGGTCTTGTCGGTCACTGCGAGGTCCCCACGCGAGTTGCGGTTGGTGGTTTAATATAAAGCGCGGCAATTCTACCAGCGCAGGCAAACGTTTGCGAGTCTCAGATTGCGTCCCCGGCGATTTTCATCAATCCTTACTTTGCCATGACAAAATGCCTCTGATTGCGCAAGCACATGTGGCACTGCGGCGAAAAGGCGGTATAATCCCGCGATTTTTTTTTAGCTCAACTCACTCCGGGAGAACAACAATGAAGATCGTGGAAGTCAAACACCCGCTGGTCAAACATAAACTGGGACTGATGCGTGAGCATGATATCAGTACAAAGCGTTTCCGCGAGCTGGCCTCTGAAGTCGGCAGTCTGCTGACGTATGAAGCAACCGCCGATCTGGAAACCGAAAAGGTCACCATTGAGGGCTGGAATGGCCCGGTTCAGGTTGATCAAATCAAAGGTAAAAAAATCACCGTCGTGCCTATTCTGCGTGCCGGTCTGGGCATGATGGAAGGCGTACTGGAGCACGTACCCAGCGCGCGCATCAGCGTTGTTGGCGTCTACCGTGATGAAGAAACGCTGGAGCCCGTGCCTTACTTCCAGAAACTGGTTTCGAATATCGAAGAGCGCCTGGCACTGGTGGTTGACCCCATGCTGGCCACGGGCGGCTCAATGATTGCCACGATAGATCTGTTAAAGAAAGCGGGCTGCAGCAGTATTAAAGTGCTGGTGCTGGTTGCGGCACCTGAAGGGATTGCCGCGCTGGAAAAAGCGCATCCGGATGTGGAGCTTTACACCGCTTCTGTGGATCAGGGGCTTAACGACAAGGGTTATATCATCCCAGGCCTGGGTGATGCCGGTGATAAAATCTTCGGCACCAAGTAATGATGAAAATCCGCGGCGCCATGCATCACGCTGTTTTCAGCCTGCAGCAGCAGGCCGAGCCGCTTTTTTCTGTTGTAACACATAAAGAAATGAACCAGCCGACCAGAGAGTCGGCTTTTTTTTGCCTGAAAACAGACCACTCACTCAAGGGGACTTTTAATGACTCGTCGCGCTATCGGCGTTAGCGAACGGCCGCCATTACTGCAAACGATTCCGCTCAGCCTGCAGCATCTGTTCGCCATGTTTGGCGCCACCGTGTTAGTGCCAATTCTGTTCCACATCAATCCGGCGACGGTATTGCTGTTTAACGGTATCGGTACGCTGCTGTACCTGTTTATTTGTAAGGGAAAAATCCCCGCCTATCTGGGTTCCAGCTTTGCCTTTATTTCACCCGTGTTGCTCCTGCTGCCGCTGGGTTATGAAGTAGCGCTGGGCGGTTTTATTCTGTGTGGCGTGTTGTTCTGCCTTGTCGCGCTGATCGTTAAAAAAGCCGGAACAGGCTGGCTGGACGTGATGTTTCCGCCAGCAGCAATGGGGGCCATCGTTGCCGTCATTGGTCTGGAACTGGCTGGCGTGGCCGCGAATATGGCGGGGCTGCTTCCAGCCGAAGGCCAGTCGCCAAACGGCACAACCGTGTTGATTTCGCTGGTGACCCTGGCGGTTACCGTTTTTGGATCGGTTTTGTTTCGTGGATTTATGGCGATCATTCCTATCCTGATCGGTGTGCTGGCCGGTTACGCGCTTTCCGCCTTCATGGGCATCGTGGACTGGAGCGGCGTTGAACAGGCGCACTGGTTTGCCTTGCCGACGTTTTATACGCCGCGCTTTGAATGGATTGCCATGTTGACCATTCTGCCCGCCGCTCTGGTGGTCATTGCCGAGCATGTGGGCCACCTGGTCGTGACGGCGAATATCGTTAAAAGAGATCTGGTGCGCGATCCCGGACTGCATCGTTCCATGTTCGCCAATGGCTTATCGACGGTCATTTCCGGGTTTTTTGGATCAACCCCGAACACGACATACGGCGAAAACATTGGCGTCATGGCGATTACCCGCGTTTACAGTACCTGGGTGATTGGCGGCGCGGCCATTTTCGCGATTTTACTCTCCTGCGTCGGCAAACTGGCGGCCGCTATTCAGGCGATTCCGGTGCCGGTGATGGGCGGCGTATCCCTGCTGCTGTATGGCGTTATCGGCGCGTCAGGTATCCGTGTCCTGATTGAGTCCAAAGTGGATTACAACAAAGCGCAAAACCTGATTCTGACCTCCGTTATCCTGATTATTGGCGTCAGCGGGGCGAAAGTGCATATCGGGGCTGCCGAGCTGAAAGGCATGGCGCTGGCCACGCTGGTCGGCGTTGCGCTGGCCTTAATTTTTCGCGTCATTTCCCTCCTGCGTCCAGAAGAAGTGATTCTGGATGCGGAAGACAACCGCGAGTCGTAATCCCACCGTCAGCGGTCAAAAGTCGGGCAGGGATGCCCGATTCATCTCTGGCCGAAAACTATGATAGACTTGCCCCGATTTTTGCTTGTTCTCTTGCTGAGGTGCTTCTGAACACGCCGGCACAATTGTCATTGCCACTCTATTTACCTGACGACGAAACCTTCGCCAGCTTCTGGCCGGGTGAAAACCCCTCGCTTATTGCCGCGATTAAGGGTGCGCTTAGCCAGCAACATGGCAGCTATCTTTATTTCTGGTCTCGTGAAGGGGGCGGTCGCAGCCATCTGCTGCATGCCGCCTGCGCTGAAATGTCTGCACGCGGCGAAGCCGTGGGCTATGTGCCGCTCGATAAACGCACCTGGTTTGTCCCGGACGTGCTGGAAGGCATGGAGCAACTGCCGCTGGTTTGCATCGATAATATTCAATGCATTGCGGGAGAAGAGGCCTGGGAAATGGCGATTTTCGATCTTTACAACCGCATTCTGGAAACCGGCAATACCCGGTTGTTTATTACCGGCGATCGTCCTCCGCGTCAGCTCAATCTGCATCTGCCCGATCTGGCATCGCGCCTCGACTGGGGGCAGATTTATCGTCTACAGCCGCTCTCCGATGAGGATAAACTGCAGGCTTTACAGCTGCGCGCCGGACTGCGGGGATTTGAACTGCCTGAAGACGTCGGGCGCTTTTTGCTAAAGCGCCTTGACCGAGAAATGCGCACGCTGTTTGATACGTTGGATCGTCTCGACAGCGCATCCATTAGCGCCCAGCGTAAGCTGACGATTCCCTTCGTAAAAGAAACCCTTGGCCTCTAAAGGATTTCCAGTACCGCTTCTGGCGGACGTCCCAGGCGGGCGCGATCGCCGTTGATCACAATTGGTCGCTCAATCAGTTTGGGATTTTCCAGCAGCGCGTCCAGCAACGCGCTTTCCCCGATGTCAGGCCGATCCAGCCCCAGCGCCGCATAAAGCGGATCCTTACGACGCATTAACTCACGGGCACTTTGCATACCCAGCTTTTGCAGCAGGATCTGTAACGTCTGGCGATCCGGCGGCGTGTCCAGATAGTGCACGATCTCCGGGGCGATGCCGCGCTCTGCTAGCAGCGCCAGGGTTTCCCGGCTCTTGCTGCAGCGCGGATTATGATAAAAGGTCACCATACTGTTTATCCTCGTTGATACTGCTTAAAGCGTTGCTGGAGCTGGCGTAGCTGGTCGATGCGGGCATCGTAACGGGCCTGTTTCAGGCTGCCGAGCGGCACCAGTGAACTGGCCCGGCTTAGGGCGCTAATGGCCTGATCCAGCTGGCCGCTCAGCGCCAGACTTTCGGCGCGGGCAAAGAGCTCCTCATCTGTCAGCCCCTGCTGCGCGGAAGCCTGGGCCAGCAGATCCCATCCGTTGGTATCGTCTTTATGAGTCCAGGTATAGCGGTTGAGAATGCGGCTGGCGTTCGCCGGCTGTTTCGCTTCCACATAGGCATTAGCGAGGTTCAACTGGACGACCGGGCTGGTTTTTGACGCCTGGGTCGCGGTCAGCATCGCTATCGCCTGCTGCGGCTGATTCAGGCCGATATCAATGTCAGTCATCAGGTCCAGCAGCCAGACATTTTCAGGTTGTTTCGCCAGTAACGGTGCCACGATCCTTTTCGCCTCACCAAAGCTTTTAGCCTGCAGGAACTGCACAGCTTTACCGTACTGCGAGGCCAGCTGTTCGCGGGAATTACCGTTAGCATATTGCGTAAGCAGTTCGTCCGTTAACTGGTTACGGCCAGTCGAATACATGCCTAATGACCGCACTTTGGCCAGATAAAAATCTTGAGACGACTGCACCACCACCGGACGCATCTGGTTCGCACGGTTGCGCGCATCGGCAAGACGGCTGTCAGGCAGGGGATGGGTTAACAGGATTTCCGGAGGCTTCGAAGAAAAGCGGCTCTGATCGGCCAGTTTTTGCAGGAAGTTGGGCATGGCTTGCGGGTCAAAACCGGCGCGCTGTAACACCTGAATACCGATGCGATCGGCTTCCTGTTCATTATTTTGGGTAAAGCTGATAATCCCCTGTTGGGTGCCGGCCAGCGTGCCGGTCAATGCGGCCATGCCCATTTGTGGGCTGGCCATAGCCAGTAAAATTGAACCCAGCGCGCCCACCCAGGTGAGCGGTGCATTACGTTTTTGATCTTCCATTGCCCGCGCCAGATGGCGCTGCGTGACGTGGGAGATTTCATGGGCCATGACTGAGGCCAGCTGGCTTTCGTTATCCGTAAAACGGAACAGGGCCGCATGCAACACCACGTTGCCACCAAAGAAGGCGAAGGCGTTGAGCTCATCGTTCTGAATCAGGAAAAAGTGGAAGGGCGTTTTAACGGCGTCCGCATGCGAAACCAGCCGCTGCCCAAGTTGGTTGATGTACTGATTCAGCAAAGGATCGTTAATCAGCGGAGCACTGGCGCGGAGCTGGCGGACGTAGAAGTCGCCCATCTGGAGCTCCTGATTAATCGACAGGGTCGATCCTGCCGTGGTTCCCATATCCGGCAGCGAATCACTGATATCCGCACGGGCGGTCAACGGGCCGGATAACGTTAGTGCAGGGAGTAGCGCAGCAAGCAGCGTCTTTTTAAACCGGTTCAACATGCCTTAATCCTGTAATGAATCCCTGATTTGGACAGGTAAGCAGCGGAAATGTTCTGTTTTTTCATCAACAGCGCTACGGTCTTCGTATCTTAACCACAGCCAGGGAAGAATGAAATGGCGTTGTGGCAGCCGGGATCGGCGCATTGCCCCTTCCGGGCTTATCGGGTGCTTGCCAACCCCAACCGCCCTGTATCAGCAGTCAGCAAAAGGCATTCGTCGTGCTGCCCGCGCATTGACAACGTGGTGAACCGCTGTCACCGCAATGTCATCTTCCCGTGATGTTGATGTCACACAACCCCGTTAGGTTAAGCGCCAATGAGATCGATCTCATTATCGATTAACCGGGGGGGAAATGAGTGATTTAATCAGCGTGGCGGTTCTGGCCGGCGTTTCGCGAGCAACCGCGGCGCGTGCCTTTTCCGATCCCCATCTGCTTAAGCCCGGCACGCTGAAAAAAGTGCTGGAGGCCTCGGAGCAACTGGGTTTCAGACCTAACCACATTGCGCGCCAGCTCCGTACGCAAAGCTCCACGACGCTGGGCGTTTTGCTGCCTTCGCTCAGTAACCCGGTGTTTGCCTTGCAGCTTCAGGCCATGGAGCAACAGGCGCGTCTGGCGGGCTATGGCCTGCTGGTGGCCACGACCGATTACCAGCCAGAGCGTGAAGCCGCCATGATTGAACATATGCTGCGCCAGCGCGTCGCGGGCATGGTGCTGACCGTCTCCGACGCGGACAGCAGCACCGTATTAGCCCCGCTGGCAGAGGCGCGAATGCCCTTTGTTCTGGCGCATAACGTGCCGCAACAGCAAAACTGGCGCTGCGTCTATGTCGATAACCGTCGCGCAATGGCCGAAGCCACGGCGCACCTTATTGCGCTGGGTCATCAGCATATCGTGATGGCGGCGGGACCGATGCTGCAGTCGGATCGTGCCCGTCAGCGTTATCTTGGCTATTGCGATGCGATGCAGCAGGCAGGATTTGTCCCGAGGGCACTAATTGATATGCCCAGCCATACCCAATCCAGATTCGAGCCCCTTTTACCGCTGATCAACAGCCCGGACCCACTGACCGCCGTCATCTGCAGTAACGATCTCCTGGCGATCAGCCTGCTGGGCGCGGCCGCCCGTGCCGGCATTCAGGTCCCGCACCAGCTGTCGGTCATGGGGTTTGACGGCATTGCTATAGGCGAACAGCTTTCACCCTCGCTGGCCAGCGTGGTACAGCCCAGCGATCGGTTAGGTGCCTGTGCCATCGATATGCTTCTTCAACCCTCTCATGATGACTCGTGCCTGCTGGACCACTGGTTGCGTTCAGGCGAGAGCATCGCTGCAGTCTTTCATTCGTCAACATCAGGGAACCATCATGTCTACACACAATAAAATCACCGTGCTTGCCAGGGCGGCGCTCTTCACCGCCTGTGCATTTTCCAGCCAGCTGGTGCAGGCTGCTGAGAATGCTATCTGCTACAACTGTCCACCTGAATGGGCAGACTGGGCGACCGAGCTTCAGGCCATCAAAAAAGATACCGGCATTGTGGTGCCGCAGGACAACAAGAACTCCGGGCAGGCGCTGGCTCAACTGGTCGCCGAGAAAGATAATCCCGTTGCCGACGTGGTGTATTACGGCGTCAGCTTTGGTATTCAGGCGGCTCAGGCAGGCGTGATTGCTGACTATAAGCCGGCCAACTGGGATCAGGTGCCGGCAGGCATGAAAGATCCAGAAGGGAAATGGGTTGCGCTGCATTCCGGCACGATGGGCTTTATGGTCAACGTAGATGCGCTGGGCGGTGCACCCATTCCAACATCCTGGGACGATCTGCTGAAGCCAGAATACAAAGGGATGGTGGGCTATCTCGATCCGGCCAGTGCGTTTGTGGGTTACGTGGCCGCCGTGGCGGTGAATCAGGCCAAAGGCGGCAGTATGCAGGACTTCACTCCCGCGCTGACCTGGTTTAAAAAGTTGCAGGCGAACAAGCCTGTCGTGCCGAAACAGACGGCCTATGCCCGGGTGATCTCCGGCGAGATCCCCATTCTGCTGGATTACGACTTCAACGCTTATCGCGCCAAATATAAAGATCATGCCAATGTGGTGTTCGTGATCCCGCAGGAAGGGACGGTCACGGTGCCTTATGTCATCAGCCTGGTGAAAAACGCCCCGCACGCCGCTAACGGCAAAAAAGTCATGGACTACGTGCTGTCGGATAAAGGCCAGGCCATCTGGGCCAATGCCTATCTGCGCCCGGTACGGCCTTCAGCCATGTCTGCCGAGGCCAAAAAGCGCTTCCTGCCAGACAGTGATTACGCGCGCGCGCATACCGTGGACTATCAGCAGATGGCCGATGCACAGAAAGCCTTCTCTGCCCGCTATCTGAGTGAGATTCGGTAATGGCAGCGTCTGACGCCCGCAGCGATTTACCGGTCGCAACGCGCCACCGGTCACGCCGACGCGAGCAGGAGGCAAACTGGCCATGGATGCTGCTGCCAGCCTTACTGTTTTTTGCCGCGTTCTGGCTGTTACCTTTTGCCCGATTATTACAGATGGGCATGACGCCGGATCGCAGCACACATCACAGTGGCTACTGGACGGTAATTACCCAGCCGCAGTATCTGCAAAGCCTGGTGAATACCGTGCTGCTGTCGCTGACGGTAACGCTACTGACGTTGGTCATCGCCACCGTCGTAGGGTGCTTCCTCGCTCGCCAGCGTTTCACCGGACGCGGCACTCTGCTGGCACTGCTGACCTTTCCTCTGGCGTTTCCCGGCGTGGTGGTGGGGTTTTTAGTGGTGATGCTGGCAGGACGACAGGGCGTGCTGGCGCAGATCAGCCTGAGCCTGTTTGATGAGCGCTGGACGCTGGCCTACTCACTCACAGGGCTGTTCATTGGTTATCTCTACTTTTCGCTGCCGCGCGCCATTGTGACGTTGGTGGCCGCGAGTGAAAAACTGGATCGCTCGCTGGAAGAAGCCGCCCGTTCGTTAGGCGCCAGCCAGTGGCGCATTATCTGGGATGTGATCGTGCCGGGACTTAAACCGGCGCTGCTCTCCAGCGGTGCGCTCTGCTTTGCCACCAGTATGGGCGCATTTGGCACCGCGTTTACCCTGGGAACCGACCTGAGTGTGCTGCCGCTGACCATTTATGGCGAATTCACCAACTACGCTAACTTCGCCACGGCGGCGGCGTTATCGGTGGTCATGGGCGCTGTCGCCTGGGCTGGCTTAATGCTGGCGCGCGTACTCACCCAGTCAAAACAGGAGCCGTCATCATGAAGCGCCGTGGGCTGTTTTACCTGCAGGTCGCGATCACCACACTGACTGCACTGTTCATGATTGTGCCGGTGATCCTGTCGATGCTGGCGGGCGTGACGCAGAACTATTTTGTTGGCCTGCGCAGCGGACTGACGCTGAAATGGGTGGCGCAGGTTTGGGAGATGTACAGCGACACCTTTTGGCTGTCGTTGCTCATTGCTGTCAGCTGCTTGATCGTCACCGTGGCGATCGGCGTACCGGCCGCCTGGGGCTTACTGAAATCGCCCTCTCGCTGGGCATCGCGCATTGAAGAGTGCCTGATGTTGCCGGTGGCGCTTCCGGGCCTGGCCACCGCACTGGGCATTATCCTGCTGTATGGCCAGTTCAGCAGCCTGCGTGACAGCTGGGTGTTTATCCTAATTGGTCACGTCCTTTTTACGCTGCCGTTTATGATCCGCCCGGTACTGGCGGTGATGCAGGCGATACAGCTGCCCCGACTGGAGGAGGCTGCCGCCAGTCTCGGGGCCGGCTTCTGGCGTCGCTTTTTCACTGTGGTGGTTCCCAACTGCCGCAACGGCATTCTCGCCGGGGCCTTTATGGTAATTACGTTATCGGTAGGCGAATTTAATATCACCTGGATGTTGCATACGCCACTGACCAAAACCCTGCCAGTGGGCCTGGCCGACAGCTACGCCTCGATGCGGCTGGAAGTCGGTTCTGCTTATACCCTGATCTTTATTTTAATGATTCTACCGCTGCTGTTGATGCTCAACGCCTGTAATCACTGGCTTGAACGCCAGTCTCGCCAACAACCAAGGGAGGAAAAAGCATGATTGTTGATGCGGTTAACGTCACGCTACGCGGCTGTGCGCGTCGCTTTCATCACCATCAGGCGCTGCACCCACTGGATCTTAGCGTACGCGCAGGGGAAACCCTGGTTCTGCTGGGCCCGTCCGGCTGTGGCAAAACGACCACGTTGCGCATTATCAGCGGGCTGGAGAGCACTGACGCGCCGGGTGAAGTCTGGTTTGACGATCGCAACGTGACCGACCTGCCTATTGAGAAGCGTAACGTAGGAATGGTGTTTCAAAACTACGCCCTGTTTCCCACGCTTAACGTGGCGCAGAACGTAGCCTATGGGCTGAAAGTGCAGGGCATTCCGCGCCACGAGCGTGAGGCCCGGGTCAACGAGATGCTGGAACTGGTCGATCTCACGTCACTGGCACATCGTCATATCGACAAGCTCTCCGGCGGGCAGAAACAGCGCGTGGCGCTGGCAAGAGCGCTGGCGGCGCGGCCTAAAGTGCTGCTGTTTGACGAACCGCTGGCGGCGCTGGATGCCAAACTGCGTGAGCGTCTGCGTCTGGAAATCGGGGGCCTGTTAAAAAAGCTGGCTATCACCGCCGTGTATGTCACTCACGATCAGCAGGAAGCTATGGCGCTTGGCGATCGTATCGCCGTCATGGAGCAGGGGCGCCTGGTGCAGATCGATACGCCGCAGGCCATCTATCAGCGTCCGGCCTCGCGTTTTGTGGCGGATTTCGTTGGCGCGATTAACTGCATCGCACGTGACGATCAAGGCCATCCGGTGCGTTTTTGTCGACCAGAGGATGTGCTGCTGGCAGACGAAGGCCGCTATGCGCAGCACGGCTGCATTGTTGCCAGCACCTTTCTCGGCGCGTCTCAACGTCTGATGATTGATATCGGGCTGGACAAGCCGATTCAGGTTGAACGTCACGCACGGGAAACCTGGCACGCCGGGCAGCGAGTGAGCTGGTCGCTGGCTGAGCAGGCCGCACTCGAATTTACCCTTTAAGGAGTCAACGTTTGTCCGTTAAACCTGTGCTGATTGCTCAAATCAGCGACTTGCATATTAAAGCGCACGGTCGTCTGTCGTATAAAAAAGTCGATACGTATAATGCCCTGTTACGGGCGATCGCAACCCTGAATGGCCTGACGCCCCGGCCCGATGCGGTGGTCATAACCGGCGACCTGGTGGATTTTGGTACGGCAGAAGAGTATCAGACGCTGCGGCAGGCGCTGGCCACCCTGGCGTTGCCGTTTTACCTGATGGCGGGAAATCATGACGATCGCCAGGCGCTACGGGCGGCGTTTCCCGATCATCCCTATCTGCAACAGGGCCCGACGCTCAACTGGCAACGGGAGGTTAAGGGGGTTCAGCTACTGGCGCTCGATTCCAGCGTGCCGCAGCAGCCGTGGGGCGAGCTTGATGAACAGCAGCTTGACTGGCTGGATGCCGCACTGACCGCGTCACCGGACAGCCCCGCGCTGGTGATGCTGCATCATCCGCCCTTTGTCTGCGGTATCGATCATATGGATCGCCAGCGTTTACGCGCCCCTGCTGCGCTGGCGGCGATCGTCAGTCGTCATCCGCAGGTCGAACGTGTGCTGTGTGGCCATGTACACCGCGCGATTCAGACCCGCTTTGCCGGTACGCTGGCCTGCATTGCCCCCGGCGTGTCTCATCAGGTTGCGCTGGATCTGCAACCGGATGGCCCGGCAAACTTCATGCTGGAACCGGCAGGATTTTTACTGCATCGCTGGCATCCGCAGCAGGGAATGACCACGCATCAGTGTGCGATTGGAGACTATGATGGCCCCTGGCCCTTTTATGATCAAAACGGGTTAATCGATTAAAAGCCATACGGGCTGACTTTTTGGTTAATGCCGCGCTTAAACCTGCTCAAATTGTCCTACAGCGTGTAAACTTACACGCTGTAGGACCGCAATCACGATAAAAACAACAGAGTCAGGCACAGCAAAATGAATCTTTGCACTGTGGCGTTCCCGCCATGCTCATAAATTTCCGTCCCCGGGCGGACTTACGCACGCTTATTGCGCTGCTGGTTATTGCCAGCATAGTCATCACGCTTGCCAATAATTTATATGCAACCTGGCGCGTGCAACGCATGGTGCTGATCGACAGCACCCTGGAAGCCAACCGCGCTTACGCTGCCAAACTGGCCTCCACCAGCGAAGTCTTTTTCCGGCTGGCGCAGTCCCAGTTGCACTTCAGTGCTAATTTACTGGGAAAAGATTTCAATAATGAGGCACTGCTCAAAGCGGAAGTGAACCGTCTACGTGAGCAGACCGACAGTTTTAACTCGGTCGCCGTGGTGGATGAAACGGGTACGGTGCGCGCAATATCTCCCGAATCGCTGACCTTGACCGGGATGCATCTGACCAGCGATGCGGCCCGCGAAGCGCTGCAGACCCGGCAACCGCTGATTAGCAGACCGACACTCTCTGCCGCCAATAACCTGCTGATTTTTGTCTCATGGCCCATCTGGAATAACCAGGGACGCTATCTGGGCTATATTGGCGGGACGATTTACCTGAAAAAGAAAAGTATTCTGAATGCGCTGCTGGGTGAACAGTTTTATCGCGACGGCACCAGCGTATTTGTTCTCGACGGCGATAATCAGGTGCTGTATCACCAGAACCGCCAGATGGTGGGCAAAACCATGTCGCCACTGATGAGCGATCGGGAACGTCAGGAAAAAGATAACGGCTCGCTGGTCTTAACTGAGCCCGACAAACCGACCCGGCTGGCCGGCTACGCCATCGTCCCCACGACGGGCTGGATGGTGGTGGCGTTGAAACCTGTCGACGTCACGCTGCAACCGCTGTCGGGGTTGCTCCTGAAAGTCCTGAAGCATTCAGTGCCCTTTGCCTTGCTGACCTTGCTGGTGGCGGTCATTCTGGCACGAATGATTGCCATGCCGCTCTGGCAACTGGCCCGCAAGGCCAGCAAGATTGATGCCTCAAGCGCCACCTACGAAATTGGCGGCATTCGGGCATGGTACTTTGAGGCCGCCCAGGTTAAACGGGCGCTGTTAACCGGTATTGGGCTGGTACAGGACAAAATTGGTCGGCTGAGTTCGGAAGCGCAGACCGATTCGCTAACGCTGTTACTCAACCGCCGCGGGCTTAACGCGGTACTCGATTACTACCAGACGATGCGCCAGCCTTTTGCCGTGCTCGCCCTGGATATCGATCATTTCAAAAGCGTCAATGACAACTGGGGACACGACGTCGGCGATCGGGTGATTCGGCAGGTGGCGCAGACGCTACGACAGAGCGCCCGGCAGTCGGATGTGGTCTGCCGTAACGGTGGTGAAGAGTTTTTAATGCTGTTGCCTAACACGCCTCTGAAAGAGGCTGAGGCGACGGCCGAGCGCATTCGCATCAGCATCGCGGATAACGCTATCGAGGCGGTCGGCCATATCACGATTTCCATCGGCGTAGCGGAGTGGGATGCCCGGCGGCCGCCGCTGGAAAGCAGCCTGAAGCGGGCTGACGATGCCCTGTATCAGGCTAAGAACAGCGGTCGCAACTGCACCGTGGTTGCCAAACGCGTAAAAGCCTCTTGATCAAGACTGTGCGCTAACGGTTTCTGGCCCGCCCGGCAATCCGGGCGAGCCATCAGGAATTGATATGCTCGCGGCAGTAGCGTCGCTTCCAGCTGGCAGGTGTTAAGCCTGTATGCTTACGGAATATCTGACGGAAATAGCCCACATCATTGAACCCACACTGACGCGCTACCTCGGTTAAGGGCAGCTTATCGCCGATCAGCAGCTTTTCTGCCATTAATACGCGCTGCCGGTGAAGGGCTTCCGTCAGCGTCAGGCGAAACACGCGCCGGTAAACACGTCCCAGATAATCGGCATTGCAATGCAGCGTTTTCGCCAGCGTGGAGGTTGAAAGCGCCAGGTGATACTGCGTGCGAATAAGCTGATTGGCTTTCCAGGCCAGGTCAACGCCGGGGCTGTCGACAACATCCTCGTGCAGCGCCGGAGCCGCGAGCTGCTGCAGTATAAGCAGTAAAATACACTCCAGTGCGACGCTGCGATGAATGTTTTCCTGCTCGCTGAGGAACTGCCGGAACAGGGCGATGATATAGGCCGGATCGCCAACGCGCGTATGCTGGGGAAGGTGGAGCAGTGCCTGGTGTAAGCCATGCTGCTCAGGCTGTTTCTGCCAGTCAAAATGCAGCCAGTAAAATTTCAGATCGGCCGGAAAAATCCCTTCTCCCACATGCAAATGCCCTGGCCTCAGCAGCAGGCTTTCGCCCGCCTGCACGCTGAACAGCTCGCCATCCTCCCGAATCGTTAACTGCCCGCGTTCAACGAAAATGATCTCCCAGGAGGTCAGCCTGCGTGCAGGATGGGTTCCCACGCCGCGCGAAATAAACAGCCCGCCATTTTGCACCTGTATCGGAAACGTTATGGATAATTCGAACATCGTTATTCATTTTCCCGCTGCTACGGAGGTAATTGATGTCTTTCTCTCTGATTATTAACTAAAAAAAAGACATGTACCTGATCCAGTTCACACTTTGCTTCACAGGTCGGAATTACCCCGTTTTTATACTTTTTTGTGCTCTTGTTGGTGAACGGATTCCTGACAAAATAAATCGGGTTAAGCGCTAAAACACCAATAAGCCCGGCATAAAGCGGGCAATCCTCTCTGTCCTGCATGAGGCATTTTAAATGACTTCTACGACTATCGCTCAGGCCGATCTTAGCCCGTCGGCTACGCAGAGTGCGCTGTCCCTGCGAGAGAAAATAGGTTACGGCTTGGGTGACGCCGGTGGCACGGTGATCACCTGCCTGATCACCAACTTCCTGACGTTTTTCTACACCGATGTGTTTGGCTTAACGCCCGCGCTGGTCGGCACCCTGTTTATGGTGCTGCGCGTGTTTGACGCGGTCTCCGATCCGGTGATGGGCGTCATTGCCGACAGAACCCATAGTCGTTGGGGGCGCTTCCGCCCGTGGCAGCTCTGGGTGGCCGTTCCCCTTGGCCTCATTGGTGCGCTGACGTTCACCGTGCCCGCCGTCAGCATGGACATGAAAATTGTTTGGGCGTTTGCCACCTATCTGCTGCTCTCTGTCAGCTATACCGCCATCAACGTGCCCTATTGCGCGCTGATCAACACCATGACCACCCGCCACACAGAAGTGCTGGCCTGCCAGTCATGGCGCTTTGTATTGTGCGGGGTGGCCGGGTTTCTGGTTTCGGTAGGGCTGCCGTGGCTGGTCGCGGTGTTGGGTAAGGGTAATGCGGCCCTGGGCTATCAGTCTGGCGTCGGTATCCTGTGCGCTCTGGCGGTCGTGATGTTCCTGTGTTGCTTCTTTTGGGTCCGCGAGCGCGTACCGCTGGACAGCCTGGGCAAATTTACCCTGCGTGAGCATCTGGCCGGGCTACGCAAAAACGATCAGCTGTTGCTGATGCTGGTGATGTCTTTTTTGCTGATTAACGTGTTTAACATTCGCGGCGGCGGCTACATGTACTTCATTACCTATGTGTTACAGGGCAGCACGGCTTTCACGTCGCTGTTTTTTACCATGGTGACGTTAGCCTCCATTGTAGGATCGGTGATCGTGAACCCGCTTTCCAGGCGGATTGACACCGTCCGGCTGTATTACTGGACCAACCTTGTGCTGGCCGCACTCGCAGTCATGATGTGGTTCCTGCCGGTCGGGCCGTCATGGCAGATATTGTGGCTGGTGGTGATCCTCAGTAATGGCATCATCCTCGGGTTCACTCTGCCGCTGCATTTTGCCCTAATGGCCTTTGCTGATGACTACGGCGAATGGAAAAACGGTGTCCGCTCGTCGGGCATGAATTTCGCGTTTAACCTGTTCTTTATCAAGCTTGCCTGGGCCTCCAGCGCCGTCATTATCAGCCTGCTGTTTGTCATCGTGGCTTATAAGCCAGGGATCGGCAATCAGACGGCTGCCTCCCTGCACGGTATTACCGCCACGGAAACCCTGTTACCGGCGCTGTTCCACCTGTTGCTGGCATTCACCATCCGCGCCTGCAAGCTCACTAACCCGATGATGGCGCAGATCGCCCACGACCTGCGTATTCGCCATGTTCCGTCTTGAGGAGAGTAAGATGTCTGTCAATGAAGTCGATCTGCATAAGCTGACTATCCACGATCCGTTTCTCGGTAAGTATCAACAACTGGTGCGGGAGGTGGTCATTCCTTATCAGTGGGAGGCGCTTAACGATCGGATCGAGGAAGCCGATCCCAGCCATGCCATCGAAAACTTTCGCATCGCGGCTGGCCAGCAGGACGGGGAATTCTATGGCATGGTGTTTCAGGACAGCGATGTAGCGAAATGGCTGGAGGCGGTGGCCTGGTCGCTTTGCCAGAAGCCTGACGCGGAACTGGAGAAAACGGCCGATGAGGTGATTGAGCTGATCGCGGCGGCGCAGTGCGAGGATGGCTATCTCAACACTTACTTCACCGTGAAAGCGCCGCAAGATCGCTGGACCAACCTTGCTGAGTGCCACGAGCTTTACTGCGCCGGGCACATGATTGAGGCGGGCGTGGCATTTTATCAGGCGACCGGCAAACGCCGTTTACTGGAGGTGGTGTGCAGGCTCGCCGACCATATCGACAGCGTGTTTGGCCCTGAGGAGCATCAGCTGCACGGTTATCCTGGCCATCCCGAGATCGAGCTGGCGCTGATGCGGTTGTATGAAGTGACTCAGCAACCACGCTATCTGGCGCTGGTGAATACGTTTGTCACGCAGCGCGGCACCCAGCCTCACTTCTATGATATTGAGTACGAGAAACGCGGTCAGACTTCCTACTGGCATACCTATGGCCCGGCATGGATGGTGAAGGACAAGGCTTACAGCCAGGCGCATCAGCCTCTTGCCGAACAGCAGCACGCAGTGGGCCACGCGGTGCGGTTTGTTTATCTGATGACCGGCGTAGCGCACCTCGCGCGTCTGAGTCAGGACGAAGGAAAGCGTCAGGACTGCCTGCGGCTGTGGCACAACATGGCTCAGCGGCAGCTTTATATTACCGGCGGAATCGGCTCCCAAAGCAGCGGTGAGGCGTTCAGCAGCGATTATGATTTACCCAATGACACGGTATATGCCGAAAGCTGCGCGTCCATTGGCCTGATGATGTTTGCCAGACGTATGCTGGAAATGGAAGCCGACAGCCAGTACGCCGACGTAATGGAGCGCGCGCTGTATAATACGGTACTGGGCGGTATGGCGCTGGACGGGAAACATTTCTTCTACGTCAATCCACTGGAGGTGCAGCCGAAAACCCTGCATTTCAACCATCTTTACGATCATGTGAAACCAGTGCGCCAGCGCTGGTTTGGCTGTGCCTGTTGCCCACCGAACATCGCGCGTTTACTGACCTCGCTCGGTCACTATATCTATACGCCGCACGAGAATGCGCTCTTTATCAATCTCTACGTCGGCAACCGGGTTGATGTGCCCGTCGGCGATCGCACGTTGGGTATCCGTATCAGCGGTAACTTTCCCTGGGAGGAAACGGTCACGATTTCTGTCGATGCCACCCAGCCCGTAAAACATACGCTGGCGTTACGATTGCCTGACTGGTGCGAGGCGCCGCAGGTGAGCTGTAACGGTGAGGTGGTGACGGATCGCGCCCGCAAAGGCTACCTGTACATTGAACGGATTTGGCAGGAGGGCGACACGCTCACGCTAACGCTTCCGATGCCGGTGCGCCGGGTGTACGGTAATCCGCTCGTGCGTCACGTGGCGGGTAAGGTGGCTGTCCAGCGCGGGCCGATAGTCTACTGCCTGGAGCAGGCCGATAATGGCGAGCAGTTACACAATGTATGGCTGCCTGCGTCTGCGGCGTTCAACACCTTTGAAGGGAAGGGCGTCTTTGCGCACAAGGTAGTAATCCAGGCTGAAGGGGTGAAAAAGACCGCCCACGAGCCAGCGCAACAGCCGCTGTGGAACTACGACCGCGCACCGGCTGCACCGCAGAGCCAGACGTTAACGTTTATCCCCTGGTTCTGCTGGGCGAACCGGGGAGAAGGGGAGATGCGTATTTGGGTAAACGAAGCCTGACCCAGAACATTGACCGACAGCGGGCCGGAAAGGCGTTCGGCCCGCTGTGAATAGAATCGGTGGCGATTCGCCTGCCAGTGGACCGCCTCAGCCAGGTTCAAACTCCCGTTAACAGGGCCGTGCAGGCCCGCCATCGCCGGGTCAACGAAAGCTGTCAGGCCACAGACTGCTTTTCACATCTTTCCCGCACCAGAATATCCGGTACAATCATGGCCCTTTTTGACGTTATGGACCCAACGGCATGCTGGCTTTATTGATTCAATGGTACAAACGCCGTTTTAGCGATCCGCAGGCGATTGGCCTGCTGGTGATTCTGCTGGCGGGATTCTGCATTCTTTTCTTTCTGAGTGGGTTGCTGGCGCCCTTGCTGGTGGCGCTGGTTCTCGCTTACCTGCTTGAATGGCCGACGGTACGGCTGCAACGCATTGGCTGTACGCGGAGCTGGGCGACCAGCATCGTGTTGGTGCTGTTTGCCGGGATTCTGCTGGTTCTGGTCTTGATTGTCGCCCCCGTCGCTTGGCAGCAGGGCATCAACCTGACGCGGGATCTGCCCAACATGCTGAACAAGCTCTATCTGTATGCGGCGGGTTTACCCCGACGTTTCCCCGCCCTGGTCGATGCGGGCATCATTGACGTCATCGTTGAAAACCTGCGCGGTCGTCTTAGCGGGGTAGGCGATTCGCTGGTGAAATATTCCCTGGCCTCGCTGGTAGGCTTGATGACCCTGATGATTTATCTCGTGCTGGTGCCGCTCATGGTGTTCTTCCTGCTGAAGGACAAAGAGCAGATGCTGAACGCCGTTCGGCGCGTGCTGCCGCGCAATCGCGGGCTGGCAGGGGAAGTGTGGCAGGAGATGAATCAGCAAATTACTAATTACATTCGCGGCAAGGTGCTGGAAATGGTGGTGGTCGGGATCGCCAGCTGGCTGGCTTTCATGTTCCTCGGCCTTAACTACTCGCTTTTGCTGGCCGTATTAGTGGGGGTTTCGGTTCTGATCCCCTATATCGGCGCGATGCTGGTCACCATTCCGGTTATTGGCGTAGGGTTGTTTCAGTGGGGGCTTGATAGCGAGTTCTGGACGCTGTTAACCGTCTATCTGGTGATTCAGGCACTGGACGGCAATGTGCTGGTGCCGATTTTGTTCTCAGAAGCGGTCAATCTGCATCCGCTGGTGATCATCTTGTCAGTGGTGATCTTTGGCGGAATGTGGGGATTCTGGGGCGTGTTTTTTGCGATTCCGCTCGCCACCCTGGTCAAGGCGGTGGTGCACGCGTGGCCTGAAGCCCCGCTGGATGAAACGCTGAGTCGCTAAACGTTCAGGGCGCGGACGATGCCGCGCCCTGAAGACATCAGGCTGACTTGAGGTAGTCCATCACGATGTCGTGGTGGTTTGACGTTTTGAAATCGTCGAACACCTTTTCGATTTTGCCATTCGCATCCACCAGGAAACTGATGCGATGAATGCCGTCGTAGGTTTTCCCCATAAAGGTTTTTTCACCCCAGACGCCAAACTGCTCGCAAACCTGATGCTCCTGGTCCGACAGCAGCGTGAAGTTAAGCAGCTCTTTTTCTGCAAAACGTGACAGCTTTTCGGGTTTATCCGTGCTGATCCCCAGCACCTCGACGCCAGCTTTTTTAAGTTCATCCATGTTGTCACGCAGACCGCATGCCTGCACGGTACAACCCGGCGTCATGGCTTTTGGATAGAAATAGACCAGAACACGCTGCCCCTGGAAGTCGGCTAAATTTACTTGTTCGCCATCCTGATCGGGCAAGCTAAATTTCGGTGCGGTATCACCGGCTTTCAGTGGATTCATCACATCTCTCCATTTTGAGTTCATGCTGTGGTTAATACACCAAGAGGCGAGAAACTGCCAAATGGAAAATTATCTGTTTCAGACGTATTCCTCACCTGACTGCACTTTTAACGTAGCAGAACAGTCACGGGGGCGCTCGTCTTTACCTGCCAGGTGCGGCCAGTTCACGATTATCGGCATCGCTCAGGCTGTAGAGACGCAACGAACCCTGCGCGTTAAGCTCCTGGCATAATTCATTAAAGGCCTGTTCAAAGGCCGGACCATCGCTCCGCGTCGGGCTGTGCGCCGTCATCTGAATATAGAGCGTAGCGGGCCTGTCGTGCTGGGCTGGCTGAATGCGTGACACCAGTTCAGCGATGTTCATCAGGTGCTTGTCCGTTAAATCCGTAAAGCGCTCAATAATATGCGGTGAGTCAGCGACTTCGACCTGAATAAACGCCGTATCCGGCATCGGAGGGCGGGCGGTCGCATGGGTGCGTTTCATCACGATGAGCAGCTCCAGCTCTGCGCCTTTAAGCGGCAGCGTTGACTCAATCAGCGTAATGGCGTTCCAGCTACCGGACAGCAGCATAATGAACGTGAATTCATCCCCAAGCATGGCAAGGCGACTGTCTTCGATGTTGCAACCGCAACTGCTGACGTGACGGGTAATCGTATTGACGATACCCGGGCGGTCAACACCCAGTGCGGTGATCACCAAGTGGTGGGGTTGAGATTGCTGCAAAATAGGATTCCCTGTGCATTTGCTAATAACCATAAGGTAAACATAAAAAAAACTGCTGACAAGCGCGGGAATAGCGGAGCTTGCTTGCTTTTCCCTAAGTGTAAAACGTACCATGAAGCACTTGTTTGTCGAGGGGATCGCCAATGTTTACGGGAAGTATTGTTGCACTCGTTACGCCGATGGATGACAAAGGTAATGTCTGCCGTGCGAGTTTGAGAAAACTGATTGATTACCATGTCGCCAGCGGTACGGCGGCGATCGTTTCCGTCGGCACCACCGGCGAGTCTGCCACGCTGAGCCATGACGAACATGGTGATGTCGTGCTGCAAACCCTGGAACTGGCGGATGGGCGTATTCCCGTGATTGCCGGAACCGGTGCGAATGCCACCGCTGAAGGCATCTCTCTAACCAAACGCTTTGAAAATTCTGGCGTTATTGGCTGCCTCACCGTCACACCTTACTATAACCGCCCCACGCAGGAAGGCCTGTTTCAGCACTTTAAAGCGATTGCCGACAGTACCAGCCTGCCACAAATGCTGTATAACGTACCTTCGCGCACCGGCTGTGATATGTTGCCGGAAACCGTTGCCCGCCTCGCCGAAATCAAAAATATTATCGGAATCAAAGAGGCAACGGGGAACTTATCCCGTGTCAGCCAGATCCAAGAGCTGGTTAATGATGAGTTCATCCTGGTGAGCGGCGACGATGCCAGCGCACTGGACTTTATGCAACTGGGCGGCAAAGGCGTCATTTCGGTGACGGCTAACATAGCAGCACGCGAAATGGCCGAGCTGTGCAGGCTCGCACAGCAGGGTAATTTCGTTGAAGCTCGCCGTCTCAATCAGCGTCTGATGCACCTGCACCAGACGCTTTTCTGTGAACCTAATCCAATCCCGGTTAAATGGGCGGCAAAACAGCTAGGATTAATCGCTAATGACACGCTGCGTCTGCCAATGACACCACTGACTGCGGTTGCACAGCCGAAAGTGGAGCAGGCGCTGGTGAAAGCGGGTTTGCGATAATTTAGGGAGTTTGAATGAATTACTCAGTAAAGCGGTCAACGATTGCAACAGTGGTGGGGCTTTCCACCCTGATGCTATTGTCGGCCTGTTCGAACGATCAGCGTTACAAACGCCAGGTCAGCGGTGATGAGTCCTACCTGCAGGCCAGTGGTCTGCGGGAGCTGAAGGCACCGTCGGGCATGATTCTGCCTGTCCAGAACGGGGAATACGATATTCCGCCTTCAACCAGCAAAGCGCCGGTTGGCAAGCAGCTGGATATTCGTCCACCGGCCCAGCCTCTGGCTCTGATGAACGGCTCACGCGCCCAGTTCAGTAATAACACTGGTGTGCTGATGTTTGATAACAGCCGCGGATCGATTTGGTCGCAGGTTGTGGGTGTCGTCCAGTCTAATAACTTCCCGATCGCTTCCCGTAATGACGCCGGACAACAGCTGACCACCGACTGGGTACAGTGGAACCGTGCAGACGAAGATAAGCAGTACCGTGGTCGTTACCAAATCAGCGTTCAGTCGCAGAGTTATCAGCAGGTCCTGACCGTCCGTCTGCTGGAGCTGCAGCAGGAAGGCAACAGCGTGACCTCGCCAGTGCAGATTCAGCGTTATACCGCGCAGATGCTGAACGACATCGCCGCAGGGATGGACAAGATCGCCACCGCGAATGAAAACGCTGCCGCCGGCCGCGTCAGTGGTGCGATTGATGTGCAAAGCGGTGCCGACGACACCGGCCTGCCTATGCTGGTGTTACGCACGCCGTTCAATGTTGCCTGGCAGCGTCTGCCTGCGGCCATGAGCCGTGTAGGAATGGACGTCACCGACAGCACGCGCTCAACCGGCAGCATGAAAGTGACCTACAAAGCGCCGGGCAGCAGCACCTGGGACAGCGTGGGCGCCAAAGATCCTGAGTTGCCAAACGGCGATTACAAGGTTCAGGTTGGCGACCTCGACAACCGTACCAGCCTGCAATTTATTGATCCTAAAGGCCATGTGCTGACGCAGGCGCAAAACGACGCGCTCGTGGCAGTGTTCCAGGCCGCAATGAACAAATAAAAAATTACCCCAGGCCGGAGATTCTCCGGCCTTTTTATTTCGTTTTTTGGCATAATAGCGCGAGACGAGGTAATCGATTGCGTCACGGCAATCAACGCAAAATGCCTGCCTCAGAACCGGATCTTTCATGTTTGGAGTTAAATAAGATGCAAAAGCGAGCTGAGTTGTATCGCGGTAAAGCGAAAACCGTATACAGCACCGATAACCCGGATCTGCTGATACTTGAATTCCGCAACGATACATCAGCAGGCGACGGCGCCCGCATTGAGCAGTTTGATCGCAAGGGCATGGTGAATAACAAGTTCAACCATTTCATCATGACGAAGCTGCAGGAAGCGGGCATCCCGACACAGATGGAAGCCCTGCTGTCAGATAACGAAGCGCTGGTGAAAAAGCTGGACATGGTCCCGGTCGAGTGCGTAATCCGTAACCGTGCGGCCGGTTCGCTGGTGAAGCGTCTTGGCGTCGAAGAAGGGATTGTGCTGAACCCGCCGCTGTTCGACCTGTTCCTGAAGGACGATGCTAAACACGATCCGATGGTTAACGAATCTTACTGCGAAACCTTTGGTTGGGTCAGCAAAGAGAATCTGGCCCGTATGCGTGAGCTGACCTATAAAGCCAACGACGTACTGAGCAATCTGTTTGATAAGGCAGGTTTGATTCTGGTGGACTTCAAGCTGGAGTTTGGCCTGTTCAACGGCGAAGTGGTACTGGGGGACGAATTCTCACCCGATGGTGCGCGCCTGTGGGACAAAGAAACCCTGGATAAAATGGACAAAGACCGTTTCCGTCAGAGCCTGGGTGGCCTGATTGAAGCCTATGAAGCGGTAGCCCGTCGCCTGGGCGTCAAACTTGACTGAGTAACGCTCAGCAAGTCACGAAAAGGAGAGCGCAGGCTCTCCTTTTTCATTTTGGTGTAAAGCTGGTGATTGCGCCGTCCCGCATCTAAAATCATGCCATCTGAGTTAATACGCCACAGGGAGCAAAAACCATGCGCTGGCAAGGACGTCGCGAAAGCGACAATGTCGAAGATCGCCGTAATCAGTCATCCGGTAACCGGGGAGGACGCATTCCTCTGCCACGCGGCAAGGCGGGCATTATCATGCTGATTTTGGTCGCGGTGGCGGGTTATTACGGTTATGACCTGACCCCGTTGCTGACCGGGGGCGAGGTGACATCGGGCAACCAACAGCAGCAGCGCACCGCCAACCCGAATCAGGATGAGGCGGCAAAGTTTACTTCGGTCATGCTGGCGACAACCGAAGATACCTGGGACAAGTTGTTCAAACAGATGAACAAACAGTATACGCCGCCGAAGCTGGTGATGTATCGCGGCGCTACGCGCACCGGCTGCGGCACCGGACAATCTGTTATGGGGCCCTTTTACTGCCCGGCAGACCAGACTGTCTATATCGATCTGTCATTCTATGACGAAATGAAAAACAAGCTTGGGGCAGGCGGCGATTTTGCCCAGGGCTATGTCATTGCGCATGAAGTCGGCCACCATGTGCAGAAGTTGCTGGGCATTGAACCCCGGGTACGTCAGATGCAGCAGGGGGCCAGCCAGACTCAGATTAATCAACTGTCCGTGAAAATGGAGCTTCAGGCCGACTGCTTTGCGGGCGTCTGGGGCCACTATATGGAACAGGAAAAAATCCTCGAAGTGGGGGATTTACAGGAAGCGTTAAACGCAGCCGAAGCCATTGGTGACGATCGTCTGCAGCAGAAAACCCAGGGCCGGGTTGTGCCGGACAGCTTTACGCATGGTACGTCCGCGCAGCGGTATACCTGGTTCAAACGCGGATTCGACAGCGGTAACCCTGGCCAGTGCGACACCTTTGCTCTTAAAGGATGAACCTGAAAGCAGCGACCTGTGCCATGCAGGCCGCCGGTATACGGCGGCTGGCCGTGATCGGCGGCGAAGCCGACTGGTGCCGGGACACCGCGCTCTCATGGAGCCAGACGCTGGAAGGCGACTGGCTGTGGCTGAGCGATAACCCGCCGGAAACCGGCACGCACTGCGCCCCGACCGCATTTCGTACGCTGCTGGGGCGTGAATTCCATCATGCCGTGTTTGATGCCCGTCAGGGGTTCCATGCCGAGGCGCTGGCGGCGCTGGCCGGAACGCTGACGGCCGGTAGCTGGCTGCTTCTGTTAGTGCCCCCCTGGGCGCGCTGGGCGCAGCAGCCCGATGCGGACAGCCTGCGCTGGGCTGATGTCAGCGAGCCGATTGCCACGCCCCATTTTGTCCATCACCTGCAACGCCTGACGGAAGACGATAAGCAGGCGCTGTTGCATCAGCAGCCGCAGCCGCTCGCGCTGCCCAACTGGTCGTCACGGCCGGCCTGGCACTGTCAGGCCGCGAGTCAGCAGCAAAGCATTCTGCAAGAGCTGACGCATTTTTCCGCTGGCGTGGCGGTCATCACCGCCGCGCGCGGCAGAGGCAAATCGGCGCTTGCAGGCATGCTGGCGCGACAGAATACGCGCTGCCTGGTAACCGCGCCGGCAAAAATTACCACCACAGTGTTAGCTTCTTTCGCCGGAGAACATTATCGGTTTATGGCACCGGATGCGATTCTGGCGCTGCCCGACCAGCCTGAGTTTGACTGGCTCATCGTGGATGAAGCCGCGGCCATTCCCGCTCCGCTGCTCCATGCGCTGGTAGCACGTTTCCCGCGCGTGTTGCTGGTAACGACCATTCAGGGTTACGAAGGCAGCGGCCGTGGCTTTATGCTCAAGTTCTGCGCTGAGCTGCAGCAGGTGCGCTACTTTACGCTGGACGAACCGCTACGCTGGGCTCGCCACGATCCCCTGGAACACTGGCTCAACCAGGCTCTGCTGTTTGAGGATGCCGCTGAAACCCCGTCCCTGGAGGAGCGTGCGCCCCGGCGAGCAGAGGCGTCTGATTTCGCCGCCCAGCAGGCGGCTTACCAACTGCTGACCAGTGCGCATTACCGCACCTCACCGCTGGATCTGCGTCGCCTGTTGGATGCGCCAGGCATGCATCTGTGGCTGGCGGGCGAGGTTCCGGCGCTACAGGGCGCGCTATGGCTGGTAGAAGAGGGCGGGCTGACGGATGAACTGGCGCAAGCGGTATGGGCGGGCCACAGGCGGCCTCGCGGTAATCTGGTGGCGCAGTCGCTGGCCGCGCACGCCGGGCTGACGGAAGCCGCCACGCTGCGCGCCTTGCGAATTAGCCGGATTGCCATTGCCGCACCTGCGCGCCGCCGGGGAATCGGCCAGCAGCTGGTGGCCGCCGCCTGCGCGGATGCCGCCGGATATGATTACCTCTCGGTCAGCTTTGGCTACACTGAACCTCTCTGGGCTTTCTGGCAAGCCTGTGGCTTCACGCTGGCGCGAATTGGCAGTCAGCGAGAAGCCAGCAGCGGTTGTTATGCGGCGATGGCCGTGCTGGGGCTGACGACGGCCGGCAAAGCGCTGCAGCAGAAGGCGGAGGGAAGCCTGGCCCGTGACTGGCCGCTGCTCAGAGCGCATATTCCGCTGGACCTGCCGCTACCGGCAGCCTGTGACCACGCGTTTACCCGGCGCGATGCCTGGCTGGCCGCCGGTTTTGCCTGGGCGCAACGCCCGCTGGAAGCAAGCCTGGCGGTACTTCAGCGGCTGGTTGGCATCAGCCAGCAGCCTTTGCCGCTCCTGCGACAGGCGGTGAACGCCGACACCAGCCTGGCTGAACTGGCTCAGTCTGCCCGGCTGAACGGACGCAAGATGCTGATTACGGCCTTACGCGCTGAAGCCGCCGCTGCGCTACTGGCGTTACCCGGCAGAGAAGGCGAAGCGTTGCGCGAGCAATTGCAATAAATCCACCAAGACATTCAAATATTCCCACTATCATCCTGCGCCCGGGGGCGTAGAGTAGTCGCAGGAGGTCGATATGACACTGAAATATGTAATTGTTCAGCAGCCCACTCAGGCTGCCCAGCTGTTTCTGCTTTATCATGCCGTGGGGGACAATCCCGACGCGATGGGCCAAATTGGCAGCTGGTTTGCTAAAACGTTTCCGGCGGCGCTGGTGGTGTCGGTGGGATCGCCGGGGCCGGGCGGTCAATGGTTTAACGAAGCCGGCCTGCATGATAAAAGCGAGCAGGCCTGTGTAGACAGCAGCATGCCGCAGTTTGTCGAGTCGGTGCGTCACTGGCAGCAGAAAAGCGGGGTGCGTCCCGAAGCCACGGCACTGGTGGGGTTTTCGCAGGGGGCCAGCATGGTGCTGGAAGGCATCAAAGCCCACGACGATCTGGCTGGCCGGGCGGTTGCCTTTAGCGGTCGCTTTGTGACGCTACCGGAAAAGGCCAGCACGCGGACTACCGTGCATCTGATCCATGGTGATTATGATGACCATATCCCGCTGATGCAGGCGCAACAGGCGGAACAGCGTTTAACCGCGCTGGGCGGTGATGTCACGCTGAATATCGTAGAGGATTTGGCGCATGCCATCGATCAGCGCAGCATGGATTTTGCGCTGCATCATTTGCAGTATACCGTGCCGAAACGTTACTTCGATGAAGCCTCAGGCGGGGCAAAACCTGGCGATGACGATGTCATTATGATGATGTAACCGCGCGCCCTCGCGATGGCGGGGGCGCATGACCGTTATTTTTTCTTCGGCCAGTTGTCGTCCTCGTCCCACTTGTCGTTGAAATCACGATGAGGCGGGAGATCGGGTTTGTTATCCATAAATTTTTTATGATCGATGCGTTTCAGATCTTTATAGACGTTCATTAACACGCCCACCATCAGCAGGATCACCAGGATCCACCAGTAATCTTTAATAAACTCCATAGGCCCGCTCCTTCCCTCGCTGTCAGGCGATCAATTGTTCCATGATGCGTTGATACATCCGACTCAGCATTTGTAAGTCTGATGCTTTCACGCATTCGTTAATTTTGTGAATCGTGGCATTCACCGGACCCAGTTCCACCACCTGCGAGCCCATACGAGCGATAAAACGTCCGTCAGAGGTTCCACCAGAAGTCTGCAACTGCGGCTTAATTTCATTATAGTGCGTAACGGCGTTGACCACGGCATCAACCAGCTTGCCGCGTGAGGTCAGGAATGGCTGGCCGGAAAGCTTCCACTCAATGGTGTAACGCAACTGATGGCGGTCCAGCAGTTCTGCGACACGCTGCTGAATCAGGGTATCGGTGAGTTCCGTACTGAAACGGAAGTTGAACTGCACAAACAGCTCGCCGGGGATGACGTTGTTACTGCCGGTTCCCGCCTGAATGTTGGCGATCTGCATGCTGGTGGCCGGGAAAAAGGCGTTACCCTGATCCCATTCCGTGGCGACCAGCTCGTTAAGCGCCGGCAGAGCACGGTGCACGGGATTATCCGCCAGTTGCGGATAGGCTACATGGCCCTGTACGCCATGCACGGTCAGGTTCGCGGTGATGGAGCCACGACGACCATTTTTCACGACGTCACCCACGACTTCGTTGCTGGAAGGTTCTCCGACCAGGCAATAATCCAGACGCTCGTTACGCGCCATGAGGCGCTCAACCACTTTTACCGTTCCGTTCGCGCCGCTGGCTTCTTCGTCAGACGTAATTAAAAAGGCCAGACGCCCCTTGTGATGAGGATGAACGGCGACAAACCGCTCGGCGGCAACAACCATGGCGGCCAGCGATCCTTTCATATCTGCTGCACCGCGCCCAAACAGCATGCCGTCGCGGATGGTGGGTTCAAACGGGGGATTAATCCAGCGGCTGGCATCGCCCGGGGGAACAATATCGGTGTGGCCGGCAAACGCCAGGGTTTCGCCTTCGCCGCGCGTGGCCCAGAAATTCAGCGTGTCGTTGATGTTCATGGTTTCGATGTGGAAACCTATCGCTTCCAGGCGTGCGATCAGCAGCGCCTGACATCCGGCGTCATCGGGGCTGAGAGAAGGGCGACGAATAAGCTGCTGCGTCAGCTCAATGACCGGACAAAACATATTATGACTTCTCCTGAAGACGATTCTGGTAAAGAGATTCGCTGAAGCCCAGCAGCAGCGAGCCGTCGGGTGCGCGCAGGACAGGGCGCTTGATGATAGCAGGCTGGGCCAGCATCAGCGCTTTTGCACTGGCGGCATCGGTGATGGCCTCGCGCTCTGCCTCGGGTAGCTTACGCCAGGTCGTGCCGCGCGTGTTGAGCAGATCCTGATAGCCCAGTACGTCGATAAACTGCTGCAGCTGGTCACCGGTCAGGCCGTCAGCACGATAATCATGGAAGCGATAGTCCACGCCCGCCGCCTCTAAACAGCGACGTGCTTTTTTAATCGTGTCGCAATTTTTAATCCCAAACATGACCCACTGCGCGCTCATCGCCTGCTCCTGTCATTAAAATTAGCTCTGGAGTTTACCATAGTGTGATCTGATGCAGCATCCGCCCGATCGCGCCTGTATCGAAAAATACCCTGCACAGAGGCGTTTCCCGTCGGGGGTAAACGGTTTCAGTTTTGCCTCTAATGATTTCGCGGTTTATCATTTCGGAATTAAGAATTTCCTTAATTGTGATTTTTAGGCTACGTCCTGGTCAAAACCGCATTAAAACCTGTCAGCTTAGGCCCTTGCTGAAGTGTGCGTCAGCCAGCAAATCAGAAAATACTCAGCTTTTTGTCGCCTTTGCCGATAGTAATGACAGGTGTAAACGTATTCACCAGGCGAAAAAAAAGGCGTAATATTGCCACTACAATAAGAGAGGGTTCTATGATTGACACCGAAATGGGGAACTGGAAAGAATTCATCGAAGCGATGTTACGCAACAAGTAACACGTGAGGAGAAAAGCAGGGCACTTTCCCCTCTGCTGTAATTCTGACCACACACACGAATAAAACGGCCGCTGCGAACAGAGGCCGTTTTTTTTGCCTGATTGAGGCGCCGTCAGGAAAGCGGGTTAATCAGTCCCGATGCTTCTCTTTCAGGGGAAAGCGGCGACGCACCAGCACAAAGAACAGCGGCACAAACAGAATGGCCAGAATCGTGGCAGAAATCATCCCGCCCATCACGCCCGTTCCCACAGAATGCTGACTGCCGGAGCCTGCGCCGCTGCTGATCGCCATCGGCAGCACACCGAAGATAAAGGCCAGCGACGTCATCAGGATCGGACGCAGGCGCTGGCGTGACGCCGCCAGCGTCGATTCAATCAGTTCACCTCCCTTACTGTTAAGCTCGTTAGCAAACTCGACAATCAGGATGGCGTTCTTGGCCGAAAGCCCGACCACGGTCAGCAAGCCCACCTGGAAATAGACGTCGTTCTCCAGCCCGCGCGTCCAGGTGGCAATCAGCGCACCGATCACGCCAAGCGGGACGACCAGCATGACAGAGAACGGGATCGACCAGCTTTCATACAGAGCTGCCAGGCAGAGGAAGACAACCAGCAGTGAAACCACATACAGCGCGGGTGCCTGAGAGCCCGATAACCGCTCCTGATAGGATGCTCCCGTCCACTGGAAACCCACGCCAAGCGGCAGGGATTCGACCAGTTTCTCCATTTCATTCATCGCTGTACCGCTACTCACGCCCTCTGCGGCTTCCCCCACGATTTCCAGGGAGGAGTAGCCGTTATAGCGTTCCAGACGCGGTGAACCGGTTTGCCAGCGGCTGGTGGCAAATGCCGAGAAGGGCACCATGGTGCCACTGCTGTTACGCACGTACCATTTATCGACATCGCCGGGCAGCATGCGGTAGGGCGCATCAGCCTGCACATACACTTTTTTTACCCGTCCACGATCCAGAAAGTCGTTCACGTAGCTTGAGCCCCAGGCAGTGGCTAGCGTGTCGTTAATGGTATCCAGTGATACGCCCAGCGCCTGGGCTTTGCGCTCATCGATATCAATTTGCAACTGCGGGCTGTCATCAAGGCCGTTATGACGGACACGGGACAGGAGCTTATCTTTGCTGGCCTTGTCGAGCAGCATGTCGCGCATCGCCATGAGCTTGTCATGCCCGATGCCGCCATGATCCTGTATTTCCAGGTCAAAGCCCGATGAGCTGCCCAGACCGGTAATCGCCGGCGGACTGCTCGCAATGACCGTGGCCTCATTGATGTGTTTGAACGCTTTTCCGGCGCGCTTAATGATGGCGAACGACGTGCGATCGGCCCCGGGTCTGTCACCCCAGTCTTTCAAACGAATAAACAGACGCGCGACGTTCTGCCCGTTCCCGCCGGGGCCGGAACCAATCGTTGAGAAGACCGACAGCACGTTATCTTTCTCTTTCGTCAGGTAGTACTTTTCCACTTTTGCCACTACCGCCGAGGTCTGATTCATGCTGGAACCGGCGGGAAGCTGGACCTGGGTCAAAATCATGCCCCGATCTTCCTGGGGCAGAAAAGACGAAGGCAGATGAAGAAACAGGAACGCCATGATGCCAATAATCCCCACATACAACAGCAGCCAGCGGCCCCCCGTGCGCAGAATGTGGGCGACACCACGCTGATAGCGGTCGGCGTTGCGGTTGAAATGGTGGTTAAACCAGCGAAAGAAGCCGCGCTCGCCGTGATGTTCCCCTTTGGCGATGGGCTTAAGCAGCGTGGCACACAGGGCGGGTGTCAGGATCATCGCGACCAACACCGACAGGATCATGGCGGAGACAATAGTCACCGAAAACTGGCGGTAGATTGCCCCTACGGTGCCACCAAAAAAGGCCATAGGAATAAATACGGCGGAGAGTACCAGCGCAATTCCGACCAGTGCCCCCTGGATTTGCCCCATCGATTTGCGGGTGGCAGCGCGCGGCGAGATCCCTTCCTCGCTCATGATACGTTCAACGTTCTCCACGACCACAATCGCATCGTCCACGAGCAGGCCTATCGCCAGCACCATAGCGAACATGGTCAGGGTGTTGATGCTGTAGCCGAAGGCAAAGATCACACAAAAGGTGCCAAGCAGCACGACGGGCACCGCGATGGTAGGGATTAACGTGGCCCGGAAGTTCTGCATAAACAGATACATCACGCCAAATACCAGCAGAATAGCTTCCAGCAGGGTTTTGACCACGTCGGTGATAGAGGCTTTAACAAAGGGCGTGGTTTCATACGCGATTTTCGCTTCCAGCCCGTGCGGAAAATAGTGTGATAATTCATCCAGCCGCGCCCGCACCAGTTTATCGGTGTTCATCTCGTTGGCACCGGAGGCCAGTTTTATGCCCAGGCCGGAGGCGGACTGGCCATTGTAGCGGCTGAGGGAATCGTATTTTTCAGCGCCGAGCGCCACCGTTGCGACATCGCCTAGCGTCACCACGGAGCCATCGGGATTATTCTTCAGGGTAATCGCTTTAAACTGGTCGGGGGTTTGCAGCATCGCCTGCGCGTTCACGGTGGCGTTCAGCGCCTGATTATTGACGGCCGGTAGCCCGCCCACCTGGCCCACTGCAACCTGGGTATTCTGGGATTTGATGGCATTGACCACATCATCGGTGGTCAGGGCATAGGCGGTCAGCTTGTAGGGATCGAGCCAGATGCGCATAGCATATTGCGTACCGTAGGCATCCACTTCACCCACCCCATCAATACGGCTTAAGGGCTCCTGAATATTACTGGCGACATAATCAGCAATATCTTGTTTGTTCATGCTGCCGTCAGTTGAGACAAACGCCACCATCAAAATGTTACTGTCGCCGGTTTTATTGACGGTCACCCCTTGTGACTGCACCGGTTGAGGTAACTGGCGCAGGGCCGACTGCAACTGATTCTGAACCTGCTGACGGGCTTCATCAGGATTGGTACCTGCGGTAAAGGTGAGGGTGATTTGCGCCTGGCCGGTATTACTGCTGTTGGAGGACATATACATCAGGTTATCGATACCGGTCATGTTCTGTTCGATAACCTGGGTGACGGTATTTTCCAGCGTTTGCGCTGAGGCGCCGGGATAAGTGGCGGTAATACGCACGTTGGGCGGGGCGAGATCGGGATATTGTTCAACAGGAAGTGAAATAATGGCGAGCGTGCCGCAAAGACACAATAAAATAGCCAAAACCCAGGCGAAAATTGGGCGGTCGATAAAGAAATTCGACATTGAACCGACACTCCTCACTGCTTTTATTATTAATATGAGCGATGCAGCGCGTGACGCACAGGAAAATCCACGCAAACCACGCACGGGTAGGACTCTACTTTACGTGCGAGGCGGGTTTGAAAAGTGGAGAAATTGTAGAGAATGTGTAAGTTTGCGCGTTTTTTATCAACTGTTTCGGCGCTCAATCCACATAATTGTTGCAGCAACGCGTGAACGTACATCAAGTTTGCGCAGGACATTACGAATGTGGACCTTCACCGTTTCTTCCGAGATATGAAGTGCATGAGCCACGTCTTTATTGGACAAGCCTCGCGCCACTTCCTGCATCACGCCGCGTTCGCGTTCGGTCAGCAAGCGGAAGGGATCGTCACTGTTATGTCGCATGGACAGAGCGTGCCTTACCGCATCGCTAAACACCGTCTCACCCTGTAGGGCCTGCATGATCTGGCGCAACAAGATTTCGGGTTCGCTGTCTTTGAGTAAATAGCCGTCCGCTCCTGCATCCACCAGGGCGTAAATGTCACTGCGCGCGTCAGAGACCGTCAGCACCAGAATACGTGAGCTGATGCCTTCATGACGAAGCGCTTTTAACGTATCCAGCCCTGACATCCCTTTCATGTTGAGATCGAGCAGGATGATATCCGGTGTCAGACGGCGGGCTTCCGCCAGCGCTTCAGTCCCGTTACTGGCTTCAGCGATGACCTGCAACTGCGGCTCCAGCGCCAGTAGCTGGCGGATGCCGCGGCGCATAAGGGGATGATCGTCCACGATCATAATGGTTAAAGCAGGTTGTGCCATGTTAGCTCCCTGTGCCCTGGATGCCAGACGGCGGTACGGGCAGTGCGAACGATCGGCTTTCCAGACCGTTCCAGAATGGTGATGCGCAGAATGTTGATTGTAATGGTTAATTCTGCCTTCAGGTGTTTATCTGCCACATCTTGTATGATCTCAGGATGGTATTAAAATACACAATGGCGGGCAACAGCACTACTCACGCGGCAGCGCCGGACGCGATGGAAAGCGCAGTGTGACACGTGTTCCGCGTGGTTGTGCCGTAATCTGTAAGGATCCGGCTAGCCGTTCAGCCCGCTCCGTCATGGTCGTCAGCCCGTAATGCCCCTGGGGTTCCTCTGTCGTGCCGATCCCAATACCATCATCCGTCACGCTCAGTATATGTTCGCCTTCATCTGAGTGCTGATAGTCGAGGGTAATCATCTGTGCATTTGCATGGCGAATGGCGTTAAGCAGCGCCTCGCGGGCAATCTGGAGTACGTGTACCTGCTGTTGAGCATCCAGCGCCTCAAGCCCTGGCTGGCAGGTGAAATGGATGTCGGCCTCAGACTGCTTCTGCAAGGGGGCGATCATTGCGTGCAGTGCGGCCATCAGATCGGATTTTTCAATCGTTAAACGGAAGGTGGCAAGCAACTCACGGAGCTGACGGTAAGCTTCGGCCAGCGCAAGATCGAATTCGGCAATAATGTCATGTGCTGCCCGATCGCGCGCATCGACAGTGCGCCGCAGCAGCGTCAGTTGAATACGCAGGTAGGTCAGTGCCTGAGCCAGCGAATCATGCAGCTCGCGTGCAATGGTGGCGCGCTCTTCAATCAATAGCATCTGCTGCTGCTGTTTTTGGGTCTGCCAGATCCAGACTGACCGGGCCAGCATTGCCGCCAGGCTCTGCATTAATGCTGCAGGCGGCGTCGTAACGGTCGTTTGCCAGTGCAGGGTGCCAATAGGGTGATCGCCCTGCTGCAAGGGTAACTGATGCCAAGCCTGAGAAGGGGCGATTTGCCCGGACTCAAAGGTAAACTGCTCGCCTTCCAGGCGGATAAACGCAAGCTTTTCTCTGGCAAGCACGCTGGCTAACACGCTGTCGAACAGAGCCGGATGCAGGGGGCCGCGCGTTAAAATCTGAGAGCTCTGATAGAGCAGCGAAAGCGTGCGGTTTGCCTGGGTCAGATCCCGGGTTTTATCGCGGACCCGCTGCTCCAGAAGCTGATAGTGCGCGTGCAACTGGGCGGCCATGCTGCTAAAGGTGTGTGACAGCACCTTAAGTTCATTCTGCTGCTGGACGTGCAGAGGCGGGAACGCAAAATTGCCCTTTTCTACATAACGACTGGCGGTGACCAGCGCGTTCAGCGGCTTAACGACCTGCTGACGGGTAAAGCGTATCGTCATCAACGCCAGCGCCACGATCGCCACCAGGCCCGTCAGGCTACTGATCGCCACCACCCGCATTTTCAGTTCAGCATAACGCTGCAGTTCCAGGACAAAGCGGTCAATTTCCCCCACGTAGACGGGCATTTGAAGCTGCCAGGCTTCTGCTGCATCGGCATCAAGATGCTGAGCTAACTCCGGCCAGCCCGCGCGCAAACGTTGATAGTGGTTAATAACTTTATGTGGCACCCAGGGGCGGTCGAGGCCTTGTAAAACGGGGGCATCAAGGGTGTGCTGGAACTGCGCCAGATGCGCTACCAGCAGGCGAGGCTCCAGCCTGGCATCCCAGGCCAGCCGGTAACTCTGCATCCGTAGCGAACCGGCCAGATTAATGGCTTCCGCGTCACGCAGGCTGCTGGAAAGGGTGAGCAGAGCCAGGCCGGTTGTCAGCAAAGCCAGCAACACAATCAGCGTTAAAGACTGCGCAATACTTCGGGTAACAGAGCGTTTAACAATCACAACAAATAACCCCTTCAGTAACAGGGAAGGATAAAAGAGGTGGCAGAGGACGCCTGGTGACCTGTCATGAAATAGCCCGAAATGAGACCGTTCAGCAGCTTTACTCACCCGGATTGACGTTTCCCAGGAATCCCGACGTCAGACCGACCATTACTCGCACAGCTTTACAACTCACAAAGGTTGGCTTGCATTGTCTCGCCAATAATCAATAACGTGTTTAACCACAGCGACCAACGCGAGTACAGGAGTATTTATGAAACGATTACCTGCTTACCTCACCGCCGCCCTGTTGGCCACTGCGTCATTTTCTACCTTGGCCGCCACGGCGGTGGACCAACGCGAGGCACAGGATCTGCAAAAAATCGGCAGCGTCTCTGTTTCCAGCGTAAATGGTTCACTTGACGATGTGACTCGCCAGCTTTCACAACAGGCGAAAGCCGAAGGCGCCAGCCATTTCCGGGTCATCGGTGTGAACACGCCGGGTGATTCCAGCCTCTGGACCGGCACCGCAGAGATTTACCGCTAAACCCTCTCTATTCCATCCCTGTAGTGTTTACCGGCCAGCCAATGGCCGGTTTTTTTGTGATCTCAGAAAAATTTTTTACAAATCGTCCCGCATATCCCCTCGGTATATTTTGCTTCGATGTTACATAACGGTTAGGATTCATCGCCGTAAATTCCCGCGCCGCTTTCCGTAAACTCACAGGCGGACGCACAGAGGAAGACAACCCATTTCGCAGTGCTGAACGCAATCGTTTGGATGCGCTATGACTTATGGTCAGGACAAACAGGAAGGCTATGAAATCTACAAAGAAATCCGCAGCGGACATGCGCGCTGCGAAACGACGCTGGCTCAATTCCCACGACTCCGGCTATAAGAAGGCCATGGGCAATCGTCACGTGCAGATGATTGCCATCGGGGGAGCCATCGGTACGGGGCTGTTTCTGGGCGCAGGCGCCCGTTTACAGGCGGCAGGTCCGGCCCTCGCCATCATCTATCTGGTCTGCGGTATCTTCTCATTCTTCATCCTGCGCGCACTGGGCGAACTGGTTTTACACCGTCCCAGCAGCGGAAGCTTTGTCTCCTATGCTCGTGAGTTCATGGGCGAGAAAGCCTCTTATGTGGCAGGCTGGATGTACTTTGTTAACTGGGCTATGACCGGGATTGTGGATATCACTGCCGTTGCGCTTTATATGCATTACTGGGGCGCGTTTGGTGATGTGCCGCAGTGGGTATTTGCGTTAGGGGCGCTGGCGATTGTCGGTACCATGAACATGATCGGCGTAAAGTGGTTCGCCGAAATGGAGTTTTGGTTCGCGCTGGTCAAAGTGCTGGCGATTGTCATTTTCCTGGTTGTCGGTGTCGTGTTCCTCGGCACGGGTAAACCGCTCGATGGAAATGCAACCGGCTTCCACCTGATCACGGATAACGGCGGCTTGTTCCCGCACGGTCTGTTGCCGGCGCTGGTGCTGGTTCAGGGCGTCGTATTTGCCTTCGCCTCGATTGAACTGGTCGGTACGGCAGCAGGCGAGTGTAAAGATCCGGAAACCATGTTGCCGAAGGCGATCAACAGCGTTATCTGGCGTATTGGTTTGTTCTATGTCGGTTCCGTGGTGCTGTTAGTGATGTTGTTGCCGTGGAATGCCTACCAGGCTGGGCAAAGTCCGTTTGTGACCTTCTTCTCTAAGCTGGGCGTGCCTTACATTGGCAGCATTATGAATATTGTGGTGCTGAGTGCGGCGTTATCCAGCCTGAACTCCGGTCTCTACTCGACGGGCCGTATTCTGCGCTCAATGTCGATGGGCGGTTCCGCACCGAAGTTCATGTCTAAAATGAGCAGCCAGCAGGTGCCCTATGCCGGGATTCTGGTGACCGTCGGCGTCTATATCATCGGCGTGGTGCTTAACTACTATGTGCCGTCTCAGGTGTTTGAGATCGTATTAAACGTGGCGTCACTCGGCATTATCTCTTCCTGGGGCTTTATCGTGCTTTGCCAGCTACGCCTGCGTAAAGCGATCAAAGAAGGCAAGGCAGACGACGTCAGCTTCAAGCTGCCAGGCGCGCCTTTTACCTCATGGCTGACGCTGCTGTTCCTGTTCAGCGTACTGGTATTGATGGCGTTCGACTATCCAAACGGCACCTATACTATCGCCTCCATTCCGTTGATTGCGGTGATTCTGGTACTGGGCTGGTTTGGCGTGCGTAAGCGTGTGAACGCCATCGCAGCGACCGAACACGATCATCACGAGCACGACGGTAAATCGTCGTAACCGAGACGTTTCGCATAGAATGCCAGCCAGCGTGCTGGCATTTTTTTTGCCTGTGAGGATGGACGATGACGTGCGCAAGGCCCGTAATTCAGATAGTTTTCTTTTAACGTACGTCCTATTATCTCAGGCTCCCTTCCTGTCGCTGCGGAGCGTCCATGTCCTTCAAGATCAACATCATCAAAGATAAGCTGCTGTCAGAGAACTGGTTTGTCCTGCGTAATATCACTTATGAGATTACCGACAACCGGGGCGAACTCGTGCGTCACAAGCGTGAAGTTTACGACCGCGGCAACGGTGCCACCATTCTGCTGTATAACCGTGACAAGAACAGCGTGGTACTGACGCGCCAGTTCCGCATTGCCACCTACGTTAACGGTAATGAAGACGGTATGTTGATTGAAGCCTGTGCAGGCTTGCTGGATGATGACTCGCCTGAAGACTGCATTCGCAAAGAGGCCATTGAAGAAACCGGCTATGCGGTGGGCGAGGTGGAAACCCTCTATTCGGTTTACATGTCGCCGGGCGGCGTGACCGAGCTGGTGCATTTCTTTGCGGCTGAATACCACGACGCGCTGCGGGAAAATGCGGGCGGCGGCGTAGAGGATGAAGCCATCGACGTGCTGGAAATCACGTTTCCTGAGGCCATGCAGTGGGTGAAAGCGGGGCGCATCCGCGATGGCAAAACCATTATGTTATTGCAGCATGCGCTTATTGCAGGCTGGCTCACGCTCTGATGGAGTACAGAGCAGACGCGCCACCAGGCGCCTCTGCCTGAATGTTACGCGCAGGCCAGCACGCTTTCGGCCACGCATTCCGGGTGCGCCTGCAGGCGTGCCAGTGCATCGGCATAAGCGGGCATAGCATGAGCGGCTCCCTGTCGTTCAACGCACAGGGAGGCAAACGCTGCGGCGAACAGTGCAGCCTGTTCCAGAGAAACGCCGGCGGCCAGCCGGGCAGCCAGCGCACCGTTAAAGGCATCGCCCGCGCCGGTTGTATCAAGCGGCGTGGCGGGAAACACCGGAATATGCAGCAGCTGTTGCCCGTCAGACAGTAAGGCCCCCGCCGTACCCAGGGTAATAATTACCTGACGTGCGCCCTTGCGGTGCAGCACAAGGGCGGCCTGCCGGGCGCTGGCGAGGTCCGTGACCTTCACGCCGGTCAGCAGCATGGCTTCGGTACTGTTGGGCGTCAGCAGATCGACCTTTGCCAGCAGAGCGTCACTGATTTTTTGAAACGGTGCCGGATTAAGGATGACAAAGGTATTTGCCGCCCGGGCATGATCGATCATGCGCTGAATCGCGCTCAGATTATTTTCCAGCTGTACCAGCAAAATATCCGCCGCGGCAACAGTCGGCCTGCAGCGCGTCACTTCCGCTGCGCTGACGGTGAGATTCGCCCCAGGATAAACAGAAATCATATTCTCAGCGTCATTACCGGCCACGTAAATCAACGCATTGCCGGTGGGTTTCTCTTTGCAGGTGAACAGCGTAATGGCATCAAAGCCGGTTTTTTCCAGATGCCGGCGGGCAAATATGCCGAAGTCGTCGTTGCCCACTTTGCCGATGTAGTGCACCCGGGCGCCCGCACGAAGCGCGGCGGTGGCCTGATTCGCGCCTTTGCCGCCGGGCCCCATCATGCTGTGCTGGGCAATTAACGATTCACCCGGTAGCGGAAAGCGGGCCATGCCTGCCACGATATCCAGGTTGAAGGAACCGAACACGCACACTTTGCCTTTCATTTTTTCCCTCCAAAACAGCGCTCGGCGGCCAGACAGGCACCGCGACAGCCCGTGTGATCGGTTGCATGGCTGAAAACGATTTTTAAACCCTGGCGCGTAACAGGCGGTCGCAGATGTTGCTGAATGGCGCTGCGCAACTGCACCAAGGGAAAATCCGCCATCGACAGTACGCCACCGCCCAGAATCAGGTACTCGGGATCCAGAATGTTCATTTCGCTGGCGATCAGCTGTGCCAGCCGCTGCACAAACGCCCGCAGATCAGGGTGATCGCCATGCCGGGTAAAGAGTTGCGAAATCCCCGTATCCGGCTGTTGTGCTGCCGCCCAGGTGCTGAGCCAGTGACCGGATATCAGGGTTTCGGCACAGCCCCGGTTGCCGCACGGGCAGGGCAGGTCGTTGTTCGCCAGCGGAATATGGCCCAGCTCGCCTGAGCCGCCATGATGACCATGATAAAAGCGGCCTTCCAGCCACAGGCTGTTACCCAGACCGGTGCCGGGATATAACCCCACGGCATTATTGGGTAACGTCTCCAACTGCAGCAAATCCCACAGCATCAGGTGGTTCACATCTTTATCCATGGCAACCGGAACGCCAAGGCGCGCGCTGAGCCGTGCCACGACGGGTTGTTGATCCAGCGCCTGAATAAAGGGCAGCGAGATCACCTGCTGGCGGTCACGGCTGAGAATGCCGGGCAGGCCAAGCATCACCCCGCTTACCGGCTGCGCCTCCAGCGTTTCGCAAATCAGATCGCCAAGCGCGACCAGCGCATCCGCCTGTTGCGACCAACTGGCGGTCGGCACTTTACGGAAGCCGCACCAGTTCCGGCCTTCTTCCATCAGCTGCAAACGGGTGCTGGTGCCGCCAATATCAATGCCAAGCCAGCGTGATTTCATGCAGACTCCTGCGCCAGTCCCTGCGCGGCATCAATACTGTCGCGCATCATTGTCCAGGCGGTGGAGAGATCGTCATGCAGGTTGAACAGGCCCGAGGTGCCGACAATCAGCACTTCCGCTCCGGCTTCCAGCAGGGTGCGATAAGTGCGTTGATTACAGGAGCCATCGATCTCAATCAAATAGTGGTAGCCGTGGGCGCGTTTTAACGCACTGAGTGCCCGAATCTTCTCCACCATTTCCGGTATGAAGGGTTGCCCGGCATAACCCGGATCCACCGTCATCACCGTGATCTTATCCAGCAGATGCAGGTAATGATGAATAAAGGACACCGGCGTGGCGGGGTTCAATACCACGCCCGGTTTTTTCCCCAAACTGCGAATCAGGTTGATCACCCGGAAGGCATCCCGATTGATCGTCTCTGCGTGCGGGCAAATATAGTCCGCTCCGGCGTTGGCGACTGCCTCAATAAAATCGGTGGGCTGCTCAACCATCAAATGCACATCGATAGCCACTGGCGTGTGCGGGCGAATTTGCTCAATAAAGAACGGTGAGAGCGTGATATTTTTGACGTAGTGACCATCCATGATATCAACATGCAGGAAGTCAGCGCGGGTGTTCAGCACAGCCAACTGCTGCTTGATCTCCATCAGGTTCATACACATCAACGACGGGGAGATTTGAATTCGCATCATACTTCCTTTTTCTCAGTCAGAGGATTCAGTACCGCACTCAGGCGCTTGCTGCGCTTCATGGCACGGCGTTCATTGAGTCGGGCTTTACCCTGTTTCACGGCCAGCACCACAATCAGCACTGCGCCCCACATCGCCAGGCTGACGTGCTGGCTGATATTCATCAGGTTGAAGCCAGTTGAGAGGATCTGCAGGGCAATCAGCGCCAGCACGACGCCGGTCACACGGCCAAAACCGCCGTTGGGATCGGTGCCGCCAAGAATAATGGCCAGCACGGTCAGCAGCAGGTACGCATCGCCATAGCCCATACGCGCAGAGTTAAATCGCGCCATCATCACGAGCCCCGCCAGCACGCATAGCAGGCTGGAAATCACATACACCAGCACGATCATGCGATGCGTATTAATTCCGCTAAACCAGGTGGCATTAATGTTGCTTCCGCCCATATAGATGCACTTACCTGCACGGGTTTTCCCCAGGAACACCGCCAGCAGCGCCGCGGCCACGAAAAAGACCCACAGCGGCAGAGGAATGCCCAGCAGCGTGTCGGCGCCCAAAGCGCGCACCACCGGCGGCATGCCGCTCACCGCGGCGCCTTTTGTCAGCCAGATGCCGATGCCGTTGAGGGTAATCATGGTGGCCAGGGTCACCAGAATGGGATGGGCACCGATGCGGGTTACCATCACGCCGGTGATCAGGCCAATCAGTGCAGCAATCAACATGGCACCCAGCACCGCTAGCAGCAGCCAGGCCAGCTGCTGACCGGTTCCCGCCCCGTCTGGCAACATGCCGAGTAGCACCCAGGCGATGAACAGGCTGGTCAGATTGGCGGTGGTAATAATCGCCAGGTTTAATCCGCCACTCAGAATGGCAATAAACATCGCCAGGGTGAGCAAGCCCAGCTCAGGCAGTTGAAAGGCCATGCTGAGAAAGGTGGAATCGGTAAAAAAACGGCCGGGCAGCAGGATGCTGAACAGCGCCAGCGCAAACGCGATGAGCAGCAGCAGGCCGGTATTGGTACCGTCAGGTTTCAACGCAGTTAAAGGTTTCATGTGTGCTTCTCCCATCAGACAAAGCTGACGTCAGTCTCTTTGCGCTTTTTATAGTGCGTGACGGCGATGGCGACCATAATCACGCCACCGACCACGATGTTCATGAAATAGTTGGATACGCCAATCAGGTTGAGGCCGTTCTTTAAAATGGCGATCAGGAAAACCCCCATTAAGGTGCCGCTGACCGTGCCTTTCCCGCCCATCAGGCTGGCACCACCCAGCACGGTGGCAGCCAGCACATCCAGTTCACCGCCGACCAACGCGTTTGGCACCACTTCACCCATGCGATAAACCTGCACCAGTCCGCCAATGGCCGCCATCGCCCCCAGCCAGCCGTAGGCAAAGAGGTGAATCAAACCAACGCGAATCCCGATGCGCCGCGCGGACTCCGCATCACCGCCCACGGCATAAAGCTGGCGGCCCAGATGCGTTTTGTTGAGTAACACGGCCGTCAGGGTGGCGATGACCAGCAGGACGAGCAGGGGCAGGCCAAGCTGAAACGTCTGGCCCTGCCACTCAAACGGCAGCACGCTGCGAAGGGTGATCCACCATTCAGGCAACTGATAGAGGCTGCGTCCGCCGGTTGACCACATCAGCAGCCCAAACAGCAGCGACTGCATGCTGATCGTGATGATGATGGAGACCACCCGCAGCCAGGTAATGAGCCAGGCGTTGATCATGCCGAACAGCGTGCCGCAGGCCACCGCCAGGCCAATACTCAGCAGGGCGTGATCAAACTGATAGCGTATAAACAGGGTGGCGATGAAGTACTGCACCACCGAGGCCACGGCAGCAAAGGAGATATCGATGCCGCCGGTGACCAGCACCACAAAGAGCCCAAGTGCGAAGATGCCGGTGACCGCATAGCTTTCGGCTAAATCCAGCAGGTTTTGTACGCTGAGGAACTGGTCGCTGGACAGCGAAAACACCCCAATAAACAGCAGTAAAACCCAGGTCAGCCAGCCCTGGCTGGAATGAGGACGTAAACGGGATAAGTCAGGCATTGATGACCTCCGCCAGTTGCTGTTCTTGCACTCGGTCTGGCTGGTATTCGGCATGGATCGTCCCCTCACGGAAATGCAAAATGCGGTCGCAGTTGTGCCAGACCTCTGGGACTTCATCGGAAATCAACATAATCGATAAGCCTTCTCGCGCCAGTTCGTGGATCAGCTGGTAAATACTGGCCTTCGCGCCGACATCGACGCCGACGGTGGGCGAGTCAAGAATTAACAGGCGAGGTTGAGTGAGTACCCACTTGGCTAAAACAATCTTTTGCTGGTTGCCGCCGGAAAGCGTGGAAATTGCCTGCTCGGGATCGGCAACCCGGACGCCAAGCTGCTGAATCCACTGCAAGATCAGCCTGTTCTTACGGTATTCATCAATCAGGTGAAAGCGGTTTTGCAGCTTATCGAGAATCGGCAACACCATGTTATCGGCCACCGACTGTTGCTGAACCAGCCCCAGCGTCAGACGGTCTTCTGAGACATAGCCAATACCGGCTTTGATGGCGTCTTCATGGCTACGGAAGCGTACCGGTTTCGTGTCCAGCCAAATCTTGCCGCTGTCGGGCTGGGTCATACCAAATAGCGACAGAGCCAGCTCGGTACGACCCGAACCCAGCAGGCCACAGAGCCCCAGCACCTCGCCTTCGTACAAACGAAAATTCACGTCGTGGTACTGCCCGCTCCGGCTGAGGTGTTCGACTTCCAGCAACACGCGATCGCGCCTGCGCGTGACGTTTTTCAACGGATATTCCAGCTTCTGTCCGGTCATCAGTTCTGTCAGACGGTGCGGCGTCATGTCCTGTGCTGGCCAGCTGCCAACCCTGCGGCCATCGCGAATAACCGTCACCCGATCGGAGATTTCCAGTACTTCATCCAGTCGATGGCTGACAAACACCACACAGATGTTTTTCTGTTTGAGATAGCGCACCGTGCGCAGCAGCTGATTCACTTCTGTACGGGTTAGCGAGGCTGTGGGTTCGTCCATGATCACCAGCCGGGCATCGGCAACCAGTGCCCGGCAAATCGCGACCTGTTGCCGCTGGGCAATGGAGAGGTGCGCCACTTTCTCGTTGAGATCGAGTTCAAACTGAAGCTCGTCAACGATACGTCGGGCGCTGGCATGCAGCCTTTTACGCTGATGCCAGCCGAACAGGCCACGCAGGTTGTGTTCAAACGCAATGTTTTCGGCCACGCTCAGGTTAGGGAACAGAGACAGATCCTGATAGATCACCTGTATACCAAAGTCTCTGGCCTGCTGGGTTGAGAGGCGGGGCAAAATTTCCCCTTCGCCCAGACGGATCTCGCTGCCCTCATCCGGCGCATGAACGCCTGAAATCACCTTAATGAGCGTGCTTTTGCCACAACCATTGGTCCCGGCAAGGCAGTGCACTTCTCCGGCCAGCAGCGTCAGCGAAATATCGCTCAGCGCACGATGACCACCAAACGTTTTCGACAACGCATCTAACGTCACGAGCGTCTGCGGTGCGACAGGTCTCATCTCTACAGCCCCAGCTTAATCAGTTTCGGCAGGTTGGCTTTATCCAGGCTTTCGGTGTTATTGCCCAGAAGGGTATGCGTCGTGTCATCGACCCGGACCTTGCCTAATCCCTCAATGGTCATGCCATCTTTAATGGGCGTGTTTTTCTCCATCATCTCGGCAAGACGGACAAACACTTCACCGGCCGTATGGGGATTCCAGATATAGCCGCCTTTGATCGCGCCCCGATTGACGAGCTGCGCGCCCTGGCCCGGACTGAAGGCTCCGATGACGCACACTTGGTTAACCTTATTGCGGTTCATTACGGCCCGGCCTGCGCCGATAGGGCCCTGTGAGCCAAAGGCTAAAATCCCTTTCAGATTGGGATATTTAGACATCAGCTCGTTGGTGGTACGGATAGAATCATCCAGCGATTCGCCTACGCCAAATTTGTCGGTGACCAACTGCATTTTGGGATAATGCTGTTTTTGATACGCCAGCGCGGCGTCGGTCCACTGCTGGTGGAGCGGCACCGTCAGGCTGCCAACGTACATGGCGTATTGCCCTTCATCGTGCATACAGGCTGCCAGCGCTTTCATATGGTTGATGCCGTGCGTGGCTGCATCCACTAACTCAAAGTCCCAGTTGGCGAATTTCTGACCCGGTGATTCATGGGTAATCACTTTGATGCCCGCATCGCGCGCCCGCTGTAAGACGGGCTCCAGGACTTTAGGATCGTTGGGAACCACGCCAATGATATCGACTTTCTGCGCAATCAAATCCTCAATAGCGCGAACCTGCAAGGCGGGATCGGCTGCGGTGGGTCCGACCATCCATGCATCTATGCCGCTTTTCGCCGCTTCACTTTTAATCCCGGCTTCCATCGCGTTGAACCATGGAATACCGCCAATTTTCACCACGATGCCCATACGTATTTTTTCTGCTGCCTGAGCCTGGAATGCGAATAACGCGATCAGGGAGCAGGCGATAAGCTGTTTTTTCATAGTGACTCCATTTATTGATTAATAAGCTGCACGGACTGAGGCCGTTGTGAACAGTCGATAATATTTACCCCGTTCCACGCCAGTTCCTGTTCCAGCTCTTTATCTTTTAACTGGTCGGTAATAAGAAAATCCACATCGCGATAATGACAAACACGCGCGAATGAGGGCCGAAGAAACTTAGAGCTATCCATTAATAAATGTTTGCGTTCAGCTGCCAGAATGAGTTGTTGTTTTAAATGTGCATTATGTTCATTCCCCTCGCGTAAATAACCGTCGTTGCCCAGGCTGCTACAGGAAAAAAAGATTTTATTTATTTGAAACTCTTTTAACGGTTGTTCAGTTACGATGCCGTGAAAATCTTCATAGCGATCGGAATATTCGCCACCCAGGCAGATCGTGCGAATACTGCTGCGCGCCGCCAGGGTCTGCACAATGCGTAAAGAATTAGTTAATACAGTTAATTCAATATCCGGTAACTGTCGGGCCAGATAAAAACACGTGGTACTACTATCGAGTAATAAACAATCACCTGGGCTAATAAACCCCAGCGCCCGCTTAGCAATGGTCATTTTGGCATCGACATGTTCATTAATTCGCTGCCGGAAAGATAATTCATACTCATTAATGGCCCGGTTATTTATCTGAATGGCTGCATTATATTGTTTAACCGGAACAGCGCCGCCATGGCTTCGCTGGAGTATGCCTTTCTTTTCCAGTTGCGCTAAATCCCGACGAATCGTTTCCTGCGAAACCTGACATAAGGCGGTCAGTTCAGCGACAATCACGCGTCCATTACGCATTAATTCATCAATAATTCTCTGCTGGCGTTCAATCGGCAACATGCTGGCCTCCGAGGGTTATAAAGTACTGGAAGGCACGCGGCAAAAATGTGGCCTGAGCGTGGCTACGCAGGTCACTCTTCTCACAGCGTGCGTAAAGAGATATTTGTTGGGTTTTTATGAAAAACTATGTAATAGGTATATTAAAGACGTGACTGATATCACTAAATTAGGGTTATTTAACCGTAAGAAACAGGGCTGACAGGCTTTTATGCCTGCACCTGTGGCGACTATAACATGCCTGTTTTTGACCGTTTATGTGTATTTGACCGATTCGACTGGCGGGAATGTCCGACGAATCCGATTGAGCGCAACAGAGTGAAACAGCATGATGACTATTCTGCAGAGATCACCGCCTTTCTTTTGTTGTAAAGCGGATGTTTTTTAGTCGGTTAGCTGCGCTTGCTGAGCACTTCACAGAATGCGGCCCTCGTGACGTGCGCTATTGCGCTATCATCTTCCACTCAAAGAAGTTGGGGTTCGATTTTCTTAATGTGGTATGGGATGAAATCGCTGTTTGCGTTGTCTGTTTTTATGGTTGCCGCTGCTCAGGCTGATCCGGTACAGAAGCTGTTTTCTGACTGGCAACTCACCTGCAATAATGCGGCGCATTGCGTTGCGCGCAGCATACCTGGCGACCAGGGCTTGGTTATGACGCTTTCCCGCAGTGCGGGATCCGATGACAAACCGTTACTGCGCATCGATTACGGCAGCGCATACAGCGGCGCGCTGCCCGGCCCGGCGCTGCAAGATAATCTTTTAGTCGATCAACGTCGGCTGCGGCCTGACTTCAAGCACTGGACGGTTGAGCCACACCATCTTGCTACCAGCAATCCTATCGCCATTAACGAATTTCTTGAACTGACCATGGATGCGAAAAGCCTGCAGCTGACGTTCAATGCCGGTCCGCAGATCTCGTTGCGCGGTATGAAAGCCGCGTTGTTATTTATGGACGATGTGCAGGGCCGGGTGAATAGCATGAGTGCCTGGGTCAGGCGCGGAGGAAGAACCGGCGTCCCGGCCGCACCGGCCGTACCGCAACTGCCGCCGGCGATGGCTGCGCCTGCGCCACTGACGCGTGACGAGACCAGCGGGCTGATCGACTACGGAACGTGGCGGGTGAATTCGGATACCTGTTCCCTTGATCCCCTGCGCCGCGAAGTCAGCGTCTCGCCGCTGACAGACAAAAAAGCGCTGCTGCTGGTCAGCTGTGAAATGGGCGCCTATAACGTGATCGATCTGGCTTTTGAAGTAACGCGTGCGCCGCCCTATGTGGCGCGTGGGATTACGCTGACCTTGCCTTTTACCCCGCCGGGCGCATCAGAGCGCCAGCTGGAGCTGATTAACGCAGATTATGATGCGGCAAGCGGGCAGCTCTATACCTTTGGCAAAGGACGCGGACTTGGCGACTGTGGTACCGCGACCCGCTGGCAGTTTGACGGCGAGCATTTTGTTTTAGCCGAGTATGCCGAGGAGTCAACCTGCGATGCCTGGCACAGCAGTGACGACTGGCCCACGCTTTGGGTGAGCCAGTCAGCCTCATCAGCGGTGAGCGGTTAAGGAATCGCCTGGACCATCATCGGCGAGCCGTTCTGATTGCCCACCAGCTCAGCGAGCAGGTTGTTTACGCCGTCACTCATCGGCGTAAAGCGCGTCAGAGGCGAGCGGGTAACGACCACAAAAACCCCGACGTTTTGCTGGGGAACCATCGCCATATAGGTGATGAAGCCGCCGCCGCCGCCGGTTTTCTGGATAATGCCAGGGCGACCGTTGGCCGGCCCCATATAAACCCACCCCATTCCCAGCGCGTCGGCTTTGCCCGGCACGTCCATGCCGTCAACTTTATGCAACTGGTCGCGACGGTAGATCAGCGTCTGCAGGCGGTCGATCTGTGGCGTACGGTGATTTACCGAGGAGTTGAGGAACTGCTGCATCCAGCGGCCCATATCATCAGGCGTCGAATATACGCCACCGCTGCCGATGGCCGCCAGCGTGTTATTACAGGGGCTGGCGCCTTTTTCCGCCACCATCAGGCGTGCGCACTGCTCAGGTGACGGCGTAAAGGTGGTGTCTTTCATCCCCAGTGGACGGGTAATTAACTGCTGCAGCAGGGCAGGATAAGGCTTACCGGCCGCGCGCGACAGCGCATCGCCCAGCAGGTCATAACCGAGATTGGAATAGGCCGCATTGGTGCCGGGGGCGGCTTTCAGGCTGGCCGTGTTTAACCAACGCCAGCGTTCACTCTGTGTCGGCCAGACAAACACCGGACGATGGGGTTTGCCGCCGGGCTGCTCTCGCGGCAGACCGCTGGTATGGGTAGACAGGTTAATCAGCCGAATGGGCTGACCATCAAAACTGGGCACCCGCTTTCCGGGCGGTGCATATTTACTGAGCGGATCGTCAAGGCGAATCTCCCCGCGCTCGGCCATCTTCACCATGACTTCACTGGTCATCAGCTTGCTGAGTGAGGCAATACGAATTAACGAATCCTTTTGGGGACGAATATTGTTTCCTGGCCGCGTGTCACCAAAGCTGGCGAAAACCCGCTGATTACCATCTATTGCGACCAGCGCCATGCCTGTCGCACCGCTGGCATAGAAGATATGCTCCGCATAGCGGTCAACAATTTGGGATGCCAGCAACGGATCGGGCGCAACCTGCGCCATGCTTTTAAGGGGAAGCAAAGAAACCAGTAGAGCCAGTACGTAAGGAGTGCGCATTTTCAACGGAGAGGGCTTCGCTATAGGAATCGGGTGAAAACCTATAGTAATCAGTTTGCGGATGACGGGAAGAGCAAAGGACAGTTTTTTTTGTTTCGGATTACAGCATGCGGGCCAGACGTACCGGTGACGTCATGGGATTGGCGCCGCATTTTGCCCCTGAAAGCCACCTGACTGAACCGGCGCAGGGCGAGCACGGGACACCCGTTCGGTCAGGTGCGTTTGTACATGCGCCGGGGATGGCCCACCTTGCCATACAGCATTTCGACCGTCAGAAAGCCGGTTTCCACGCAGTGCTCCAGGTAGCGGCGGGCGGTCGTTTTACTCAGCCCGGTTTCTGTCATCACCTCATCGACCGAAAAAAGGCGCGTTGTGGCGGGCGTAAACAGTGTCTGAACCCGGGCCAGGGTATTTTCCTCAATGCCTTTGCTGCCGTTATCGTGCGGGTAGTTCTTCGCCTGCAACTGATACAGCACATCGACATTTTTCTGATCGACAATTTTCCATGTGCGCTGTTGGTCTGCAAAGGCGATGAAGTTGGCAAGCGAGCGGTTAAGGCGTTTCCAGGATACCGGTTTAAGCACGTAATCAAAGGCACCGTTGCGAATGGCCTGGCTGCAGGTATCCATATCACTGGCCGCCGTAATAAAAATAATGGAGCAGTTCGCGTTGGCCAGCAACGGATCGCCAATCAGGGTGATGCCTTTGCCATCAGGCAGGTAGTTATCGAGCAGCACCAACTGTGGCGCGGTCAGTTCAAGCTGCTGTCTGGCTTCTGCCAGGGAGCTGGCTATGCCGACCAGCCTGAGCTCAGGGTGCTTACCAATCAGTTCTGCATGAAGCTGAGCCAGTTCAGGCTCATCTTCAACAATCAGGACGGTAACAGGATCATGTTGCATCGCGGATTTTCTCCGTTTCCGTTACGGGACAGCTGTTGGTTTGCGCACAGGGGATAAACAGCGAAAACACCGCGCCACGGGGCACGTTGTCGCTGACCTCAATGGTTCCCCCTGCACGGGTAATATAGCTTTCGGTTAAATACAACCCGATGCCGTGATCGCCTCGGGTTTTGGTGGTCATGCCACGTTCAAACATGCGCTCGCGGATTGCCGGCGTAATGCCCACGCCGCGATCCGCCACTTCGATGATCAGCTCACGGGTACTGAGTTTAATCAGTACTTCAACAGGTTCATGAGGCAACGGGGCGCGCTGGGTGGCTTCAATGGCGTTGTCAAGCAGGTTGCCAATCACCGAAATCAGTTCGGCATCGGAAAGCGCGGGAAACGGCTTATCCATCAGGCACGCGGGATCAAAGTGGAGAATGACGCCTTTTTCTCTGGCGCGCGCGGCTTTGCCCAGTAATAAGCCGCACAGCAGAGGCGAAGTGAATCGAGCCGAGACAAAGTCCAGCAACTCCTGCTCGTGCTCGGACTGCGCTTCAATGTAACCAATCGCTTCGTCAAAACGCCCCATGTGCAACAGCCCGGAAAGCGTGTTCATGCGGTTAAGCTGTTCATGACGCATGATGCGCAGGTTATCGACATAACGTTTCACCTGGCTGAGTTGGGCGCTGAGGGAATCGATGTCGTTAAAATCGCGAAAGGTGATCACCCATCCCATTAGCGCGTCCTCCAGCATGATACGCACCCGGCTGGCGATGACGGTCAGCGAGTTAAATTGGCAAATCTCATCGTGGGTATCTTTTTCCAGCATTACGGGCTGCGATAAAAAGGGCACCGGGGAGACGATCTGGCTGACAGACTCGCCGCGCAGCGCCTCGGCGGACTGTGACAGTCCCAGCAGCTTGCGGGCAGCCTGATTAATCACTTCGATCCGCAGTTGTTCATTGATAACAATGACGCCTTCATAGATCGATTCCATCATGGCTTTTTGCTGGCGGACCATCAGGCCGATCTCGCGCGGTTCCAGCGAGAAAATCTGTTTTTTAATATTACAGGTAAAAAACCAGGAGAAAATAAACAGGGCAATAAGCACCAGCGCCGCCACGATCAACAGGTTGATCATGTTGCTAAAGGTGATGGCATCCAGATAGCGGGCGAGGTAGCCAACAGAAACAATACCGACGACCTGGCCGCGATCGTTGAGGATAGGCGCCTTACTTCGCAGTGACATTCCCAGGCCGCCTGTCCGAATGGTGGTGATACTTTTCCCTGCCAGCACCGCTGCGTTATCGCCGCCCACCAGCGGTTTGCCAATTCGGTCCGCCGTCACCGAGTGAAAAAGATGCAGGGCCTGGTTATCGCCAATCACAATAAAACTGGCATCGCTTTTCCGGGCTATAGCCTTCATCAGCACATTGATGGTCGTGATATCACGATCCGCCACCGCTTTTTTCAGTTCCGGAATCAGCGCGATCTCGTCTGCCTGAACCTTCGCGCGCATGCTCATCGCCTGATAAAGCTGCCGGGTGATGCTGACGTAATAATAGCTTCCCAGTAACACGAACAGGACAGACGAAAAAACCACGAGCGAAAGAAACAGCTTCGTTTGAAATGACAACTTCATGACTGTCACACGTATTTTGGAATAATAACTTCAATGTATCATCTTTTTAACAATAGGAACTACATCGGTTTAATTATTTGATAAATAGTGATTTTTATCGATTATCTAGGCTAAAAAAGCCCCTTGAAAGGCTGAATAACGGCAGCGGGGAATAAAAACCATAAACACCACGGCGATTATCACGATGCGGATCACGCTCTGGAAATAACACCATTAAAACTTTATGCCAGATACCTTCTTCTTCACGTAATTCCGCCTTTTTTCCCGGCATCCTGAAAAAAAACGATGACGCAAAGAGGATAATAATGAGCTCACCTGATAATTCTTTTCTGTCTGACACGCTGACCCGTTCACCGCGCAGGAAAACCCTGAAAGAGCAGTGGTGGCATATTATGGATAACTGGAAAGTCGGGATTATTCCTCTGCCGCTGTTTGTGCTGGCCGGTGCGCTCATTGCGGTAGACTGCCTGAGTGGAACGCTAAAAAGCGATATCGTGGTCATGGTCGCCACGCTGGCCTTTTTTGGCTTTGCCTGCGGAGAGTTTGGCAAACGCCTGCCCGTGGTGGGGCGTTTAGGGGCAGCGGCTATCTGCGCCACCTTTATTCCTTCTGCGCTGGTGTACTACGGTTTGCTTCCCGACATCGTGGTAACGTCCACGACGCAATTCTACAAATCGACCAATATTCTCTATCTTTACATTTGCTGCATCATTGTTGGCAGCATCATGAGCATGAACCGCACGGTGCTGATCCAGGGCTTTCTGCGCATCTTTTTCCCCATGCTCTGTGGTGAAATCGTGGGGATGATTGTCGGCATGGGCGTGGGTTTAGCGCTGGGGCTGGAACCCTTCCAGATTTTCTTTTTCATCATTCTGCCCATTATGGCGGGAGGCGTCGGTGAAGGTGCCATTCCGCTCTCCATCGGCTATGCGGCATTGCTCCATATGGATCAGGGCGTGGCGCTGGGCCGCATCCTGCCCATGGTTATGCTGGGTGGCGTGACCGCCATTATTATCTCCGGCTGTCTGAACCAACTGGGTAAACGTTATCCGCACCTCACCGGGGAAGGCCAGCTGATGCCAAACGTGACCAATGTTGAACCCGAGCCGCTGCAGTCCGTTTTCTCCGGTAAAGTTGACGTGACGGCGATTGCGTCCGGGGCGCTGCTGGCGGTGCTGCTCTATATGGTAGGGATGTTAGGGCAGAAGCTGACAGGACTGCCTGCGCCGGTAGGGATGCTGTTCCTGGCCGTGCTGGTAAAACTGGTGAATGGGGTTTCTCCGCGTATTCTGGCCGGTTCTCAGGTGGTCTATCGCTTCTTCCGCACGGCGGTAACCTATCCGGTTCTGTTTGCCGTCGGCGTCGCCATCACGCCCTGGCATATTCTGGTTACCGCGTTTACGCTCACTAACCTGCTGGTGATTATCAGCACGGTCAGTGCGCTGGTCGCAACGGGCTTCTTTGTCGGGAAAAAGATTGGCATGCATCCCATCGATGTTGCCATTGTTTCCTGCTGCCAGAGTGGGCAGGGCGGTACGGGCGATGTGGCGATTCTTACCGCCGGTAACCGCATGGGCCTGATGCCGTTTGCGCAGATCGCCACGCGCATCGGCGGGGCCATTAACGTTTCGCTTTCGTTGTTATTACTGAGCCATTTTCTCAAGTAAACCTGTTACGCCGACTGAAGCGCTCGCAAAGCAGCATGGCTCCCGAACGGTGCAGGCGTGAGATAGCCTGAATCCCTTGCCGGGAGTAGGGCTGAGAAAGCGGGAGAGGCTGAGAGAGACGAAAGCAGGCGTTCAGAAAAGCGACGTGCCAGCGCAGGGCTGGCACGTCGTGTTGGCCAGGCGACCTGACGCAAAGCAGCAGGTCGCTCAGCAGCAAGTGGATTATGCGGGTTTCAGCAGTGCTTCTGCATGGCTGACGATGTTTTCCACCGTAAAGCCAAATTCAGCAAACAGCTTCTCGGCCGGCGCCGACTCGCCGAAGGTCGTCATGCCCACAATGGCACCGTCCAGGCCAACATATTTATACCAGTAGTCGGCGATGCCTGCTTCTACCGCCACGCGCGCTTTAACCGCAGAAGGCAGCACCGACTCACGGTAAGCGGCATCCTGTGCGTCAAACAGGTCAGTGGAGGGCAGTGAAACCACGCGCACCTTGTGACCGCCAGTTGTCAGCTTCGTCGCGGCACCCAAGGTTATTTCTACCTCGGAGCCGGTCGCAATCAGGATGATGTCTGGCGTGCCGTCGCACTCCTTCAGCACATAACCGCCGCGCTTGATGTTAGCCACCTGCTCTGCGGTACGCTCAGGCTGAGCCAGGTTCTGACGCGACAGGATCAGCGCTGTCGGGCCATGGTGGCGCTCAATCGCTGCCTGCCAGGCGATTGCCGTCTCCACCTGGTCACAGGGGCGCCATACGCTCATGTTTGGCGTCACGCGCAGGCTGGCAATTTGCTCAACCGGCTGGTGGGTTGGGCCGTCCTCGCCCAGGCCAATGGAGTCATGGGTATACACCATGATCTGCCGGGCCTTCATGAGTGCCGCCATGCGCGCCGCGTTACGGGCGTACTCAACGAACATCAGGAAGGTGGCGGTATAGGGCACAAAGCCGCCGTGGTGGGCAATGCCGTTACCGATCGCCGTCATGCCAAATTCACGCACGCCGTAATGGATGTAGTTTCCGGCCGGATCGTCTTTGATGGATTTTGAGCCAGACCAGATGGTGAGGTTGCTCGGTGCCAGGTCGGCAGAACCGCCCAGAAACTCTGGCAGCAGTTTGCCATAGGCTTCCAGGGCATTCTGCGAGGCCTTGCGGCTGGCAATTTTTTGCGGATTGGCCTGCAGCTCGGCAATAAACTTCGCGGTTTCCGCTTCCCAGTTTGCCGGCATGCCGCCGTTCATGCGGCGCTCGTACTCGGCCGCCAGCTCTGGATAAGCCTGCTTATAGGCCGCCAGTTTGTTGTTCCAGGCTTTTTCGCGCTCAGCGCCGGCCTGTTTGGCATCCCACTGCTGGTAAATCTCTTTGGGGATCTCAAACGCCGGATAGTTCCAGCCCAGTTGCTTACGGGTCAGCGCCACTTCTTCTTCGCCTAACGCCGCGCCGTGGGCTTCTTCTTTACCGGCTTTATTCGGTGAGCCGAAGCCAATGACCGTACGGCAGATGATCAGTGACGGCTTGTCGGTGACGCTCTGCGCTTCCTGAATCGCGGCTTTAACCGCATCGGCGTCATGACCGTCGATTTCACCCACAACGTGCCAGTTATAGGCTTCAAAGCGTTTGTGCGTATCGTCGGTAAACCAGCCTTCGGTTTCACCATCAATAGAAATACCGTTGTGATCGTAGAAGCCAATCAGTTTGCCCAGGCCCAGCGTACCGGCCAGCGAGCAGACTTCATGAGAAATGCCTTCCATCAGACAACCGTCGCCCATGAAAACATAGGTGAAGTGATCGACGATATCGTGATCGGGACGGTTAAACTGGGCCGCCAGCGTGCGCTCAGCAATCGCCAGACCAACGGCGTTCGCCAGGCCCTGGCCCAGCGGACCCGTGGTCGTTTCCACGCCTGGCGTATAGCCAATTTCCGGGTGGCCCGGCGTTTTAGAGTGGAGCTGGCGGAAGTTTTTCAGTTCTTCAATCGGCAGATCGTATCCGGTCAGGTGCAACAGGCTGTACAGCAGCATGGAGCCGTGGCCATTTGAAAGGATAAAGCGATCACGATCCAGCCAGGCGGGGTTGGTTGGGTTGTGCTGGAGGAAATCGCGCCACAGAACTTCGGCGATATCAGCCATGCCCATTGGCGCACCAGGATGACCTGATTTTGCTTTTTGTACCGCATCCATACTTAATGCGCGAATCGCATTAGCCAACTCTCTGCGTGAGGACATAAAGGGTCTCCCTTGTTAAGCATCAGGGCGGGAGTGCTCCCGCCCGGTAAAAGAGGGGGAAAACTACAGGCGCGCTGCCAGCACATCTTCCAGTTTTTGCTGGTCAACGGCGAACTGACGAATACCGTCTGCCAGTTTCTCTACCGCCATCGGGTCCTGATTATGTTCCCAACGGAATTCGGCTTCGGACAGCGGGGAAGGCTGGTGGAAACATTCGGTTGAGGGTTCGAGCTTGCGCTCTACGGGCTCCTCACTGTTTTGCAACTCTTCCAGCAGGTTAGGCGAAAGCGTCAGGCGGTCACAACCGGCCAGGGCAAGCACCTGCTCAACTTTACGGAAGCTGGCACCCATTATGATGGTGTCATAGCGGTGCTTCTTGTAGTAATCGTAAATGCGGCGTACGGATTTCACGCCGGGATCTTCATCCACGTGATACGGGTCCATCGGTTTGCGGGTGTTGTACCAGTCGTAAATACGGCCCACAAAAGGTGAAATCAGGTAAACACCGGCTTCGGCACAGGCACGGGCCTGCGCGAAGGAGAACAGCAAGGTCAGGTTGCACTGGATACCATTTTTTTCCAGTTCTTCAGCCGCCTTAATGCCTTCCCAGGTGGAAGCCAGTTTGATCAGGATGCGTGAGCGGTCAATGCCGTGTTCTTCATACATGCGAACCAGCTTTTCCGCTTTCGTGACGCACATGCCACGATCGAAGGAGAGGCGCGCATCCACTTCGGTCGAAACACGGCCCGGTATGCTTTTCAGGATTTCCATACCGAGATTGATTGCCACTTTGTCGCTGGCGTTGATGATCTGCGTCTCTTTGCTGCCGCCCTGCTTTTTCGCATAGTCGATGGCGTCATCAATCAGGTGTTTGTAAGGCTGGAGAGCAGATGCTTTCAGAATAAGCGAGGGGTTGGTGGTCGCATCTTGTGGGTGATAATTTCGAATCGATTCGATATCGCCACTGTCAGCCACCACGGTAGTGAACTGTTTAAGGGCTTCAAGCTGGTTCATTTCTACACTCCTTGAAAAAAACGTTGTAACGAAAGGGAACACCTCTGGCCTCGTGCCCTAATCAGTGCAGACATTACCGGTCGCAGTAACGCCGACTCACCACCTTGCAACAGACTGGGTGCAGTGAAAATGCGTTTTCTCTGAATGTTGTGCGATGAGGGTAGCGCGCAATCATCCGAGATGACATTTCAGCGGATAACGACTGCCCGGTTATTAAGAATAGCAGCCATGACAAATGACGCAGACCAGACTGTAACAATCTGTGCCTTAAGAAATGAGGTTCTTTGAAGCGCCTCACCGCTTTGCGGTTGTCTGCTTTCTATACTGGGCGTTCACTTACCTGGCGAAGAAGGATGTCAAATGGATGACCAACTGAAGCAAAGTGCGCTCGATTTTCACCAGTATCCCACTCCCGGCAAGATTCAGGTCTCGCCCACTAAACCGCTGGCCACTCAGCGCGATCTGGCCCTGGCCTATTCACCCGGCGTCGCCGCACCCTGCTTAGAAATTGCCGCCGATCCCCTGGCCGCCCATAAATACACCGCACGCGGTAATCTGGTGGCGGTCATTTCTAACGGCACGGCGGTGCTGGGCCTGGGCAACATTGGTGCGCTGGCCGGTAAGCCGGTGATGGAAGGCAAGGGCGTTTTATTCAAGAAGTTTGCCGGTATTGACGTCTTTGATATTGAGGTCGATGAGCACGATCCCGATAAGCTGATTGAGATCGTCGCGGCGCTGGAACCCACCTTCGGCGGCATCAACCTGGAAGATATCAAAGCGCCAGAGTGTTTCTACATTGAGCAGCAGCTACGGCAACGCATGAAAATCCCGGTGTTCCACGACGATCAGCACGGCACGGCGATTATTTGCACGGCGGCGGTGTTAAACGGATTGCGTATTATCAAGAAGGCGATTTCCGACGTGCGGCTGGTGGTCTCCGGCGCGGGCGCCTCGGCGATTGCCTGCATGAATCTGCTGGTCGCGTTGGGTTTGCAGAAGCACAATATTCAGGTGTGCGATTCAAAAGGGCTGATCTACCGTGGGCGCGAGCCCAATATGGCGGAGACCAAGGCCGACTATGCGGTTGAGGATCAGGGAAAACGTACGCTGGCCGAGGTTATTGAAGGCGCCGACATTTTTCTGGGCTGCTCTGGCCCGGACGTCCTGACGCCTGACATGGTCAAAACCATGGCCAGCGATCCACTGATTCTGGCGCTGGCGAATCCGCAGCCAGAAATTCTGCCGCCGCTCGCTAAGGCCGTGCGGCCCGACGCCATTATCTGCACCGGCCGTTCTGACTATCCTAATCAGGTGAATAACGTCCTGTGCTTTCCGTTTATCTTTCGGGGAGCGCTGGATGTTGGCGCAACGGCCATCAATGAAGAGATGAAGCTGGCAGCGGTGCACGCGATAGCCGAGCTGGCGCAGGCGGAGCAGAGCGATGTGGTGGCTTCGGCCTATAGCGATCAGGACCTGAGTTTTGGCCCGGAATATCTGATCCCCAAACCCTTCGATCCCCGGTTAATTGTGCAGATCGCCCCGGCGGTGGCGAAAGCGGCGATGGATTCCGGTGTGGCGACCCGGCCCATTAGCGACTTCGACGCCTATCGCGAACAGCTCACGGAATTCGTCTATAAAACCAATCTGTTTATGAAACCGATTTTCTCTCAGGCGCGCAAAGCGCCGAAGCGCGTGGTGCTGGCAGAGGGGGAAGAGGTTCGGGTGCTGCATGCGACGCAGGAATTAGTGTCGTTGGGGCTGGCAAAACCTGTTCTGATAGGCCGCCCGAACGTTATCGCGATGCGCCTTGAAAAGCAGGGGCTGAAGATTGAAGCCGGAAAGGATTTCGAAATCGTCAACAACGAATCCGATCCCCGTTTTAAAGCATACTGGAACGAGTATTACCAGATGATGAAGCGGCGCGGCGTAACGCCCGAGCAGGCACAGCGCGCGGTGATCGGTAATCCGACGCTCATTGGGGCCATCATGGTTTATCGCGGTGAAGCGGATGCGCTCATCTGCGGCACCATCGGGGATTACAACGAGCACTACGAGATTGTGGAGAAAGTGCTGGGCCTGCGTTCCGATGTGAAAGTGGCAGGGGCCATGAATGCCTTGCTGCTGCCGCATGGCAACACCTTTATTGCGGATACCTACGTAAATGAAGATCCCACACCCGAGCAGTTAGCGGACATCACGTTAATGGCGGCCGAAACTGTGCGGCGATTTGGTATTGAACCGCGGGTTGCCCTGCTGTCGCACTCCAGCTTTGGCACCTCAAATTCTCCTGGCGCTCGAAAAATGCGTGACGTACTGGCGCTGGTGCAGCAGCGCGCACCTGAGCTGGAAATTGACGGCGAGATGCACGGCGATGCGGCACTGGTAGAGAGCATTCGTCGGGAGATCATGCCCGACAGCCCGCTGAAAGGCAGCGCCAACCTGTTGATTATGCCCAACGTGGAGGCGGCACGAATCAGCTACAACCTGCTGCGCGTCTCGCACGCTGACGGCGTGACGGTGGGGCCGGTGCTGATGGGGATGACCAAACCGGTGCACGTACTCACCCGCATCGCCTCCGTGCGGCGCATCGTTAATATGGTGGCGCTGGCGGTGGTAGAAGCACAAACCCAGCCGCTGTAACACAACGGGGCCGGATGCAGCCCCAATTTTCACCTTCGCGCATGAAAGCGCTGTTAACTTTGTCTTCCTGCCCGTTACGCGGGGCAGGAAGACGAACGTCACTCGGGCAGGTTAAGCCAGTTCTTCACCGGCAGAAAATCGCGGTAGAGCGCGGCCTCTGGCGAATCCGGCTCAGGATGATAATCATATTCCCAGCGTACCAGAGGCGGCAGAGACATCAGAATCGATTCCGTTCTGCCTCCGGTTTGCAGGCCAAACAGCGTGCCGCGATCCCACACCAGATTAAATTCCACGTAGCGACCACGACGATAGAGCTGAAACTGACGTTCACGCTCGCCAAACGGCAACGACTTGCGGCGCGCCACGATGGGCTGATAGGCGTCCAGGAATCCCCGGCCCACCGCCTGAATCAGCGCGAAGCTTTTTTCAAAGCCAGGCAGATGAACATCATCGAAGAATAGCCCACCAATCCCGCGCTGCTCGTCACGGTGTTTTAGGTAGAAATAGTCGTCGCACCACTTTTTAAAGCGCGGGTACACGTCCTCGCCAAAAGGCTGGCATAGATCAAAAGCCGTCTGATGCCAGTGCAGCGCATCCTCTTCGAAACCGTAAAACGGTGTCATATCGAAGCCGCCACCAAACCACCAGATAGGCTCGGCACCCGGTTTTTCGGCAATAAAGAAACGGACGTTGGCATGGCTGGTCGGCACATAGGGATTGTGCGGATGAATCACCAGCGACACGCCCATGGCTTCAAAACTGCACCCGGCCAGTTCAGGCCGATGCGCGGTAGCGGACGCGGGCATCTGATCGCCATGAACGTGCGAAAAGTTGACGCCGGCCTGTTCAAAGACGGCGCCATCACGCAGCACGCGGCTTCGTCCGCCGCCGCCGCCGGGGCGCTGCCAGCTGTCTTCAATAAAATGGGCACCGCCGTCTTCGGCGGTCAGCTTGCGACAAATCTCATCCTGCAAATCCAACAGGAACGTTTTTACACGGGAGATATCTGGCATGTGATGAGCTTCTCTTGGTAAAAATTGGACGTGATTATAGCTGATTCATTATGACATTCGGCGATCGTACTCATCAAAGTAGTTGATTATTCCCGTGGCGATAGCCGACGCGATTTTTTGACGAAACGCGCTGGTGCCCAATAGCTGCTCTTCCCGTGGGTTGGTGATAAACGAGGTTTCCACCAGTACCGAGGGAATCGACGGGGATTTTAATACGGCAAAAGCGGCCTGTTCGGTGTGCTGACTGTGAAGGTGGTGCACCGGCCGGATCTGATCCAGCACATGTTTACCCAGCGTCAGGCTGTTCTTAATGGTATCCGTTTGCACCAGGTCAAAGAGGATCTGCTGCAGATAGTGATCCTGCGCTTCCACCTTTGCGCCACCGACCTTGTCGGCATCGTTCTCTCTGTTCGACAGATAGCGCGCCATGCTACTGCTGGCACCGCGGTTGGACAGGGCGAAGACTGAGGCGCCGTTGGCATCGGGGCTGGTGTAGCCATCGGCATGGATGGACATAAACAGATTCGCGCCATGCTGATGGGCAATTTCCACGCGCTGATAAAGCGGAATAAAGTGATCGCTGTCGCGCGTCAGCCGCACTTCAATGCGGGGATGGGACTGCAGCTCACGGCGCACGTTATTGGCAATTTCCAGGACGATATGTTTCTCTTCCGCGCCTTCTTCGCCCACCGCACCCGAATCAATCCCGCCGTGCCCCGGATCGATCATCACAATGCGTTTACCGTTACTGGCGGGTGGCTTGGGTGAGGAGTGACGGGAAGAGAGCGAAGCCTGCTGTTCTTTCGCCTGTACGGCGCGCGGGGACAAAACAGCCAGCGCCAGTCCTGACAGCAGAAGCTGGCGGCGGTGAATCAAACGTTTAAGCAAATGCATGTGCAGGTCCATAAGCAACAATCATGCAAAGTGTTATAGCGTAACGTTAGCGCCAGGGCGATCTTTCAAGCATTTCAGGTTATTACTTTGTATTTCAGCCCACTAACAGCCAAATCCCTTTTTTTTAACGTTGCCGCCAGTGGGGAGGGTTGCGCCCGACGAAGAAAGCGTGATAATCAGCAAATTGTGGTAAATAGCAGGAAAAGAAGATGGAAATCCGCACCTTCCGCCAGGAAGACTTTGAAGAAGTAATCACGCTCTGGGAACGCTGTGATTTGTTACGCCCGTGGAACGATCCGGAACTGGATATCGAACGTAAAATGCATCACGACGCCGATCTTTTTCTGGTGGCTGAAGTGGGCGGTGAAGTTGTCGGAACGGTCATGGGCGGCTACGACGGGCATCGCGGGGCGGCCTACTATCTGGCCGTGCATCCTGATTATCAGGGGCGTGGTTTTGCCAATGCCTTGATGAACCGGCTTGAAAAAAAACTCATTGCGCGCGGCTGCCCAAAAATCCATTTGATGGTACGTGAAGAAAACGATCAGGTCGTCGCCTTCTATGAAAAACTCGACTATGAAACGGTCGATGTGGTGTTGCTGGGTAAACGTTTAATCGAAGATCGTGAATATTAATTCCGTCTGGCCGCCTGAAGAGTACGACGATAAAGGTCAGCTGCGTCTGCCGTTTCTTTTTTGGCTGATTCTGCTGCTGCAGTCGCGTACCTGGCTGTTGCTGATCATGGCTGGCGCCTCACGCCAGCAGGGAAACGATCTTCTGGCGCTCTTTTATCCCGATCGCCAGGCCTTCTGGGTAGGGCTGGCGCTTGGCTTACCGGCGCTGGCGGGCCTGCTGCTGACCGGCTATCGTTCGCGTTTGCCCCGAGTGTGGCGCAGCTGGCGTCAGGTGTTGATGCTTTCCGTAGCAATTAACCTGATTTGGCAAGGCGTACAGCTGTATCTGGCGGACTTCCTCAGTTCACCGCTTCCCCTGTTACTGACGCTATTCGATCTGCTCGCGCTGCTCTGGTTATTCAGCAGCGTTCGGCTTCGCGCCTGCTTTTTACCCCAACCGCATGCTGAATAAACTTTTTGCCGCTTTGCGACTCCAATCAGTTCTGCCTTAATGTTCTTTTATTAACAGGAGTTTTCATGAAAGCTGTTCGTTACACGTTACTGACTGTGGCCATGCTGGTCAGTGGGTGTGCCAGTTCCTCCGGTACTGATGCTAACAGCAGCCAGCAGGTAAGCTGGTGGAATCCACTGAGCTATCACTGGTCTGCCGCGCTGCCGTGGAACTGGTTTGGTTCCTCGCTTACGGCCACAGAGCAGGGCGTGGGCGGCATCAATGGCTCAACGACCATGACCGAAGCCGCCATAAAAGAGGGGTTGAAAGGCAAGTACGATCTGCGTCAGGGCATGCGCGGCCATAACGGCCAGGTGGTGTCGTTCTGGCAGGCTATGGATGACGGCAAAGTGATGCTGGTGATTTATGGTCAGACGCAGGTCGATCGCGTTGAGGTGCTGGACAGCCGTATCGCCAGCGCCGATGGCAGCAAAATCGGTGACGCGTTCAGCGCCAAATTCGACAAAGCCTTCAACAACTGCGTGCTGGCGAGCGGACTGGACAACCGTGACGTGGAGTGCCGCGCGCCCAACAGTCAGCATCTTCGCTATGTCTACAGCGGAACCTGGCACGGGCCAGAAGGGTTGATGCCGTCGGATGACACACTCAAGAGCTGGACGCTCAGCAAAATTGTCTGGCAGCGCTAAGTCTTTTTTCACACTGCTCAACCGCAGGGCATAACCGGCCCTGCGCGTCCAATTCTGTTTTTCGTCTGTCTTTTCCCGCCGCCTTATGCCTTTTTCGACTTTGAAATCAGCAAACGATATATAAAACCGTTACGGGTTTACGCTGAGTTATAAATAAACTGCTGTATCTGCAGATGAGATCTGCATCAAATTTCCTCAGGGTGAACCATGACCTTACCAGCGATGAAAAAAATCGTGAGCGGACTCGCACTGTCGCTGAGTCTGGCCGGTGCCGCAAACGCGACCGAGCTGTTGAACAGCTCTTACGATGTCGCACGTGAATTATTTGTCGCCCTGAATGCGCCTTTTGTCAGCCAGTGGGATGCCAGCCATCCTGACGACAAGCTGACCATTAAGATGTCCCATGCCGGGTCATCCAAACAGGCGCTGGCGATCCTGCAAGGCCTGCGTGCCGATGTGGTGACCTATAACCAGGTCACCGATGTGCAGGTGCTGCACGATAAAGGCAAACTGATCCCTGCCGACTGGCAAACCCGCCTGCCGAATAACAGTTCGCCGTTTTACTCCACCATGGCGTTTCTGGTGCGCAAGGGAAACCCAAAGCAGATTCACGACTGGTCCGATTTAACCCGTGACGATGTGAAGCTGATTTTTCCTAATCCCAAAACCTCCGGCAACGGACGCTATACCTATCTTGCTGCCTGGGGCGCCGCCAGCAACGCTGACGGGGGCGATCAGGCTAAAACCCGCGCTTTTATGACAAAATTTCTGAAAAATGTTGAAGTCTTCGATACCGGTGGCCGAGGTGCTACGACCACCTTTGCTGAACGCGGTCTGGGTGATGTGTTGATCAGTTTTGAGTCTGAAGTGAATAACATCCGCAACCAGTACGACAAAGACGACTACGAAGTCGTGGTGCCTAAAACCGATATTCTCGCGGAGTTTCCCGTTGCCTGGGTGGATAAAAACGTTGAGCAGAATAAAACAGCCGATGCAGCGAAAGCCTATCTGACCTGGCTGTATTCTCCTGCGGCGCAGAAAATTATTACGGATTTCTATTACCGCGTGAACAATCCGCAGTTAATGGCGCAGCAAAAAGCCCGTTTTCCTGCCACAAACCTGTTTCGTGTTGAAGACATTTTTGGCGGCTGGGATAACGTGATGAAAACCCATTTCGCCAGCGGTGGCGAGCTAGACCAGTTATTAGCGGCGGGGCGGTGATCATGTTTGCAGCCAGCCAAAAACGCGTCCTGCCCGGTTTCGGTCTCAGCCTGGGCACCAGCCTGCTCTTTACCTGTCTGGTGCTGCTGCTGCCAATCAGCGCACTGATTATGCAGCTGTCGCAGATGACGTTGCAGCAATACTGGGACGTGGTCACCAATCCGCAGCTCATCGCAGCCTATAAGGTCACGCTGCTGTCGGCCGGTGTGGCCTCACTGTTTAATGCCGTATTCGGCATGTTAATGGCGTGGATCTTAACGCGTTACCGTTTTCCGGGCCGCACGCTGCTCGATGGTCTGATGGATCTGCCGTTTGCGCTGCCGACCGCGGTTGCTGGCCTGACGCTGGCCGGTCTGTTTTCCGTGAACGGCTGGTACGGACAGTGGTTCGCGCATTTTGATATCAAGATCTCCTATACCTGGATCGGTATCGCGCTCGCGATGGCCTTCACCAGTATTCCGTTTGTGGTGCGCACCGTGCAGCCGGTGTTGGAAGAGCTGGGGCCTGAGTATGAGGAAGCGGCTCAAACGCTGGGCGCCACGCCCTGGCAGAGCTTCCGCCGGGTCGTTCTGCCTGAAGTGGCACCGGCCTTACTCGCGGGCACCGCGCTGTCGTTTACCCGCAGCCTGGGCGAGTTTGGTGCGGTAATCTTTATTGCCGGCAACATTGCCTGGAAAACCGAAGTGACCTCGCTGATGATCTTCGTGCGCCTGCAGGAGTTTGACTATCCGGCAGCCAGCGCCATTGCCTCGGTCATTCTGGCGGCATCGCTGCTGTTACTTTTCGCTATCAACACCTTACAAAGCCGCTTTGGTCGTCGTCTGGGAGGCCATTAATGGCAGAGATTTCGCAACTCAATCATGCCGACCGCCAGCCTGTTAACTGGGCCAAGTGGCTGCTTATTGGTATCGGTGCGCTGATATCCTTGCTGCTGCTGGTCGTGCCGATGGTGTCCATCTTCTGGGAGGCCCTGCATAAAGGACTGGGCGTCACCTTAAGCAATCTGACCGACAGCGACATGCTCCATGCCATATGGCTTACGGTGCTGGTCGCATTGATTACCGTGCCGGTGAATTTAGTGTTCGGCACGCTGCTGGCCTGGCTGGTGACACGCTTTACCTTTCCGGGACGTCAGCTGCTTTTGACGCTGTTCGATATTCCCTTTGCGGTATCGCCTGTGGTCGCCGGTCTGATGTATCTCCTGTTCTGGGGCATTAACGGCCCGGCGGGTGGCTGGCTGGATGCCCATAATATTCAGGTGATGTTCTCCTGGCCTGGCATGGTGCTGGTCACCGTCTTCGTTACCTGTCCGTTTGTGGTGCGCGAACTGGTGCCGGTGATGCTGAGCCAGGGCAGTCATGAAGATGAAGCCGCGGTGCTGTTAGGTGCCTCGGGCTGGCAGATGTTCCGTCGCGTGACGCTGCCGAATATTCGCTGGGCCATGCTGTATGGCGTCGTGCTGACCAACGCCCGCGCGATTGGTGAGTTTGGCGCGGTTTCCGTGGTTTCGGGTTCTATTCGCGGTGAAACCTACACCTTACCGCTTCAGGTTGAATTACTGCATCAGGATTACAACACGGTGGGCGCCTTTACTGCCGCAGCCTTACTGACCGTGATGGCAATCGTGACGCTGTTTCTGAAAAGCATTGTGCAATGGCGTTTAGAGCAACAGCACAAACGCCTGCAACTGGAGGACAATCATGAGCATTGAGATTAACCAGATCAACAAATCCTTTGGTCGCACAGCGGTGCTGAACGATATCTCACTGGATATTCCGTCTGGCCAGATGGTGGCCTTACTGGGGCCGTCCGGTTCCGGTAAAACCACGCTGCTGCGCATCATTGCTGGACTGGAACATCAGAACAGCGGTCAGATTCGTTTTCACGACCACGATGTCAGCCGCCTGCACGCCCGCGATCGCCAGGTCGGATTTGTCTTCCAGCACTATGCGCTGTTCCGTCATATGACGGTCTTCGACAATATTGCCTTTGGCCTGACCGTGCTGCCGCGCCGTGAGCGTCCGTCCAGTGCGGAAATTAAAAAACGCGTCACGCGCCTGCTGGAGATGGTGCAGCTTTCCCATCTGGCGAACCGTTTCCCGGCCCAGCTTTCGGGAGGGCAGAAGCAGCGCGTCGCGCTGGCAAGAGCCCTGGCCGTGGAACCGCAAATCCTGTTGCTGGATGAGCCCTTTGGTGCGCTGGACGCTCAGGTGCGTAAAGAGCTGCGCCGTTGGTTACGTCAGCTGCACGAAGAATTGAAGTTCACCAGCGTGTTCGTCACCCACGATCAGGAAGAGGCGATGGAAGTGGCCGATCGCGTGGTGGTGATGAGCCAGGGCAGCATCGAACAGGTGGGGACGCCGGATGAAGTCTGGCGCGATCCCGCCACGCGCTTCGTGCTGGAATTCCTGGGTGAGGTTAACCGCTTCGACGGTGAAGTGCATGGTTCTCAGTTCCATGTCGGGGCGCACCACTGGCCGTTAGGCTATACCTCTGCACATCAGGGCGCGGTCGATCTGTTCCTGCGCCCGTGGGAAATCGACGTTTCGCGCAGAAGTAGCCTGGAAACGCCGCTGCCCGTTCAGGTCTTAGAAGTGAGTCCTCGTGGTCACTTCTGGCAGCTGGTGGTGCAGCCAACGGGATGGCAGAGCGAGCCCTTCTCGCTGGTCTTTGACGGTGAACAGACCGCGCCGTTGCGCGGCGAGCGCCTGTTCGTGGGGCTGCAGCAGGCCAGACTGTACCAGGGCGCGACACCGTTACGGGCGGTTGCCTTTGCACACAGCGCCTGATATTTTCTTTTTTCACGCAGGGCGGGACAGTGTCCCGCCTTTTTAATGACCTGAATACCGCGATAACCCGGGCTGTGGCCTGGATCAGGGCGGAGAGGGTTTTGCCAGGAAATGCATCGTGACCACTCTGGAAGACACCATCGGCAATACGCCGCTCATCAGATTACAGCGCCTGGCGCCTGACAACGGCAGTGAAGTCTGGCTTAAGCTGGAAGGCAATAACCCTGCCGGTTCAGTGAAAGATCGGGCCGCCTGGTCGATGATCCACCAGGCCGAGTTGCGCGGCGACATTACGCCGGGCGACCAGTTGATCGAAGCCACCAGTGGCAATACCGGCATTGCGCTGGCGATGATTGCCGCGATGAAGGGTTATCGGCTGCGGCTGCTGATGCCCGACAACATGAGTCAGGAGCGGCAGGATGCGATGCGCGCCTACGGCGCAGAACTGGTGCTGATTAGCCGCGAGCAGGGGATGGAAGGCGCACGCGATCGGGCTCAGGAGATGGCGGCACGGGGCGAAGGAAGGGTACTGGACCAGTTCAATAACCCGGATAACCCGCTCGGCCATTACCAAACCACCGGGCCTGAGCTGTGGCAGCAGTCGAAACAGCGAATGACCCACTTTGTTTCCAGCATGGGTACCACGGGAACCATTACTGGCGTAGGCCGGTTTTTAAAGGATCACCAGACCGGCGTTAAAGTGATTGGCCTGCAGCCTACCGAAGGCAGCAGCATTCCCGGCATCCGCCGCTGGCCCCAGGCTTACATGCCGGGCATTTATCGCCCTGAGTTGGTGGATGACATCATTGATATGGGACAGCAGGAAGCCGAAGAAACCATGCGCGCGTTAGCGCGACGTGAAGGCATCTTCTGCGGCGTCAGTTCCGGCGGTTCGGTTGCTGGCGCACTGCGCATCGCCCGGGCGAATCCGGGGAGTGTGGTGGTGGCTATCGTCTGCGACCGGGGCGATCGCTATCTCTCAACCGGAATTTATCAGTAGCGTCCTCCTCAATACCGATGCGTTAAAAAAGGCGTGTGTTGCCCACCAGGGCGCATAAGCCTTTTTTATTTACCGGAGTTGGCACTATGCTTAGTCGCATCTGTAAGGATCGCGTAAAACCGGCTGCGCATTACGCTGGCTCGGTTCAAAATAGCGCCAGTTACGCATGAGAGATAACAATGAAAATCTTGCTGGTAGATGACGACGTAGAGTTAGGCACCATGTTAAGCCAATACCTGATAACAGAAGGTTTTGACGCTCAGCTGGTGTTAACCGGCAGTGCCGGGGTTCAGGGAGCGCTGTCGGGGGAGTTTAGCGCCATGATACTGGACATTATGTTGCCCGATATGAGTGGCACCGACGTGCTGCGCCAGGTACGTCAGCAAAGCCGCCTGCCGGTAATTATGCTGACCGCCAAAGGCGATAATATTGATCGGGTCATCGGGCTGGAAATGGGCGCGGATGACTATATGCCCAAACCCTGTTATCCCCGTGAACTGGTTGCGCGTTTGCGCGCGGTCCTGCGCCGGGTTGAGGAGCTTGCACCGCAGCAGGACAAAAAAGAGATACTGCAGTGGGGCGAGCTCACCCTTAATTCTGCCAGGCGGATTACGGAGTGGAAGGGCAAAACGTTTGACCTGACCGCCTCAGAATTTAACCTGCTCGATTTGCTGCTGCGTTCACCCGACCGGGTAGTGACGAAAGACGAACTGTCAGAAAAAGGTCTGGGCCGACCGCGCGAAGCTTACGATCGCAGCGTGGATGTTCACATCAGTAATATTCGTCAGAAGCTCAGTGCGCTCACGGCGGAGAGCATTACGATTGAAACCGTTCGCAGCATTGGCTATCGCATTCGATGAGTCACAGCTATCGCGGACGCATGTTCTGGAAAATCCTGCTGGGCTTTTGGCTGGTATTTTTCATCATCAGCCAGCTTATCTGGCTGGGGTTTTCACTTTCCGGAACCCGCCACCATCCGCCTGAACTCCAGGTAACACAGCGTCTGGCGGATGTGTTAATGGCATCAGCCACGTCCGTGCTGGAACGTGAAGGGCCAGCCGCACTCAAGGTGATGACAGCAGAGTGGACGCCTGAGGAACGCCAGTTCCTCAGCATAAGTCCTGTTGATGACCTTCAGCCCGCCGTCAGCGCGCCGCCGCCGGTTTCCGATACCACTGATAAATCGTTTTTCCCCAATCGGTTGGTGCGTCAGGTAAAGGGTGCAGACGGCAACGATTATGAACTGATGTACGACCTCAGAGGAATGCGTGAGCTGAGTCGGGAAGGGCGACCACACAACTTTCTGAACATACCTGAACCCATGTTTATTTTTGCTGGCTCGGTAGGGCTGCTGTTCAGTTTGCTATTGGCCTGGAACCTGACCCGGCCAATGCGACAGCTACGCGAAGGGTTTTCGCGCGTGGCTAATGGGGATTTACGCGTCCGGCTTTATCCGGCACTGCGTAAACGCCACGATGAGCTGTCGAGCGTGGCTCAGGCATTCGATGCCATGGTAGAACGGCTGGATACGCTTGTGAAGGCGCGTGAGGCGCTGCTTCATGATATCTCTCACGAACTGCGCTCACCGCTTGCTCGCCTGCAGTTGGCCACCGGGCTGGCACGTCAAAGGCCAGAGAATGTCAGTACCTCACTGGATCGCATTGACGAAGAAGCGCAACGACTTGATAAGATGATCGGCGAGCTGTTGACTCTGGCGCGTGCAGAACACGAAAGCATGCCGGGAGAACACTATTTTGACCTTGCGGGATTGCTGGAGGCGGTGGTGACAGACTTACGTTATGAAGCGCAGATCCCCGGTGTGGATGTCGTGTATGACGTTGATGAGCGCGCCGATCATACGGTGCGTGGTAATGCGGAACTGTGCCGCCGTGGCATTGAAAACGTATTACGTAATGCCCTGCGCTTCTCGCTGCCGGGACAACGTATTCATGTGAGCCTGAAGGTGGAATCGCAGTGGCTGGCTATTCACGTACGTGACCAGGGGCCGGGTGTGGAAGAAACCAAACTTTCCAGTATCTTTGACCCGTTTGTACGCGTGAATTCTCCGCTGATGGGCAAAGGTTACGGGCTGGGGTTGGCTATCGTACGTAAAGTGGTGTTGGCGCATCATGGGGAAGTGCACGCCGTTAACCGACCGGAAGGCGGGCTGGAGCTCACGCTGCGTTTGCCGCGCTGGCAGCCGGATTAACGCGGAAAACGAACATAAAAAAACGGCACCCTCAGGTGCCGTTTTTCGTTTACTTCCTGATGCGAATCACAGGGGTTTCACCCACAATGACCTGACCAGAAAGCTTCGTCAGATCTTTGATTTCATCCATGTTGGAGATGACAACAGGCGTCAAGGTTGATTTCGCTTTCTCTTCCAGCAGCGCCAGATCGAACTCAATAACCACGTCGCCTTTTTTAACCTTCTGACCTTCTTCAGCGATACGTTTGAAGCCTTCGCCTTTCAGTTCAACGGTATCAATACCGAAGTGAACAAAAAGCTCAATGCCGTTATCTGATTCGATTGAAAAGGCGTGGTTGGTTTCGAAAATCTTGCCGATAGTCCCGTCAACCGGAGCAACCATTTTGTTGCCGCTTGGTTTGATCGCAATACCGTCACCCACGATTTTTTCTGCAAACACCACATCTGGTACGTCTTCAATGTTCACGATTTCGCCTGACAGAGGCGCTACGATATCAATTGTCCCAGCGCTATCTGTTTTTTCGCCAAAAAGTTTAGAAAACAAACCCATGATCTTCTCCTAAGCAGTAATTTGGGGCCAGCATCTCGTGGATCAGCAGAGCGTTTTTTCTTTAATGAACTTGTTAACCAGGTTCATTAAGTCTTCCGCCGTAGGTTGAGCCAGTGCCTGCTCTGCCAACGCCTTCGCATCTTCGAAATGTGTATTACGAATAATTTTCTTGATGCCAGGGATAGAAATGGCACTCATGCTGAATTCGTCCAGCCCCATTCCCAGTAACAGTAGTGTAGCACGTTCGTCACCTGCCAGCTCACCACACATGCCAGTCCATTTACCTTCAGCATGAGACGCATCAATAACTTGCTTGATGAGGTTCAGCACTGACGGTGTCATTGGGTTATACAGGTGCGAAATCAAATCATTACCACGATCTACTGCGAGAGTATACTGCGTCAAATCGTTTGTCCCAATGCTAAAGAAGTCGACTTCTTTAGCCAGGTGGCGGGCAATCACGGCTGAGGCAGGCGTTTCGACCATAATGCCGACTTCGATTGACTCATCAAACGCTTTGCCTTCTTCGCGTAACTGCGCTTTAAGCATGTCCAGCTCGGCTTTCAGACTGCGGACTTCTTCGACCGAAATAATCATCGGGAACATGATACGCAGCTTGCCGAACGAGGAGGCACGCAGAATGGCGCGCAGCTGAGCATGCAGGATCTCTTTACGATCCATCGCGATACGAATAGCACGCCAGCCGAGGAAGGGGTTCTCTTCTTTTGGCAGATTCATGTAAGGCAGGTCTTTATCACCGCCAATGTCCATGGTACGCACGATAACGGCCTGCGAGCCCATCGCTTCAGCAACGGCTTTGTACGCCTGGAACTGCTCTTCTTCGGTCGGCAGCGAATCGCGATCCATAAACAGGAACTCGGTGCGATACAAACCGACACCTTCAGCGCCGTTACGCTCTGCGCCGGCGATATCACGCACGGTGCCGATGTTGGCGCAGACTTCAACCTGATGACCATCCAGAGTTACCGCGGGCAGATCTTTCAGCTTAGCCAGTTCATGTTTTTCGGACAGGTACTGGTTCTGAACCGCTTTCAGCTCTTCCTGAACGGCGTCAGACGGATTGACGTGAATCGCATTGTTCACGCCATCCAGAATGATGAAGTCACCGTTCTTAATGGAGGTGGTCACGTTACCGGTGCCGACGATCGCAGGGATTTCTAACGAACGCGCCATGATGGACGTGTGCGACGTCCGACCGCCCAGGTCGGTAATAAAGCCCAGCACCTTTTTCAGGTTTAGCTGTGCGGTCTCTGACGGCGTTAAATCTTTCGCCACCAGAATAGATTCGTCCTGGATTGCGCTCAGATCGACAATGTGCAGACCTAAAATATTTTGCAGCAGGCGTTTACCGATGTCGCGCACGTCCGCCGCACGCTCTTTCAGGTATTCATCATCCAGCTCTTCCAGCGCTTTAGCCTGAGCGTCAATCACGGAGTTCACCGCGGCATCGGCAGTTGCGTGATCTTTTTTGATCAGGTCGGTGATTTCCTGCTCCAGCTCTTCATCTTCCAGCAACATGATGTGGCCTTCGAAGATCGCTGCTTTTTCTTCACCCAGGGATTCGCTGGCTTTGATGCGAATGGCTTCCAGCTGTTCAGCCGCTTTGCCGCGGCCCTGAAGAAAGCGCTGGATCTCCTGCTCAACCTGATCATCTGAAATCTTTTTACGGTTGATGACGATCTCGTCTTCTTTCAGCAGCAGAGCTTTGCCGAAAGCGATACCTGGTGATGCTAAAATGCCTGAAATCATAACCCTACCTTTTAATCACGATGGCTGACTGGACTCGTTGCATTGCCATAGTCGTGGGACACGTACTCTACGAAAGCAATAACGCGGACAGTTTGTCCGCGATCAAGATGTTGCACGCAATGGCGCAGAAGAGTCGTTTTAAAGCGGTGCAGAAAGGAGATTACTCCAGTTCCGCCATCAGCTTAACTAAATGCTCTACGGCTTTTTGCTCATCTTCACCTTCCGCAGAAAGGGTCACAACGGTGCCCTGGGTCAGACCCAGCGTCTGCAGCTTAAACAGGCTTTTAGCGCTGGCAGATTTACCATTGGAGGTGACAGTGATTTCTGACTGGAAGGCTTTAGCTTCTTTGACAAATTGCGCAGCAGGGCGAGTATGCAGTCCGTTTGGTGCGGTAATGGTAACTTCTTGCTGGAACATTCTATTTCCCCAACTTTTTCAGGATTAGTGTTATGGATCTAAAGTCTAGCCTGGAGCCCTAACTTTAGCCTGTGAAGGTGCGCGGGTATACATCTTACTGTCTAACAATGCGCTTGAATGAGTCTTTCATTCCCGCTGAGTGTCAAAAAGCGATTTGAGCACGTCACCGGTTAATTATGCCGTGATTTGCCCTTTCACTAAATCTGAATCTTGACTCAGCTTGATCCACTTCAAAGGAGGATTAATTTCAGGCTTCGAAATAATTGGCAGTCTAAATACCAGAGCCACGTGAGTGAAATCAATCTGCGACATGGTGAAAGTGAGATCTGCGCCACAAAAAAGCACCCATCCGGGTGCTTTTTAGGCATTCATCCGCACCCGTTTCGGGCTATTGCAGCTCTTTTTCGGTAAAGAGATCGGCAAACAGGGCGGTACTGAGATAGCGTTCGCCGGAAGAGGGGAGAATCACGACGATATTTTTATTGGCGTAAGCTTCATCTTCCTGCAGCTTCAGCGCGGCGGCAACGGCGGCGCCAGATGAAATACCGGCCAGGATGCCTTCTTCTTCCATCAGACGACGTGCAGTGGAGATAGCTTCTTCGTTGGTGATAGCCACTGCCAGGTCAATCAGCGACAGCTCCAGGTTGCCTGGAATAAAGCCAGCACCGATCCCCTGAATCTTGTGGGGGCCGGGTTTCAATTCTTCGCCCGCCATTGCCTGGGCAATGACCGGTGAGTCGGTTGGCTCAACCGCGACCGTGATCAATTCTTTTTTGCCTTTGGTGTTTTTTATGTAACGACTTACCCCGGTCAGGGTACCGCCGGTACCCACACCGGCGATGAACACGTCCACTTCGCCATCCGTATCTTCCCAGATTTCCGGGCCGGTGGTCTTTTCATGAATTTCCGGGTTAGCCGGGTTGCTGAACTGCTGCAGCAGCAGGAATTTGTCTGGATCGCTGGCAACAATCTCTTCAGCTCTTGAGATGGCACCTTTCATGCCTTTTGCGCCTTCGGTCAGCACCAGATTTGCGCCTAACGCTTTCAGCAGCTTGCGCCGCTCAACAGACATGGTATCCGGCATGGTGAGTGTCAGTTTATAGCCGCGTGCCGCCGCCACGTAGGCCAGCGCGATGCCGGTGTTGCCGCTCGTCGGCTCAACCAGTTCAATGCCAGGCTTAAGAATACCGCGTTTTTCCGCGTCCCAAATCATATTGGCACCGATACGGCATTTCACACTGAAGCTCGGGTTACGGGACTCCACCTTCGCCAGGATGCGGCCGTTACCGATGCGGTTCAGTCGAACCAGCGGCGTATGACCAATTGTTAAAGAGTTGTCTTCATAAATCTTGCTCATAGCCTGTCCTTAACTGTATGAATTATTGGGAACCCTCAGAGCATACCTGTTCTTCTTTCTGGCGGAAGGAAAGAAATCATATATCTATATGTCTCATGGCAATAAGACCTGCCAAAAATTGCATAAGGATAGTTGATGTTTTAGCTCAGGTGCCACGAGCAAGCTTCGCACGATAACGATCGACCCACATTGCCGTTGCGCCACAAACAGCTACCGGCATAATGGCCAGATTAACGACCGGAATCATCGTAAACAGGCTGACCAGTGCACCAAACTGCATGTTTGCCGTCTTGTGCTGACGCAGCGCCTGGCGCATCTGCTGAAAACCCACCTTGTGGTTATCGAAAGGATAGTCACAGTACTGAATCGATAACATCCACGCGCTGAACATAAACCATAAAACGGGCGCGACAGTCTGCCCAAAGCCCGGAATAAAGTAGAGCAGCAGTAAGCCCAGCGCGCGTGGCAGGTAGTAGCCCAGCTTCTGCAATTCGCGTTTCATAATGCGGGGAACATCTTTGAGCAGGCCTACCCAGCCGCTGTCAGGTAATGGTTTCCCGGTCAGGCGCGCTTCCAGTTGTTCGGCCAGTAGCCCACAAAAGGGGGCGGCAATCAGGTTGGCAAGGGTGGAAAAGAAGTAACTGAACACCAGTACCACGGAAATCACCGACAGCGGCCACAGCAAATAGCTCAGCCACTGTAGCCAGTCGGGAACGTGGGACATTAACTGCGGGATCCAGCTATCAAGCTGGTAAAAAAGCCACACGAAAGCCCCGCCCAGCAGAAGGATGTTGACCAGTAAAGGGATAATCACAAAGCGTCGAATACCGGGCAATCTGACCAGCTTCCAGCCCTCGCTGAAGTAATGCAAACCGTTAAAAGCGGAAACCGAATTGTTGACAACCATAAAGCCCGTTCTCCTGAAGATGGTAAGGCGCGTCTACTATAACCTGGCTTTTTCACCTCTCCAGGTGCCGTTTGGGTAAAAAAACAGCGAAAAAGCGTGGGTGGTCTATCTTATTTGTGAGAAAATACTGCACAGACTTGCACTTATCTGGCAGGGCAAATACAGTTAGAGAATAAAGTTTGCCGCGGTGGCAAGGTATTGGAACAACAGAGAATACAATGATGCAGGATTTGCGTCTGATATTAATCGTTGTTGGCGCGATCGCCATTATAGCGCTTCTTATTCACGGACTGTGGACCAGCCGTAAAGAGCGCTCTTCAGTGTTCCGCGATCGCCCGCACAAACGTTTGAAACAACGTGATGAACATGATGATGAGACGCTTACCGACGACGTTGATGACGGCGTGGGTGAAGTGCGTGTGCGCCATGCCCGCGACCATCAGGAACCTCACTTCGATGATATTCGCGATACGCAGCCAGACGAGCAGCACGCGCCTGTAACGCCACAGCGTGCACGTCAGCCTGCCACATCAGCGCCGGAAAGCGATCCCCTGTTTGCGCCAGCACCTAAGCCTGAATCCGCACAGCCGCGGCCAGCGCCTGCACGCCAACAGCCCGCGCCTCAGCCAACCTTTGTTGCGCCACCGGTACAGGCAGATCCTCTGCTGGATTCTGACCCGCTGGATAGCGTTCAGCCCAATCCCGTTTATCAGGCTGAGCCTGAACCCGCGCCTGAGGTCGTCAGCCCGCCGCCGCCTAAGCAACCTGAAGCGCGCCCTGCAACCAGCAGCAAGCCGAAAGAAGCGGTGCTGGTTCTGCATGTCGCCGCCCATTCCGGTGGTCAGCTAAATGGTGAAGCCCTGTTACAGGGGATTTTGCAGGCCGGTTTTCAGTTTGGTGAAATGAATATTTTCCATCGTCACCTCAGCCCGGCGGGCAGCGGCCCTGTGCTGTTTAGCCTGGCCAATATGGTGAAACCTGGCTCGTTCAATCCGGATGAAATGACTGATTTCACCACGCCCGGCGTGTCTATTTTTATGATGGTGCCGTCGTATGGCGATGCGAATCAAAACTTTAAGCTGATGCTACAGTCCGCACAGCGTATTGCGGACGATGTGGGCGGTGTGGTTCTCGATGACGAGCGCCGTATGATGACGCCACAAAAACTGGAAACCTACAAAGCGCGTATCCGCGATGTGGTTGAATCCCGGGACTAATCCACACTTTTTCAATTTGTTATGATAAACCCCCGCCTGTCGGGGGTTTTTTATCTGATGGGGTTATATGAAATCCGTCCAGGAACACATCACCGAACTGCGCACGACGCTGCGCCATCATGAATACCTTTATCACGTCATGGACGCACCGGAAGTACCGGATGCGGAATATGACCGCCTGATGCGCGAGCTGCGCGAGCTTGAAGAACAGCATCCTGACCTGATTACGCCTGACTCACCTACGCAGCGCGTCGGGGCGGCTCCCTTAATGGTGTTTGAGCAGGTCCGCCATGAAGTGCCCATGCTGTCACTGGATAATGCCTTTGACGAAGCCAGCTTCAGAGCATTTAACAAGCGCGTGCAGGATCGGCTAAAAAGCAGTGACGATCTGGTCTACTGCTGTGAACTCAAACTGGATGGCCTGGCCGTGAGTCTGTTGTATGAAGACGGACTGTTAACCCGTGCGGCAACCCGCGGTGACGGCACAACCGGCGAGAATATTACAAGCAACGTGCGGACAATCCGCGCCATCCCACTGCGGCTCAAAGGCGAGAACATTCCTGCCCGCGTCGAAGTGCGGGGCGAGGTGTTTATGACGCAAAACGGCTTTGAAAAGCTGAATGCGGAAGCGCGCCGCACCGAAGGCAAAGTCTTTGCCAATCCGCGCAACGCCGCGGCAGGTTCACTGCGCCAGCTCGATCCCCGTATTACGGCAAAACGACCACTCACGTTTTTCTGTTATGGCATTGGCCTGCTGGAAGGCGGCGAGATGCCGCGCAGCCATATGGCGCGTCTGCAACAGTTTAAAGCGTGGGGCTTGCCGGTCAGCGATCGTATTCGTCTGGTTCATAACGTGGATGAAGCGCTGGCCTTTTACCACGAGGTTGACGCGCAGCGTGCAGAACTGGGGTTTGACATCGACGGCGTCGTGATCAAAGTCGATTCTCAGGATCTGCAGGAGAAGCTGGGCTTTGTCGCCCGTGCGCCGCGTTGGGCGGTAGCCTTTAAGTTTGCCGCTCAGGAGCAGATGACCGTCGTGCGCGACGTTGAATTCCAGGTGGGCCGCACTGGCGCGATTACGCCTGTGGCGCGCCTGGAGCCGGTGCAGGTCGCTGGCGTAATGGTCAGCAATGCGACCTTGCATAACGCCGATGAGATAGAACGTCTTGGTTTGCGTATTGGCGATAAAGTTGTGATTCGCCGTGCCGGTGACGTGATTCCTCAGGTGGTGAATGTCGTTGTCAGCGAACGCCCTGAAGACGCGCGTGAAATCCTGTTCCCTTCCCACTGTCCGGTATGCGGATCCGATGTTGAACGCGTCGAAGGCGAAGCTGTCACACGCTGTACCGGCGGGTTGATCTGTGGTGCTCAACGTAAAGAAGCGCTGAAACATTTTGTCTCGCGCCGCGCCATGGACGTCGAGGGGATGGGCGATAAGATTATCGATCAACTGGTAGAAAAAGAGTACGTCAAGACGCCGGCAGACCTGTTTCGATTAACCCGTGAAACCTTAACCGGCCTGGATCGGATGGGGGCGAAATCGGCGCAGAATGTGGTCGACGCCCTGGAAAAAGCCAAATCCACTACGCTGGCGCGTTTCCTGTATGCGCTCGGTATTCGCGAGGTTGGCGAAGCGACCGCGGCTAACCTGGCTAACCACTTTGGCGAGCTACAAAAGGTAATGGATGCCGATCTGGACGCGCTGATCGCAGTGCAGGATGTGGGCACCGTGGTGGCGAAGCACGTACGTCACTTTATGGAAGAAGAGAGCAATCGCGACGTGATTCGCCAGTTGGTTGAAGACATTGGTATCAACTGGCCCCAGGTGATGGTGGTTAAAGCGGAAGAGATTGACAGTCCGTTTGCAGGCAAAACCGTGGTGCTCACCGGCTCGCTGTCACAGATGAACCGTGACGACGCGAAAGCGCGCCTTACCGAACTCGGCGCGAAAGTCAGTGGAAGCGTATCGAAGAAAACCGATCTGCTTATCGCGGGCGAAGCGGCCGGTTCAAAACTGGCGAAGGCGCAGGAACTGGGCATCGAAGTGATTGATGAAGCTGAAATGATTCGTCTGCTGGGAGCCTGACATGGACAAACAGTATCTGGTTGAAATAGCTAACACGGTCATGCCGTTTGGCAAATACAAAGGCCGGGTGCTGATTGATTTGCCTGAACCTTACCTGCTGTGGTTCGCCCGCAGTGGCGACTTTCCTTCAGGACGTTTAGGTGAGCTGATGCAACTGACGTTGACGATTAAAATTGAAGGGCTGGAAGGCCTGGTGAAGCCCCTGAAGCGCGGTGAGTAATTACGCTGCCTCGTTATATTGAGCAAACGAGGCAGCGATTTCCTACGCGTTTCGGTTATTTCTGCGATTCCACCACGGCGGCTTTATCTTTTTTAGCCTGCAACGCATTGGTTTTCTTATAACGCCCGGCAATAAACGAACACACCATCAGCTGCACCTGATGAAAGATCATCAGTGGCAAGACGATAATGCCCACGGCGCTGGCGGGGAACAGAATGTTCGCCATCGGCACACCGTTTGCCAGACTCTTTTTGGAACCACAGAACAGGACAACGATCTCATCCTGACGGCTGAAGCCAAACAGGCGAGAGGCAAAGTAGTTAATCAACAGAACGATAGTCAGCAGCAGTAGACATCCCGCCAGAATCCACAGCAGCGTATCAACGCCAACCCGTTTCCAGATGCCGTTTACCACCGCTTCACTGAAGGCGGAATAGACCACCAACAGAATAGAGGTTTGATCCGTAATACCAATCAGACTCCGGTTTCTTTCCACCCAGCCGCTGATCCAGCGACGTGACAGATGGCCTAAAACAAAAGGCACCAACAGCTGCAGCATGATTTTACCCACCTGCTCAAGGCCATCACCCGGTCCGCTGTTGTTAACGTCCATAACCAGATTCACCAGCAGGGGGGAGATAAATACGCCCAGCAGGGAAGATGCCGAGGCGCTACAGACCGCGGCAGCAACGTTTCCGCCCGCCATTGAGGTAAAGGCGATAGCTGACTGTACCGTGGCCGGTAAAATACACAGATAGAGGAAGCCGGTATAAATCTCGGCACCAACTTTCACCGGATGCCACCAGACAATTAACATACCGATAGCCGGGAACAGCACAAAGGTACTGCACATAATCCAGAGATGGAGCCGCCAGTGGCTGCTACCGGCAATGATTTTTTCCCGCGACAATTTGGCGCCATGCATAAAGAAAAGCAGCGCAATCGCGGCGGTGGTCAGGTACTGAAAAAAGTCAACAAAATGACCTCTGGCAGGAATAAAAGAGGCCAATAATACGGTGATGATAAGCTTTATCATCATTGGGTCTATACGTAAAAATCCCATCGTTAAAATCCGGTTAAATTTAGGCTGAGGTGATTGTGCGCGATGTGGGTTTAGAAATAAAATTGATTTATTAGATTAATCTATGTGAGAAATCGATGAATTACTCTTTGCGTCAGCTACGCACCTTTGTTGCTGTAGCGCATTACGGCGGTTTTAGTCAGGCAGGGCAGGCTATTGGTCTGAGCCAGTCGGCCGTAAGCCACAGCATAAAAGAGCTGGAAAATGAAATTGGCGTTCGCCTGCTGGACAGGACGACGCGCGAAGTCGTGCTGACCGAGGCCGGCCAACAGCTGGCCTCCCGCATGGAAAGGCTGCTCGAAGAGATAAACACAACGCTGCTTGATATTCGCAGCTACGGTGAACAGCGCAGTGGCACGGTGCGAATCGCGGCCAGTCAGACCATCTCTGCGCACCTGATGCCGCAGTGCCTTGCTGCCAGCCAGCATAGCTATCCGGACATAAAAATCATTTTGCACGACCGCGTACAGCAGTGGGTGTTAGAAAGCGTCCGCAATGCTGAAGTGGATTTTGGCATCGTGATCGGACCGCTTAACGACACCGATTTTGACGGCTGCGCTATTCTGGATGAACCTTTTTTGCTGTTATGTCGTGAGGACGATCCGCTTGCCGACGTTGCTCAGGCAAACTGGTCTCTGTTAGATGGGCGAACGATGGTGCTGCAGGATTACGCGTCAGGTAGCCGGGTATTAATTGATGCGGCTTTACGCCAGCAAAATATCAACGTTAATGTCGTTCAGGAGATCGGCCATCCCGCGACGCTGTTTCCTATGGTCGATGCCGGCATTGGGATTAGCATTTTACCGGCGCTAGCGTTACCGCTTCCGGCAGGACGGGCGCTGACGGTGCGCCGTCTTTATCCGGAGATCAATCGCACCCTGACTTTAATTAAGCGTAAAAATCGCTCATTAACGCCAGCGGCCGAAGCGATCTGGCAGGAGGTGCGTCAGCAGGCAAGATTGCTGACGCAACAACGCGAGTCAAGACCGGCGTTTTAGATATAGACATCGAGTTGATTGGTCTGCGTCGGGCGGTTAACGCCATCTGCAGATGCAGTATTACCTTCTTTTTGCGCCTGCTTTGCTTCAGCTTTCTGTTGCTCTTTGCGTTGTAACTGCTGGATTTGCGCTTCTAAAACCTGGATTTGTGCCTTAATCGTATCTTGCTGCTTCTTTTTCTGCTCTGTGGTCATCGTCTTATCGTCACCCAAACTTTTCAGTTGGTCGTTGAGACGAGAAATCTGCTTATTCAGGCTGGCGATTTGTGATGCGGTATCACTTGAGTTGGTTGTGTCTGATGAACTGCTGCTTCCGATACTCGGCGTGCTGGTTAATATCGTTGTCATTATGATCTCCTTGCAAATAGACGTTTTAGGTTATCGGACGCTTGCCGCAAAAGCTTAATGCCCCAAAATGTTAATTTTACGGAAAGATTCTTACAGTCTGGCGTCAGGACGGATAAATTTGGTGGCTCGTGCAGGATTGCCTCGGCCTGGTGGGCCTCGCCCTGCGGGTGATGCTGGCGCATCAGCCTGAATCGCTTTGCGATTCAGTCGAACCTGCGGCAGGTTCTCATCCCCGCACGTTTTACGCATAGCAAAAAGGCGCCTTTAGGGCGCCTTTCAACATTGGTGGGTCGTGCAGGATTGCCTCG